>UQIE01000015.1 GCA_900541065.1 uncultured Collinsella sp. | reverse complement strand
GCAGCGCGCCCGCAAGAGCCCGCGGATATTAGCTTGCCAGGCAAGCGTCGACTAAGCCATGCAGCGTGCGCGGGCTCTCCCGACGGGAAACGAAAAAGCCCGGTTTAAAACCGGGCTCGAACAAACATGCCTATTGACAATGGCTTTCTCATATTAAAGGCCTTCGGGATACCGAAGGCCTTTGAATTCACGATGGTGGAGACGAGGGGGATCGAACCCCTGACCTCTTGACTGCCAGTCAAGCGCTCTCCCAGCTGAGCTACGCCCCCGTGACGAGGAGATACTATAGGGGAAGATTCTTAGTTGTGCAAGAAGTTTTTTGCAATTGATCCTCGCACTTACGGGTTTTCCTGGGACGGGGCAAAAATAATCACTCTACGAGCGATTATTTTTATCCGCCGTCCCGATAAAACCCTGATGCAGCAAATACGCTATTGCAGTACCGGTGTGGACTTCGATCTTTGCAGTAGATCTTACTATGTTGCTAATGCATGTGTCGGCCAACAAGCCCAGGGGGCTGTGATCTAGTTCCCACTCTAGGCCGTGTTCGCTTACCTCGGTGTTGGGGGCAATGGCGATGATGGAGAACGTCTTGCCCTCGGCGCCTTCGATGGTCCACGATTCACCTGCGCGAAGGATGCGGGCGACCACCTTGTCCTCGGCAATCCAGACTGGGGCGTCATCGTAGCCTGCGAGCAGGCCCAGTACGGAAAGCGCCATGTCCGGACGGCCACCGGTGGCGCAGGTCGCAACCACTTCGGCACCCGGCCAGCGACGGCGGACGGAATCGAGCGCCAGTGCCAGATCGGTGTAGTCCTTGTACGGGTCGTGGCGCTCTACTTCGAAGTCTTTGGCGGCATCGACCAGTGCGCGGCCGGCGTCGCTTACCGTGTCGGCATCCCCCACATATACGTCGCAGACCAGCCCCGCGCCCAGCAGCGCGTCGAGTCCGCGGTCCACAGCGACAACGTGGTCGCACTCCCCCGCCAGTTGACGCAGCAGATCCGCGCTCGCCACAACGGGCGAGCCGCAGACCACTAATACCTTGCAAGCCACAGCCCTCGCCTATCCCTCAAACGAAAGCACGTGGGCCAGATCCAGGTCTTCATAGCTGTCGATAAAGATATCGCAGCTGGTGCGCACATCGTCGCGCTTCATGCGGCCGTGCGGGTCATAGATGCCCACGCGCTTAAAGCCGGCGGTGCCAGAGCTCTTTAGGCCAAAGACGGCATCCTCAAACACCCATGCACGCTCAAACTTGTGCCCATGGCGCTCCTCCAGACGGCGCAGCGCCAGCTCGTATACGTCGGGGAACTGCTTGGAACGACCTGCCTCGCCCGTCGTGGTAACAAACTCCATGTAAACGTCGAGCCCGGCACCAGCGAGCGCAGACTGCACCAGCTCGGCCGGCGTGGACGTAGCCACGCACATGGCAATGCCTGCCGCCTTCGCCTGCTCCAAAAACGCCAGGAGCCCCTCGCGCGGCGGCACCTTGGAGTACCCATCAATCAGAATATTGCTCAGCTCACGGTACAACTCCTCGCCATTCGCGCCAATGCCCCAGGTGTCGTGGTAGGCCTGACACTCATCCTCCAGCGACAAATGCTCAAACTGGGCAAAATCGTCGACCGTAACGTCGACACCGTGGCGGTGCAATAACTCTGGCTGAGCATAAGCCCAAACGGGGGTGCTATTAACCAGCGTGCCGTCGCAATCGAAAATAAAAGCAACCTTGGGAGCGGCGGTATGGGACATAAACGAACCTTTCGATATCAAATGGTAAACATCCTGCTAAAAACGTTTTACCAAACGTCAGCCAAACAATTTTGAAACCCAAATTGGTAAAACTGTCAAGAGTTTTACCACGGCAATTCTGCCAGTGGTATAAACATGTCGCTTACCGATTAAACGCCCCCGCAAATCCGCTTTCGTCCATAAAACTAACGCACAGGTGTTATCGTAGTTTCTGCCGAAAGATCCACCGAGCACGCGAGGTGGAACGAATCACAGAAACTTCGCCGTCCCTTCGATTCGTGCAGCCTTGGACCTTTCGCATCTAGTCACCAAGGCAACACGCTGCCGCGTCATGATGGGATCAAACGTGAGCGATACAAAGCTAAAGCCAGCAACCAAAAAGCCCGCTACCCGTAAAGCCGCCCCGCACGCACCGGAACTCTCCAAGGACGATGTCTATCTGTTTGGCATTGGTATGTGGGAACGCAGCTGGGAAAAGATGGGCGCGCATCCCGACACGCAGCAGCGCACGCGCGGCTGGCGCTTTTGCGTTTGGGCGCCCGACGTAAAGAGCGTCCATGTCATTGGCGAATTTAACGACTGGGATGAGGAAGCCAACCCGCTGTTGCCCGTGCATACGAGCGCTATTTGGGAAGGCTTTATTCCTGGTGCCGAGCAGGGCCAGCTCTATAAATATCTCATCGAGACCAACGAGGGCGAGAAGCTCTACAAGGCCGATCCGTATGCCTTTAAGGCCGAGTGCCCCCCGGGTACCGCGAGCGTGCTGTGGACCCTCGATGGCTACCAGTGGAACGACGCCGCGTGGCTCAAGCGCCGCGCCGGCCACAACCACATGTCGCAGCCGCTTAACATCTACGAGGTGCATATTGGCTCGTGGAAGCGCCACGGCGACGCGCCGCAGGGCGAGCCGGACGAGTACGGCAACTACCCCGGTCCCATGGATCCCTTCCCCGCCCAGCGCGGCGAGTTCTACACCTACGACGACCTGTCGGTGGAGCTCGTGGACTACGTGCGCGACATGGGCTACACACATATCGAGGTCATGCCGCTTATGGAGCATCCCTTCGACGGCTCCTGGGGTTACCAGACGACCGGATACTATGCCGCCACGTCGCGCTACGGCAACCCGCAGCAGCTCATGCACTTTATCGATGCCTGCCACGAGGCTGGCATCGGTGTGATCATGGACTGGGTTCCCGGCGGTTTTTGCGCCGACTCCCACGGCCTTGCCACCTTTAACGGCCACATGCTGTTTGAGCACGAGATTCATCCCAACTGGGGCACGCACAAGTTCGACTTCGCCCGTGGCGAGGTCCGTTCCTTCCTGGTCTCCAATGTGCTGTATTGGCTCGAGAACTTCCACGTTGACGGCATTCGCATGGACGGCGTATCCAGCATGCTGTACCTCAACTTTGGCATCGACGATCCGGGCCAAAAGAAGTTCAACAAGTACGGTACCGAGGAGGACCTGGACGCCAGCGCGTTTATCCGCCAGGTCAACTGCGCTGTAGAGGCGCATTACCCCAACGTGATGATGATGGCCGAGGAGTCCACCGCGTGGCCGCTTGTGACCTATCCGCCGCAGGACGGCGGCCTGGGCTTCCACTACAAGTGGGACATGGGCTGGATGAACGACACCCTGCACTACATGCAGACCGATTTTCCGTGGCGTCCCGGCAACCACGGGTTGCTCACGTTCTCCATCATGTACGCCTTTACCGAGAACTTCATTTGCCCGCTGAGCCACGACGAGGTCGTGCACGGCAAGTGCTCGCTGATCGGCCGCATGCCAGGCGACTGGTGGCGCCAGTTTGCCGGCCTGCGCACGCTGGCCTTCTACCAAATGACGCATCCTGGTGCCAAGCTCAACTTTATGGGCAACGAGATCGGCCAGTTTATTGAGTGGCGCTACTACGAGTCCATCCAGTGGTTCCTGACCGAGGAGTACGAGACCCATCGTCATCATCAGGCGTTCATTAAGGCGCTCAACCACTTGTACACCGCCGAGCCCGCCCTGTACGAGCGCGGCTACACCGACGACGGCTTTACCTGGATCGACGCGGATAACTCCAAGCAGTCCATCGTGAGCTTTGTGCGTCAGGGCGAGGACGTCGATGACGACCTGGTGATCCTGATCAACTTTGACCCGGCGAGCTACGAGAGCTTCCGAGTGGGCGTGCCGCGCGAGGGCGACTGGGAAGTCATCTTCGATTCCGACCGTCCCGAGTTTGGCGGCAGCGGATACGCCGGTGAGGAGCCCTACACTTGCTCGAGCGAGCCCTATCCCTGGAACGGGCAAATGGACTCCATCGAGATGAAGGTTCCCGGTCTGGCGGGCGTGGTGCTTAAGCGTCGCGGTCCCAGCAGCTACAAGCCGCCCGTGGTCGAGGAGCCCAAGAAGGCGACGCGCAAGCGTGCGTCCTCGGTGAAGCCCAAGGCCGCGGCTGCCAAGAAGGCTCCGGCTAAGGCGAAGGCTGCCAAGCCCGCTGCCAAGGCTTCGGCCAAGTCCACCACGGCCAAGAAGGCAGCCACCAAAAAGGCTGCTCCCAAGGCCAAGGCAGCTGCTGTTAAGGCTCCCGCCAAGAAAGCGTAACAAAGGCGTTACCACTGTAATTACCCGCCCCGCGTGGGCGTAGGATAGATGTCATAACCGTTCCGGGAGAAACATCCCCGGGGGAAAGGAACGTATGAATAAGATCTTCGACAACAAGCAGGAGTTTACCGAGCTCTATCGCGATGCCGTCATGAGCATCAGCGGCAAGAGCGTCGAGGCCGCCAGCGACCTCGACCGCTTTAACGCCCTGGCCAAGCTCGTGGCCGAAAAGGCCCGCACCGTTGCCACCAAGAGTGACGCCCGCGTCACCGCCGAGGGCAAGAAGCGCGTGTACTACTTCTCGATCGAGTTTTTGATCGGCCGCCTGCTCGACAACTACCTGCTCAACTTTGGCGTGCGCGACATGGTCGCCGAGGCGCTCGACGACATGGGCTTCGACCTGTCCGTCATCGAGAACCAGGAGCCCGATCCGGCTCTGGGCAATGGTGGCCTGGGCCGTCTGGCCGCGTGCTTCCTGGATTCCATGGCAGCCGAGGGCATTGCCGGCTACGGCAACGGTATGCGCTACCGCTACGGTCTGTTTAAGCAGGAGATCGTTAACGGCAGCCAGGTCGAGGCCACCGATGAGTGGCTCACCCACGGCTATCCCTGGGAGGTCCGTCGTCAGGACAAGGCCGTGACCATCAAGTTCGGTGGCCACGTTGAGGGCTTTGAGGAGGACGGCCGCACGTTCTACCGCACGGTGGACACGCAGGATATCTTGGCCGTTCCCTATGACATCCCCGTGGTGGGCTATGCCGGCGAGACCGTCAACAAGCTGCGCGTCTGGGCTGCCGAGCCGGTCGAGGAGCACTTCGATCTAGAGGCCTTCAACCGCGGCGACTATGCCCTGGCCGACGCTGAGCGCGCCGAGGCCGAGGCCATCAGCGCCATCCTCTACCCCAACGACGCCGGCGAGCACGGCCGTCTGCTGCGCCTAAAGCAGGAGTACCTGTTTGTGTCGGCAGGCATCTACAGCCTGCTCGACACCTTTGAGAAGGAGCACGGCGAGAACTGGGAGCTGCTGCCGCAGTTTGTGGCCATCCACACCAACGACACCCACCCCGCCATGTGCGGCCCCGAGCTCATGCGTATCCTCATCGACGAGAAGAAGCTCGAGTGGGATGACGCCTGGAACATCGTGACGCAGGTCGTGAGCTACACCAACCACACCATTCTGCCCGAGGCTCTGGAGAAGTGGCCCATCGGCACGTTCTCTAAGCTCCTCCCCCGCGTGTACCAGATCATCGACGAGATCAGCCGTCGTTGGCATGAGTCGTTCGACACCACGCAGGAGGGCTGGCAGGAGCGTCTGCGCCAGACCGCCATTCTGTGGGACGGCGAGATTCGCATGGCCAACCTGTCCGTGATCTGCAGCCATAGCGTCAACGGCGTGGCAAAGATCCACTCCGACATCATCAAGAACATCCTGCTCAAGGACTTCTATGCCCTGACGCCCGAGAAGTTCAACAACAAGACCAATGGCATCTCGCACCGTCGCTTCTTTGCCGAGGCCAACCCCACCTACGCCAAGCTCGTGACCGAGGCTATTGGCGACGGCTGGCTGAAGGACGCCTTTGAGCTTGAGAAGCTTAAGGAGTTTAAGGACGACAGCGAGTTCCTGAAGGCCGTGGGTGCCTCCAAGCGCGCCAACAAGGAGCGTTTGGCCGCCTACGTCAAGGCCGAGACCGGTCTGGTCATCGATCCCAACACCGTTTTCGATGTCCAGGTAAAGCGCTTCCACGCCTACAAGCGTCAGCTCATGAACATCATGAAGGTGATGGACATCTACAACCGTCGCATCGCCGACCCCAACTTCCACGTGACGCCGACGACCTTCATCTTTAGCGGCAAGGCGGCCTCGAGCTACACCTTCGCCAAGGAGACCATCCGCCTCATCAACTCCGTGGCCGAGGTCGTCAATAACGACCCGCGCGTCAACGAGGTCATGAAGGTCTGCTTTATTCCCAACTTCCGCGTGAGCAACGCCCAGCTCATCTACCCCGCCGCCGAGATCTCCGAGCAGATTTCCACCGCCGGTAAGGAGGCCTCGGGCACGTCCAACATGAAGCTCATGATGAACGGCGCCATTACGCTGGGCACCCTCGACGGCGCCAACATCGAGATCGCCGACCTGGCCGGCCGCGAGAACGAGGCCATCTTTGGCCTGACCGCTCCCGAGGTCGAGCAGCTCTGGGCGTCTAACAGCTACTTTGCGTGGGATACGCTCAACAACGATCGCGAGCGTCTGGGCCGCGTGATGGACGAGCTCAAGGACAACACGTTTGCCGGCCTTTCGGGCAACTTCGAGAGCATCTACAACGAGCTCATGAACAACAATGACCCCGACCTGGTCATGGCAGACTTCCGCAGCTACGTGGATGCATGGGAAAAGCTCACCGGCAGCTACGGCGACCAGGAGACCTGGAACCGCAAGGCGCTGCTCAATACCGCCTCGAGCGGCTGGTTCTCGAGCGACCGCACCATTCGCGAGTACCGCGACGAGATCTGGCACGCATAAAGGCCGCGAGCTCCCCTATGCCAGCACGGCATTACTCGACGGGCGTGACGTTGCACCACGCCCGTCGCTAATGGGTTTAGGAACATCGATGACAGAAGGAGAAATCGATGAGTAAGAAAGAATGCATCGCGATGCTCCTCGCAGGAGGACAGGGCAGCCGATTGGGGGCACTCACCCAAAAGATCGCTAAGCCGGCGGTTAGCTTTGGTGGCAAGTTCCGCATTATCGACTTTTCGCTCTCCAACTGCTCCAACTCGGGCATCGACACGGTGGGCGTTCTAACGCAGTATCGCCCCTACCTGCTGCATGCCTACGTGGGCTCCGGCGAGGCGTGGGATCTGGACAGCCGCGACGGCGGCGTGTCGATCCTGCCGCCGTACGAGACGCAGACCGGTGGCGCCTGGTATGCGGGCACGGCCGACGCCATTACGCAGAACCTCGACTACATCAAGGCCAACGACCCCAAGTACGTCCTGATTCTTTCGGGCGATCACCTGTATCGCATGGACTACCGCAAGATGCTCAAGACGCACATTGAGAACAATGCAGACCTCACGGTGAGCGTTATGCCCGTGCCGTGGGAGGAGGCCAGCCGCTTTGGTATCCTGACCACCGACCCCGAGGACGGCCGCATCACCAAGTTCACCGAGAAGCCCGAGAAGCCCGATTCGAACCTCGCGTCCATGGGCATCTACATCTTCTCGGCCGACGTCCTGATCGAGGCGCTCGAGGAAGACGCTCTGGACCAGCGCTCGAGCCACGACTTTGGCAAGGACATCATCCCCAAGCTGCTCGGCGAGAACAAGCGCCTGTACAGCTACGAGTTCCACGGCTTTTGGAAGGATGTCGGCACCATCGCCAGCTTCCACGAGACCTCGATGGACCTGCTGGGCAACAACCCCGAGTTCGATCTGTTTGACAAGCACTTCCCCATCATGTCCAACATCACCACGCGTCCGCCGCACTACATTGGCCCGGACGGCCGCCTGGACGACTGCCTGGTCTCCAACGGCTGCAAGATCTACGGCACCGCTCGCCACTCGATCCTTTCGACCGATGTCATCATCGAGGAGCGCGCCGTAGTCGAGGATTCCGTGCTGCTGCCGGGTGCGCACGTTAAGAGCGGCGCGCACATCTGCCGCGCTATTTTGGGCGAGAACTCCACGGTCGAAGAGGGCGTGAAGCTCGGCTCTGTCGATACCACCAAGGATACGGCCGTCGTTGGAAATGACGTCGTTATCGGGAAGGGGGAATGATCCGATGATCAATCGCAAGGCCATCGGTTATATCACCGCTAACTACTCTTCGACCTACGGCAGCGTGCTGCTCAAGGACCGCCCCATCGCGTCCGTTCCGTTTTTGGGCCGCTACCGCCTGATCGACTTCCCGCTGTCCAACATGATGAATGCCGGCATTAAGACCGTCGGCGTCGTCATGCCGGGCAACTACCGCTCGCTGATCGACCACGTTGGTTCGGGCAAGGACTGGGGCCTGGACCGCAAGAAGGGCGGCCTTTTCATGGTGCCCGGCAACGCATATGGCACCACCAAGGGCGGCATGCGCTTCCTTCTGCGCGACATCATCTCCAACAAGACGCTGTTCCAGCGCTCGGACAAGCCCTATGTCGTGATGATGGGCACCAACATCATCTTTAACATGGACCTCAACACCATCATCGACGCGCACGAGAACTCCGGTGCCCAGATGACCGTGGTGTACTGCAAGGCCACGCGCAACGTCGATGACGAGACCAAGCTGCAGATCAACGAGAACGGCCGCCTGACGGACGTGAGCGCCGGCGTCGTATACGGCGACAACGCCTCTATGGACTGCTGCATCGTCAACCGTGAGACGCTGCTCGAGATCATCGACCACTACCAGGCCGCCGACTATCTGGACCTGCTCGAGGCACTCCAGGGCGACTTTGGCAACATCGACGTGTGCAGCTACGAGTACAAGGGCGAGGTTGTGGGCGTGTTTAGCGAGAAGTCGCTGTATCGCCGCAGCATGGACCTGCTCGACCAGACCGTGGCCGACCAGCTCTTTGACCCCGAGCGTCCGATTCTGACCAAGGCCCACGACGTGCCGCCTTCGCGCTATGCGACCGGCAGCCACGCCTGCAACTCGATCATCTCGGCCGGCTGCATCATCAAGGGCACCGTGCGCAACTCGATCCTGTCGCGCGGCGTTGTGGTCGAGGAGGGCGCATCGGTGACCAACTCGATCATCAACCAGAGCTGCATCATCAAGAGCGGCGCACGCGTCGAGAACGCCATTCTGGACAAGAACAATGTGGTCCCCACCAACACCGAGCTTCGCGGCACGCCCGAGAACATTCTGGTGCTGGGCAAGGCTCCGTTAACTTCCGACACCACCATCGTACGTTAACGTTGGCACCGCAACATCGCTCGTAACATGTAGAATAGCCGCCCGGTTAGCGCCAGGCGGCTATTCTCGAATTGCAACATGGGAGACAATATGGCAGATTCCAGCAAAAAGATGCAGATCGTGTTTGCCTCGGCCGAGTGCGCACCGTTTGTGAAGACCGGTGGCCTGGGCGACGTGGCAGGCTCGCTGCCTGCAGCACTCGTGCGCGCCGGCGCCGAGGTTATCGTAATGGTGCCCAAGTACGCCACCATCAAGGACGAGTACAAGGCGCAGATGGAGCATTTTGCCGACTTTTACGTGAGCCTGGGCTGGCGCAACGAGTACTGCGGGTTGGAGAAGCTCGAGCGCGACGGCGTCACCTATATGTTCGTGGACAACGAGCGCTACTTTGCGCGCGACTATCCGTACGGCTTCTTTGATGACGGCGAGCGCTTTGCGTTTTTCTCCAAGGCCATCACCGAGAGCCTGCAGCACCTGCCCGAGGGCTTTGAGTGCGACATTTTGCACTGCAACGACTGGCAGACGGCACTGGCGCCCGTGTTCCTGCGCGAGTTCTACCAGGGCCTGCCGCTGTACGACCGCGTCAAGACCGTGTTCTCGATCCACAACGTGGCGTTCCAGGGCCAGTTTAGCGACACCGTGATGGAGGACATCCTGGGTGTGGCACATATTCCCGCAGCAGCTACGCAGCTGCGCTGCGACGCCTGCAGCATCAACTACATGCTGGGCGCGCTGCACTATGCCGATGCCATCACCACGGTGAGCCCCACCTATGCGGGCGAGATCCAGACGCCCGAGTTTGGCGAGGGCCTGGACGGCGTGCTGCGCGAGCGCTCCTACGCGCTGCAGGGCATTTTGAACGGCATTGACGTGGCAGGCTTTGACCCGGCGACCGACAAGCGCATTGCCGCAAATTACACGGTTGATGACCGCTCCGGCAAGGCTGTGTGCAAGGCCAAGCTGCAGGAAGAGCTGGGGCTCGAGGTTCGAGACGACCGCCCGCTTATGGTCATGGTCACGCGTCTGACGCGCCAGAAGGGCATGGACCTGGTCATGTACGCGCTCGACCGCATCCTGGCCGGCGGCGTGCAGGTAGCGGTGCTGGGCACCGGCGACCGCGACTACGAGGACGGCCTGCGCTACTTCCAGGACAAGTACCCCGGCACCATGGCCGCACGCATCGAGTTCGATCCGGCGCTGTCGCAGCGTATGTATGCTGCTGCCGACATGTTCCTGATGCCTTCGAAGTTTGAGCCCTGCGGCCTGTCGCAGATCATCGCCATGCGCTACGGCACGCTGCCCATCGTGCGCGAGACCGGTGGCCTGAAGGATACCGTGATCCCGTACAACGAGTTTACCGGCGAGGGCACGGGCTTCTCGTTTAGCAACTTTAACGGCGACGAGATGGGCGATGCGGTATTCCGCGCGGCGCGTCTGTTCTGGGATAACCGCGACGCATGGAACCAGCTGGTCACGCAGGCCATGAGCCAGGACTTTAGCTGGACGCGCTCGGCCGATAAGTATCTGGACCTGTACTTCTTTATGCATCCGGAGATTGAGAGGCCGGCGGCTGTTGTCGACGAGCCAGAGGCTGCTGCTGAGCCGGTGGCCGCTGAGGAGCCCAAGGCCGAGGAGAAGCCGGTTGAGGCTGAGCCCGCAAAGGCCGAGCCTGAGGTGAAGGCTGAGGTTGCTCCTGAGGCAGAGGCCGAGGTCAAGCCCGCTGCAAAGCCCGCAGCTAAGAAGACCACGACCCGCAAGACGACGGCCAAGAAGGCTACGACAACCAAGGCTGCCGTCACCAAGACCGCCGCAGCAAAGACGACTACTGCCAAGGCAACGACCACGCGCAAGCGCACGACCGCCACTGCCAAGAAAGCCGCCGAAGCCGAGGCTGCTTCCGAGGTAAAGGCCGAGGTCGCTGAGGCCAAGCCGGCCGCTAAGGCTCCAGCCAATTCCACTGCCAAGAAGTCGACCGCGTCCAAGACTACGACCGCCAAGAAGGCAACGGCAGCCAAGAAGACCACGAAGGCCGCCACGCCCAAGGCAGCCGCAAAGCCGGCCGTCAAGGTCGAGGAGACGCCCGCCGAGTCAAAGGCGGAGGCAACCGTCGAGGCCAAGCCCGCCGCCAAGACAACCACGCGAAAGCGCACGACGACGGCCAAAAAGACCACGGCAAAGACCACGACTCCCAAGGCAGAGACTAAGCCCGCTGCTGCCAAAGAGGAGCCCAAGGCCGAGGTAAAGACCAAGCCGGCGCCGAAGGCCGCTGAGGTCAAGGCCGCACCGAAGGCTACGGCCAAGCCCGAGCCCGCCAAGAAGACTCCGGTCTCCCCCGCCGCTCCGGCAGAGGAAAAGGCTCCAACCAAGAAGACCTCCGTCCGCAAGGCAACGGCCGCCCGCAAGCGCCGCTAGCCCACAGACGATTCAAAACCTCATCAAACCCTAAGTAAGGGGCGCTCCAACCGGGCGCCCCTTCTCTGTAGGTAGTTGGTAAAACGATTTTCTAGGACAACCGTTCGCCGATGGTAAACGGATGTTGTTTATACAGCCTGTGTACAACAGATATACTTACATCTTGTACGTAAAGCCCATGACCAGCAGGCCATGATTCTATTGAACTGGACCGTACTATGAGATTGATACACAACAGCCGTCTGCCGCAGTTTCGCACTCCGTTTGGCGCTGTGACCACAGGAACTACCCTTTCGCTCTCCGTGATTCTGGAGGATGCCGATCCCGCGCAGGCAACGCTTACGCTGCGCACCTGGGTCGATGAGATCGGTGAGTCTCGGTATCCCATGACGCACGAGGGCGATGGCATATTTACCGTAGAGCTTGAGTGCACTGAACCCTGTCTTATCTGGTACAGCTTTATCTGCAATATCGAGGGCCAGCCCGAGGTTCGCCTGGGCGCACCACAGGGCCGCACCGGCGGCGAAGGCGTAACCTACGATTACGCCGAGGTGCCGTCATTCCAGGTCACCGTCTACAAGCACCGCGAAGTTCGACCCGAGTGGTACGAGCGCGGTATGGTCTACCAGATCTTCCCCGATCGCTATGCCCGCGACGAGCACTGGCGCGAGCGCACGCTGGCCGAGGTCGAAAAACCGCGTAAGGGCATTCAGCGCCGCATGGTCGAGGACTGGAACGAGCCGCCTGTGTACGAGCGCGCCGAGGACGGCTCCATCAAGACCTGGGACTTTTACGGCGGATCGCTCAAGGGCATTCAGGAAGACCTGCCCCGCATCGCCGAGCTGGGCTTTACGGCCATCTACCTCAACCCCATCTTTGAAGCCGCGAGCAACCACCGCTACGACACCGCCGATTACACCAAGATCGATCCGATTCTGGGCACCGAGCAGGACTTTACCGAGCTGTGCGAGGCGGCCGAGAAGCTGGGCATTTCCATCATTCTGGACGGTGTGTTCAACCACACGGGCGACGATTCGATCTACTTCAACCGCTATGGCAACTACCCCGGCGTGGGCGCGTGGCAGAGCGAGGATTCGCCGTGGCGTGATGCGTTTTATTTCCACGAGGACGGCTCGTACGGCTGCTGGTGGGGCGTGGGCAATATGCCTGCCATCAATGAGAGCTCCGAACTGGTACGCGAGAGGCTCCTGGGCAAGGACGGCGTGATCCGCAAATGGCTGCGCGCCGGCGCTCACGGTTGGCGCCTGGATGTGGCCGACGAGCTTTCCGACGATTTCCTAGCTGAGATCAAAAAAGCTGTGCTCGCCGAGAAGCCCGACGCGCTGCTGCTCGGCGAGGTCTGGGAAGATGCCTCCAACAAGATCAGCTACGGTCATCTGCGTCGCTATCTGCAAGGCTCTGAGCTCGACTCGGCCATGGATTACCCCTTCCGCGATATGGTCATCGGCTTTTTGATGGGCTACAAAAACGCCTACCAAGCTGCCGAGGATATCGAGACCTTGCGCGAGAACTATCCGCGTGAGGCCCTGTCTTGCGCGCTTAATCTGCTTTCGAGCCACGACCGTCCGCGCATTATCTCGGTGCTCGGCGGCGGCCCTGACGAGTCGCAGCTGCCCGAGAGTGAGCGCAGCAAATGGCGCCTGGACGAGAACTCCATGGGCCTGGCCAAGAGCCGCTTTTGGCTGGCGACGCTCATGCAGATGACGTTCCCCGGCGTGCCTTCGATTTACTATGGTGACGAGTACGGCCTTGAGGGCCTGACTGATCCGGGCAATCGCCGCACGCTGCCCATGAAGGAAGACCTGCACGACTTCGATACACTCGCCATCCTAAAAAACGCCTCGGCCGTGCGCCGCGCCCTGCCGTTTATGGTTGATGGCGAGATCAAGGCCTTCGCGCTCAACGACGAGGTACTCGCCTATACGCGCACCGGTAAAGACGGTGAGGCCGCAACGGTTATCATCAACCGCAGTCTGCGCAATTCGCACTGCGTGACGATCCCGGCGCTCGGCGAATGTGCGAGCGACGTGATCAGCGGCCACGAATGCGAAATCCACAACGGTACCGTCACGCTCGATCTGTATCCGCTGGGGTCGTCGATCATCTATCACCACGCCGAGCAGCGTCTGCAAGAGCCGCTCGATCACGGCGCGGGCGTCGTTTGTCACATCACCTCGGTACCGACTGACGATGACAAGCCGGGTACGATCGGCGCACCCACGCGTCGCTTTATCGACCATCTGGCCGCCATGGGCATGCGCTACTGGCAGGTCCTGCCCGTCAACCCGACGGACTTCTTCCGCTCCCCTTACGCTGGGCCTTCGGCCTTTGCGGGCAATATAGACCTACTGCCCGAGAGTCACGAGGAGCTGGCCGCCGACTTTGCTGTCTGGAAGACCCGCGGCGGCGAGGATGCCGATCCGCTGTACACCGCGTTTAAACATCGTAATGCCGATTGGCTCGAGAAGTACTGCGTCTACATGGCCGTTAAGAAGTACTTTGAGGGCGAGTCGCGCCACGATTGGCCGGCGGATGTCGCGCGCTACAACGAGCATCTGATCGACGACAAGCGCTTCCACGACGAGGCCGAGCTTCAGGCGTACATGCAGTACCGCTTTGACCTGGCTTGGTGCGAGCTCATGAACTACGCGCACAAGAAGGGCATCGAGGTCATCGGCGATATTCCCATGTACGTGTCCGACGATTCGGCAGATGCGTGGAGCGAACCCGAGAACTTCTGGCTGTCCGATACCGGCAAGGCAATCGAGATCTCCGGCGCGCCGCCCGACAACTTTGCGCCCGAGGGCCAGGTGTGGGGCAACCCGACGTTCCGCTGGGACCACATGAAGCAGAATGGCTATAGCTGGTGGATGGATCGCCTGCGTCGTGCATTTTCGCTCTATGACCGCGTGCGCCTGGATCACTTCTTGGGCTTCCACAGCTACTTTAGTATCCCCGCGGGCAAGGCTTGCGCCGACGGCCGCTGGCTGGCTGGCCCGGGCAAGGACCTGTTCCAGACCGCCTACGACGAGCTCGGTCCGCTCAACTTTATCGCCGAGGATCTGGGCTATTTGACGCCCGGGGTTCGCGCCATGGCTTCGACCTGCGGCTTCCCCGGCATGGACGTGTTGGAGTTTAGCGACTACGACGTTCGTTGCGGTGTGCATCCCACGCCTGGCAAAATCCTGTACACCTCGACGCACGATACGTCGACGCTGGCTGGTTGGTGCACGCGCTCCTTTGCCGGCGGCGATGAGCCGAGCGGCGTTGAGGTGGCGGCTAAGCTGATGGGCGACGCGCTGGCAAGCGACGCTCCCCTGGTGATGATGCCGCTGCAGGATATCCTGGGGCTTGGCGACGACGCGCGCATGAACGTACCGGGCGTGGCCACGGGCAACTGGACCTGGCAGGCTGACGAGGCCGACGTTGCGGCCGCCGAGGGCAAAACTGCGCAGCTCCTGCGCAACACCCATAGATTCTGGGGCGAGGCGTGATAAAACGCCCGATATAGGGTACAGTTACAGACGTTTGAATTTTTGCGGGCAGAGCGATCTGCCCGCTTTGTGCTGAAAAGGAAGTAATATGGCACGCTACGATTACAAGTGCTCGAGCTGCGGCAACGTGTTTGAGGTTGAGCATCCCATGTCCGAGAACCCCGAGGTCGTGTGCCCCAGCTGCGGTGCCCCAGCCGCCAAAACGTTTTCGGCCAGCGGTATTAAGTTCGAAGGCAGCGGTTTCTACAACACCGACCAGCGCAGCGGTGGTTCCAGCACCAACGCCACCAGCGGCTGCTGCGCCAACTGCCCGCACAGCCACTAGAAGCCAAGCAGCCCCGCGATCAAGCCCGATCGCGGGGCTATTTCTTTGCGCTATGAGTAGCTCTATGAGTTGCGGTGAAATAGTTCCTGAATCAGCCCATCCAACGGACAAACAGGATCTATATCACCGCAACTTTTCTATAGATCTGATTTCGGGTTGATGCTAAGTATGTAACATTTCAAAACTCTGCCGGATTACGGGGCTGAATTGACAACCTCTATCCATTACGGTAATTTGCAAATTTCAACAAGCCATCTACCTGCGATTTTATTTAGGCCAATTTTGCTATGGTCGGACATCGCCAATCTGGCCCCGTAATCCGCCCTAGTTTTGATAACAGCAAGTATGAGACGGGGCTATTTTTACCACCCTTTACCGCTATTGCAATCTCCGCTCGCATAACATCCTGAATTGCGGTGAAATAAGAACTGTTTGGCGGGCAGAAGCCGCTATTCAATCCCTAATTCACCGCAACTTAGTAGTTACTTACGGACCAGCCTGGCGCAGAAGTGGCCGTCGTAACAGTCGGCGTTTACGGGGACGCTTTGGAAGAGGCCTCGATCGTTTTGGCGGACGGCTACCAGCTTCTTGGCCTGCGCGAAATCGGGCAGTTGCAGAATCTGTGCCTCGGAAAGCGGCGCCACGCTAAAGCCAGCGCCCTCGGGAGAGGTCAGGAAGGCATCCACGACCTGCGCGTTCTCCTCATCAAAGACCGAGCAGGTGGCATAGATGAGCTCCCCGCCGGCAGCCACGCGCGCGGCTCCTTCTTTGAGCATCGTCAGCTGTAGTTTGGGCAGTTCAACCGTCACATCCTTTTCGGTCAGGCGCCACGGAATCTCGGGGTGACGGCGCATAGTCCCGGTACCCGAACACGGGGCATCGATAAACACCGTATCGAACTTAACCGGCTCGCCAAGCATGGCATCAAACGATGTGAGCACCGCATCAAGCTCGCAGGCATCACCCGAAACCGTACGAACGCCCCGAATACCCGCCTTATGCAGGCGCGCGAGATTCTGATCACATTTACGATCATGCAGGTCAAGCGCCGTATGCTGACGCGCATAGCCCGCACGCTTGGCCTGACACATCATCACATAGGTCTTGGTACCGCGACCGGCACCAATCTCAAGGCAGCTTCCAGGGCGCGTGGCAGCTGTGGCGATAAGCTGCGCGTTGAGATCAGACGCCACCGAGGCAGCACGCTCAAACACACCCGAAGCAACGGTAACCTGGGCATCAACCGGAGCATGGCAGCCCGGGAACACGGGCGCAACAAGCTGCGAGATATACGGGTCGGGTTTGGTGGCAAAAGCGTTCTCGTGCAAAGCGAGCGGCGCGGGAGCCAGATTGCCGGCAAAGTTGAGCGCGCCCTCGGGTGTGTCAAACGATGCCATAATGCGAGTACAAAGCCAGCGCGGCAGACCCATCAGGCGCGACAGGCGAACCAGACGACGTTCGGACTCATCGGCATCCGCTGCGGCGGCAAAATCCTCAACGTTGTCCGCGACCTTATGCAGCACGGCATTGGCCAAACCGGCGGCTGACTTAGCACCGCTGCGCACGAGTTCAACGCCCTGACTCACTGCAACACGACCCGGCGCATGAAGATAGAGCATCTCGAAGGCCGAGATACGAAGTGCCATGCGCACACGAGGCGCGACCTTTTTGGGCTTATCGAGAAACTGGTCGAGCAGCTCATCCAAAATGCCCTGGGTGGCCGCAACGCCAAGTGCCAAACGAGCGGCAAAAGCAGAATCGCGCTGGTCAATGGCCTTGGCCGAGGCACGGGACGAGAGCACGTCGCGCGCGTACATGCCGCGACGATCGGCCTCCATCAAAACATCAAGCGCGAGCTTGCGCGCGGGAGACAGCTTACTCATGACAAAACACCCCACGTCAGATCGGCACCCTGCAGGCCGGCAGCCCAAGCAGAAGCAGCCATAGCACGCTTGCCATCGGGCTTAACCTCGAGTAGTTCGACCACGCCATCGGACAGGCCCAGGTAGACGCGCTTGGCCTGAACGGCGACGAGCCCCTCGCCAAGCGACACATCTGCCGGCGCGGCATCGAGCACACGCACGGTCTTGCCGGCAATCACGCAACGAGCGGGAGCGGTATCGGACGAGGCAAGCACGTGACGCACGCAATCAAGCGACACCATCTGAGGATCCAGACGCATCTCCTGCTTAGAAATCTTGGCGGCATGAGTGACGAGCGACTCATCCTGTTCAGTCCACACAGCGGTGCCATCGGCAAGCGAAGGAAGCGTATCGGCAAGCAGTTTGCCGCCAAGCTCAGCAAGCTCCATAGTCAGCGCCTCAGCATGCTTACCGGCAACCGACGTGGAAGCCTGAGCACAATAAGCACCAGTATCGACGCCATGCCCGATGCGCATAATGGAAACGCCAGCAACCTCGTCACCAGCGAGAATCGCATGCTGAATAGGAGCAGCCCCACGCCAACGAGGCAACAAGGACGCATGAACATTCACAATGCCAAGCGGCGCCATATGCAGCACCTCATCAGGCAAAATGCAGCCATAAGCAGCCACACAGAAAATGTCAGCCTGGGCAGCCTGAAGTGCCTCAACAACCTCAGGCGTCATACGATTAGCCTCGACAACAGGCAACCCCAGCTCAAGCGCGCGAGCCTTAACAGGAGACGGCTCGAGCTTCTTACCACGCCCACGAACAGCATCGGGACGAGTAATTACGAGCGCAATCTCATTCCCAGCCTCGACGAGCGAAGTCAACGAAGGCACAGCAAAATCAGGCGTACCCATAAACACAATACGCATAAAGGACGTCTCCCCTCAACCAAAGCCGAGACGGCTACAAATAACAGCGGAAAGCCAAGTCACCAGCCCATCCGCAATAACAATTCAACAAGAACAAATATACCCAAAACCAAAGAAAGAGCCGCAATAAAAGCAGCTCCCTCTCAACAAAGACTATCAGCGAAGACGCCCCTCCCTGGCCCGACGGCACCCGGGAGAGACAAGCAGCGTCAACGTAGTCCCCGGGGCGCCCACCTATATCGTCCCGCGCGCAGTTTCGCAGCGCAGCGAGAATGTTTGAGCACGGGATGATATAGGCGGGCGCCCCGGGGACGGACAAACCTACTCCGTCTCGCCCGGTCGAGCGCCGCGAGCCAGGGCGTCCTGGTACTCCTTGACGGCCTTGAGCCTCTGCATGGGCTTCAGTCGCTCGAACATGGTGTTGCCGTGCAGGTGATCGATCTCGTGCTGCAGACACACGCAGAACAGGTCGCCCGAGGCCTCGTAGCGAATCAGGTTGGCATCCAGGTCGTACGCCTCGACGACGACATGGTCGGGACGCTCGATCTCGCAGCTAATGCCGGGGATAGACAGGCAGCCCTCGCTAAACGGAACGAGGTGGTCGCTCTGCTCCACAATCACGGGATTGATAAGCACGTACGGATCGTAGTCGTTCTTGTCGCTGTAGTCGCAGTCGATGGTGACGAGCTGAATGAGCTCGCCGATCTGCGGAGCAGCCAGGCCGCAGCCGCCGTTCTCGAACATCATCTTCTTCATCTTCTCGGCAAGCGCCTCGATCGCTGGGGTGATTTCCTCTATGACAGCGCACTCCTGGCGCAGACGAGGGTCGGGCGACAGTACGATTCCGTTGGCTTCCATGGCCATCCTTTCGGGTTGTTACATCAAATCATAGGCGTCGACGTCAACGCTCGCGCTCACGCCGCGCACGGAGCCCGCCTCTTTGAGACAGGCGTCGATATCATCAGAGACATGGTACCCTACCGGCGACTTCACAAGCAGGTGGAAGCGGTAACGGTCCTTGGCTCTCTCGATTACACACGAAGCCGGGCCCAGCACCTGCGGCACGGCACTCCCCGCCCGCAAAAAGTCGGGCGCGGCGGCGTGCCAGCGGCGCTTGAGGATCTTTGCAATGCGCCCGATATAATCCTGCGCATCGTCGCGGCTTGCCGACCATACCAAAATATTGACCAGGCGTACGAACGGCGGATACAGTGCGTCGCGGCGCTGGTCCAGGTCGTAGTCGGTAAAGATCGAGCGGTCGTGCTCGGCGACGGCGCGGATGACCGGGTCCTCGGGCAGATAGGTCTGGATGATGACCTCGCCGGGACGATCGCCGCGGCCGGCACGACCCGCGACCTGCTCGAGCAAGTCGTAGGCACGCTCCCCCGCGCGAAAATCGGGCAGTTTGAGTGCAAAGTCGGCATTGACCACGCCCACGAGCGTGACTTCGGGAAAGTCAAGGCCCTTGGCAATCATCTGGGTACCCAGCAGCACCGCGCAATCGGCGGCATCGAACTGCTCGAGCAGCTTTTTGTGTGCGTCCTTGCCGCGCGTGGAATCGGCGTCCATGCGAATGATGGCGACGTCGTCGGGCAGCATCTGGTGCAGTGCGTCCTCGATCTGCTGCGTGCCCAGCCCCATTTTTGCCAGGTAACGGCTACCGCACTTGGGACAGCGACTCGTGGGTGCGGGATACGGCTGCACGCGCCAGGACGAACCACAGGTGTGGCACTGCAGCGTATGGGTGCGTTCGTGGTACGTAAGCGCCGTGGAGCAGTGGTTGCAGGTGGGGACGCAACCGCATTCGCGGCACATCAAAAACGGCGCAAAGCCGCGGCGGTTGTGCAGCAGTACAGCCTTCTCACGCCGTTCTGCAACGCGCTCCAGGCCTTCCATGAGCGGTTTTGAGAACATTGAGCGGCTGCCGCGCGAGAACTCGCGACGCAGGTCGGCAATGCGAACCGTGGGCAGCACGGCGTGTCCCGGGCGCTCGGGCATCTCGACACGCGTCCAGGTGGCACCATTGAACGTCCCGCGACGGCAGCGGTCGAGCGCTTCGGCAGAAGGCGTGGCCGAGCCCAGCACGAGTGGGCAACGATAGCGACGCGCCATCTCGGCCGCCACCTCGCGCGCATGGTAGCGCGGGCTGGAACCCTGCTTGTAGCTGGTCTCGTGCTCCTCGTCGATGATGATGAGACCAAGGTCGCTGAGCGGGCAAAAGAGCGCCGAACGGGCCCCCACGACCACACGCGCGGCACCGCTGGCGACCATATCCCACTGATCCAGGCGCTCGCCGGCCGAAAGACGTGAGTGGAACACGGCGACCGTCTCGCCAAAGCGCGAGCGGAAGCGGCCGACAGTTTGGGCCGTCAGCGAGATCTCGGGCACGAGAACGCAGGCCGAACGGCCGGCCGCGAGCACGCGCTCGATAGCGGAGAGGTAGACCTCGGTTTTGCCGGAGCCCGTAACACCGTCCACGAGCACCACGTCGCCGTGGGCGTCAAGACGGGCACGCTCAATCTGCGCGAGCGCTTGCCGTTGACCGTTGGTGAGTGCCACCGGCGCCTTACCGCTTGCCGAGGACAGCGTGGTCTGCTCGCTGCAACCGCGCCAGGCGCGGCGCTCTTCCACCACCACGACGCCTCTTTTTTCAAGCGCTTTGATGGTCGCCGACATGCTGTTGTAGAGCAGGTTGAGATCGCGCGTCGTGACCGGGCCGCATTGGAGCGCCTCGATGAGCTGACGCTGGCGGACCGCGGTCTTGGGAGGCGTGTAGTCGAAACCCTCGGGCGTAAGCATGACCCAGCGGTTTTGGATGGGTTTAACGGCGGGGCGCTCAACGGTCCACACACCGTCATCGCCCTTGACCACGCGCGGGCTGCCGCCCGGAGGCAGAAACAGGCGCAGGCACTCGGAAAGCGTCGCGACGTACTCGCGGCTCATCCAACGAGCGATGCGGGCAGCCTCGGCGGTAAAGAGCGGTTTGCTGAGGATGGCCTCGACAGGCTTGATGCGCGAAGGGTCAAGAGCGTTATTTCCTTGCAGATCGCCCAGCTCGGGCGCAATATCGACGATGTAGCCTGCGGCGGCACGGTTGCCAAAGTGGACCAGGACCGTCGATCCGACCTGGGCCTCGTTGGCAAGGGACTCGGGGATGCCGTAAGCAAACGGTTCGGACAGCGCGCGGGTGGGGATGTCGAGAACGACGCTCGCGTAGGCGGCGATGGGCTCAGGTGCAGGCTCGGGCTTGGCCGGGGCGGCAGCGGATGCCGGCGCCGCCGAAGACTCCTCCGGTTCCGGTGAACCAAACAGCGAAAGTTGCTCGGCCATGGCCCCAGCACCTCCCATCCCATACGTCTACAGAAACAAGAGCCCCGCTCGTGGTGAACGGGGCTCGGATACATACGTTTGCGCAGCGATTACAGCGCCATCGTGCGGGCGCGGTCGATACGCGCCAGGCAGTCGTCGCGGCCGACGAGTGCCATGGTCTCGCCCAGCGGAGGGCTCACCATGTTGCCGCAAACGGCGACGCGCACGGCCTGGAACACCACGCGCTTCTTGAGGTCCATCTGCTCGGGCAGCGGCTCAAGCGCGGCGTCGATGTTCGCGGCTGTCCACTCGGTAACGCCCTCGAGCGCAACCTTGGCGGCGTCCAGAATGGCACCCATGCCTTCCTTGGCCAGGCCCTTGTTGACGGATTTCTCGTCATACTCGAGCGTCTCGGCCGTGGCAAAGATGGGGGCGGCGACGGTCACGGCGTCGGCCGGCATCTTGGTGCGCGGCTTGACGATGGCAGCGAGTGCATCGATCCAGTCCTCGCCGTACTCGACGTTACCCTCGATGAGGCCCGCCTCGTGCAGTTCGGGGACCATGATCTCGTCGGCAAACTGCGCGTCGGACATGCCGTTGATGTACTCGGCATTGACCCAGTCGAGCTTCTTGGGGTCGAAGGTCGCGGGGTTCTTGGAGATGCGGTCGAGCGAGAACTTGCTGGCCAGGACGTCGCGCGGGATAATCGTGGTCTCGCCGTCGAGCGACCAGCCGAGCAGCGCCAGGTAGTTGACGAAGGCATCGGACAGGTAACCGGCGTCGCGATACTCCTCCACCGAGGTGGCGCCGTGGCGCTTGGAGAGCTTTTTGCCGTCGGCACCCAGAATCATGGAGATGTGGGCGAACGTGGGCACGGGCGCGCCGAGGGCCTCGTAGACCATGACCTGGCGCGGGGTGTTGGACAGGTGATCGTCGCCGCGGATGACGTGGGTGATCTTCATCATGGCGTCGTCGACGACGGTCGCGAAGTTGTACGTGGGCGTGCCGTCGGAGCGGAAGATGACAAAGTCGTCGAGCTCCTTGGCATCGAAGGTCACCTCGCCGTGGACGGCGTCGTGGATGACGACGTCACCGCGGTCCTCGGGCACCTTGATGCGCAAGACGTAGGACTCGCCGGCCTCGATGCGGCGACGGGCCTCCTCGGGATCAAGATCGCGGCAACGACGCTGATAGCCCTGGAAGGGGTCCTTGCGCTCTTGCGCGGCCTTACGGTCGGCGTCGAGCTGCTCCTTGGTGCAGAAGCAGGGATAGGCCTTGCCCTCGTCCCAAAGCTTCTGGGCGGCCTGCTTATACAGGTCCAGGCGCTCGGTCTGGGCGTAGGGGCCATAGTCGCCGCCCACCTCGGGACCCTCGTCCCAGTCCAGGCCCAGCCAACGCATGGCGCGCAGAATGATCTGCGTGTTCTCGTCGGTGGAGCGGGTGGGGTCGGTGTCGTCGATGCGCAGGATGAACGTGCCGCCGTTTGAGCGGGCGAAAGCCCAGTTATAGATAGCGGTGCGGGCGCCGCCGATGTGCAGCTTGCCCGTCGGTGAGGGTGCAAAGCGGACGCGAACGTCTGATGCCATGGATATCTCCTCGATTGCAGGATGGATGTCTAACTGCACCAGTATAAAGCAACAATGCGACCTCCGCACAAAGGGCACCGACCTACTCATTGGGGACAGACTTAAATGACCAGTCTTTGGGGACGTTCTTAGTTTAAGGCCACTCATTTAAGCCTGTCCCCAATGAGTAGGTGCGGAAAGGGTGTGAATGTTGGATTTACGCGCTATGATGTGCCCTTGCATACAGAGCCCGGCGGAATGGTAACGGTCGCCGGGACACGTTATTCGAAAGGACAATCATGTCAGAAGAGCTTCGTTCCATCCCGCCCCAACACGGATCGTTTGTGTTTACGTCGGAGTCGGTGACCGAAGGCCATCCCGATAAGATCGCCGACCAGATCAGCGACGCCGTGCTCGACGCAATCCTCGCCAAAGAAATAGAGCTCCAGGAGCAGGGCTATATTGCGCCCAACGGCGTGCCTGCCAACGTGGAGAACGTCCGCTGCGCCTGCGAGACCCTCGTGACCACCGGCACCGTCATCGTTGCCGGCGAGATCCGCACCCAGGCCTACGTCGACGTGCAGGAAATCGCCCGCGGCGTCATCCGCCGCATCGGCTACAACCGCGCCAAGTTCGGTTTTGACTGCGATACCTGCGGCGTCATGAGCCTTATTCACGAGCAGTCCCCCGATATCGCCCAGGGCGTCGACGAGTCGTTTGAGACCCAGACCGGCGCCACCACCGACCCGATCGACCTGATCGGCGCCGGCGACCAGGGCATGATGTTCGGCTACGCCTCCAACGAGACAAAGACCCTCATGCCCATGCCTCACTACCTGGCAAGCCGCCTGGCCGAGCGCTTGGCCGCCGTGCGCCACGACGGCACCCTGCCCTATCTGCGCCCCGACGGCAAGACCCAGGTCACCGTGCGCTACGAGGACGGCAAGCCCGTCGAGGTCACGACCATCGTCATCTCCACGCAGCACGCCGCCGAGATCGAGGACATGGGCAAGATCAAGGCCGACCTCATCGAGCACGTCATCACCCCGGTCATGGCTGCCGAGAACATGCCGTGGGATAACGCGGACATCTACGTGAACCCAACCGGTCGCTTTGTCGTGGGCGGCCCCATGGGCGACACGGGCCTCACTGGCCGCAAGATCATCGTCGACACCTACGGCGGCTACGGACGTCACGGCGGCGGTGCCTTTAGCGGTAAGGACTGCACCAAGGTCGACCGCTCCGCCGCGTATGCCGCGCGCTGGGTCGCCAAGAACGTGGTCGCCGCCGGTCTGGCCGACCGCTGCGAAGTCGAGCTTGCCTACGCCATCGGCGTTTCCAAGCCCCTCTCAATCATGGTCGACACCTTCGGTACCGCATATGTTGCCGAGGACAAGATCGTTAAAGCCGTAGAGAAGACCTTCGACCTACGTCCGGGCGCAATCATCCGCGACTTAGACCTGCGTCGCCCCATCTACGAAAAGACGGCAGCCTACGGTCACTTCGGCCGCGAAGACCCCGACTTCACCTGGGAGAAGACCGACCGAGTCGAAGAACTCAAAGCAGCCTGCGGCCTGTAATTAAGAGCCGCTAAGGTCACAACACGCATGCGCTTTCAAAAGAAGCACCGCCCCCAAGCGGTGCTTCTTTTTTATTAATCCGGTGGTGAAGATGCTTCGATATGAGCCTACGCTGCGTCACCAGCTAATGAATTTTGCAGCACACGCGCCTCTACCATGTATCCTTAGTTCCGAGGGCTTTGGTATTTGGTCGGTCGCGAGTTCCGCACGAGCCGGAGGCCACTTAATGTGGCCTCCGTGCGAGCCAGGACTGTAGAGCAGGCGACCAAATACCAAAGTCCTCGGAACGACGGGATAGAACAGGAGCACCCATGGCAGGCAAGCCGCAAACACTAGCTACGACCTCGGCATTCGAGATCTTGGGCCCCGTCATGGTCGGCCCCAGCTCATCGCACACCGCCGGCGCCCTGCGCTGCGCCCAGGTTGCCGCCAGCCTACTCGAGGGCCGCATCACCAAGGTCACCTTTGGCCTGTGGAACTCCTTTGCCCATACCTACCGCGGCCACGGCACCGACCGAGCGCTCGTCGCGGGCATCCTGGGCCTCGACACCGACGACGAGAACATAAAGCAGGCCTTCGACCTCGCACGCGAGCAGGGCCTCGAATATCACTTTGACATTAAGGGCGACGACGCCTCCATCCACCCCAACACCGTGGACATCGACATGCAAGACGACGCGGGCGCCACGGCACAGGTCCGCGGCGAGAGCCTAGGCGGTGGCAAGATGCGCATCAGCCGCATCAACGGCGTCGGCGTCGACATCTCGGGCATGTATTCCACGCTCTTCGTGGCGCACCAGGATGTTCCCGGCGTGCTCGCCGCACTCACGAACCTGCTCGCCTACGCGCATGTGAACATCGCCTTCTGCCGCACCTACCGTACCGAGGTGGGCGGCCAGGCCTACTCCGTGTTTGAAACCGATGGCACCCCCGACGACACCGTCGTCCCCATGCTGCGCAAGCTCGATAATGTCGATTACGCCACCTTCATTGAGCTTCCCGGTTCGGCCTCATCGCTCTCCCCCGGCGTCTCGGCCAAGGAAATCTTCGACGACGGCGAGCAGTTGCTTGACGCCTGCGGCGAACTGGGCCTCAACATCGGCGCCGTCATGGCCGTGCGCGAGGCACGCCTGACCGGTGAGCAACACGCTGTCGCTTCCATGCGACGTGTGCTCGAAGTCATGAAAGACGAGACCACGGCCCCCATCGCCAATCCGCAGCAATCGCTCGGCGGCCTCATTGGCGGCGAGGCCAAGCTTGTCGACGCCACCGGCCACAACGACCTGAGCTCCAGTTTAATGGGCGCCGTCCAGACCGAAGCCGTAGCACGCGCCATGGCCGTGCTCGAGCGCTCCGCCACCATGGGCGTGATCGTCGCCGCCCCCACGGCAGGCTCCGCGGGCGTCGTCCCCGGCTGCGTGCTGGCGCTGGCCGACCACCTGCAGCTCGATGACGAGCAGGTCATGGACGCCCTCTACTGTGCCGCCGCCATCGGTCTCAACCTCACCACGAGCGCCTGCGTCGCCGGCGCCGAGGGCGGATGCCAAGCCGAGGTGGGAAGCGCGGCCGCCATGGCCGCCGCCGCGCTGGTGCAGATGCTCGGAGGCACGCCCGAGCAGGCGCTCGACGCCAGCTCCATCGCCCTGAGCAACCTGCTGGGCCTGGTCTGCGACCCGGTGGGCGGCCTCGTGGAGGTGCCGTGCCAAAACCGCAATGCTATCGGCGTGGCCGCGGCCTTTAGCTCGGCACAACTCGCCCTCGCAGGCATTAAGAGTTTAGTGCCGTTTGACCAGATGGCACATGTCATGCTCTCGGTGGGTCACGCGTTGCCGGCCACGCTGCGCGAGACGGCAAAGGGCGGCATCGCGCAGGCTCCGGCCGCACTTTCGGCCTGTGCAAAATGCGGTGTGTGCGGATAACGGCAAAGAACGACTCAAAGGTGGGACAAATGTCCCACCTCTTTTGAATGCCACCGTTTCCGTACCACAAACAGCAGGGCAATCGCTATAATGCAAGCCCAGTAAAAACACGATGAACCGCAAGGCGAAAATCGAAGGATATGCATACGATGTCGCAAAACGATCGAACTCAACTGATTCCCGATCCGCAGCAGCCGAGCAGGCACACCGGCGGCGTTCAATCGCCGCGTCCTATCGCGCCGAGCCACGGTCAGCAGCGTAGTGCAGCAAACGCTTCCCAACACCCGAACCAACAGCGACAGCAGCGTCAACAACGTCAGCAGCGCCGGGCAAACGGCAATGCGCCCAAGCAGCCCCCCACGCACGCTCGAGGCGATCGCGGCCCCGCGCGCAAACCCGCCGAGAACAATAAGTCGGGCAAAAAGACGACGCTCTTTGTCGTCCTGGGTCTAATCGTCATTGTCTATATCGTAGGCATCGTAGCGTTTTCGCAGCTAGCATACCCCAACACCACCATTGCCGGCGTCGACGTCTCGTTCTCCAACGCTTCGTCTGCCGCCACCAAGGTCAACTCGGCATGGAAGCACTATAAGCTCACCGTGACAGGCGATGACTTTAGCTGGACCTATCAGCCCGAGTCCGATGAACCCATCGTCGACGGCGAAGCTGCCGCAAAAGAAATCATCAGCCACAACGAAGCCTTTGTATGGCCGGTCCGCCTTGTGGAATCCTTAAGCGGCAAAACCAAAACAACCGCTACCTCCAACGAAGTCGATCTTGATCAAGACGTCGACCTGTCCATGCTTTCCGACACCTTTGACCAAAAGAAGTTTGAGAAGGATCTGGGCGCCGCCATCGACGAGTTTAACGAGGGGCGTTCGGGCACGTTCGAGGCCAATAGCTCTTATGACGAGCAAGCGGGCAAGTTTACCGTCGAGAAGGCGCGCTCCAACGAAAAACTCAACCGCGAGCATGTCATTAAGTATGCCGAGCTCGAGCTTGCCTCGCTGGCCGAGACCGTAGATCTTTCCAAGCTCGGCAACGATGCCTATGAGCCGCTCAATGGAACGCTGACCGATGATCAGATTCAGGCCGCATGCAATGCCGCCAACAACTTCCTGGGCGTCAACGTGACCCTCAAGCTCAACGGCGAGGATGCCGGCAAGGTTGATGGCAGCTCCGTGTTGCAGTGGATCAGCTTTGCCGATCCGGCCAACCCCACGCTCGATACGTCGCAGATCAGTAGCTGGGCAGCCGAGCTCGCCAACGGCTTTAATACCGTGGGCTCCACTCGCTGGTGGACGCGAGCCGATGGCAAGCAGTGCGCCGTCGAAGGCGGCGACTTTGGTTGGTCCATCGACAGCAGTTCGCTCGCCAAGCAGGTCGAAGACGCCATTAACAACAAGCAGACCGGCGAAATCGAGATCAAGTACTCCCAGAAGGCCGACACCTTTACCGCAAAGGGAGAGCCCGACTGGAAGGCGTATGTCGACGTCGACCTGTCCGAGCAGCACGCGCGCTACTATGACGAGAACGGTAATATCGTTTGGGAGGCCAACTTTATTTCCGGCAAACCGGGCGAAGACGCCACCCCCGAGGGCGTGTGGCAAATCAACAGAAACGACGGCGGCAGTACCTTGATCGGAGCCAAGGACCCCGAGACCGGTAAGCCCAAATACGAGAGCCCGGTGAGCTACTGGATGCCGTTTGAGGGCAACATGATCGGCTTCCACGACGCTACATGGCAAAACGACAAGAGCTTCGATAATGCCGAGTCCTATAAGTGGTGCGGCAGCCACGGTTGCATCAACCTGCGCCTGGCAGACGCCAAGGCACTTCACGACTGCATCAAAGTCGGTCTGTGCGTGGTTGTCCACTCGTAGTGCAACGCGCGCGTTCCTACAACGTGGAACCGCTGCGACCAATCTAACAGTTCCGAAAGAAACCGTCCCATGCGCCCGCCCCAACCGGTGGGCGTATATACTTATCGAGGTTCTTTCTATAAAGGAGACGCTATGCCGAATGTCCCCACGATCACACCGGGCCCGGATGATACCGAGAACACGCCCGAAGGTGCCACCGAAACGATTCCTCTGATTACACACGTACATGCCGACAAGCAGAACGGACGCACGAACGATGCGGCCGAGATTTCCGATGAAGAGGCATATGCCAAGCTCAAGGCAAAACGTGCCGAACGTCGACGCAAAAAGCTGATTCGACGCGTTATTGCCGCCGGCGTCGTGGGCGCCATCGCGCTCATTGCCATTGTCGCAACCCTTGTTATCAATGCGCAGCCACAGGGCGCTAGCGGGCCTGTGACCGACATGGTGACCGAGGGCACATTTACCACAACGGTCGAGGCGAAAGGCCAGCTCAAACCCATTTCGTCCTCAGTGGTCTCCCCTTCTGTCGACGGCACGGTCGATTCAATCAACGTGCAGGCAGGCCAATCCGTCAACGAGGGCGACGTGCTTATGACCATTAAAAACGACGAGCTCGATCGCAACGTTGCCGAGGCGCAGCGTGCAGTTACAGCCGCTCAAGAAGACCTCGCCAACGCGCAGAAAGCCGCAGCCGCCGCGCAGGCCACCCCAACGACGGACGTCGATGGAGCTTCCGCAGCGGCTGGCTCCCCCGCAGCATCAGCGGACACGAACGCCGTATCGGCCGCGCAGCGTAGCCTCGCATCGGCCCAGGCAAACCTCGATCAGGCGAACGCCAAGGCCGCCAGCCGTACGGTCACGGCCCCAAGCTCGGGCAGCATCGTGGAGCTCAACGCCAAGGTAGGCGCCACGGTAACAGGCGGCATGATCATGGGCGAAAGCGATACGAGCGGCGGCAAGCAGTGCATGCAGATCGCCGACCTATCCAAGATGAAGGTGACCGTGCAGGTGGGCGAAAAGGACATCGCCAAGATCGCCGTTGGGCAGAACGCCAACGTCACGTATCCCGCGTTTCCGGATATCGTGAGCCAGGGAACGGTCACGGCCATCGCCTCGGTGGCAAACTCCGACTCCAACTATGGCAGCAGCAGCGTAACCTTTAACGTCGACATCCTCATCGAGGCGCCCGACGCGCGCCTGAAGCCGGGCATGACGGCCGAGGTCTCGGTGGTGACCGAGCAGCTCGACGATGTGGTGATGGTGCCGACGATGGCGCTCATGACCGAAGACGGCGAACACTATTATGTCAACGTGGCAACCGATGACGAGGGCAAGCAGACCCGCCGCGTGAAGGTGACCGTCGTGACGCAAAACGACAACGAAGCCGTAGTCGGCAAGACACAGGTCAAGCGCGACGACCAGGGCAACGAGATTAACCCCAACGTGCCGGTTACCAAGCTGCGCGATGGCGACACCCTCGTCATGGACACCGGAGCGGACGCAACGGCTGACGGCGGCTATAGCACGGATTCGGGCAGCATGTCTGCCGACGAGGGTATGTAATGCGCCCCGTCATCGACATTCGCAACGTGCACCGCATCTTTGAGAGTGAGGCAGGTTGCGCCCACATCCTGCACAACGTGAGCCTGGCGGTAAATCCCGGCGAATTCGTCGCTATCACTGGCCCCTCGGGCTCGGGCAAATCAACGCTCATGAACATCCTGGGCTGCCTGGATAAGCCGACGGCGGGCGACTATTACCTGCAAGGGCTCAACGTGGCCGAGCTCGATGATGACGAGCTCACCGAAGTTCGCGCCCCGAGCATTGGCTTCGTCTTTCAGAGCTTCAACCTGCTGCCGCGCCTAACGGTCATCGAAAACGTGATGCTGCCGCTGGCCTACACCAATGTGCCCCGTAGCCAGCGCGAGATGCGCGCCGTCCACGCGCTGCAGGCCGTCACGCTACCGGTCGACCACTGGGACCACCGCATATCCGAGCTCTCGGGCGGCCAGATGCAGCGTGTCGCCATCGCGCGCGCCCTCGTTAATGACCCGCCCATCATTTTGGCTGACGAACCGACGGGAAACCTGGACTCCGCCACTGGAGCGCTTGTAATGGAGACCTTCCATAAGCTCCAGAAGCGCGGCAAAACCATCGTGCTCATCACACACGACCCCGGCATCGCCGCCGAGGCCGACCGTGCCGTGACCATCCGCGACGGTCGCATTCACGACGGCGCGTATATTCCACATGCACCGCGGACCCTGCGTGGCGCCGTAGATAGCCTGCCCATGATTTCCGCCTCCATCAACCCGCCGAAAGGAGTGATGGCATGAGCGCCCGCGATCTCATCCAGGAAGCCCTTCACTCGCTCGAGGCCAACAAGGGGCGCAGCCTGCTCACCATCCTGGGCATTGTCATCGGCATCGCCTCGGTTATCGCCATGACTTCGCTCATCGGCGGCATCCAAAACAGCCTGGTCAACAGTCTGGGCCTCAATGCGGCACGCATGGTGCAAATCTATTCGTCGCAAGAACTCACCGAGTCAGACATCGAGAAGCTTCAAAAACTGGTGCCGCAGATAGAGCAGATCGGCATTGTCGACAGCGCGTATACCGAGTATAAGACCGGCGATAAAAGCTATACCGTCATGGCACAGGGTGTCGATAGCGACATGCTCGACGCCGTGGGGGCCAGCAAGCTCGTTGCGGGGCGCACCTATTCCCAGGCCGAGTCCCAATCAGGCTCGCGCGTGGCGCTCATCAGCCGCGGCGGCGCCGATCAGCTTTACGGCAACGAACAGGATGCGCTGGGGAAAACCATCAAGGTGTCCAACGGCGAGGTGCAGATTGTAGGTGTGATTGATGGCGGCAACGACTCCATGGGCTCGCTCACGCTGTATATGCCGCGCGAAACCATCTCAGGCCTGTTTGGCGACGAAAATCCTTCATTCCCCAGCGTGACGGCTCTTGCCGCCGAGGGCACAGACATGGACGAGCTTTGTAAGACCATCGAGTCCAAGGTGCGCGCAATGAAGGGCATCGCGGAGGATGATGAGTACGACAGTGTATCGGCGACCTCCATGAAAAGCGCCATCGATGCACTCAACTCCTTTATGGGCGCGTTCTCGCTCATCATGGGCGCTGTCGCCAGCATCTCGCTGCTTGTCGGCGGTATCGGCATTATGAATATGATGCTCACCAACGTGACTGAGCGCATCCGTGAGATCGGCATTCGCCGTGCCCTGGGCGCAAGTCGTCGCGATATCACCGCGCAGTTTTTGGCCGAGTCCTCGGCGCTGTGCGTCACCGGCGGACTGTTGGGTGTCCTGATTGGCTATCTGCTGGCATGGGGACTCACGTTCTTTGCCGCAAGCTCGGGCATCATGAGCGAGTTTGGAGCTACCGGGACGATCACGCCAAGCTTCTCCATTACAACAGTGTTGATCGCGTTTGCCGTATCGGTCGGCATCGGCGTAATCTTTGGCTTCTACCCCGCTCGCCGTGCAGCAAAGCTCGACCCGGTGGAGTGCCTACGCTACCAGTAAGCCACCACCAACAAGTTGCGGTGAATTAGAGCGCCTAGCGCGCGAACTCCCGTAAGAGCGCGTCTTCCACTTCCCGAAGCGAAAGGGCCCCGCCTCCCTCGGCGGGACGGGTGACCACGATGCAGCGCGCTCCCGCGTCACGCGCGGCGGCGAGCTTCTCGGCCGTGCCGCCTACGGTTCCCGAGTCCTTGGTCACAAGCCACTGGGCGCCCACCTGCCGAAGCATCGCCTCGTTGAGCTCGCGGGTGAAGGGCCCCTGCATGCCGATGACGTGCGACGGCGAAAACCCCGCGTCGATGCACTTCGTTATAGCACCGGGCAGCGGGAGCACACGCACGAAGAAGCGCTCCGCGAAATCGGCGACGCGTGTGTAGGGAGCAAGCTCCTTGCTCCCCGTCGTGAGAAGCGCGCGACCCGGGTTCTCGGAGAGAAAGCGCGCCGCACAGGCGATCGACGCGACCGACACGACGCCTTTGGGCAGCGCCTCGACCGGGCGCGCAAGGCGCAGGCATCGTGCACCCACGGCGAGCGAAGCGGCTCGGATGTTGCCGCTTGCGAGCGTAGCGAAGGGGTGCGTGGCGTCGACGACGATGCGTGCGCCGGAAAGCTCGCGCTCCATGTCGGCCTCGTCGAGCCTGCCCGCATGTACCTCGATGCCCGGAAGCTCGCCCAAAAGCTCGCCTCCGTACTCGGTTGCCGCGTAGGCACGGGCGGGGATGCCCGCCCCGCTCGCCCATTCGCACAGAAGGCGGCCCTCGGTGGTGCCGGCGAAGATGCGCAGCGCCGGTGCGGATGCGGGGGCCGTCACTTTGGGCCGCCTGGGCGCGTGATCTGGTAGAGCAGCGCGTTCATAATGGCAGCCGCCACGGTCGAGCCGCCCTTGCGACCCCTCGCGACGATGGCCGGCACGCGTCGCGCGAGTAGCTCCTCTTTCGCCTCGACCACGTTCACAAACCCGACCGGCACCCCAATGACGAGCGCGGGCGCGATCTTCCCCGCGTCCATGAGCTCGGCGAGGCGCAGAAGTGCTGTGGGAGCGTTACCGACGGCCACGATGAGCGGACCCTCGATGCCGCAAGCTTTGTCCATGCTCGCAACGGCGCGAGTCGTGCCCGCGGCGCGCGCAGCCGCAGCGACATCAGGGTCAGCCATGTAGCACACGGCCTTGCAGCCGAGCTTCGCAAGCGCGGGCTTGCTTATGCCCGCGAGCGCCATGTTCGTGTCGGTGAGCACCGTGGCCCCTGCGCGCAGTGCGTCGAGCGCGCAGTGCGCGGCGTCATGGGTGAACACGAGGGAATCGGCGTACGAGAAGTCGGCAGTGGTGTGGATAACGCGCTTCACGACGGGCTCTTCGAGCGGCGGGAACGTGTGGCCGCCAAGCTCTTCGGTGATGATCTCGAAGCTGCGCCGCTCGATGTCGCCGGGCGCCATCTCCTTGGAATCCATCTAGTACTCCACTCCTTCCCTTGCACATACCCCCTGCTCGTAGGGGTGTTTCTCGCACCGCATCTCGGTTATGTAGTCGGCCTTCTCCATGATCTTGCGGGAAGGCGCGCGCCCGGTGAGCGCTACTTCGACGCCGCACGCGGACATATCGAGCGCGCGGTCCACGAGCGACTCGTCGACAAGCCCCTTCGAAAGCGCGTCGAGCGCCTCGTCGAGCACGAGCAGCCCCTCCTGCGCGCCCTCGAGCTCGGCGAGCGCGGAAGCGAGGTTCCCATCGTGCAGCTCGCGCGTCGCGGCAAGTTCTTCCGACGTCATGGACCAGGTAAACTTGTCCGACGCCTTCCCCGCGAACACGGGCACGCCGAAATGCTCGGCGAGCAGGCGCACCTCCCCGCTTTCGCCGTCTTTCAGGAACTGCACGACGACGACGCGGCGGCCTGCGGCGAGCATGCGAAGGGCGAGGCCCATCGCCGCCGTGGTCTTGCCTTTGCCGTCGCCATGATACACGTGGATCATACGCCCTCCTCGATAATGCGGTAGACATACTCCATGTCGAGCGCCCCGCGCACGGAGTCGGCCAGGCGGTCGAACTCGCGCGCACGGTGATCGGCCGCGGACACCGCGCCCTCAGCACCCACGACGCTCTCGGGCAGGCCGCGCATGCGCGCGAGCGAGCGCGCGAGGGCGAGTGCCACCCCCGGTTCGTCGAACAGGCCGTGGAGATAGGTTCCGAACACGTTTCCGCAGGCCGCGCCTTCTGGTTTGCCGCCAATCGTGCCCGCAGGGGCGCAGGAGACGGTCGTTTCGCCGTCGTGAATCTCGTACCCGCGCGCCGTCATGCCGTTCCACACCGAAAACGCGCCTTGGGCGCCCGTGATGCGCAGCTCCGACTGGGCGAGGCGCTTTTCCTCCTTGAACACCGTATTTGCAGGGATGAGCCCGAGCCCGCGCGCGGTGCCAGCGCCTTCCCTGCCGTGCGGGTCGGAAAGCTCGTCTCCCAAAAGCTGGTAGCCTCCGCATATGCCGAGCACCGGCGTGCCCACGCCCGAAAGCGCGCGTACGCAGGCTCCGATGCCGCTAGCCGCAAGCCAGCGCGCGTCGTCGAGCGTGGTCTTCGAGCCTGGGAGCACCACCAGGTCGGGTCGGCCCAGATCGGTCGTCGAGGAAACGTAGCGCACGCCCACGCCGGGCACGCGCGAAAGCGGATCGAAGTCGGTGAAGTTCGACAGATGCGGAAGGCGCACGACGGCGACGTCGATGACGCCGCGCGCCTCGCGGGCAGATAGGCGCGGCGCGAGCGAGTCCTCGTCGTCCAGGTCGAGCGTAAGATACGGCACGACCCCCACGACGGGAACCCCGCACATCTTCTCGAGCGGGGCCAAACCCGGGCGTAGGATTTCCACATCGCCGCGGAACTTGTTCACCACAAGCCCCCGCAAAAGCGCGCGGTCCTCGGGCGCAAGGAGCGCCACCGTGCCGTAGAGCTGGGCAAACACCCCGCCTGGGTCGATGTCGCCCGCGAGCAGCACGGGGGAGGACACGGCGCGCGCGAGCCCCATGTTGACGATGTCGTTTTCGGCAAGGTTGATTTCTACGGGGCTGCCGGCGCCCTCGATGACGATGACGTCGTTTTCCTCCGCGAGCGAATCGAACGCCTCCAAAATCTGCGGCATGAGCGCCTTCTTTCGCGCGAAGTAGTCCCTCGCAGCAAAGGCTCCCTGCGCCTTGCCTGCTACGATGAGCTGGCTTCGGTGGTCGCTTTCGGGCTTGAGCAGGATGGGGTTCATGCGCACGTCGGGCGCGATGCCGCACGCCTCGGCCTGCATGATCTGGGCGCGCCCCATCTCGAGACCGTCGGCCGTGACACCGCTGTTGAGCGCCATGTTCTGGCTCTTGAAGGGAGCCACGCGCAGGCCGTCCTGCGAAAGCACACGGCACAGCCCCGCCGCAAGCAGGCTCTTCCCCGCGTTCGACATGGTGCCCTGGATCATGATGGGCTTCGCCCTACCCACGGGTATCGACCTCCTTCGCCGAGCCTCGGCCATCCGCGCCCGCCATAGCGCCGCTGCAAGAAGCGCCGCCCCGTTCGTCGGGTTCGCCTTCGCCCGATGCACCTTCCGCCCGAAGCGCGCGGCTGAACGCCATCGCAAGCCGGGCATTCTCCTTGCGCGTGCGCACCGCGACGCGGCACCAGAAACGGGACAGTACCGAAAACGAGTCGCACGTGCGGACCAAAACCCCCTGTTTATACAGGCGCTCGGGGATGTCTTTCGCCGGCGTGCGGACTAAAAGGAAGTTCGCATCCGACGGCACGACGGAAAGCCCGAGCGAGGAGAGCTCGTGGGAAAGCCACGCTCGCTCGCCCGCCAATACATCGCGCGTGCGCGAGACGTATTCGACGTCTTCCAGGGCGGCGATGCCCGCGGCCTCGGCGACCGAGGAGACGGGCCACGCCTGCCCCGCCCGGCGAATCCCCTCGATGAGTTGGGCGTTTCCGCTGATCAGATACCCCAACCGCAACCCTGCCATTCCGTAGAGCTTGGTGAACGCGGAGAGCACGGCCACATGGTGCGAACATACGGCGCGTGCGGCCACGCTCCTTTCGCGGGCGTCGGGCGCAAATCCGAGGAAGCACTCGTCCACGACGAGCAGCGCGCCCACCTGCTCGCAGCGGCAAGCCGCGGCATCGATCACGCGGGGGTCGACGAGGCGCCCCGTCGGGTTGTTCGGATTGCAGAGGTACGCCACGTCTCCCGGCCCCTCGATCGCGCGGGCGAAGGAGGCGGGCACGTCGAAGTCATCCGCTTCGGAGAGCGGGAACTCCTGCACGCATGCGCCGTAGTACGATGCCGCCTCCGCATATTCAGAGAACGTCGGCGCGCACACGACGATGCGTTTCGGGTGCACCGCCGCAGCGAGCCGCCAGATGATGTCGGACGCGCCCGCGCCGCAAACGATAGTATCTTCGGGAATGCCCTGGGCGCGCGCTAGGGCGCGAACGAGGGCGCGGCTTTCCCTATCGGGGTAGGCGTCGATTCGAGAAAGCGCCTTGCAAGCTGCGGCGACGGCGAGCGGCGAGGGGCCTGCCGGATTTACGTTCACCGAGAAGTCGATGAGGTCGGAGGCGCCCCCTTCGCAAGCGATGCCGAGCGATTGCGCGCTGCCCCCATGCGTACGGGCGCGCAGGATTCCCCCGGCAGCCCGGGACGCGGCGTGGTCTTCCCTCATACAATCGCCCCCACGGCGAGCACGACCGCCGCGCGCGCGGCGCCGAAGACGACGAGCGCGCATACGGACGCGGCGAGCATGAGCCTTGTCGCCCGGGCGATGTCGCCCCACTCGATTTCGCGGGATGCGTCGCCTATCGTCGGTTTCTCAACGAGCTTGCCGAAATACACCGCGGGTCCTGCCAGGCGCAGCCCGAGCGCGCCCGCACACGCTGACTCGGTCTGCGCCGAGTTGGGGCTCGCATGGCGACGCCTGTCGCGGCGCCAGATGCGCGCCGCCCCGCACGCGTCGAGCCCGACGATCGGGCACACGGCGATCATGAGCAGGGCCGATAAGCGCGAGGGAATCCAGTTCACCGCATCGTCGAGGCGCGCCGAGGCACAGCCGAAGTCGATGTAGCGCTCGTTTTTGTAGCCCACCATGCTGTCGAGCGTGTTCACCGCCTTGTACGCCATGCCCAAGGGCGCACCCCCGATCATAAGGTAGAAAAGCGGCGCGATGACGCCGTCGCTCGCGTTCTCCGCCACCGTTTCCACGGCGGCGCGCGCAACGCCCTGCTCGTCGAGAACAGACGTGTCGCGTCCCACGATGAGCCCGACGGCTTCACGAGCCGCGACAAGGCCGCCCTTCGAGAACGCGCGGGCCACGGCCAGGCTCTGGCGGCGCAGCTCGCATGCCGCGAGAATCTGATAGCTCGCCCATGCCTCGGCCACAAAGCGCAAGCCGGGGTGAACCATGCCGCAAAGATGCAGGATTCCCCAGGTCAAAAGCCAACACGCAAGCGGAAGCGCCACGGCGAGCACAAGCCCTGCGGCGCGCGTGCCCGCGGACGTTTGCGGGAATGCGCCCCGCAGGCGGCCTTCGGCCCACGTGATCGCGCGCCCCATGGCGACGACGGGATGGGGAAGCCAGCGCGGGTCGCCGAAGGCAAGGTCGGCCGCGAACCCGGCGGCGACGGCAAGAATCGTCATCACCGGGCATCGCCCCCCGAAGCGGGGCGAACGTCGCGAAGGCAGCGCCCATCCCAGGTGGCGGCCCATGCGCCGCCCGGCTCGGTATGCACGTCGAAATATCCCATTTTCGGGACAGCTAGCTCGGAGAGCAGCGCTTTCACGGTACCCGCGTGAACGACGAAGACGGCGCGCCCACTCCCCTGGGCGCGCTCCGATTCGCACGCCTCCCGAAACGCCGCGACGACGCGGCGGGTGAAATCGCTCTTGCCCTCGCCATGCGGGCAGCGCGTCTCGCACCAGGAGTCTACCCAGGCGCGGTAGCGCACATCCTCTTTAAGCTCGGCGGCGCTTCGCCCCTCGAAGTCACCGAAATCCATCTCGCGCAGACCGGGGCACGCCATAAGCTCCGCGTACGGGAAGAGGATGCGCGCCGTCTGGTCGGTGCGGGCCATTCCGCTCGTGATAACACGGAACACGTCACGATCGCACGCGAGATCGCGCAAAGCGCGCTCGCCCGCGCTCGACAGGGGCTCGTCGGTGCCCGCCCCGCTGTAGCGATGGTCTTCCGTGCCCACCGTGGCACCATGGCGCACGAAGACGACTTCCAAAGGCGCGCTCGCGCCCTGCGTCCCTCGAGACGCATCGGCAAGGTTTCCTTTGATGACCTGGGGAATCCCGCACGTCATGCGCACGACGACGTCGGCGCGCGCAGCGAGCGCGCATCCCAGGCGCCCCGCGCGCTCGCGCCATTGGGCGTCTTCCGCACGCATGGGGACGACCCCCGAGCCGACCAAGGACAGAATCACTGCGTCGAAGCCGATCAGCCGCTCGAGCGCCCGGTCAACGTCGAGCGCGCGTACGAGTTCCTCAGCACGGTACGCGACGCGGCCGGCAAAAGCCGCGGGCACGCCGCCCTCCGCAAACTGCGCCGCGTCGACGAAATCGTCCGCCGCGAACCCGAGCTTTTCGCGCACGAAGGTCCTCTTCCCCGAATGCGCGCCACCTAACACGAGCATCATAGGAGCATGCCCCCCGCTACCAGCATGGCAAGCATCGCGAGCTCAGCCCATTGCAGAAACCATCCGGCCAAATCCCCCGTCACCCCGCCGAAGCGGGACAGGGCAACATGGCGGTACCACGCGAGCGCCAAAAGCCCCGCCACCGCCATAAGGGCGCCGACGGCCTGGGCGCACGCGACCATCCCTGCAGCCGAAGCCGCAGCGAAAGCGCAAAGCGGCACGACGATCGCCGCGCGCTTCTTCGCAGGCGAGAGCCGCGCGGCCATGCCATCCGCCCGCGCGGCAGGCCAGCATTCAACGGCGAGCCCCGAAAGCGCGCGGGAGAACACGAGCGAGCACAGAAGCGCGAGGAACGCCCCCGCCGTAAGCGGCAGCGCGGTGAACAGGGAAAACTGCAGAATAAGGTACACGACAACACCGATGACCCCGAAGGCGCCCGCCCGCGGGTCGTGCATGATCTCGAGCTTTCGCTCGCGCGGGGCCCAACTTGCAAGCGCATCGGAGGTGTCGCAGAGCCCGTCTAGGTGGATGCCTCCCGTCACCACCACAGGCAGCGCCACAAGCACGGCCGCGACGATGGTCGCGGGCACGCCGAGCAGGTTCGCCACGTACCCCCACGCCGTTATGAGGAAGCCTTCCGCAAGGCCCACTAGGGGAAACGCGGCAAGCGCATGGGTTGACCCGAAATCGGTCCATGTCGATTTCGGGACGGGGATGCGCGAGAACGTTCCGAACGCCGCGCCGATTGCCTCTGCTATCTTCACCTTGTAGGTCCTTCGCCTTTCATCCACACGGGAATCCCGCATACCACTTCGACTGCGCGGTCGGCCAGCGCCGCCACGCCCGCGTTTACGCGCGAGAGCGCGCGCCTCCATGCCTCGGTCCCCTCATCGTAGCGCATCCCATCGGCGAACACGTCGACGGTGACCACCACCGTATACGCAGCGGCCTGAGCGAGCCGTTCGATGCCTCCGAGCACCTCGCGCGCCGTAGCGTCGGGGTCACGTGGGGACAAGCCGCCTTCCGCGAAAAGCTCGTTCGCAACCAGGTTGCCCACGTCCTCCAAAAGAAGCGTGCAGCCGCGCGGAAGCCCGGGCACTGCGGCGCCCACGTCACGCGTGCGCTCGAGGGTGGAAAACCCCTTGCCCTCGCGCAGCGCCCGATGTCGCGCGATGCGGCGGGCGCCCTCTTCCCCGAAGGGCTCCATCGTTGCCAGGTACACGCGGGGGCCGTCGTGCCCGAGGCACAGGGACTCGGCATAGGCGCTCTTGCCGCTCGCGGCGGCACCGATAACGAACGTCACCGTCATTTCCCGGCCTCGAAATGCTCGTAAGCAGCCATGCCAGTCGCCGTGAATGTCTTCCCATCCCGGTACACGCGCAGCGCCGAATCCAGAAGGGGCAGATACGCCATGGCGCCCGCGCCCTCGCCCAAGTGCATGCCTGCGTCGAGGGGTGCCTTTATGCCGAGCTCGCGAAGGAGCTCCTGGCTTGCGGGTTCGCTTGATGCGTGGGTGCCCACGAGGTAGCCCAAGGCATTGGGGCACAGGCGCGCCGCGCACAGGGCCGCCGTGCAGGATATGACCCCGTCGAGGAGCGCCGGCGCCTTCGAGGCCGCGGCCCCCAGGTAGAAGCCGCACATCGCCGCGATGTCGAAGCCGCCCACCTTCGAGAGTACGTCGATCGGGTCGGCAGGATCGGGCGAGTTCGCGTCGATAGCGCGCTCGACCACGTCGCGCTTGCGCGCGAGCGAGGCGTCCGAGAGCCCCGCGCCGCGCCCGACGAGGCTCCGCGCGTCCGCCCGGATGAGCACTGCAGCCACCGCCGCCGAGGTGGTCGTGTTGCCGATGCCCATCTCGCCCGCGGCGAGAAGGCGCACGCCGGCGCGCGCAAGCCCGCACGCGACGGCGATTCCGACCTCGATCGCGCGCACGGCCCCATCGCGAGACATGGCGGAGGCGTGCGCGATGTTGCCGCTCCCCCGCCGCACGTTCGCGCGCACCATGCGCGCGTCTTCTATGCCCCGGGCCATACCCACGTCGACGGGCACGACCTCGGCACCCGCGAACGCCGCCATGCGGCAGGCGCTCGTGGCCCCCTCGCACATGTTGCGCGCGACGGCTCGCGTCACGTCTTGCCCGCTTTGCGACACGCCTTCGGCAACGACCCCGTTGTCGGAGAAGAATACCGCGAGCGCACGGGGAAACTCGGCCACCTCGGCGCTCCCCTGAGCTGCGGCGATACACGCGACGGCGTCTTCAAAGTCGCCCAATCCCCCCAAAGGATGCGCGATGGAGTCCCACGCGGCGTACGCGGCGGCGCGGGCACACTCGTCTGCGGGCGCGATCCGGGAGAGCGCAGCTTCGAGCACGGCGCCCGGCGCCGACGAGAACGCACGCTCGACTTCCTCGCGGATACAGGCAAGCGCGGTTTCGGTTGCTTCAGCCATGCCGTCTCCTCTCTGCGAACGACGCTGCGGCAGACGCGAACGCGCGCGCAACGTCGGGGTTCGCAGGATAGTACACATGCGGGAAGCCCGCAACCAGGGACGGGGTGGTCGTCATGCACGGCCAGCCCTTGTCGCGCCGGGGCTTCTGCGCCCAGAAGTCGCCGCCCGGGCAGGTGGACTGCCAGTAGTGGAACTCGTGCGCGCGGATGCGTGTGCCGCGCGGCCCGTAGAGCCCGTCGCGTTGGGAAGTGAGCTCCACGTACCCGAAATGGGACAGCCTTCCCCCGTTCTCGCTTGCGCCCTCAAGGGCGCCCGCAACAAGCCAGCGCCGCCCCTCGCTATCGGCGATTTCGCGCTGCAGGTACAGAAACCCACCGCATTCGGCGACCGTCGGCATGCCGGATTCCACCGCGCGCCGCACCGCCTCGCGCATCGGCGCGTTCTCGGAGAGCTGCCGCGCATTGAGCTCCGGGTAGCCGCCCCCCAGATAGAGGGCGCTTGTCCCCCGGGGCAACTCACTATCACACAGAGGGCTGAAAAAGGCCAGCTCGCAACCCAGATCCTCGAGCGCGCGCAGGTTCTCCTCGTAGTAGAACGAGAACGCCTCGTCACGCGCGACGGCGACGATGGGCCGCGCTCCCGCGATCGGCTCCAACCGGTAAGGTTCCTCGCGGATATCGGGTGCCGTCGCCGCTATTTCGAGCAAGCGGTCGACGTCGACGCTCTTTTCCACCAGCTCGGCCATCTTGTCGATGCGCGCGGAGAGCTGCTTGACTTCGTCGGCGGTCACAAGCCCCAGATGCCGGCTTTCGAGCGAGAACGCCTCGTCGGCGGGGATATTACCCAAAACCGCGACGCCCGTGTGCTTCTCGATCGCAGGCGCCGCGTAGGCGCAAGCAGCGGCGCTCGTCTTGTTCAGCACGACGCCGCGCACGTTCGCACAAGGCAGGAACTCAGCGATGCCGCGGATTACGGCGGCGAGCGATAAAGACGCCCCCCGCCCGTTCACCACTAAAACGACCGGCGTTTCCGTGTCGCGCGCAACCTGGTAGCTGCTCGCGTCGGCCACGCCGGGCGCCATGCCGTCGTAGAAGCCCATGACCCCCTCGAGCACCGCGACGTCCGCGCCCGCGGCGCCGCGTGCGAGCAGGGCGCGCAGCGTCGGGGCGTCGGTGAAGAAGCCGTCTAAGTTGCCCGAGCGCGCACCCACGACGCGACGATGAAAGAGCGGGTCAATGTAATCGGGGCCGCATTTGAAGGCCGCGCATGCGAGGCCGCGGCGCGCGAGCGCGCGCAGGAGCGCGCACGTAACGACTGTCTTGCCGCTCCCGCTCGAGGGCGCAGCGACCATGAAGCGCGGGATGGTCGTGCTCACCGGGCGCCGCCTTCCCCACCTGCACCACGCGCGCTGACGAGGAACACGGGGTTTTGCGCCTTCATAAGATGGTGCGAGCCTACAGCCTCGGCGCGGGCGGCCGACACCTGGCACGCCTCGAACCCCTTAAAGCGCGAACCCGAGAGGAGCGCGCACGCCTCGGTGAGCGTCTCAACGGTGACGCATGGCACGCACAGGCGAACCTGCGAGTTCTTCTCGAGCGCCGCCTCCACGATAGAGGGAAGCTCGCCCGCGCTCCCGCCGACGAACACGGCGTCGGGGACAGGCAGTTTCGCGAGCGCTACGGGGGCGACACCGGGGACCGCATGCACGTTGCCGCACCCGAATGCATCCGCGTTCTCTCGGATGAGCCGCACGCCGGCCGCGTTGCGCTCGACCGCCCATACCGACCCCGCTCGCGCGACGAGCGCAGCCTCAATCGACACGCTCCCCGTGCCGGCTCCGACGTCCCACACGGTGTCGGTAGCGGTAAGGCGCAGCTTCGCGAGCGCGACGGCGCGCACCTCCTGCTTGGTCATGGGAACGTCGCCGCGGATGAAGAGCTCATCGGGAATGCCCGAGGAAGCGTATGGCCAGCGGGAGTTCGCGGCGCGGGATGCGCCCGCAGGGTCCGCCGCGGAAGAAGCCGCCGCGGGCGATGACGCGCCGGCCGGCGCCTCGGAGGCTGCGCTAGAGCCCGCAGGCGACCCGGCGCCGACTGCGAACTCGATAAGCATCACGTTCAAGTCGTCGAACGTCTGACCTGCGATTTCACTTGCGGTCGCGCAGGTGATGCGCTCGTCGGGATACGACAGGCGCTCGGCCACCGTCACGCGCGCGTCCCCGAAGCCCGCCTGCACAAGCTCGCCCGAAAGCCGCGAGGGGTCTTCCCCGCCCGACGTGGCGAGGAAGAGCTCACCTGCGCGCTCGGCCTCGGCCACGATGTCGCACGCAACGCCATGAGCGCTCACGAAGCGCCAATCCTGCCATGGGCGCGCGAGGCGCGCGGCGAGATACGACGCTGAGCTTATGCCGGGAACAACGCGCACGTCCACCTGCGCGTCGCCGGAGAGCGCCTCCACCAGGCGGCGCGCGCCGCTGAACAGCCCCACATCGCCCGTCATCACGACCACGGCGCGCCGCCACGACGCCGCATCGGTGAGCGCGGCGACGATGTCCGCCGTCTTCACGAGCTCGCATCTCACCACGTCGGGCGGCACGTCGATGCCGGCAAGCGCGCGATGAGCGCCGATGACCACGTCGGCGATGTCGATCGCGTCGAGCGCCGCGCGCGAGAGCAAGTCGGGGTTTCCGGGCCCCGCCCCGATGATCGTTACCTTTCGCATGGAATCTCCCGATACCCGCGCGGCGTGACCATACGGCCGCCTACGAGCTTCGTGTCCGCGTTGCCGACGAACACGGTGGTGAACATGTCGGCGTCGAACTCCCCCAGCTCGGAGAGCCTGCACATGCCCGACTGCTGCCCCTCGCGCCCGATGTTACGTACCCAGCCGCAGAGCGTGTCGGGGGCCTTCCATTCGAGCATAATCTTCGCCGCGCGTGAGAGCCTGTCGGCACGCTTTCTGCTGCGCGGGTTGTACAAACAGATGCAGAAGTCGGCGCTCGCCACGGCGGCGAGCCTGCGCTCGATGACCTCCCATGGCGTGAGCAGGTCGGAGAGCGACACGACCGCGAAGTCGTGGGCAAGCGGGGCGCCGAGCACCGCCGATCCGCTCTGAGCCGCGGTGGCCCCGGCGATAACTTCCACGTCTACATCGGGGTAGTCCTCCGCAAGCTCCAGCACGGGGCTCGCCATGCCGTACACGCCCGCGTCACCGCTGCACACGAGCGCCACGGCTTCTCCGCTCTGCGCACGCGAAAGCGCCAGGCGGCACCGTTCGACCTCGTGCATCATCGGCGTCGCGAGATGCGCCGCGTCGGGCACGGCGGCGAGCGCGAGCTCCACGTATTTCGTGTACCCCACAACGATGTCGGCCGCCTCGAGCGCGCGCCGGGCCGCAATCGTCATGCCGTCGGGGCCGCCCGGGCCGATCCCCACCACGAAGAGCTTTCCCATCACCGCTCCTTAAACGAAAGTTCGATAGTTACCTTGGAAAACGCGACAGTCACGCCGCCGTGAGCGAGCTTCGGGAAGATAAGTTTGCCCCCGTCCGCGAGCGCCGCGCGCTCGCACACGTTGTCGACCCCCACCGTCGCGCGCACGAAATCAGATGGCGAAACGCTGCCTTCGACCTGCGACAACTCCTCTGCGGAATACGTCGCAAGCGGGATATTGCGCGCGCGGCAGAAGGCGAGCAGACCCTCCTCGTGCGCCTTCACGTCGATCGTCGCCGCCTCGCGCACGGCCGAAGGCGAGATGCCCGCCTGCCCGCACGCGAGAAGAAACGCCTCCCCGATCGCTTCGGAGCACGCACCGCGACGACACCCTATGCCCGCAACGATGCAGGGCACGACAAGGCGAAGCGGCTCGGGCGCAGGCGCCTGCGCCCGCACACCCGCCGGCTTCCCCGTCTCACCGGCGGGCACGACCTCGCCCGTTGTCTCCGCCGCACAAACGGACGCACCTGCATTCGCGCCAGCGAACGGCGACACGACGATATCGGCCCGAGCGCGGTCGGACGCAATGTCAACCCCCTCAGGCGGCTGTCCCGAAATCGGCATGTCGGAATAGAGCGCCACGCGCCCGCCCGAAAGCAGCCGCGCCGACACTCGCTTGATGGCCTCGGGATTCGAAACGGCGAGCCCCGCACAGCGCGCCCACGTATCCACCGCCCACACGCCGCGGACGTCGGTCGCCGTGGTGATGACGGGGATGGCCCCTGCCGCGCGTGCCACAGTTTGCGCAAGCTCGTTCGCACCGCCCAAATGCCCCGACAAAAGCGGGACGGCAAAGCGCCCCGCCTCGTCGATCGCCACAACCGCGGGATCGTTTGCCTTCGAGGCGACATGCGGCGCGATCGCCCGCACGGCGATGCCCGCCGCGCCCACGAACAGAAGCGCGTCCGACGCTTCCCACGCGAGCGCCGTCCATGCGCGCAGGTCGGCCTTCCCCTCGCCGAACCCGCGCGAAACGGAAACGTCCCAGCCAGGGTCGTCTTCACCTGTCTGCGCGCAATCGGAAAGCGCGTGTGCGGTGCGCACCGCCAACGAATACCCCCTCTCAGTGAACGCTATGCAGGAAACCCTCATCTAGCGCACCACCATCGTCGAGAAGTAGCTGCCCCGATCGGGCACATCGTCGAGCGAGCGGTACACGCGCTCACCCGGAAGCCCACAGTCCTCTACAAGCTCGGCACCGTCGAAGGCGCCCTCCTCGCGAAGGATGCATTTCGTGTCCGCAAGCGAGCGGCGCGCCTTCATGACCACCTTCGTCCCCGGCCAGCCGATTGCACGGCGCACCCCGTACAGAACGCCTTTACTCATACGTCGCCCCCAATTTCCCGATAAGTGCATCGGCGCCCGACGTGCGGAAAAGCTCGCGGCGCTCGGCGTCGAACACGACCGCGGCGATGTCGCATGCGCCCGCCGCGCGGCGGCGCAACCTGTCCTCAATTGCCGCAGCGAGCGAGGCGCGCGCAGCGTCCCCAACGCCGGCGGCCTCGATTACCTCGAGCGCCGCCGTGGTCGTGACGGACGACATGATCTCGCGCACGGTCTTCGCGCCCGCGCCGGCCATGGCCGCGTGGGCGGCCAGAATCTCCGCGCGGCAGTCGGCGGTACGCGAATGGGTGTCCATGATGCCGCCCGCGACCTTCACCAACTTGCCGATGTGTCCCACAAGAAGGACATTGGTGAATCCCTCGCGAACGCAGCAATCAATCGCATCGCCCACAAAGTTGGAGATGAAGACCACCGGCGCACCGTTTAGGTGGAAATGCCCCGAGATGAACTGCCCGCCGTAGTTGCCGGGCGTGAGCACGACTCCGCGCCGCCCCATAGCCGCATGCTGCCGAATCTCGAGCTCGATGCTGTCACGCAAGGCAGCGAGGCTGCGCGGCTCGACGATGCCCGTCGTTCCCAGGATGGAGATGCCGTCCTCTATCCCCAGGTGCGGGTTGAAGGTCTTTTCGGCAAGGGCCACACCCTCGGGTACCGAAATCGTCACAGCAATGTTTCCAGAAAAGCCGTGCGCGGCGCACACCTCACGCACCGCCGAAGTAATCATCGCGCGCGGCGTCGCGTTGATGGCGGCCGCCCCCACCGGCTGCTCGAGCCCGGGCAATGTCACGCGCCCCACGCCCACGCCGCCATCGACGGAAACTTCCGATTCGCGCGCGGGCACGTCCTTGCTGCCCGCAGCACCCGTGCCCGACCCCGCATGTTCCACGTGCGCGTACACGAGTACGCCGTCAGTCACATCGGCATCGTCGCCTGCGTCCTTTCGCACGGCGCACTGGGCGCACCCCTCGCCGATGCATGCGTCGACCACGTTCGCCTCGACGGGCAGCCCGCCGGGGGTGACGATCGACACGAGGCCGACGGGCTTTCGTGACAAGAGCATCTCGCAGGCCGCCTTCGCCGCGAGCGCGGCGCAGCTCCCCGTGGTGTAGCCGCAGCGCAGGCGGGTCGTCCCGGTATATATGTAGTGCTCGAAGGCCACGCTAGCTGCTCGCCTTCCGATACCCCGTGGAAAACGAAGGGTCGTAAAGCTTGCTGCGCTCGTACGACTCCGCTTGCGCGCCGTTGTGTGCAAGCCTGCCGCGAGCTCCGAGCACGCGGCCCACCACCACGAGCGCCGTGCGGTCGATGCCCTCTCGCGCGCCCGCATCGGCGAGCGTGCCCACTGTGCATCGCACCACGCGCTCCTCAGGCCAGGTCGCCTTGTACACGAGCGCCGCCGGCTCGTCGGAGCTGCGGCCCGCAGCCAAAAGCTCGGCGGAAAGCTCGGCGAGCATACCCGAGCTCAGGAAGATGACCATAGTCGAGCCGCTTTCCGCCATGGTGCGCATGCCCTCGCCCGCGGGCATGGGGGTGCGCCCGGAAAGCCGCGTGATCACGACCGACTGGCTGATTCCCGGCAGCGTGTATTCCTGGCGAAGCGCCGCCGCGGCACCGCAAAAGCTCGACACGCCGGGCACCACCTCGTAGTCCACGCCGCGCGCGTCGAGTGCGTCCATCTGCTCCTGGATGGCGCCGTACAGGCACGGGTCGCCCGTGTGCAGGCGCACCACTTCCTCGCCCCGCGCATCCGCCGCGCACATCACGTCGAGCACTTCCTCCAAGGTCATGTGCGCGCTGTCGTAGACGACGCAGGATTCCTTGCACTCGGCGAGCAGCTCGGGGTTCACAAGGCTCCCCGCCCAAACGACCACGTCGGCCGCGCGCAGAAGACGCGCCCCGCGAAGCGTGATAAGGTCGGCGGCGCCCGAACCTGCGCCAACGATATGAATCATCCGAGCCTTCCCTTCCCGTTTCTCATCGCAACCGTTTACGCCGCCATTCGCGCAGCAGGCAAAACACGGCGCCTGCGGCGACAATCGGCGCAAATACGCAGGCAGAAGGCGCAATGCCGCCCGCCCTGGCTTTGACACGTTCACAAGTGCCCACTATCATAGTAAAAGATTCGGCAACGAGCATATGACAATCGGATAAAAGGAAATGACCGGCGCGGCGCCCGCACAGCCCGCGCTGGCTTGCGGAGGGAACCAGGTGGGAATCCTGGGCAAGGGACATTACTGTATAGGACGCGCGGGCGAACCGCCTCACGCCCCAAGCCAGACTGCTTCGCCTTTTCCTCACGGCATCGCCGTGGCGTTAGCTCCTTGTGAACCCCGAGGGGTGCGCTTTTCTTTCGCTTGTGCCGACAAGCAACTGTCGCCGGGGGACCGGCAAACCGAGGAAAGGAAAAACCATGTCCGAACAGATGTCACGCCGCGGCTTCATGAGCGCCGCGGCAACCGGAGCCGTCGCGCTCGCCGGAGTCGCGCTCGCGGGCTGCTCCAACACCTCCGCGAGTTCCGAGAAATCGAGCGAAAAGGAGAAGGCCGTGAAGCCGGTCATCCTCGTCACGAGCTTCGGCACGAGCTACAACGACTCGCGCCACATCACCATCGGCGCCATCGAAGACGCTATCCGTGAGAAGTACTGGCAGGACTACGACATCCGCCGCGCCTTCACCGCGCAGATCATCATCGACAAGCTGAAGAAGCGCGACGGCATCACGATCGACAACATGACCGAGGCGCTCGACCGCTGCGTGGAAGACGGCGTGAAAGAAATCGTCGTGCAGCCGACGCATCTCATGGCTGGCCTGGAATACGCCGACGTGAAAGACGAGCTCGACAAGTACGCTGACAAGTTCGACAAGATCTCGCTCGGCGACCCGCTGCTCACCTCCGACGACGACTACAAGAAGGTGGCCGCAGCCATTAAGGAGAACATGGCGTCCTTCGACGACGGCAAGACGGCGCTGTGCCTCATGGGCCACGGCACCGAAGCCGATTCCAACGCCGACTATGCCAAGATGCAGGAAGTGTTTAAGAACGAGGGCTTGACGCAGTTCTTCGTCGGCACCGTCGAGGCTGAACCGACCTGCGAGGATGTTATCGCCGCCGCGAGCGCCGCAGGCTACAAGAAGGCCGTGCTCGCGCCGTTCATGGTGGTCGCGGGCGACCACGCGAACAACGACATGGCAGACGAGACCGACCCCGACAGCTGGGCTGCGAAGTTCGTGGCCGCCGGCTTCGAAGTGACGTGCCTGCTCCAGGGTCTGGGACAGAACGTCGCGGTCGACGACATCTACGTCGCGCACGTGGACGACGCCATCGCCAAGCTGTAAACTCGCCGCGCACGGGGGCGCCGGTCGCGTCCCCGTGCAACGGGCATGCGCCTTCCCCGACTGACGGCGCATGCCCGTTGCATTCGCATCCCGCCCGCCCACCGCACGGCGCGGGCGGTCGAAGCGATTGAAAGGAACCCCCTCCATGTTGAAGAAAACCCTCGCCTTCGCCCTGTCAGCGGCGCTTTTCGCGTTCTCGCTCGCCGGCTGCGGCGGAAATTCAATCGACAGCGCAAAGGCAAGCGATGCCGATTCCCAGGAAAAGACCGAACAGGCGGCCGATGCGCCCGAGGGCGCAAGCGCTGCCCCCATCACCGCCGACAAGGTGGCCGACGGCACCTATCCGATCACCGTAGATTCCAGCTCGAACATGTTCAGGATTGTGGACGCCCAGCTCATCGTGGAAAACGGCTCCATGCACTGCGTGATGACGCTTTCCGGCACGGGCTACGGCAAGCTCTTCATGGGCACGGGCGACGAGGCTGCCGCCGCGAGCGAGGCCGACTTCATCCCCTATGTGGAAAACGCGGAAGGCAAGTACACCTACGACGTGCCCGTTGAAGCGCTCGACGAGGACACCGTCTGCGCCGCGTGGAGTATTAGAAAAGAGCAGTGGTACGACCGCACGCTCGTGTTCGAATCCGCCGGCGTCGATCTGCGCGCCGACGCACTGAAGTAACGCCATGCGGTCGATTCTTCCCAAGGGGGAAAGCAGGAAGCGTCGCAGCATCGCGGTGCGCGCGATCGCCTGCGTTCTCGTCGCCCTGCTCGCGCTTCCCTTCGCGGGGTGCAGTGCGAGCCCGAACGCGACCGGTGGCACGGCAGGCTCTCAGGAATACACTGTGAGCGTCTCGCTTTCCGGCGGGTCAGGGCGCGCAAGCATCGCCTCACCCACCACAATTGTGAAGGATGGCGACACCTACACCGCGACGGTCACCTGGTCGAGTTCGAACTACGACAAGATGACCATCGACGGCGTGGACTACGCGCCCATAAACGACGGCGGCAACTCCACGTTCGAGATACCCGTCACGCTCGACGAGGACATCGCCGTGTCGGCCGAGACCGTCGCCATGTCGACGCCGCACACCATCGACTACACGCTCCACTTCGACTCATCCACCATGAAGGAGAAATCGGGCGACGATGCAAGCGGCGGCTCCCCCGCGGGAACGGCTTCAAGCGCCGCGGCCGACTTCCACAACCCAGATTTGGGCTGCGGCTGGGAGCCGACGGGGACGCTTCAGCTTGAATACGCCAAGCACTTCACTGTCGACGAGTTCGAAGGCGGCCTGCGGCTTATCTGCGTTTCGAACGGGGAGCGCTTCCTCGTGGTACCGCAAGATGCGAAGGTACCTGATGGGTTGAGCTCTGACATCGCGGTCATAAGGCGCCCCGCCGACAAGGTGTACCTCGTGTCGTCGGCGACGATGTGCCTGGTCGACGCGCTCGATGCGAACGACAATATCTTCATGTCGGGCACGAAGGCCGACGATTGCTCGGTCGCGGGCTTCAAAAGCGCGCTCGAAAGTGGGGCGATCGCCTACGGCGGCAAGTACAGCGCGCCCGACTACGAGCGAATATCGGCCTCGGGCTGCACGCTCGCCATCGAGAACACCATGATCAACCACACACCCGATGTGAAGGAAAAGCTGCAGAAACTCGGGCTCGTCGTGCTCACCGAACAGTCGTCGAGCGAGCCCGAAGCACTCGGGCGCGTCGAGTGGATTAAGCTTTTCGGCGTCCTGTTCGACAAGGAAGACGAGGCCGCGCACCTGTTCAACGAGCAGAAGGCCCGCGTCGAGCAAACGTCGGGGCTCGCGTCGTCAGGTAAAACCGTGGCGTATTTCTACATTAACTCGAACGGGGCCGCCGTCACGCGGCGGGCGGGCGACTACGTGGCGCAGATGATCGAGCTTGCAGGCGGCAACTACGCGCTCGATGACGCGCAGACGGCTTCGACGTCAGGTTCGTCAGTAACGCTCGAAATGGAGCGCTTCTACGCGACGGCGAAGGATGCCGACATCATCGTCTACAACGGCACCATCGACGAATCGGTTGCCACCTTGAACGACTTCGTAGGCAAAAACGCGCTATTGTCGCAGTTCAAAGCCGTGAAGAACGGCAACGTCTGGGTCACAAGCGCCGACATGTACCAGCAGATGACTTCCACCGCCGACATTATCGACGAGCTGCACGGGGCGTTCACCGGCGATGACGTGAGCAACTTCCATTATCTGAGGAAGCTCGGCTAGCGCCATGAGAAGCCGGCTTTCCATGACATACGACGAATCGGGGCGCGCCGCGCGGTGTCGCGTCGTGACGGCGCTGCTCGCTGTTGCCCTCATCGTGCTCGTCGGGGCCAACCTGTGCATCGGGAGCGTGCTCGTGCCCGCAGACCACATCCCCGGCATCCTTTCGGGAGGCGCGGCCAATTCCATGGAAAGCCAAGTCATCTGGGAGATTCGCCTGCCGCGCGTGCTTTCAGCCGTGCTTCTCGGCGGGGCACTTTCGCTCTCCGGGTTCCTGCTGCAGACGTTTTTCAACAACCCCATCGCCGACCCGTTCATCTTGGGCGTCTCCTCGGGCGCAAAGTTCGTCGTCGCGCTTACGATGATCGTGCTTCTGGGCGCGAACCAGGCCATGTCCTCGCCGGCCATGGTGGCCGCAGCGTTTCTGGGATCGCTTATCACCATCGGCTTCGTGCTCCTCATCGCACGGCGCATAAGTTCCATGGCCATGCTCATCGTGGCGGGCGTCATGGTGGGATACATCTGCTCGGCGGCGACGAACTTTCTCATCGCCTTCGCCGACGACCAGTCCATCGTGAACCTGCACAACTGGTCTTTGGGTAGCTTCTCGGGTTCGAGCTGGGACGACATCGCGGTCATCGCGGTCGTGGTGATCACCGTGAGCGCATGCGTATTCGCGATATCGAAGCCCCTTTCCGCCTTCCAGCTGGGAGAAGCCTACGCGAAAAGCGTCGGCGTGAACGTCGCACGCTTCCGCGTGGTGCTCGTCCTTCTAGCGAGCATGCTCTCCGCCTCAGTGACCGCGTTCGCTGGTCCGGTGTCGTTCGTAGGCATCGCGGTTCCGCATCTCGTGAAGTCGGCGCTGAAGTCGTCGAAGCCCATCCGCGTGATTCCTGCGTGCTTCTTGGGAGGCGCCATCTTCTGCGCGGGTTGCGATTTGATCGCGCGCACGCTGTTCTCTCCCGTCGAGCTTTCCATCAGCGCCGTCACCGCCATCTTCGGCGCGCCGGTGGTTATCGCGCTCATGCTGAAGAAGCGGGTGAGGTAGATGGGGGAATTCGTGCCGCGGCCCAAAACGCTCGGAGGGGACATTCCATGCTTAGACAGTCCTGAGCTCGCACGAAAGCGCCAGAAGACACTTTCGGCTCGTGCGGAACTGCGCGCGGAACGCCTCCTTCGAGCGGAGTCGAACCTCGAAACCCCGGTCGAAACGCAGGCTGACGGAGCGCCGCTTTTCCGCATAAGCGACCTGTCGGCGGGCTACGACAAGAAGGTCGTAGTCGAAGGCGTCGATCTGGAGGTTCGCGCGGGCGACGTCGTGGCGCTCATCGGGCCGAACGGCTCGGGCAAGTCGACCATCTTGAAAACCATCACACGCCATCTGGCACCGCTTGCCGGCGCGGTCGAGCTCGACGGGCGGGAGATTTCCCAATGGAAGACGGCGGAGTTCGCAAGGAGCCTTGCCGTTATGCTGACAGATCGCCCCCGGACCGAGCTCCTCACCTGCCGCGATATCGTAGAGGCGGGAAGGCATCCCTACACCGGGCGAATGGGCACACTCTCGCCCGACGACCATAGTCGGGTCGACGAGGCCATGAAAACCGCACATGTGGAAGAGCTCGCCGAGCGCGACTTCATGCAGATAAGCGACGGGCAACGCCAGCGCGTCATGCTCGCACGCGCCATCGCGCAGGATCCACGTGTGCTCGTGCTCGACGAGCCCACGTCGTATCTCGATATCCGCTACCAGATCGACCTGCTGCGAATACTTCGCCACCTTGCGAAATCGCGGAATGTGGCTGTCATCATGTCCATCCACGAACTCGAGCTCGCGCAGAAAAGCGCCGACAAGGTGATTTGCGTGAAGGACGGCCGGGTCTTCCGCGCCGGCGCACCCGAGGACATATTCACGCGCGAGATGATTGGCGAGCTCTACGGCCTTCAACATGGCACCTTCAACGAGCGCTTCGGCAGCGTGGAAATTGGGCGCCCGCACGGCGATGCGCACACGTTCGTCATCGCCGGCGCAGGTACGGGGTCGGCTGTGTTTCGCCAGCTCATCCGGCAGGGCAAGGCGTTCTACGCGGGCGTTCTGCACGAAGGGGACATCGACTGCGAGCTCGCGCGCGACCTGGCGACGGAATGCGTGGCCGAGCGCGCCTTCGAGCCGATCGGGGATAAAACCATAGCCCGCGCCAAAGAGCTCCTCGTCCACTGCGCGCGCCTTATCGTGTGCCCCGCTGCCTTCGGCACCATAAACGCCCGCAACGCAGAGCTCGTCGAGTTCGCACGATCGCATGGTATCGAGGTCATGCAAGCGTGCGAAGGCGCATCGGAGGATTCCCAATTGGAGTGGGAAGGATAAACTGGACTTTTTTTAAGGATCCTCAGGCTACAGCTCCTACGCCGGCGAGATCTCCAAGGCGCCGGAGAACCTCGTGAACAGGAATTTCCACGCCGACGAGCCCAACTAGGCCTAATCCAAGCGAGATTCCAGACTCGAAAGGCCGTTGAGCGTGAGGTCGTTGGCAACCTCCGAGACGCGCTCGATAGGAACCGAGCCGTCAGACAGCGCCCACGTGCGATAGATACCGATAATACCCGACAGCAAAAACGCCAGATAGTAGTCGAACATTTCGTCCTTGAGACCTTGGGGCAGCAGATCGCGCTCGGCAATCTCGTGCTCGAGCGGCGCACGAAGACGAGCCATAAAATCATCGAGCGGAATGTTCTCGATCAGCTGACGATTGAGCACCAAGTTGTTGCACAGTGCCTCGTTAACGGTTTTAAAGAAGGTCGCCGCCGCGCCAAGAGCGCGCTCGTTGGTGTCGCCGTCCATTGAAGCAAGCGTTTTCTCGACCGAGTCGACAATCATCTCCACCACATCGACGGCAATGGCATCGAGCAGACCGTCAACCGTACCAAAGTGTACGTAAAAGGTCTTGCGGTCGACATTGGCCTCGCGCGCAATGGCACTCACCGTAATGTCTGCCAGCGGCTTTTCCATGAGCAGGCGCTCGAAAGCCGAAAGGATGGCATTACGGCTGCGAACAATGCGGCGGTCAAGACGCGGTTTGCTGGTTGCCATGGGCGTGTCCCTTCGATATGCGAGCATTCATCAACAGATGAGAGATAATCTACGTAAGAGGATTATCCCCCATACAGCACAAATATGCCTCGTATCATGAAGAACGCACGACTGCCCTACTGCGACTTAGGGTGCTTCTTCTTATTGAGTGCCGACGGAGATACGCGAATACCGTCGCCCGTCTTGCGCACATAGGTTTTATGAGTCGGCTTAGCGGTCCCAGGAGCCTTCTGAGCGTGCTTCTTGGGATCAACGGTAACAGCATTCGTGGGGTGCGGCTTAGTGGGCGCAGAGGGCGTCTGAGGCGTGCGGCCGAGCTTGCGCATCACGCGATCCCAGCGCGCATGGATGCTCTCGTTGTGGGCGCTCTTAAGTCCCAGCAGGGGCGCAGCCAAAATGGTAGGCGCAATAAACGTAATGAGACGCCACAGCAGATAGCCGGCGGTCGAAGCCGAACCGAAGAAATGACCCAAGAACAATGCAAAGCCGCCCTCAGCGCCACCAGTTCCACCGGGCAAGGGAACCGCAGAGCTTAACAGCTGGACAAAGGCGCTCGCGGCCATGACCGAGAAAAAGTCGACCTCGTGGTGGCCAAAGGCAAGCATCAGGAAATACGGAACCAGATAGAAAAACGCGAGCTGCAGCATGGTGATAAACACGGTGAGCAGCATGGAAGAAAAATGTCCGGCCGAAAGCTTGAACTTCTCGGAGAAGGAGTAGATCTCGCCATCGACAAACGTGCGCCATCTCTCGATCTTAGTGGCCGAGACACCAATGCGCTCGAGCCAATTGATGATGCAATGGGCGACGCGCGTGACGGTCTTAGGCATGAGCGCGACGGCGAAGATGCCAAGCAAGATGCAGCAGTGTCCACCAAAGCTAAAGACGCACAGCAGCGTCATGTCGCCGTAGCGTTCGGCAAAAAACGGCATACGGGCGAGCAGCAGGATAGCGCCCCAGGCGACCAGGCCAAACTGGTAAACGATAAAACGCGTGAATTGCGTGGCGCCGGCCTCGCCCACGTTTTGGCCGGCCTTGGTCAGGCGATAGATCTGAGCCGGGGTGGAGCCCATCATCATGGGCGTCAGGTTGCCAAAGAAGATGCCACTCGCCTCGACCGAGATCAGGTCGCGGATGCCGACGGGCGAATTGGGATCGAGCCAGACGGCGATCGCATAGGCCACAATGCCAAAGAACAGGTACATGAACATGCAAAGACACGCGACAACGAGCCATGACGCCTGGACGCTCGACATAGCGGCCCAGAACTGCCCCATCTGCCCGGTTACCACCAGATAGACGATATAACCTACCAGCACGACGCCGATAAAGATGGCGCCGCGGCGTGCGCTCTTATTGTCATCTCCGCCCGAGGCCTCAACCTCGACCTGGGGCTTAGACGTATGCTGAGAGGACTCCGTCATGAGACTCCTTCTAACAGTCAAAATATCTTGGATATTGTACCCGTAAGGGCCATAGGCAGAACGCAAAGCTCTGGTTCAAACGGGAATTGCAGACGGTTGTTTGAAAATCAGAACCACCCTTAAAAAGGGTGGTTTGCTCTTAGGGTATAACCCACGGGCC
>UQIE01000014.1 GCA_900541065.1 uncultured Collinsella sp. | reverse complement strand
AGCGGGACACGGTCCAGAGGATGCTGGAGCGCAGGGCCTCGTGCAGGGAGATCGCCAGGGAGCTGGGCAGGTCGCCCTCGGCGGTGAGCGCCGAGGTGGCGTCGCACAGGTTCGTGACGGCGCCGAAGTCCAGGCGCGGCGAGCGCGTCGACGGCTCGGCCGACCTGTCGGCGGCCTGCCCGCGCCTGGCGGCGTGGCCGCGCTGCTGCAACGGGTGCGGCCGGTACCGTGCGATCGGCTGCAAGCGCCGCCCGCACGTATTCTGTGTTTCGTCAAGAGGATTTGAGCAAAAAGAGCATCGGAAATTGAGCAGTCGCAGCATCGGAAGCGCGCACGCTTTTTGAGCGGCTAGCCCTCCTGCATGAGGGCATGGCGGACGCGGTAGGACTCGCCGCGGAACTGGACGAGCCTCCCGTGGTGGACGATGCGGTCGATCACGGCGGCGGCCATCTGGTCGTCCCCGAACACCGACCCCCACCTGCTGAACTCCAGGTTCGTGGTGATTACCACCGACTGCCTCTCGTATGCGTCGGCGAAGACCTGGAAGAGCAGCCTCGCCCCGTCCGCGTCGAGCGGGAGAAACCCGAGCTCGTCGATGACGAGCAGGCGGGCCTTGCCGATGAGCGCGGCCTCTCGGTCGAGCCTCCCGTCGTCGCGGGCGCGCCTGAGGCGCATCACGAGCGAGGACGCCGTGAAGAAGCGCGCCTCGAGCCTCCTCTCGCACGCCGGCGCGCAGAGGGCCGACGCCATGTGCGTCTTGCCGGTGCCGACGTCGCCCATGAGCACGAGGTCCTCCCTGCGCTCGACGAAGTCGAGCGCGAGCAGCGACTCGCGCCCCATGCCCTCCGGCCACGACACGGCCGACCAGTCGTAGCCGTCGAAGGTCTTGGGCGCCGGCGGCGCGCAGCGCCTGAGCAGCGTCGCGCGCTTCGAGGCCTCGCGGCTGGACCTCTCCGCCTCGAGGTAGCCCGCCAGGTACTCCACCTGCTTCGGGGTGTCGAGCCTCGACCACTCCTCCAGGACGGCGGTGGTGAGCGAGCACGACCGCCCGGCCTCCACGACCCTGCGGGCCAGCTCCTCGCTGGCTGCCATCGGTGACCGCCCCCTTCAGGAACCCGTCGTAGACCGACAGGTCGGCCCCGCTGGCCCCGCCGAGAGGGCGCGCGCAGAGAGGGGCGATGCCCCGCTGGCCTAGCCTAAGGGCGAAAACGGAATAGACGGACCGACCGTCCGGCTGAGTCTGGGAAGAGGTGCCGGGCGGCGGGCGGAGCATGGCCACCGGACCCATCGAAACACATCTCCACCGTTCCTTCAACTGGGAAAACGACGCCCCCGTGGCCTGAATGGGGCCTCGGGGGCGTTCGGCTAACTGCGGGAACGGCCTATCCGCTCAATGTGTTCGGCTGAGATCGGAAATCAACCATATTATGGGCACAGTCGGCAATTGGGTTGGATAGCCTCGCACCGGAGGAATCAACATGAGTACAAGTAGCTACAAACCGCAAAAAGGCCGTGGCCTCCCGTGGCCTTTAGACACGGACGCTCCATCGGTTGCCGATCAGGCCGAGACGCCTAGCGAGATGGAGGCGGCGCTTGACGTTCGACAGGATGAGATTGCAAAGAGCGAGATCCTGAGTGGAATCAACAGGCCATCCTACGACTCATTATTTGCGGTCGCGAAGAATCGCGTCCAGCTTGCGATTCTGATCGTGATTTGCTCCTTCCAGAGGTCCAAAGGGCCTAATAGGAAGGATGCCAACGGAAAAGAACTTACAAAAGGTCTTTTCATGCGTCAGGACAAGCTCGAAAAAAAGTCTGTTCGACTCAACCGACTGTATCGAAAGCTCTGGGCGAGCTGGCTCATCGAGGCATCATCATAAAGACCGATGGGGTGTGGGTCATCGTTTGGGCTCAGCTCGATATTCAAGCGCGTGAGGCCGGATGGGATCCGCGCGCGGACGCGGGCGGCGAGGTCGGACGTGAAAGCCGGACCGCAGAGGTATCGAGCGCACGCGGCCAGGGCCTCGAGGGTGCCTGGCGGGTAGGGAGATCCGAGCATGAGGCAGGACAACGCGCAGGCCCGCGAAAGGTTCACGAGCTCCCCCGCGACGCGGCTGGACCCTCGGCTGCCCCTCGTAAAGGATACAGAAGACACGGTCGAGGTCCGACGGTTCGACCAGGCTGTACCGGCAGTCCGCGTACAGTGCGCAGCCCCTCCCGCGCGGGTCGCCGTCCGAGTCCTCATCCGGCTCATGATGGCGCACCTCAACCCAAAGGCCCTCCAACACGTCGTCGAACCCGAAATCGAGCTCCGCCTGGACGCTCTCGCCGAGCGCATCGCCCAGGGCGAGCTCCGGCACCTTCGTCACACGGCCGTCCAGCCACTCAATCTCTGTCATCGCGCGCATGGTGCAAGCCCCTTCCGACACGGGATTGTCAGCTCAACCCGACCCTTACCCATACGGACGAACATAACTCGCCAGGGGAAGCCCCTGAAGGCCGTGCGCCACAACATGAGGCCGAATCCGCCCCCGGCTGGACAGGCCAACAACGAAGGAGCACACGGAACCGGCGCGGCGTTACAACCGTCCCGGCAAGCGTGTCACTTGGCCAAGTCATGATGCCGACAAACCCGGAAATGCTCCAACGGAGCGCCGAACGAGCGTAACAATATAAAGCCGTGCAACACGTGTTGGACGACCGGAACATCCCAAACAAAGGCCTGTAGGTCCCACCTTCAAGCCCAATAGCAAAATGTGCATCAGCGGATTTGCAGCGATACAAGTCTCAACCGTCACCATCACACCGCAGCGCGCCTAGTCCCACTCATCCTACTGCAAATGTCCCAGAACGAGAAAACGACCAGCTTAACATGCCAACCTTTATATCCGCACGCGCGTAATTCAACTCATAAGGACCGGCTATCCCTTACCTGTGACACAATCTCAAACGCACAGAACAGAATCATCAGTCCAATCATCGTATAAGAGGCAGCCGAACCTTCAAGCACTATTCCACAAAGAACAATCTCCGCGCAGCCAATAAGAACTGTTATCAGGCGCTCTGCCTTTTTGCTCTCGCCGCTCGCATAAAAAGGCGGCAAAGCGCACAAGATCACATATAGCCCGGGAAGGGAATACAGGATTGATAGTCCAAGTGCCCCATCAACCGCAGTGCTTTGCGTAAGAATCAACTGAACCCAAACGGCAATTATCACTGAGCAGGTTGTCGATAAAAGAAGACTAGAAATATAGCACGCAACAAAGTCCCGTCGCATTCGAGCAGAGAAATCCGCGAACTCTCTTCGCCGCGTGGAAACAATAAGGTACACAGAAATTGCAATAGAACCAATCAGAGAAAACAGCGGAACAACCAGCAATTCAAGCTTATTACCCCATCGATCAACCACACCCCCACTCCAATGAGCGGGAATTGTATCAGGGAGGACTGACCAAGCCGCCCATAGAATCAGAAATGGAAGAATAGAGAGGATGAAAGATGATAACACTGCAGTAGTTTTTTTTGAGGCTCTCATCGATTCCGCATCTCCTTGCGCGCCCACATTGCACTCCGCCTTAAATCAAGTATACGTTTTGGAACGGGATGTCACTCCGAACGCCTTACCCTCTTAGTGTGAATGCCGCTGCGGCATTGTTGACTCATCCTTAGTAATCGCGTCTATCCTCTGCAGCATCAGCCAAAGCAATCCGAGAGGAGCCGCACATGCATGCAGCGGAAATTCCTTTCGGGGGGGGGTATCTCCCAGATTTACCCGCCGCCCGAAGGGGCAGTCGACAGTCGAGTACGTACTGATCATCGCGATCATCGTCCTGGTGGTGCTGATCGCGGGACCGTGGGTCTCGTCGGCGATCACAAACCAGTTCAACACGGTGGCGGGGACGCTCGGCAACGGAATCTCAAAGGGGAGCTGGGAGTCGGGCGGCACGGGCGGCGGCAACGGGTCGTTGACCGACGCCGACATCGTGGACCCCGTTCACGGGATAGCGTTCGCCGTGTACTCGGAGGACGACCACCGCCTCATGTTCTACAAGCGCCGCGGGGTCCCCAGAGTCGGTGACATGCTCAACAGCCGCCGCGTGACGGCGGTGTATACGGGGTTCGAAAATGGATACGCCACCGCGACCGTGGGAAACGACGGCAAGACGACTGCCCCCTGGTGGCCTAACAGAAATAATATCGTGGCCGTAAAGGCCATTGACGATGGCATAGAAATCCACTCGTTGGCATTTTGCTTTCAGCACATGGAGAACTGCAAGAGCTTTGATCTGGCAAAGTTCGACATGTCGAACTGCACAAATCTGCAGCACGCATTCGCGTATTGCGGCAATGCGACTTCCTTCAGTATTTCAAGCTGGGATACGTCCTCGGTCGTCGAATTCGACTCGGCGCTCAAAAACCTTTACAAGGTCGAGGAGATTGACATCTCCGGATGGTCGACGCGGAAAGCCGGCGATTTACATCTCCTTTTTTCCACCGACAGTTCGCTGAAAAGCGTGAAATTTGGACCAGGGTGGAAGACCTCAGATGTTATGGATATGCTCGGCATGTTTAGCTATTGCAAAAATCTAAACCTCGACTGTTCCGATTGGAATGTCCCAACCTATGCCAATCATAGTGACTTCAATCACTGCGCCCCCGGCGTTATCCTCCCGAAGGCGTGGCAGTAGGTCTGAAGAAACAAAACGGCAAGCAGTTTATGTGGCGCGGGCACCCGTGCCGCCGTTGCCTCAGCGGCACGTTACGGGCTAGTCGGTTCGCTTTAACGTACGCTCTGCATGCAATATCAATCCCCATGCGAAGGGAGTGTCGCATATGCATGCAGCGGCAATTAACCTTCGGGGGGTGGGTATCTCCTAGGAATACCCGCCTCCGAGGCCAAGGAGCCATCGAGTACGTTCTGGTCATCGCGATTATCGTCCTGGTTGTGATGATAGCCGGCCCTTGGGTCTCGTCGGCAATCAGGAACCAGTTCAACACGGTGGCGGGAGTATTGGTAAACGGGACAGCAGGTGGGACTTGGGAACCGAGCGGTTCCGGCAGCGGTAACGGCGCGGGTTCCGCGACCGTCCAGGCGGCGCTCGCCAAGGACGCGAAGGACACGCGAAGGACTGGACCCTCGGTGAGCAGAAGGCAGTTGCCGAGGACATCGCCGCCAAGGGCGAGGTGTCGCCCGCCTACGCCAAGGCGAAGGCCGCGATGGATGCCGGCACCGAGTTCTCGATGAAGCTCACCGATGGCAAGACGCTGACTTACCGCATTATCGGCATCAATCATGATGACCCTGCAGGCGGATCCGGCAAGGCGGGCCTCACGTTCCTCACCACCACGACGGGCATTTGGTCCCCCATGAACGCGATTGACACCAACGCCGGCGGTTGGGAGAAGTCTGAACTCCGTCAGAAAATGAACTCCGGCAAGATCTGGAATCTGATGCCCTCCGATTTCCAGTCCAAGGTGAAGGCCGTCAAAAAGCTATCGAACAATGTCGGGGGCGGTGATGAGAACAAGAACGCCGCCGTGACGGCTACCTCGGACAAGCTGTTCCTGCTCAGCTACTCTGAGATCGCCCCCCACCTCCTATTGGGCATCCTATCCCTGGACTTCCTCCGAGGGCACCCAGTACGAGGCCTTCAAAGGCAAGGTGACGGAGAACTATTCTGTTAATGCCTGTCTGAAGATTGGCAGCAGTTGGTGGGAGCGCTCGGTGAATCCGAGCAACTCCTACTACTTCCTCAATGTCGACAGCAGCGGCGACCCGACGTACGCCGACTACGCGGGGTACTCGTATTGCGTCTGCCCCGTTTGGTGCTTCTAGCTCAAATTTGATCTGATGTAAGGCCCGTGCAATCCTGCATGGGCCTTTCTTTTGGCAATTGCTCGACCGATTCGTGGCTTGAAACACAAATTATCGAGTTAAGGAGACATGGGGTCATACAGCGGCTCTCAGAGCGCCTGCCGCACTTCCCCGCCATTACCTTTGCGGCATCCTCGTATGGAGTCCATCCTGGTTGGCGTTTTGTTGTAACCGCTCACTTGTCCACAGATCAAGTGAGCTGCTGGAATAAATACAGCGACACACTAGTTCGTTACAGTCGCCATATCTGCGTAAATCGCCGCGATAGATACAGCCTGTACTCGGCTGTATACCAGCTACGCGTATGTAGATTCATATCGCGTTATTAAATCGGCTCAAGCGCGTGCAAAACGCACAAGTAGCCGCAAAAGGCGATTAACGCGTAGGTAGATTATAGGCACCCTGTTGCTTAATCAAAATTAAGCAATTGCTTAAAACAAAAAAGGTCAAGCACTAGGTGCCTGACCTGCAAACTTCTGGTCGGGACGACTGGATTCGAACCAGCGACCCCTTGACCCCCAGTCAAGTGCGCTACCAAGCTGCGCCACGTCCCGAAGCTTTTGCTTGTTGCTCTGCTCTCGCTCGCAACAGGGAGTATATTAACCCGAAACTTTGGACTTGTGCAAGAACTTTTTTAATTATTTTTGAGCAAGTCCAAAATTGTATCTGCGAGCTGGGGTTTTGTCAGCACGGGAAGTTCTTGCGTTCCTGCTGTGCTTACAATCCAGGCCTTATTGGTATCGGTTCCAAAGCCCGAATCGGCGCGCGAGACATCGTTGGCGATGATCGCATCGCAACCCTTGCGGGCAAGTTTGTGCTGCGCGTACTCCACGACGTTATCGGTCTCGGCTGCAAAGCCGATTACGAGGCGATCGCCCTTTTGGCGTGAAAGTTCGGCCAAGATGTCAACGGTCTCGACGAGCTCGATTCGATCCAGGCGCTCGTTGGCCTTTTTGAGCTTATGGTCCGCCGGGGCCGCCGGCGTGTAGTCGGCGACGGCGGCGGCGCAAATGGCCGCGTCGGCCGTCTGGAAGGCGCTCAGCGCTGCCTTGAGCATTTCTGAGGCGGTCTGTACGTGCACGCACTCCACACCGCGGGGAACGTCGAGCGATGTCGGTCCCAGCACGAGCGTGACGGCGGCACCGCGACGTGCGGCCTCCCCCGCCAGGGCGATACCCATCTTGCCCGAAGAACGGTTGCCAATGAATCGCACCGGGTCGATCGGCTCGTGCGTGGGGCCGGCGGTGATGACGATGCGCTTGCCCGTCAGGTCTTGCGGCACGGGGTTGAGCACCTCACAGACAGCCTCGACGATGTCCTCGGGCTCGCTCATGCGGCCCGTGTCCACGTCGCCGCACGCAAGGTAGCCGCTGCCGGGTCCCACCACGTGAACGCCGCGGTCGCGCAACGTGGCCATGTTGGCCTGCGTCGCCGGCGCCTTCCACATGCCATTGTTCATGGCCGGCGCGATCACGACGGGCCGCGGTGTCGCAAGCAGCGTGGTGGAGATGAGGTCGTCGGCGATGCCGTTGGCCATCTTGGCGATGATATTGGCCGTCGCGGGCGCCACGACCACCAGATCGGGCTCCTGCGCAAGCGAGATATGGTGGATGGGGTCAGACGGGTCGTCGAATAGCCCAACCGCGACCGGCTCATTGGTGAGCGCGCGGAACGTGAGCGGGCCCACGAACTCCGTGGCATGCTCGCTCATAACGACTTTGACACGTGCGCCGCGCTTTTGCAGCAGGCGCACGATATTGCACGACTTATAGGCGGCGATCCCGCCGGTAATGCCCAGCAGGATCGTTTTTCCCTCAAGTTGCATTGAATTGTTGGATGCCGCCGTCATCGCTAGGCTTCCTTGCTCGGGAGCACCAGGAGGCGGTGGCAGTACGGACAGTGCGTAATCTCGCTACCGTCGTGGTTGAGGTCGCTCATGGACGATGCCTGCAGCGCGGTGTGGCAGACCGTGGGGATGTTGCCCTGGATGGTCTCGACGGCCAAGCCGCGGAACTGCTTGAGCAGACGCTCGTAGTCGGTGAGCACGTCGGCCGGCAGCGTGGCGGCAAGAGCGGTGCGGTCCTTAGTGGCGGCTTCGATCTGAGCCTGCAGGTCGGCAGCCTTGGCGCGGGCGGCCTTGGTATCGGCCTTCACGCCCTCCTCGAACTTGGCGATGATGGCCTGCGCGCGGGTCTCGCGGTCGAGCGCCTCTTTGTGGGCGACAACGACATCCTTGCGGGTGTGCTCAATCTTGTCCAGGCGCTTGGCCAGGGTGGCGAGCTCGTTTTCCAGGTCCTGTACCTCGCGGTAGTCGGAGCCGTCAACGTGGCGCTTCTTAGCGGCCTCGATGGCGTTATTGGTCTGGATCTCGGTGGTGTTGAGATCGTCGAGCTCAATATCCAGGTCCTTGCGTTGGGCGTAGAGCTTGGTCATTTCGGCCTTGAGCTTAACGTAGGTCTTGCGCTTGGAAGCGAGCTCCTTGAGCTCCGGCATATTGGCAAGTTCGCTCTTGTTGCGGGCGAGCTCCAAATCGATCTGTTGCAGCTTGAGTAGCGTAGCGCCGGCGCTCATAAGTTCTCTCCTTTTGTCACAGTCCACCATTGGCAAGGGTTCAGTATTTTAATCGCATGACGGGGGTCGGCCCCGGCGTCAACTGCAGAGTTCATCAATATATCAACGAACGGCTCCTCGGAGCGGTCGTGGCCGAGCAAGATCACCGGCAGCCCGCGCAAGGCAAGGTCTTGCGCCACGTGGTAGCCCGCCTCGCCCGTCACGACAACATCTGCGCCCGCGGCGATGGCGAGCTCTCCGAAGTCGCCCAGGGAGCCGCCCAAAATGGCGACGGTGCGGCACGGGCGATCAGCTTTGCCCCACACACGCGGGTCGCTGCCAAAGGCCGTGGCGGCACGGGTGGCAAGATCGCGCAGCGTGCACGGGTCGTTGAGCGTTGCAAGTGCGCCCAGGCCGGTGGCCTCGGGGTCGTCCACGTGCTCCAGTGAGCTCACGGGTGCGGCACCCAGCAGCTTGCTCAGGCAGACACGGGCTTCGTGCGAGCGGTCCAGGTTGGTGTGGAGCGAGATAATGCTCACCCCGCAGCGGGCAGCCTCGTAGAGGGCCGCACTGCACTGGGGTCGTGTGGCATCCGCCGGACAAAAGGCCTCGGGTGCCTTGATGTATATGGGATGATGCGTCAGCAGCACGTTGGCTCCGGCTTCCAAGGTGCGCTGCACGTTGTCCCTGGTGGCATCGAGCGCGCAGGCTACGCCACGGATCTCGTCGTCGGGGTCGCCTACGGATAAGCCTACGTGGTCCCATGGTTCGGCGTCCGTCTTAGGATAGCGTGCCAGCAGTGCACGCTCGAGTTCCGCGATGATCATGCGGCGCCTACGATCGAGAGCAGCGTCTGGGCAAACTCGTCCAGATCGTCCGGATTCACGCGGTCGTCAAAGGAAATGCGCAGTGCACCTAGTGCCTGCTCGCGACCAATGCCCATGGCGCTGAGCACATGGCTCGGGTCCATGCTGCCGCTCGAGCACGCCGAGCCGGCCGAAACCTCAAAGCCGGCGGCATCGAGCTTGACGATGAGCTCCTCGGAGTCCATGCCATCAACGTAGATCGACACCATGCCCGGCAGGCGATCGGCCTGTGCGTAGTCGCCCATGGTGGCATGAATACGCGGATGAGCCGTAAGCGTGGCGTAGAGCTTGTCGGAAAGGGCTTGCAGCTTCGCGCGCTCCTGAGCCACATGGGGCGTCAGAGACGAGGCGGCAGCGGCAAAGGCGAGCTGCGTTCGCAGGTCTTGCGTGCCGGCACGACGACCGGCCTCCTGTCCGCCGCCAAAGATGCGCGGGCGCAGCGGCGTGCGGCTCTTAAGGTAGAGTGCGCCAGATGCCACGGGACCGCCAATCTTGTGGGCTGCGACGGACATGGCGTCGACGCCCAGCTCGGTGACATCGAGCGGAATATGCAGATACCCCTGGATGGCATCGGTGTGGAACAGGGCGCCAACGGTGTGCGTGGCCGCGGCAAGCTCGCGGATGGGCTGCACCACGCCGGTCTCGTTGTTGGCAACCATGATGCTCACGAGCGCCACGTCGTCGCCTAGCAGTTCGACAAGCGCGGCAGGCTCAATGTAGCCCATGTGGCAGGGCTGCACCAGGTCGACGGTAAAGCCGGCGGCACGCAGCAACGGCAGGTTGTCCAGAATCGAATCGTGCTCGATGGCCGAAACGATTACACGATCGCGCTTGCGATCGCGCTGACGAGCGCCCTCGGCAAGACCGAGCAGCGCCAGCTGGTTGGCTTCGGTGCCGCCGTTGGTCAGTACAATCTCGGACGGGCGGACGCGCGCGCCAAAGCTGCGGGCGATCTCGCGACGTGCAACCTCCAGACGCGCGGCAGCCTTGCGGCCGAGCGAATGCAGCGAGTTGGGGTTGACGCCGGCAAGCTCGCTGTCGTCGTACTCGCGCTGCGCAAGGAGCGCCTCGGCGCGCATTGGCGTCGAGGCGGCATAGTCAAGATTCACGGGTATGCGGTTTTGACCTGCGGTCATAAGGGTTTATGCCTCCTGTGCGGCCTCGTTGCCCAGCTTCTGCAGCAGCGCAACCTCGGCAGCGGGATCTTCGGACTTAAATACGGCAGAACCGGCCACGAGCACGTTGGCGCCGGCCTTGACGACCTCGGCGATGTTCTTGGAAGAGATGCCGCCGTCGACCTCGATCATGGGCGACACGCCGTAGCGCTCGCACATGGCCTTGAGCTCGTGCAGTTTGGCAATGGTACCGGGAATAAAGCTCTGGCCGCCAAAGCCGGGGTTCACGCTCATCAGCAGCACCATATCGACAACGTCGATGATGCTCTCGAGCACGCACACGGGGGTGGCGGGGTTGAGCACCACGCCGGCCTTGATGCCGCGCTGCTGTAGATGGGTGAGCGTGCGGTGCAGGTGCGTGGAGGCCTCGTAGTGTACCGTGATCATATCGGCACCGGCGTCGGCGTACCAATCGACCGTCTCGTCGGGGTTCGACACCATGAGGTGCGCGTCGACCGGCACGTCGGTGGAACGCTTGACGGCCTTGAGGATGTCAACGCCAAAGGTGAGGTTGCCGGTAAAGTGGCCGTCCATTACGTCGAAGTGCACGTAGTCGGCACCGGCGATCTTGTCGAGTTCGCCCTTGAGGTTGGCCATGTCGGCCGAGAGGACGGACGGAGCGATTTTAATGGAACCCATGGTAGTAGCCTTTCTGCACTAGTCGGTGAGTCCGTAGAACTCTTGGGAGGGTACGCGGTCGGTAAGAATCTCGAGCGCCCTATCCAAAGTAACACCGTTGTAGAGCGTTTGCTCCACGGCAAAGGTGAGCGGAATGTCAACGCCCAGTGAACGGGCGAGCTCGCTGACGCTGCGGGCCGCGACGGCGCCCTCCACCACCATATGCGTGCGCGCTTGGTACTCGTCGAGCGAAACACCGTGGGCAAACTCGTAACCAAAGGTGCGGTTGCGCGAATGCTCGGAGGTACAGGTGGCAATGAGGTCGCCCATGCCTGCAAGCCCCATGCAAGTCATAGCTTGACCGCCGCGGGCGTGCACCAGACGGCTGATCTCGGCCAGGCCGCGCGTCATGATGAGGGCGAGCGTGTTGTCGCCTGCGCCCGAACCGGCGGAGATGCCGCACACGATGGCGATGACATTTTTCATGGCGCCGCAGACCTCGACACCGGTCATGTCCTGCGACAGGTAGATGCGGAATGCCGTGGACAGGAGCAGGTCCTTAAAGGTCTCCCCTATCTGCGGATCTTCGCTGGCGATGACGGCGGCCGAAAGCCCGCCGCGGCAGATCTCCTCGGCATGGTTGGGGCCCGAGAGGGCCGCCACACGCCGCTCGTTGCCGATCTCGCTGGCGATGACCTCGCTCATGAGCAGGCCGGACTCGGGCTCAATGCCCTTGGTAAGGCAGAGCACCGGGGTGTCGGCGGCGATGAAGGGCGCTGCCTGATGGCATACGCTGCGCAGGTGTGTGGAGGGCACGGCAAAGATGATGGCGTCGGCGGCGTCGAGCGCTTGCGCCAGGTCCGTCGTGGCGACGACGTTGCCGGGCAGCTCGTAGTCCACCAGATACCGGGGGTTGCAGTGCTCGCCATTGATGCCGGCGGCCGTCTGCTCGCTATGGGCCCACATGGTCACGCGCTCGGTTCGCGCGGCGGCAAGGCCGGCGACGGCGGTTCCCCAGGAGCCGGAGCCAATCAGCGCAACATTCATGACTCTCTCCTACTTATCGTCGGGCTCGGTGACGCGCTTAGTAAACGAGAGCTTGGACTCCTTACCCGTCATGAGCTTTTTGATGTTCGCACGATGGGCCCACACCACGGTGATGCCGATTAGCGTCATGCAAAACTTAAGTCCCAGGCTGCTGTACGGAAAGACCGCGCAGGCGGCGATGGGAAGACCGATGGCCGCGGCAAGCGAGCCCACCGACACAAACTTGGTGATGGCGACGGCCACGATAAACATGCCCAGCAGCGACAGGCCAATGGGCCAGTACCAGGCGAGGATGACACCCAGACCAACCGCGATACCCTTGCCGCCATGGAAGTTGAGGTAGGGCGAGAAGATATGGCCCCACACCGCTGCCAGGCAAATGACGCCGAGCATCCAATCGCCGGGGGCTCCGGGCGCCATGATGCTTACGGGGAAGCCATAGCCCACGCCCGCGATGAGCGGACGGGCGATAAGGACACAGATGGCGCCCTTAAGGCAGTCGAGCAGCAGGGTGAGCGCGGCCACCTTGGGGCCGGCCACGCGCAGGGCGTTGGTGGTGCCGATGTTGCCGGAACCCGCCTTGCGAATGTCGGTGTGGTTGAACACGCGGCCCAAGATCAGGCCAAACGGAATCGCCCCGATAAAGAACGAGACCACGGCGCAGATGGCGGTCAGCAGAATCGGATTATGCATCCTTTTGCTCCTTCTTCCTAAAGAAGAGTCGAATGGGCGTGCCGGCAAAATCGAAGGTCGAGCGCATGCGGTTCTCTACGTAGCGCTGGTAGGTGTCGTTGACCAGATCGCTATGGTTGACGAAGAACGTGAACGTCGGCGGGTTGACGCCCGTCTGGGTCACGTAGTGCATGCGCAGGCGGCGCTTGCCGTCCACCACGGTATGACCGAACTCGCGCAGGTCGGTGAGGAACGTGTTGAGGCGCGAGGTGCTGATCTTCTGCGAGCGCGTCTTTTCGGCGGCGTCGACCATTGCCCAGATCTTCTCCACGCTGCGGCCGGTCAGGGCCGAGATGCGCAGATACTGGGCCCAGGGAGCCATGACGCCCAGACGGCGGTCGACGGTCTCCATGCAGGCCTCGCGCTTGCGGTCGTCGTCGAGCAGGTCCCACTTGTTGAGCAGCACCACGACGGCGCAGCCGCGCTCGATGGCCAAGCCCATGACCTTTTGGTCCTGCTCGGTGACGCCCACGGAGGCGTCGACGACGAGTAGCGCCACGTCGGCGCGGTCGATGGCGCGCAGGCCACGGACCATGGAGTAGTACTCGATGTTTTCGTACACGGTGCTCTTCTTACGGATGCCCGCGGTATCGACCATGCGGTAGTGCTTGCCGTTGCGCTCGACGACCGTGTCGATGGCGTCGCGCGTTGTGCCGGCGATGTTCGAGACGATGGAGCGGTCGGCGCCCAGGATGCGGTTGAACAGCGAGGACTTACCGGCGTTGGGGCGGCCGATGATGGCCACGTTCAGCGCATCGGGGAACTCGTCGGCGATCTCGTCCTCTTCTTCCGGAAGCAGGGCCACGATATCGTCGAGCAGGTCGCCCGTGCCATGGCCATGCAGGGCCGAGAGTGGCGTGGGCTCGCCGATGCCGAGCGAATAGAACTCCCAGATGCTGTCGTTCTCGCGATCGGGGTTGTCGAGCTTGTTCACCAGCAGAAAGACCGGCTTGTCGCAGCGCTTGAGCATGCGGGCGACCGACTCGTCCTCCTCGGTGACACCGGTGCGGCCGTCGACCACAAACAGGATGACGGCGGCTTCCTCGGCGGCGGCGAGCGCCTGGTCGCGGATGGACGTTGCAAAGACATCGTCGCTCTTGAGCGGCTCGATACCGCCCGTGTCGACGATGGTGAACTCGCGGCCGTTCCAATCGGCCGTGTGATACGAGCGGTCGCGCGTGACGCCGCGGGACTCGTGGACGATGGCGTCCGAGGTCTGGGCCAGGCGGTTAACGAGCGTGGACTTGCCCACGTTGGGGCGTCCGACGACGGCGACGATAGGTTTCATCTGCTCTCCTTTAATGGGTAGGGTCAGCGGAATTAGTAGAGTCGGCAGGCACAATGCCAAGGATATGCTCCAGGGTATCGAGCAGCTCATGCGGCATGGTCGATACCACATGAACCTCGGCGCCGCGACTGGTAAGGCTTGCGAGTAAATCGTCACGATGATACTCGTCAAGCGTCATGCCGTCAGCGTTGAACATGAGCTTAGGCACAAAGAGCATAACCCCCGACAGGTCTTGGGGTAGCTGCTCCAAGATGTCGCAGGCGACGATGAGGCCGGTCACGTCCACGTTGCCGCCAAAGTAGCGGTTTTTGATAGCCGTGACGGTGCCGGCGAGTCCCTGGGGCGACTCCACAAAGCGGGCCACCGTGTCGCGTGCGCTGGTGCCCGAGAGGCACAGCAGATGCTGGCTGCGGGCGGCGATGGCCTCGCGGACGCGGGCCAGTCGCTCGGCATCGGCGGCAAGCACGTCGTCGGTCTCGTCCAGATACGAGCGGATCATGCCGATGCCGTCGTAGTACTGCGGGTAACCGTCGTAAAAGTCTGCCTCGGGAGGATCGATGCCGGCGTCCAGATAGAACTCGTCGCTCATCTGGAAGGTGTGGCGGCCAAAGCGCTCATAGGCGCGGTCCTGGTAGGGACGGATCATGGCAATGGTCTCGCGCGCTAGCTCGGGCTTGTCGCTGTAGGACCAGCTAAAACGGTTCTGATGCTTGGTAAAACCGAGCGGCACAATGCCCAGGCTTGTGATTTGCTCGTGCTCCTCGCAAAAGTGCAGGGTCTTTTCCAGCTCCTCGCCGTCGTTCATGCCGGGGCACAACACGATCTGCGCGTGAATCTCGATGCCGGCGGCCATGATGGTCTCGAGTACGTCCATGCCTCGCTGAGCGTTACGGCCCATCATACGACGGCGGACGTCGGGGCTCACAGCGTGGACCGACACGTTCATGGGACTCATGTTGCGCTGGATGACGTTTTGCACGTCCTCGTCGGTGAGGTTCGTAAGCGTGACAAAGTTGCCTTGCAAAAAGCTTAGGCGATAGTCGTCGTCGCGAATATAGAGCGTGGAGCGGCCGCCCTTGGGGAGCATGGTCATAAAGCAGAACACGCAGGCGTTGACGCAGGTACGCATGCCGTCGAAGATGGGGCCATCGAACTCCAAACCCCAATCCTCGCCGGGAAAGCGGTCGAGCTCGACGGGGGTGACGGTGCCGTCGCGCGGGTCGAAAACCTCGAGGTCGACGGTATCATCGTCGGCCTCCCAGAGCCACACAATCATGTCGGTAAGCTGCTCACCGTTAACCGTGAGCACGCGCATGCCCGGCTCGATACCCACATCCCACGCGGGCGATTCGGGACGCACGTTCTTTACGAGCGCGCCCTCACCCGGCTCGGGGTCGCGGCTGCGCCCGTAATCGGCCACCTCGGCGGCGTATGCGGGTACGGTCTGGTCCATGATTAGCGGCAAAGCTCCTTGATGCGCGTGACGGCGCGTTCGATGTGTTCTTGTGGGGTGGAGGCTCCGGCAGTGATGCCGATGTGGTGAGCGTCGGTAAACCACGCGGCCTGGAGCTCGGAAGCTTCCTCGATGTGATACGTGCGCTCGCAGGCGTCTGCGCAAATCTGCGCCAGGCGGCGGGTGTTGCCCGAGTTCTTGCCGCCCACCACGACCATGCAGTCGCAGCGGTTGGCAAGTGTGGCTGCTGCCTGTTGACGCTCACTCGTGGCGGCGCAGATGGTGTTGATCACACGCAGCTCCTGCACGCGCGGGGTGATAGCGGCCACGACCTCGGCGAGGTTCTTCGCGGTCTGGGTGGTCTGCACGACGAGGCCTACCTTGCCCTTGAGCGGCAGCGCGTCCGCATCGGCAGCGCAACTCACGACCTGCGCGTTATTACCAGCGTGGCCCAGGATGCCCTCCACCTCGGGATGGCCCGCCTCGCCCACGACGAGTACGCGATAGCCCTCGCGCACCAGCCGCTCGGCGGCCACGTGGACCTTCTTGACGTAAGGGCAGGTGGCGTCGACGACGTTAAGGCTACGCTTGCGGGCAGCATCGATCACCTGCGGCACCACGCCGTGGGCGCGGATGATCACGGTGCCCGACACTGCGTCGTCCAGGGTTTCAGCCAAGCCAACGCCTGCCTCAGCGAGCTCGCGCACCACGATGGGGTTATGGATGAGCGGGCCCAGCGTGTGGACCTGAGCGCTCTCCCCTGCCTGCGGTGCGGCGGCCAGCGCCATGTCGAGCGCGCGCTGCACGCCGTAGCAGGTACCGGCGTGGGCGGCGATCTCGATGGCTGGAGCGTCGTCCCGTGCGGTCGCCACGGCGGTGTTCATGTCGTTCTCGCTCATGGCTAGAACCTGCCCGGATGCTTGTCGCAAAGCTCGTCGCGCATGGTGTAGACGCGGTCCATGGCCTCGGTCTCAAACCAGGCCAAGCGCTCTGTGCGCTTGAGTCCGGCCGGTGCGTCGGAAAGCGAGACGGCCTTGCCGGCGCGAATCCAGCACTTTTTGGGGCGCATGAGCTTTTTGCCCTTGGGCGTAATGTCGGACCAGCCGCAGATGGCGAGTGGGTTGACAGGCGCCTTGCCCATCTGGGCGATGAGCGCAAAGCCGCCGTGGACTTCGGGCTTGATCTCGCGCGAACGGATGCGCGTGCCCTCGGGGAAGATCAGGACGTCCTCGCCACGTTGCAGCGCGTGCTGGGCGGCGCGCAAGCACTTCATGTCGGCAGTGCCGCGCTCGACAGGAATACCGCCCACGCGGCTAAAGGCCCAGCGCACGATCTTGGTCTTGGCGAACTCCGATTTAAAGATGGGACGCACGCGGCGGCCGCCAAAGAACAGGGCGGTCTCCACGGCCAGTACCTCGGCCATCGAGGTGTGGTTGCAGATGACTACACTGCCGCGGCCTTCCTGGCGCTCAAACAGCAGGTCGGCGTCCTCTACGTTCCAGCGCCACATGAGCTTGGAAAAGACCCACAGAATCGCCATGACCACGACGACGGTGCCGCGGATGAGCGCCGGGAACTCGGCGTAGGGGGCGTTGTAATAGTCATCGGGCGTCTGCTTAAACAGGCGCATGGGCTACCTCCTTTGGTTGATGAGGTCCTCGATGATGCGAACAACCTCGTCGATGGTATGGGCGGTGGAGTCGACGTGCACGGCGTCCTCGGCGGGCACGAGCGGGGCGACCTCGCGGCTGCTGTCGAGCTTGTCGCGCTGCTTGAGGGCGTCGAGGGTCTCGTCGACCTCGGCTTCGAGCTGCTCGGGCGTGAGCGGCTGGGCATCGTTTTGGTGGCGCTGCAGGACGCGGCGGCGGGCGCGCTCACGCGGATCGGCGGTCAGGAAGACCTTGACCTGCGCGTTGGGGAACACGACGGTGCCGATGTCGCGACCCTCGGCCACGATATCGCGGTCCTCGGCGGCGCGGCGCTGGTGGATGAGCATGGCGGCGCGCACGCCCGGATAGGCCGAGACCTTGGACACGTTGGCGTCCACCTGTGGGGTGCGGATGGCGGCCGAAGCGTCCTGGTCGTCAATAGTCAGGCGTGTGTCTTCGCCGGTGCCGTTGGTAAAGCGAATCTCGATCTGCTCGGCGAGGGCGTCGATGGCCATCTCGTCGTCCAGATCGATGCCACGGTCGAGCGCGGCAAAGGTGACGGCGCGGTACATAGCGCCCGTGTCGAGCTTGTTAAAGCCCAGCTGGCGGGCAATCTCTTTGGCGATGGTGGACTTGCCGGAACCGGCGGGGCCGTCGATGGCGACGATCATGCAATGCTTCCTTTCGGTGGGTGACTGCTGGTATGGAACGCGGACGCTGCGGCTTGGCGGACTGACTAGCCCGTGTAGCGCTCGCGGTAGATGTTGCGCTTGGGCGCGGAGCCGTGGCTGCCGTGGTGACGCGCGCGGCTGGCGGGGGTGTCTTGGGGCTTGTCGCCGTTGCGCTTGGCGCTTGCCTGCTTGGGCGGGATGCCGCCGCTTTTGAGGATCTGCACCTCACGGTCGGTGAGCTCGCGCCACGAGCCCTTGGCCACGTCCTTGAGCTCCAGGCCGGCAAAGTTACAGCGGTGCAGACGGATCACCGGGTGGTGAATCTTGCTCAGCATGCGCTTGACCTGGTTCTTGCGGCCCTCGCGGATGATGACCTCCACGGCAGTGGTGCCGGGCTTGACGCCTTGCGGAGCCACCGCCTCGGCCTCGCGAGCGTTGATGACGCGGCAGATTGCCGGCTGGCAGAGGCCGTCGTCGAGCTCGATGCCACGGCGTAGCGGTGTGAGGTCGCGATCGGACAAGTCTCCGTCCACGAGCGCCTGGTAGGTCTTGTAGACGTGCTTGCTGGGGTGCAGCAGGTCCTGCGACAGGTCGCCGTCGGTGGTAAAGAGCAAAAGGCCTGTGGTGTCGCGGTCCAGGCGACCCACCGGGAAAAGTCCCGGAAAACGGTCGCGCGGTACCAGGTCGGCCACGCAAGGGCGCTCCTGCGGATCACTCATGGTGGTGAGGTAGCCTGTCGGCTTGTAGAGCATCAAGTACACGGCGCCCTGGTTGAGCTTGACGGGCATGCCGTCGACCTCGATATGGTCGCGGTCGACGTCGACCTTGGTGCCCAGTTCGGTCGCGACCTGGCCGTTGACGGTCACGCGGCCGGCAGTCATCAGGTCTTCCGACCCGCGGCGGCTCGCCACGCCCGCGCGCGCCAAAAAGCGCTGCAGGCGCATGGTGTGCGGATAGACGGGCTGGGCGTCGGACTCGTGCGTATCCGCGTTGGGTACCGCAGCGCCGGCGCGCGTCTCCCCTACTTCGTTAGTCCTCGTCATGCAAATCCTCCGAGATCTCGTCGACGACCAGGGTTTCCAAGTTCTCGACTGCCTCAACATCTTCAACATCGGTATCGAGCAGTTCGCGCTCTTCGTCCAGGTCCTCGGCCTGCTCCTCGAGCGTGGACTGAATGCTGCGGCCGCTCAGGCGCTCGCGGATAAACTGACGCGACTGCTCGTCGGGGGCAAACTGCTCCAGATCGGGCAGATCGCGGGTGGAGCGCAGACCGAACTTTTCCAAGAAGGCGTTGGTCGTGCCGTAGATGATGGCTTGACCGCGCTGGGGGTCGCGTCCGAGCTCGCGCACCAGACCTTTGTCCACGAGCGACGCGATGACGCCGTCGGAATTGACGCCGCGGATGCCCTTGACCACCTCGCGCGTCACGGGCTGGTGGTATGCGATGACGGCCAGTGTTTCGAGCGCGGCCTGCGACAGCTTTTGCGTGTCCCAGCTCAACACATAGGCCTCGACCACGTCGTGGTAGGCGGGGTGCGTAAACAGGCGCCAGCCGCCGGCGACCTCACGCAGCTGAAAGCCACGGTTGGCCTCCTCGTACTCAACCTTGAGCTCGGCGAGCAGCGATGCGCACTCGCCGGGGGCGATATCCAGTGCGCCGGCGAGCGCGGGCGCACTCACCGGGTCGCTCGACACCAGCAGCAGCGCCTCGAGGGCGCCTTTGAGGCTGTTTGCCTCCAGCGTTGAAAGGGTTGACATGGTTGCTGCTCCTATTCGGTGAGCTCGGGGCCCTCGCCGGGCACGTATGCCTCGGCGCCCTCGACTCGGTTGATGCAGATGGTTCCGAAGATCTCGTCCTGGCTCAGCGTGAGCGAACCGCGCTTTGCGAGCTCTAACATGGCCAGGAAGGTGACGACGAGTTGCTCGGTGGTGGCGTCGCCGTCCAACAGCTCGCGGAAGGTGCAGGTTTGGTGCGCCATGGTAAAGCGGTCGACTGAGGCCACGGTCAGGTCGAGCGGTACGCGATGCGGCGCCACATGCTCGGCCTCCAGCAGGAAGGTCTGGCGCTTGCCGTCCAGGTCGGCACAGATGACGGCGAGGCCGCGCAGGGTGATGCCGGCCAGGTAGTCGGGCATAAGGCCCAAAAACTCGGGGTCGGGGCCGGCCACACGCGGGTGCATGCGGCTTTCGGCCTGCATGCGGGCACCGAGGGCCGCAGCCGCACCCTTAAACTGCTTGTAGGCAATCAGACGCTGAATCAGGACCTCGCGCAGGGCGTCGCCGTCGAGCGCGCTGAGTTCCTCGAGGTCTTCGTCGAACTCGCCATCGTCGTCATCAATTTTACGCGGGGCCTCCTGCGGCACCAGAGAGGCGGCCTTGATGTCCAGAAGGGTTGCCGCGACCAGCAGAAAGTCGCTCGCCACGTCCAGGTCCAGCGCCTCGATGCGCTCAGCCTCGGCAAGGTACTGCTCGGCCACCTCGCTGATGGAGATAGCGCCGATATCTACTTTTTGGCGGGTTACCAGCTGCAGCAGCAGGTCGAACGGTCCGCTGTAGACCTGCGTCGACACGCGATACGACATCTTCGACCTCCTTTGACGGCGCCTTCGCGGCGCGGTTTGGGTGCATGTTACGACCGTTTTGCACGGTCGACCTGTAAGTTTACCCTAGATGCCGGCGATTGCGAAGTTGAGCAGCTGCTCAGCAAGCGGATACACGGTAACGTCGAAATAGCGGCCGATCACGTCGATGCCGGTCCACATGGGCAGCAGGTACAGCACCAGGATGAGGATGGGCATAGCGTATTGCTGCAGACGATAATAGTTGTTGAGCGCCTTGCCTTTGAGGAACGGCACGATGATCGACGAGCCGTCGAGCGGCGGGATCGGGATGAGGTTAAAGAACGCAAGCGACAGGTTGACCACGATAAAGGTGGCGCCAAAGTTCATGATCTGCGATGCCACGGCAAAAGACATGCTGGCGTAGAGGCTGCCATAGGCCAGGTACATGAGGGCCGCGGCGAGGCACGCGAGTGCGATGTTCGATGCGGGGCCGGCCGCGCTCACCAGGACTTCGTCGCGCTTGGGGTGCTTGAGGTTGTTGAGGTAGACGGGCACCGGCTTGGCAAAAGCGAATACCGGGCCGCCAGCGGCCAGCATCAGCAGTGGCAGGATGATGGTGCCAAACGGGTCGATGTGGTTGAGCGGGTTGAGGGACACGCGGCCGCGCGAACGGGCCGTCTTGTCGCCGAGCGCCCAAGCCGCGGCGGCGTGTGCGCTCTCGTGGATAACAATGCCCACGATGACGGCGACGGCGCTGGCGAGCAGGTTCATGAGGTAGCTGCTGGACATAGCGCTCCCCTAGCGGACGCGGCGCGAGGCGCGCGTGAGCAGGTAGTCGGCCACAAACAGGATGACGGCGACGATGGCGTAATCCAGGCGGAACACACCGCCGAAAGGCGATGTGATGACGCCATAGCCGGCGATGGCGCTCGGCAGCGCGCGCGAGAGCTCGACGACAAAGCCGACGATCTGCAGCTTGGCTGTGAGGCCGCTAAAGCACAGCAGAACGGTCATGGCGCTCATAAAGATGCCGCAGATGCGGCAGGCGATGGCGATGATGCTCATCGCCACGGCGGCGGCCTTACGAGAGTTCACGCGCAGTCTCCTCTTCGATCTGGGTGGAAAGCTCGAGCCATTCGTCCTCGAGCTTGGGCAGCTCTTGCTTAAGGCCGTTATATTCCCCCAGCGCGGCGTTGAACTTGTCCTGATCGGCATAAAGCTCTTCGCTGGCCATCAATTCCATAAGCTCGTCATAGCGGGCGCGCTTTTTGTCGAGCTCGGCCTCGATCTTCTTGAGCTGGTTGCGCACGCCCTTGAGCTTTTTGTTGAGCGCAGCGCGGGCTTGGGCCTCGGCGCGCTTTTGCTCCTTGGTCTTTTTGCCCTCGGCAGGCTTGGGGCCCGCGGCGGGGGTGTTGGCCTGGGCAGCGCTGGCCTTGGTGGACTTGGTCGTGGCCGGCGCGCTCTCCGTGGACGCCTCGGCGGCGGCGCGGGCCGCGAGGTCCTCACGCTTGTAGAGGTAGTAGTCGTAGTCGCCGTCGTAGACCGTGACCTTGCCATCGCGGATGTCGATCACGCGGTTGGCCACGGCGCGCACCAGGTGCTCGTCGTGGCTGATCAGCACGATGGTACCGGGGAAGTTTTGCAGGGCGTTCTCGAGCATGTCCACCGAGTCGATGTCTAGGTGGTTGGTGGGCTCGTCCAGGCACAGGAGCGCCTCGGGGGCCACGAGCATCTTGGCCAGGGCCAGACGCGCTTTTTCGCCGCCGGAGAGGACGCGAACCTGCTTCTCGATGGAATCGTTGTCGCTAAACAGGAAGGCGCCCAGTAGGCTGCGCTGCTGTGGCACGGTCCACTTGGGCGTGACGGTGTCGATCTCTTGCAGGACGGTGTTGGACTCGGTCATGCCCTCGAGCGCGTGCTGGGCGTAATAGGCCACGCCCACGTTGGTGCCCAGGTCGCGGGTGCCGGTGGTGGGCGGCTCCAGTCCGGCGATGATCTTCATGAGCGTGGACTTGCCGGCGCCGTTGGGGCCGACGAGCGCCACGTGCTCGCCGCGGTAGAGCTTGAGGTCGATATCGCTGTAGATGTGTTTGTTGCCGTAGGACTTGGAGACGCCCTCCAGGCCCACGACCATATCGCCGGAGCGCGGCGGGTCGGGGAACTTAAAGTCGATGTGCTTGTGGCCCTCGGGCAGGATGACGAGCTCCTTTTTGATCTGCTCGATCTTGCGGATGCGCTCCTGAGCCTGGGCAGCCTTGGTGGGCTTGTAGCGGAACTTGTCGACGAAGACCTGCATGTGGGCGATGTCGCGCTCCTGGGCGGCGCGCTTGGCGCGCATCTGCTCCAGGTTGTCCTCGCGCTGCTTGAGGTAGCTGCTGTAGTTGCCGGTGTAGGTGGTCACGCGGCGGTTTTCGAGAGCGGCGACATGGTCGACGCAGGCGTCCATGAAGGCGCGGTCGTGGCTGACGATGAGGACGGCGCCGTCGTAGTTGGCGATAAAGCCGCGCAGCCACTGGACGCTTTCGAGGTCCAGGTGGTTGGTGGGCTCGTCCAGCAGCAGCAGGTCGGGGTGGCGCAGGAAGAGCTTGGCGAGCGCGATGCGCATCTGCCAGCCGCCCGAGAACTCGGAGCATGGGCGCTCAAAGTCGGTGACCTTAAAGCCCAGGCCGGAAAGGATTTTGCGGGCGTTGCTCTCGAGCTCGTAGCCGCCCAGGTGCTCAAAGCGGTCCTGGACCTGGCCGTACTCGTTAAGGAGTGCGTCGACGTCCTTGCCCTGCTCGGAGAGCTCGGTGATCTGGGCCTGCAGCTCGTTAGCGCGCTCGCCCATGCGGCGGATTTCCTTGGCGGCGGCCATGACCTCGGCAAGGATGGTGGTGTCCTTGTGCTCCAGATTAGTTTCCTGCTCTAGGTAGCCCACCTGGCAGTCCTTTGCGTACTGGACCTGGCCGGAGTCGGGACTGTCGATGCCCATGATGATTTTGAGCATGGTGGTTTTGCCGGCGCCGTTGGGTCCCACAAGCGCGAAGCGCTCGCCGGGGTTGATCTGGAAGGACGCGCCGCTAAAGAGGACGCGAGCGCCGAAGCTTTTTTCGATCTTGTCGACCAGGAGGATCATGGTGCCGCCTTTGACCTTGTGTGCCTATATGAAAAAAGGCCCCAACTTGCGTTGGAGCCTCATTCAATGCTCGGGTGGAGACGAGGGGGATCGAACCCCTGACCTCTTGACTGCCAGTCAAGCGCTCTCCCAGCTGAGCTACGCCCCCGTGCGAAAAAGTACTATACGGGAACCCCCCCGCCGATGCAAGGACATTTTTGGAAAAACTTTCCGGGGGCGGGCGCCGGAGTCGCGCGGGGCCGGGCCAGCCTGCGGAGCGCCTGGCCCCCGCACGGCCCCTACGCCGGCCGACTTGGCGCGCGGAACGCGACCCTCTCCGCGCAACCGGATTTCCTATGCGTCGCCAGTCCCATTATCGGGTCCGATTGCGAACCGTCCCTCATCTGCGCCTCAGAACTATGCCGGTTTACTACGATGTATCTGTAATGTTCGACCACGCACGCCTTTTCGTGTAACCGTCGGACTCTCTACCTGCGGTTTTGCAAACTGAGAACACGCGGTGGTCGAAGGTCGCCGATCCGTCGTAGTAAACGGGCATGGTTTTGAAATGGCATCAGGTTGATTTCACGCTGAAATGTCTTGAAGCCCTGAATTTAAGGCCTTAACTTTTTATAAAACACTCCTTATCTGCGACGGGCCTAGATTAGCTGTTGTTTAGCATCGAACTTGATCTTGCGTTGTGCGACTTGCTCGTGCATGGTAGTATTTCACGACGTGAAGCGAAGAAATTAGGCCTGAGTTGCCTTTGCTAGAATTGCATTCACCGTTCATAAGGGCTCTTGGCGCAACGGTTAGCGCAGGGGACTCATAATCCCTGGGTTCTGGGTTCGAATCCCGGAGGGCCCACCAGAGTATTTCGAGGCCGGGCATTACGCCCGGCCTCTTTGTTATTGGCGCTGCAGACCAGGTTTGCTATCCAGATACGTAAAGTTATTAACATTCATATTCGTAATTAACAATGGGTATGTCGCCAAGATGCTGCTCAGTCAACACATGGCGTAAATCGATAGATATGAAAAAAGGCCCCAACTTGCGTTGGAGCCTCATTCAATGCTCGGGTGGAGACGAGGGGGATCGAACCCCTGACCTCTTGACTGCCAGTCAAGCGCTCTCCCAGCTGAGCTACGCCCCCGTGCGAAAAAGTACTATACGGGAACCCCCCCGCCGATGCAAGGACAATTTTGGAAAAGATTTTACGGTGCGTGGAACGGCGCGGGGCCGAAGGGACACACGATGCCCGAAATAGCCCGCGGGGCGCGCCCCGCGGGCAGCGGCAAGCCCGCCGCCCTCCTTCCCGGGGCGCGCATGTCGCCCCAGGTGCCGCCGGCCAGAACAAAGCAATCCGCGGTGCTTCCGCGGGAGGGTTTCGTCTGAGCCCCTCTCCGCGCCTTCGGGTCAATTTACTGAACCGTGCGCAGCTCGCGCCAGCTGGTCGCTTCATAAACAGACCGGTTTACTGCGACGATTCCCGGATTTCCGACCACACGCCTACATTCGCAAAACGGGCAGGCATTCTACCTGCGGTTTTACGAGCGACGAATTCGGTGTGCTCAGCTACCCCCAATCCAACGTAGTAAACCGGCGTGGTTTTAAAATGGCACTTAATTACTGGCAGCATATAAAGTAGTAATAATGCTCACTTGAACAATATTACTTACCAATACCAAGCCAATTGCACAGAACGTTGGCTCGCAATCTGGTCTCAGCGCATCTCATCGCCTCGGTTTTTGGTTTGTAGCGCAACTCCAATCGCTCACACACACTGTGAATGATGGCATCAAGCTGATCGTGATCATTGAGCATGTCATGGGTTACAAGAAATACGTCGTATCCCATGCTTTGTAATGCTGTCATTCGTGCGGCATCGTGGTCCAGCACGGCGCCTGAACCATGGATAACCTCTCCCTGAAGTTCGATAAGCACAGCTTTCATTATTATTGGGTTTACGATGACGATATCGCCGTAACAGATTTTCTGACCTGCGATTTTTCGAGCTGAATTCGACAGCGGTGTTAAGTCGTTGACGTATATGTTTTTAAACTCCGCTCCGCCAGTACGCCTCGGAAGACTTAGCAACATGATTCCAGCAACTTCTAGCGGGGATGCCGCAATACCCATTACCTGCCGTGCGGCTTCGTAGAATTGTTTTCCCCACATCTCGCCCTTAACCTTCGCTGCAAATCTGTGCAGTTCTTCTATTTCAATAAGAGGCTTTCTCATCCAGAGCGATGTGCCTTTTCCGTTTGCTTTATTTCCGGATCCGTCATTCTGCTGCCCACTTTGATCATTCTCGCTGTCCTTCTGGCTCGCACGAGCATAGACTCGCTTCCATGGGGCCTCGTCTTGGGTTTCATCTAGTTCAAAAAGACTTTCTGTGGTGTACTGCTCTTCTTCTGATTTTGCTTGCTCAAGTGCCATGTCGACCGCGGGCGATGGTTTAAAAACCGAAAACCATCCGCAGAGCTCGTACATGGCCAGAACCAGGTCGCATGAAGAAACGCTTCGAGTCATGGTGAATAGCGTATGAAGAGGGTCTGTGACGCTAAAGCCCATGCCCGTGTCGATCGAGACCTTCTCTGTATAGGCGCTGTTCCATCGGATGGTACGTCTTGTCTCGGAATGTAGGTTGCTTCGAGTTGATGCTGCTGTGATGACTGGGGTCTTGAGGACGTCGGTTACGAATGGGGCTTGGGATAGAGCTCGCCAGCCTTCTTCGGAGTTGGGCAGGCGCGGGTAGAGATCGCGCACCTGTGGCGGGCAGCGCCAGTAACGGAATGCGGTGTTTGCGCAGACGATTTCGTCCATTTGCGCCTCCCCTGGTATCGGCCGTAGACCATGCGGTTGTGGTCGTGGACGATTATCTACCGGGGCATCATGCGGGTAAGTACCGGAAGCTGACCAAACGCTGACCAAAAGCTTGACGAGTTCTGCCGAAAACCGTCGTGTGATAGAAATCCGCTGGAAGACGCTCTGGGCATGCGGTCCCTGTCTCCACATTTGCGCTCGAATCACATGGGGAGTTCATTGAAATTACGGATGTGTTTTATACAAAACATGCAATGGCGTCAAAAAAGGGCGCGATAAAAAAAGACGCCTTATACGACTTCGAGTCGATTTTGGTGTCGGCCTTGGTGTCAAAAGGAAAAAGGTCAGAGGCTTAACACCTCTGACCTGCGCTTTTGATGGTGGGCGATACAAGATTCGAACTTGTGACCCCATCCGTGTGAAGGATATGCTCTACCCCTGAGCCAATCGCCCGTCGCCTTTCGGCAAAAGAGATACTATCATAGCCGAGCGTGGTTTACCAAGAACTTTTTGCCCCCGATTTTAAATTCGTGAGTGCCAGTCAAGCCAAAGCAACCAAAGCAATCGGCAAAACCGCAGCTAAACTACCATTTACCGCTTTATCCACGAGGTCTCAGGACGGCAGATAAGTCGAGCGTTGTTGTAAGCCATGTCGAGCGTGAGGCAGGTGCGTGCGGCGTAGAAGCCGTCCTCGCGTTGGATGGTCAGTGCCAGTTCGGGCTTGTCGCCGGTTAGGCACAGCGGCAGCAGCAGCTGGATCCGGCCGCCGTAGAACTGCGGCACGGCGAGCGTGTAGTTGGCGGCGGCGCGGCGGGCGGCCTCGACGACGGCTCCCTCAAAGGCGCGGCGCAGCAGTAGCGAGTTGCCCTCCCCCATCAGGCTGGCGGGAATACGCGTGAGGTTCTCCTCATCGCCCAGAATGTGGTCGATGTTGGAGCGGATGGGCAAGCGGTAGTCAAAGACCAGCTCGGAGGGGTCCTCGGCAAAGCGCACGCGGCACGGCAGGTACTCAAACGAGACCAGCATGGGGTCGCTCTCCTTAAAGAAGCCCTTCAAAAACCAGCGCTGGCGCGCGTCGGGCTTGGTGTTGGGCTCAAACAGGCCATAGATGGTCTCGTAACGGCGCGTGTACAGGCCGGTGTTGAACAGGCAGCGGTCGTCATCGAACACCAACGGCAGGTTGGACGGCGCGGTCTGGTCCACGTCGCGCTCGGTCAGGAACACCGCGCGGCTAAACGAGAACGACAGATAGTTTTGAGGATGCGGTTACTGGGACCCCAGTCCTCGGGGTCGGCTAGATCGACCAGGCGGTCGTAGCAGGGCTCGGGGCAAAACGCGAAGTCGTACACATTGCTGCACAGGGTGCTAGGGAGTTCCATGTGGCGTCCATTCCATTCAATAACCGGCATGCGGATGCTTAGATTCTATACGTGCGACGCACCGTCGAGACGCACAACGCAATTGCGCCTTAGTTCTTTGACGAGCTCGTCGCGGGAGCGGCTTTCGGATACGAGGTCCTGGATCCAGGCGTAGTGCGGGAAAAACCGAGATCTGTCGACCAGACCCCGATTTTACGCTTTCGAGACATGCTTTTTTAAATAGCAGATGTCTTGGGGCTGCTATGGCGGCCATGTAATTTGAAAAATGGAAGTCCGATCAACAAATAGGGGTGCCACGGCAAACGCCGGGGCACCCCGTCTCAGAACCTATATTGCTTTCCCCTAATCCTCTAAGTACTTAGAGGAATGCAAGGACAACAGCAAAGACAATGCACGTGACACCTATCCCGAGCGGAAGTCGTGCCTTCTTCTTTTTGTCCTTAATAAGAAAAGCCTCGATTGCAGACGCAAGGACCAGAAATCCGCCGATAATTAGCAGGTCAAGCGCAACGAAACGGACGGTCGAAATATCGGAAGAGATCCCTCCGGCATTAACGTTCACGAGCGTAAAGATCGCGGCGAAGACGGCAAAGAGTGCCAGCACATTACCGTAAATACGAGATTCGATATTGGCAACTTCTTCCTTTTTGTCTTCAACCTTTTTGAGCTCTCCGGCATAGACGTCGGAATAGTCGGCGAGCCCATTAAAGTTAAGCTCATCGGAAAAGGCTCCATGGTAAGGATGGGCAACCGTGCCTTCGACGTGCTGGAATGCGACCTGCGCGATGCCCTTAGACTTATCGAGGGTAATGGTGCTGCCGCTTACGTTTGTAACACGATAGAACAGCCTAGTTCCATGGCCAGGGAAATAGAGCGGTGCATCCAAAGAAAGCCCTTGGCGAATGCGCGAATTGCGCAGAAGTACGCTAGCGGTCAGATTGTTGGGTAGCGCGACACATTCAACGCAAGAGACAAAAGTCGAGTCTCCGGGGCCAAGCTCGACCTCGAACTGCTTGCTTTCATTAATGTAGAATCCGTCGGTGCGCAAGTCATACGTAACCTGGCCGATGTTCGAAGCATCGGCATTGAGCAGCACCTTGTTGTCGATAAGCTCTTGAATCTTAGTATCGCTCAAGTACATATGAACCACTTCCTTAGGACAACGAGTATAGCACTGAGGTATTGCACTGGCGGCTGTCCCCAAAGGGGACACAGGTGAAGTAAGTTCAACTTCTCTACTCGGCACGCACCCTTAAATAAACTCTCCCGTCTCCAGGTCAACGAAGTCCGCGAGCTTTATCTTTCCGGAGAAGCCGCTCCCCTTGTACTTTCCTGCGTAGGTCTCAGTGTCGAACTTGAACGAAATGTTATACAGCTTTCCAGTCTTTGTCTTCCTGATTAGCCCGTTTTCCAGCATGTAGCTCAGTACCCTCTTATGGCTTTCTCTATCGTTTCCGTTTAGGTAAAAGCAGCAGACACCTTGTTTCGAGCCCGCCGCGATGAGCGTTTCGGGATTCGAGTATTTGGCCTCTACGACGACGCCATCAAGAACTGCGGTTCCGACAATGTCGTCCATGAGGGCGGTTTTGAATGGAGAGAAGAATAACATCCATTTGCCGCATTGGACAGGATTTATGTCGTGGATTCGCTCCTTATTGATAAACCAAATCCATGAGAACGATTTGACCCTGGCAATCGAGCCGGATTCGTTAAGAAGCGTTTCTTCGACGGACGGCGTTAATTCCTCGTTGTTGCCTGTGTTATTTGAGCTTGCCATTGCATTAATCCTAACAGTCGCCCTTAATAAAGCTCCTCGCCAGCAGCCTCGAGCGCTTGTATCGCTGCGCGTTTTAGCTCATTGAGACTTTCGTAGCCGCTTTCCGACAGCTGGATTATTCGCACGTTGAATGAGTCACCGTACTTGTAATCGGCATACACATCGCAATTGCCCCTACCGAGAAACTGTATGGCCGCTCGATCAATTGCCTTTGCGCTTTGGCCTACGTAGTACAGATCTTTGGTTGCATTATGGACAATGAAGATGCCAGTAATTTCGCCTTGCTGTGTCAGGGCCTTTCGCTGAGACATAAACTCTTCGGCGCTCGCGGCGATTTGAGGATCATCTTCTAGGAGCGATTGGCGTAGCCCTAGTAGTTTCTCTTGTTGCCTTGATGCAGTAATAACAAGAAAGAGCCCGTCCACAAAAAAGAATAAGCCAAGGAGTAAGAAAGTAAAAGAAAGCGAGCCATATATGTTGGCACTCGATGGCAGAGCGGAAAAGAAACTGACAATTGCCAATACAAGCCCAGTAACGCTGATGACTTTTCCGATCGGGATGAGCCTCCTTGGAGGGGCCGATGCGACGGTTTTGATTTGATAGTAGTTCCTCATGTTATGACTCCAGTGATATAGGCAATTGGGTCCAAATGAAGCTTTATAAACGGTAGCATTTGGATTGCAATTATCTTATCGCTCTGGCAGATGGGGTGTAAGGCTCAACATCGGTAATGGATCGAGAGGCAGTCGAGCTGAACAAAATAGTGCCGTCGCAGCGATGGCTGATACGGCACCAATCTCTAAGAAATTGATTTAGTAGTAGGCTAAAGACTTCTGCAATAGCTGCATTCATCCCTCTCTGGTCTCACTTAAACGGGGCCTTAGCAGCGAAATGCGGCAGCCAGGAGCGTTGTTCCCAGAAGGAAAAGCGTTACGGAAGCGGCAATCCAGTCGCTGTCGGCGGTCTTGGGGAGTGTCGTTGCGGTCGTGCTGGTGGCTTTAGGCTTAGAGGACGCAGGCACTGTGGTCTTGGTCACCGTCGTCTTGATCGTTATGTTTGTTTTGGGCGACGTGGCCGCAGGTTTCACCGTTGGATCCGTCGTCGGCCCCGCACCGGGCTGCCCTGCAGCAGGGCCGGCACTACCATCTGGTTTACCCTCCCCGCATCCAGGCACGTCGTCTCCATCGGTCTCCCCTGCCGGTGGCGTGGCGGCATCGGGCTCAACCACCACATGCGGTGCCATCGCACCGGCAGCATTCACCACGCCGTCAGCACCAAAGGCCCCGCCGGCAGGCGTCACAAACCGTGCGGACACAAGCGAGCCGCCCAAGCACGCGACGCCGCCATCGGTACCTGCCGCATCGAGCCACGAGGCATCGACGGAAAGCCGACAGCCGGCCGCCCCATCGCCAAGGCCTAAGTCCTGCAGATACACGCCATAAGCGCGCACGCCCGCTCCGGACCCGGTGCTCGCGGCAACGACGCGCCCGCCACCGCGCACGGCCATGTCGCCGGCGATCACGCCGGCCACGGCCTCGTCCGTGACGTCGGCCCCGTCCGCCCGGGCATCGACGGTGCAGACGTCCACCACGAGCGCCCGCGAGACGTGGATCGCGCACTGCGAGCCCGATGCCGCCAGGGACCCGGTGCCGCGAAGCGTCAGGTCGCCCCACACCTCCATGCCGCACTGCGTGATGACCGCATCGGGCGCATGCGACTCCGTCACGGAGTTTTGCCCGGCAAGTGTCAGCACCAGGTCGCCGTCAGCGCCGATGGCCTCTCCCGCGTAGCCGTTAAGCTCCAGGTGGCCGGCATCGGTCCAGGCCTAGCCGGGGCCCGACACGCCCGGCTCGTAGTACGTCGCGCCCGCGATGACGAGGCTCTCCGCGCCCGCGGCATAAGAAGGCCCGCCCAGCAAAACGCATAGGCAGGCTATGGCAACGATCTCAATGTAATGACGGCTGGTGTAGGACTCGGCAGCAAACATACCCGCTCCGATCTTCGCAGGAGCCAATAGAATGTGCACCAGAAAATGCCCTGGTAACAGCAGTTATTAGTTTAGCGAGATCAATGCGTGAGCAAAGACAAATCGCGTGAGCAATGTCCACAATTAGGTGTAAATCGTTTTGCCAGTCGGTGAAAGGAAGAATCTGGGCTCGACATAATCGTGCACAACTCCGTACGGATTGGGATGGTTGAAGTGAGCATGTGCGATAGGTACAGGGCCGGGGTTTCTAGCGAGTGGCGACAGCCGCGCGGCATCGAAAGAACGGGTGCGAACCCATGCGAAAGCGCTGAGAATTTGCACGTTTCCGTACCGCGAATACAGTTGGTACGGAGAAAGACGATTACTCAAGCACGGGCAAGTCTGGATGATTCTTCTCTTTTATTTCGGTAAAAAACTCCCCAAGCGTCTTCTCCTCCCACGCCGGATACTCCGACCCGTCGTCGGTCTTAAAACGCAAATAAGGCTGTTCCATATCATTCACCTCCCTTAAATCACATCATCTTTGACTGTGTCGCGCAACGCGTCTACATTTGCTTTCAACGGGCTCATATCCAACAGGTCGCAAGCGAACTTCCACAAGATTCGCTTCGGTAATTTATCACAATATTCGACTACCGGCATTCCCTGTACTTTGCTAATCAAAGCGTCGCGCCAGTCCTCATCAAATGTAAACGGACGATAATCCATTCCTTGTTCGTTCGCCTCGTACGACCCCATCACGATAGGGAAACGAACATCAAACGTCGAAAATGGTGAGAACTTAGCATTGCCGTAAATAGCGATGTCCACAATCTTCCCATCCAGCTCGAGCCACGCATGATAGAACTCATAGCCGCTTGGAGGCACGACCAGCCCGTAGCAAATACGAGGCTTGTAACCAAGATATTTCAGCGCAATAAACAGCTCGACCGTCGTGGACAGACAGCCATCCGGCTCTTCGGCCGCGCACATTTTATTGAATGCCTTGGTCATCGCAAAAACCATTTTCTTGTCTTCAAATCCAGAGAGCTGTCGCTGAATATAATGAATTGCGTCGTAATCTCGTTTCAATTGTCTTTCTCCTCTCATAGTCCCAGCTGTGAAAGCATGCCCTCGACCTTGGCGATGGCCGCCGCCTTTTCGGCCTCGATGCGCTTGATGTCGTCGCGCACGGCAGCAAGGTCCACCGGCTCCTCTTCCGCGAACGTGTCCACGTAGCGTGGGATGTTCAGGTTCCAGCCGTTGACGCAGCAGCACCGCCAACCGGCCGTCATCGTCGTCCAGGTTATTTCAGGTCGCTCTTTTTGAATGAAGTGGATAGCATCATGAGCAGAACGTCGTTCACTAACCTGCCTCGTAAATTGCAAAGCGTGGTAAATGCGGTTTTACCAAGGAGCTTCTTCTCGTCATCGTCGATTCGGCCCTTTTCCGGCGGACAGTGAACGATAAGTCCGCATCGGGAGCTCTTACCGTTGATAATCTCCCTAAAGCCTTCTTTGTCTAAATATCCGTAGACCACTATCAACAGGAGCGCATCCTTTGCCTTGGATATCTGTTTGTCCGAAACGCGCTGTATGTTCTTCCTCTTGATCAGCCCAGAGTCGGAAAGATCCTCTTCGAGGTCATGGTAGTCCTCGTCACTCGCGACAATCAGTATCTTCTTGCCGTACAGCGCAAGGCCGAAGCGCCACGCCGCTTTACCGAGACGCGTGAAGGCTCCGATAGCCAATGCGACGAACGACAGGAATCCCATGAATTCGAGGACAAGAGATATGTTTCCTCCAACAGAAAGAATGCCTGAAATTACGTTGTTGATATCCATCGATTATCACCTACTCTACGTTGATGAAGAATGGGTTGCTCCAACGGACGCAATAGCCCCTTCGGATTACAAAACATTGAACATAGTGTTTCCCCGTATACGCTGTCTCCTCCCGACGGGAAGTCTTTTCTATGTTTGGGATCTCGAAACCACCCCTACGGCAAACCCTCATAGCTTCATCGCCGGTATTCGTGACTTGCCACTTTACCCTGCCATCTTTTACCGGCCCACAGTTCACTCTTTACACGATAGTGGAGCCCTTCGGTATGAGCGCGCCGTCGTTTTCGAGTGCTCGCATTTCTCCTGAAGGCAATTTGACCGTCGCCGTAATTGTTGCATTTGGCTTACGTGCCTGCATGGGAAAGCCTAACGGCTGCCTGTGCGGAACAGACAATGCGTACTGTTGGCTTATTGACTTATCTGATGCCGTGGTTCCGTACGAAGAGACTCCTGAAGGAAAGTTGTTTCCAAGTATTTGCTTCCAGACGCTGTTGCCGGTTCCTTCATCCGCAAGAAGCGAGAGATGATCGTTGAGTTTGTCCACGAACTGGGCGAAATCGTTATAGCAGTACTTTCCGGCAAGGTTGTTTCCCTCTATGGCTGGATCCTCAATGAAGGGCACCTTGTACGAGTCGAGTTCATCGGCGTATGCAACTGCAAGGTTCGCCATTACCTGCATGACGCAGTCCTCGATTGACAACCCTGCTTCAGGTAGATTGTCGGCGATCATCTTCTCAAGAGTGATGCCCTTTGGGAACTTCACACAACTTGGGCAGTTCTCCCTTCTCCACCACTTCATTATCTTCACTAGAGGTTTGTAATCCCCGTTGAACCCTTTGTTAACCTCAGTCGTCCAAGCGAGATGCTCTTTGGGATTCGTCTGCCTCCATTCGCCATCGGTTTTCGAACCGATGTAGAGAAGACCGTCTTCATCTTTGACCAAGGGGACAACATCGAGATGGAAGTTCGCCATGTCAATGCCGATGGAATGCGTTTGCATTTTGACGCTCTTGTAGCACTCGCGCTCGCGTATCGCATCCTCGAGCTCGACCAAAACGCGATACGGGGAGTCGTTAATGGAGCGGTTTGTCTCAACGATGATGTCAATATCGCAGCTGTCAGAATCTTTCTTCGGTCGTATGAAGGTCTGCTTGGCGTATGAACCCGAGAGGTATGTGTCCTTGCATACAGCCCCATAAGTCTCACTTGCCTTGAGATGGTCCCTGATATTTCGGTGAAGTCGACTCGCTTCATCAATGGTGCTCTTGCTGGGATTAATGTCCTTCAAGAATGATTTGAAGTCTGCGTTATTGGCCATATAACTGCCTTTCCAAACAGATGTTCTAGTGGCTGACATTATAGCAACCGTGCCTCAAATAAATGTGGGCTTTAGAGCCATTGCTAGGCACTATCTGCGAGCGGAATACAAGACAAGCGGCGCTGCTATTAGCAGCGCCGCTTGCATCATCAGAGAAGAATCGTTATCGATCGTCTCTGGGACTTTTCGTTCAAAACCAGAGCATGTCGATTACCATTCATCGAAGTCCATCCACTCTACAGGCAGCATCAGACCATAATAATCGACGGGCGTTTTGAATCGAATCCTGCACAAATGACCGTCACTCTTCCGCACCCAACTGCGTCCATAGCGATCGGTGAAAGCCACCTCGCAGCCGAAGGTCTTATGCATCGAGCAATCGAGATACCCGATGGGCCTCACGGTTTTGCCCGGAGCAACGGACGAGAGTAGAACTCTGCCGCCACACCCCTCGACGTCCCTCCCGTCTTGAGGCCCGGCACCTTGGACGAGCACGGCAGTGAGGATAACTTGGTAAATGACGTCGTTGCTATTGTTCATCACTTCTAGTCCGAACTGCGGCCCGAAATCAACCCTGCACCTGCCAACCGTGGCCGTCTCCCCCTCGGGCATCCTGACCACGCGGGCGCAGATGGTCGAGGCCTGGCTCCGCGCGGCCTCCCGGCGGCCACGTATCAGCGAGACAATCCACTGGAGGAGAGTGAGTGCCAGAGCTAGGAGAGCAACAACCGTGCCGAAATCGATTTGACCGTTGAAACTAATCACAACGCCATCCGTGATCATTTAGTCAGCCCTTCCGCCAGCGCCACCGTCTTAAAGAGAGAATTCCAGTCTTCGGGCCCCACTTGGCAAACGGCTCGCTGCTCCCGTCGCACATCCCGCATTCTGGCTGCAGACTTCTCGTGAAGCCAGGGGTAAAAGAGCACACGGTAGAGCTCGTAAAACCCCTCTCCAGGCATATCATCGTCGGGGCGCACGATATCACCGTCTCCTTCCTCTACAGATTCCGCCTTATCGTGACCTTATAAAACCTCGTGTCTGGATTCACCAGGGCTTTTGCAGGATTTGATCTGAAACCATAATTCCAACCAATGGTTTTACAAACGATAAAGAGCGGTCTCCAGCCACTTATTTACCATTCTCGACAAGATAATCGAAGTCAATCAGTTGAAGCTGCTCTACGAACTTCTCCAAATACGAGACGACTTCCTCGTCGTTCACGAATAGCGGCCTGTCCTGCGTCAGTCCGCCTGATTTGTCCTGCGGATAGCGGAGACTGATGCCGTTGTCATCGATGTCGGCAATGGCATTTACAAAAGCACCCATGTTCTTGATGGTTCTATTGTCTTCACGGCACTTTTGCCTCGGAAACCTTGAGAGTAAGGAGTTCCACAGGCTCGTTAGGTTGTGGTCCTTCTTAGGATCAGCCCCACATCTTTTTATCGCCCTCTTGATTGAAAGCTCAATACAGTGCCTTGTGAGGAACATCACCGGAATCGCGTAGGAATGTTCCAGCATCACATACATGCCCGGCCTGTCGGTCGCTCTCCTCCCGGCGGCCGCAAGCTCCTTGGCGGCATTGAGGAAGGATCTAATGAACTCATCGTCGAACCTGTCGGCTTTAAGCTCGTCTTTCACCAGGGCAGACGAGTCCAACAGCATGAAATTCCTCAAAGTGGGGTCATTGAAGCCATGCATCTGAGGCTTCATGACCTGTTGATCCTTGTATTTAGGGAACACATGGTCATTGAACACGCTATCCATCAGAGAATCCCTCCTGTCTTCGCGTCTATCCTCGCCCCCGACTTCGAGTCGATGAACTCGTCCACAGCCTCGCCATAATAGACCAATAGATAGTACATCTGAGCTGATGCGGTGCCCACAGCGATGCCAGAAACTCAGACGCCCATGAATGGCGGGGAAACGTTACGAGATGGATAACGCTCCAGAGCGCATAAGGTCCGGCTACTTTGCTCGACCGGCGACGAAGCCCCATTACAGTCAGAAACGAGCTATTCGATACCCCGTTGATGCATTTCCCGGTGTCGCATACGATGCAAGCAAGCCCGTCTGGGCCGCCGATCGGGCGCCCGCGTACGGCCGTCTTTCCCTGCCCCGAAGAGGGCCCGGGGGGTATTGCCGACGCAGGCGTCGCCGTTTCAGACAACTGATAGGAAACTGCCGGACCTCAGGGAAGATGGCCACGGCCAGGTAATGTGGGTGTCGCGGGAAACGGCTTCCGATCGACCGACGATTGGAGGATACCATGGCCAACAACGCAGCGCCCGCGAGGAGGGCCGTCCTCTAGCTCGATGTCGGGAAGTCCTTCCACTGGGCCCGAATGCTCACCCGGGACGGGCAGGTCGCCGTCAACCGCCCCGTCGCGAACTCCTAGCATGAGCTCGACAGGCTGTTCTCACTTGGTGACCACCGCCGCACTTACCGGCACAGAGCTATACGCCAGGCACAAGAAAAGCCGCCGTTAAAGAACGGCGGCTTTGATTCTCGCATATTTATTAAAAGCGACTAGAGCGTCTTGAGGTACTCCCCCAGCTCTTCCTCCCAGTCGGGCATGTGGAACCCGACCGACTCGAGCCTGGAAAGGTCGAGCGCGGAGTGGACCGGGCGCGGGGCGATGGGGCCCGCGGCGCTCGCGTAGTAGTCGGCGGTGCTGACCGGCACGACCTTCTCGCCGTTGCCGTTGGCGGCCTCGAAGACGGCGCGGGCGATATCGGCCCAGCTCCTCACGGCGCCGGAGCCGGTGCAGCCGTAGGTGCCGTAGGGGGCCTTGCTCTCCAGCACGTGGAAGATGGCCGCGGCCATGTCGCGCGTGAAGGTCAGGCGGCCCAGTTGGTCGTCAACGACGGTGATCTGGGTGAGCTTATCCCCCGGGTCGGCGACGCGGTCGGACAGCGCCTTCATGGTCTTGACGAAGTTGTGCCCCTCGCCGATGACCCAGGAGCTGCGCATGATGTAGTGGCGCGGGCACCCCGCCACGGCGATGTCGCCGGCGGCCTTGGTCTGGCCGTAGACGGACAGCGGGCTGAGGGGCTCGTCCTCGGTATGGACCTCGGCGGTGCCGTCGAAGACGTAGTCGGAGGACACGTGCACGAGCGTGATGCCGTGCTCGGCGCAGGTGCGGGCGAGCAGCGCCGGCCCGGTCGCGTTGGCCTTCCAGGCGGTGGCGCGGCCCTCGGGGGTCTCCGCCCTGTCGACCGCCGTGTAGGCGCCGCAGTTGATCACGGTGTCGTAGAGCGACCAGTCGTACTGTGTGTAGGCGTCCGGGTCTGACATGTCGAAGGTGTCGATGTCGCAGAAGTCGAAGTCCTTGGCGACGCCGCGCTCCTCCGCCAGCCTGCGCACAGCATGGCCCAGCTGGCCGTTGCAGCCGGTGACGAGCGTCCTCTTGGGCGCCATGGGGACGACTTCCTTGAGGTACGGGTGGTTGAGGTCGGCCTCGGAGACGGTGGCCTCGTCGAGCGGGATCGGCCACTCGATGGCGAGCTCGGGGTCGGCGAGGTTCACGAAGGTGTAGGTCCTCTTGAGCTCCAGCGACCAGTGGGCGTCCACCAGGTAGGTGTAGGCGGTGCCGTCCTCGAGCGCCTGGAAGGAGTTGCCCACGCCGCGCGGTACGTAGATGGCCTTCGATGGGTCGAGCGTGCAGGTGTAGACCCTGCCGTAGGTGGCGCTGCCCTCGCGCAGGTCCACCCAGGCGCCGAAGACCGAGCCTCGGGCGACGGAGATGAACTTGTCCCAGGGCTCGGCGTGGATGCCGCGGGTGACGCCGCGGCTGTCGTTGTAGGAGATGTTGTTCTGGACGACGCGGAGGTCCGGGATGCCCAGGGCGGTCATCTTGGCGCGCTGCCAGTTCTCCTTGAACCAGCCGCGCGAGTCGCCGTGGACGGCGAGGTCGACGACCTTGAGGCCCTCGATGCCGGTCTCGGCGACGGAGAGGTCCTTCTCGAATGCGATGCCTGCCATGTCTCTGCTCTCCTTACTGCCCCTGCGCGCGGTAGCGGGCCTCGGTGGCCTCCTTGGCGGGGCGCCACCAGGACTCGTTGGCCACGTACCAGTCGATGGTGGCCTTCAGGCCCTCGGCGAAGTCGGTGTGCGCCGGGCGCCAGCCGAGCTCGGTCTGCAGCTTGGTGGAGTCGATGGCGTAGCGGCGATCGTGGCCGGGGCGGTCGGCGACCCAGTCGAAGTCCTCGGGGTCGCGCCCCATGGCCGCAAGGATCATGCGCAGCACGGTGATGTTGTTCTTCTCCCCGTCGGCGCCGATGAGGTAGGTCTCCCCCATGCGGCCCTTCGTGAGGATGTCCCAGACGGCCGAGGAGTGGTCCTCGGTGTGGATCCAGTCGCGGACGTTCTCGCCGCGGCCGTAGAGCTTGGGGCGCACGCCGTCGATGATGTTGGTGATCTGCCTGGGGATGAACTTCTCCACGTGCTGGTAGGGGCCGTAGTTGTTGGAGCAGTTGGAGATCGTGGTGCGCAGGCCGTAGGTGCGGGTCCAGGCGCGGACCAGCATGTCGGAGGACGCCTTGGTGCTCGAGTACGGGCTGCTCGGGTGATACGGCGTCTCCTCGGTGAACTTGGCGGGGTCGTCGAGCGCCAGGTCGCCGTAGACCTCGTCGGTGGAGACGTGGTGGTAGCGGACGCCGTATTTCCTCACGGCCTCCAGCAGGCGGAAGGTGCCCTCGACGTTGGTGCGCAGGAAGGGCTCCGGGTCGGCGATGGAGTTGTCGTTGTGGCTCTCGGCGGCGTAGTGCACGATGGCGTCGTGGCCCGGGACTAGCTCATCGAGCAGCTCCGCGTCGCAGATGTCGCCCACGACGAGCTCGACCCTATCCTCAGGCAGCCCGGCGATGTTCTCGGGGTTGCCGGCGTAGGTCAGCTTGTCCAGGACGGTGATGTGCACCCCCGGGTGGTTCTTCACCACGTAGTGCACGAAGTTGCTGCCGATGAAGCCGCAGCCGCCCGTGACGATGATGTTCCTGGGCTCGAAGAGCTCTTCAGACATATCTGTATCTCCCATTGAATCGTTTAGTACTCGCGCGGGCTGTTGACGATCTCGCCGGCGGCGACCTTCTTCAGGTGCCGGCCGTAGACCGACTTGCCGTAGGCCGCGGCCGCCTCCTCCAGCCGCGCCGTGTCGATCCAGCCGTTCTCCCAGGCGATCTCCTCGGGCACCGAGACCGGTAGGTCCTGGGAGTGCTCGACGGCGCGGACGAACTCCGCCGCCTCGTGGAGTGACTCCATGGTGCCGGTGTCCAGCCACGCGTAGCGGCGGCCGAGGGTGACCACGGAGAGCGTCCCCTCCTCCAGGTACATCTGGTTGAGCGTGGTGATCTCCAGCTCGCCGCGGGCGGAGGGCTGCACCCTATGCGCCTTGGCGGCGACGTCGCCCGGGTAGAAGTAGAGTCCGGTGACGGCGTAAGAGCTCTTGGGCTCGGCTGGCTTCTCCTCGATGGAGACGGCCCTGCCCTCCCCGTCGATCTCCACGACGCCGAAGCGCTCGGGGTCGTCCACGTGGTAGCCGAAGACCGTGGCGCGGCCCGACTCGGCGTTCTGGACGGCGCGCGTCAGGTGGCGCGACAGGCCGTTGCCGTAGAAGATGTTGTCGCCCAGCACGAGCGCGCAGGGCTCGCCGCCGATGAACTCCTCGCCGATGGTGAAGGCCTGCGCCAGGCCGTCCGGCGAGGGCTGCTCGGCGTAGGAGAGGTCCACGCCGAAGCGCGAGCCGTCGCCCAGCAGGCGCTGGAAGTTGGGCAGGTCGGTCGGCGTGGAGATGACCAGGATGTCCTTGATGCCCGCCAGCATGAGCGTGGACAGCGGGTAGTAGATCATGGGCTTGTCGTAGACCGGCAGCAGCTGCTTGGAGGTCACGAGAGTGAGCGGGTACAGTCGCGTGCCGGACCCGCCCGCGAGGATGATGCCTTTCATTTAATCTGTCCTCTACAATCGAAATGCGCTTTAGGTCGAGTGATAAATAAGACTTGGGTATCCTATTTTGCTAAACCCCCTCATTCTTAACGAAATAGGCAAGGTAATGACTGCGGAATATGGCTACCTGAATTGCCCCTTCCATTTTTCAATGCTCGACCAAGGGAGATTGATTCCGGTTATTTCAGGTTGGTTAATCCAATCAGCCATTTTGAGTAAAAAGTCATCTTCTCGTTCGAAAACAGGAAGTCCGGTATCTTCACCGATGATCGCGTGCCAAATGTTGGTAATGGACTCACTTTGCTTCAACGCTATGAAAAGCGCCAGTATCGAAAATCAATTTATAATCCCACAATGATGTGAATTCGTTCGGGCAAATAACGACCGCAAAGTGATACAAGCGAATAAGATCCGGCAAGAGTTAGCGCCCAAACAGCAAATGTCGAAACACCAAGTGGAATGACGAATAATCCAAGCAGTTTCCAAACGGCCTTGAGAACAAGTATATGGCAGAGGTAGATTCCAAAAGAGGCGTTCCCAAGGTCAACAAGCAAAGTAGAAGATAATCGCGACTTGAATGATCCCGGAACCGCCATAAGAAGCGCGATCACAGCTAAAGAGGTCGCGGCAGAACCGAGCTTAAGCTGAGTTGTGGCCATATTGAAATCGCCAGTCAAATACCACCAGAAGCCTGCGACCTCCTGAATTATTAAAAATATAAAGAGCACTGCAACAAGCTGAGTGGTTCGTCCTTCAATGAGCGCAGCCCAACGCCTCCAGTCGAGACCGAAAACATAAAAGATGAGCCACATGGGGCAGAAAACCTGTATTAGAGGCAATGCGATACCGGCAACGGCAGCGAGCTCCCTTAGAAGCAAGCAAGCCGGTGTCACACAATAGACAAAGAACCTATACCGTGAAAGGAGCCTGAACAGTACCGGAGTAAGCAGCACAAGCTGTGAATAGACCAATAGATAGTACATCTGAGCCGATACGGAGCCCACGGCGAACGCCAGAAACCCAGACGCCCATGAAGGGCGGGAAACGCCGCAAGATAGATAACGCTCCAGAACGCATAAGGTCCGGCAACCTTGCTAATGCGGCGTCGAAGACCCCCCCCGCATTAAATTTGCGCTCGTCGGTAAGAACACCGGATAAAAACAAGAACAACGCAACAGAAAAGTTGAGGAATGGGCGAATGGCGACCGACGCGGCACATTGAGGAAGACAGTGGATAAGCACCACTGCGGAAATCGCAAGCCCACGAAGAGCTTGAAGGTAGCGATCCTTGGCCATCTAGGCTCTCCTTCCAACGAGTCTCTTTAGTCGTCGTTTAATACCACCAAGCTTGCCGCGGACACGCTGCCAGAGAGTGGGACGGAAATCCCACTTGTCCATGAGATCTGGGATGGAAAGCCCGGCAGACACGTCGTTCAAGAACTCGTCGCGCTTTGGATAAGGCGTGACAGAATGGACGAGGCTAGGGTTGCCCGCGATTACCCCATCAAGCGTCGCCGGACCGTTTGCAGTAAGCCCAGAAATAGCCTCGAATGCCCGCACGCCCTTCTCGGTATTGCATAGGACGGCAGATACGCCCTTGGAGTTGTCGACCTCGGGATGGGTATTCTGGAACCCCCAGAAATCACCGAGCGTGATATCGGCGCCGCTGGAGCGCTTTGCTGGACATGCCAGACAGGACGAACGAAGGCTCGCATTGGCCAGAAACGCTTTCATGTACCAGTCTTTGCCGAATATCTGGGACTCGGTGTCCCCGGTGTTGTCTTTCTCCGCTATGTGCTTGTACATAGCGGAGTAAGACAACCATCCGGTTGTCTTACTCCGCATATTGACGTCGCAGACGTCCGACCCGAAGGCCTCACCACGGTAGTCGACCCAGCGCGACCAGAGCTCTGGAGACGGAACACCGTGGCAGATGACGTCGACGCCGAGGAAGAGGTCAGAGTCGGCGAGTTTCCCCAGGTATGAGCGCATGCCAGCCACCTGGCATGCAGTACCGGCAAAGAGCGCCGGCCTGCCTTCACGCAGGGCAGCGCGGACGCCCTCGAAGACGCCGCGGCCAACCGCGCTCTGAACGTATTTCGAGCGCATAACGGCGCCGAGCGCCGGCCTGTCCTCCACGAGCACGTGACGAAGCTCGCGGCAACCGTCCGTCCACGCGGCGCCCGCCACAACACCGCCGCGCGAGAGAGCGTCACCGGCGAGTAGACCGAACACGCCGCCCGACGACGATCTATCGAGCAAGCCGACGTCATGAGCCTTCGCCCAGAGGGCGAACTCGCACCCGTCCTCCCCAGGGGCGTTGAGCGCCGGGCATACGGCGTCGCACGCCCCGCAGCCTACGCACCCGGAGGCGTCGACGGTGGGGTGTAGGAAGCCACAATCATCGGGTTCCATGGAGATGCATGACTTGGGGCAGCGGGCAGCGCACGCGCCGCAGCCGCAGCAACGGTCGCCAAGCGAGACGACCCTCGGGGATTTCTCGGAATCATTCATGATGGACCCTATCTAAGGAACGGGAGACGAGAGACGACCGCGATACGTTCGTCCTTCGTTAGGACGGCGAGCCAAAGGGCTATGGCGAAAAGCGCGCTGTAAACGGCGCCCCACTCGAGGAACGCGGGCCATCCGTTGACGGGCAGGACCGCCGTGCCAGCGAGGCAGGCGACGGTGACGGCAGCCCAGGCGAGCAGCACCGGCAGGTTCCGCTTCCAGAAAAAGAGCATGTCGAGACCGACCCGCTTCTGGTAGTACCAGTTCATCCACAGTCCGTTGCCGAGCACGATGCTGACGACATAGGCGATCGCGGGGGCCCACGGCCCCAGCGCCGGGGCGGCCGCGGCGGTGAAGGCAACGTTCCCGACCGCCATCGCAAGGTAGACGAGACTCCTGGCGTGGTGCATGTTCTTGGCCCTCTGGATCTCGATGCCGACGTTCTGACAGAGGGGCACCATGACGGGTAGCGTCATGGCGAGCACGAGCCAGTAGGCCTCGGCGAAGCCCGGGCCCGCCCACCTCGTCACGAAAAACTTCCCGAGAATAGCGAAACCTCCGTACACCCAGCAAAACAGTACCATCTGGTAGCGGCCCACGCGCGTCATAAGGCGAGTGAGCTCGGCGTTGTCGTCCGAGGTGGCGACGATGCGGTTGACCTTCGGAATGAAGACGTTCGACATCGTGGTGGAGAGCGAGTAGAAGACTTGGCGGATGTTCACGGCCACCGCGAACAGAGATACCGCAGTCGCGCCCGAGATGGCCCCCAGCATGATGTTGGGCACGCTCTGATTGACCATCTCGCAGACCTGGTTACCGAAGATCCAGGCACTGAAGGCGGCGATGCCGCGCATGACGCCCCAGTCGGCACCCCTGAGCTCGAAGCGCATGCCCAGCACGACGATGGCGTAGCGCGCGTTGAGGGCGAGCAGGACGAGGTTCACCGCGAGCTGTGCTAGGGCAACGCCCACGGGCCCCATACCGGCGGCCAGCAGGGCCCAGGCGCACAGCGGCGTCGCAAGCGTGGTGACGAGCTGCCTGGTCTGCTGGTAGACGAAGCGCTCGTGCGCCGTGATGTAGGAATTGAACACGACGGTGAACAACGTCGAGGCGACGTTGAGCGTCATGATGGCGAGCAGCTCCCGGGCGAGCGAGACCTGCGCCTCGGTGAACCCGGCCGAGAACACCGCGCCGGCGTTTGCGGAGAAGCCCATGCCGAGGGCGACCGCCGCGGCTGTGACGGCGACGTAAAGCGTGAGGTACATGCCGTTCAGGTGCCGGATGTCGCGCTCGCCGCCGTGCGCCACCGTCTGCGTGTAGAAGCGCACGTAGGCCTCGGAGAAGCCGAAGGACAGGAGCGTCAGCGAGAAGACAAAGGAGTTCGAGCTCTGGAAGACGCCGTAGTCCGCCTGCCCCACGTAGGACAGTAGCATCGGCGTGTAGACGAGGTTGACGAGGTTCTTTGCGAGGATGTTGGCGTAGCCGAGGAGGGCGCCCGCCTTACGCTGGCTAGCCACGGGCGGCCTCCGAGGGAATGCTCAATCCACATCTATCGAGGAATTCAACAACGATCTTCCTCTGAGCTGCCAACCTGTCATACGCCTTTGAATAGTCACTCTCGAGCAGTTCCGAATTACATACGGAAAGAATTGACCGCTCAACGAAAGAAACACCCAGCTCGCTGGCTAGCGTGTCGAATCGGCTGCTCATGTCTGGACCAGTGGACTCACGAGGGCAATAAATCAGCGGCTTCCCGAACAAGATCGAGAAAATTGATCCGTGATATGAATCTGTCGCTACAAGCTTTGCGTGACGGACGGCATAGAGGAACTCTGAAGGCCCGAGGGCGTAGTAGCGCGCATCCCCTAGTAAATCGACCCTCTTGCAGCTAAGTGAATCACAGATTTCGGCAACCCTCTCTTCGTAAGCTGCACTCCCGAGGAAGTACGTCAATACATAATCATTTGGAAGCCCGCAGTGCGGCTCTTTTTCATACCTTTCCCACCAGGAGCCGTCAAACATCAGTGTTGGGTCAATCAACACCTCGGCCTTTAAGCCGTACAGACTGTTTATAAGCTCGGCGCTCTTCTGCTCACGAACGGACAGCCTATCAAACCCGTCGAAATAGCCGTGGAACAGCTCACGCTTCTCCTCGGGAATCGTCGGAGCTGCCAAGCTTGGCGAAAAAGCAATGCGCTTTTCTCTTGGCGAAAACGTGAGAAACATAGTGGAGTTAGCGTCAGGGGAATACGGAGACCAAACTTGGTCGCTCCCAGCAACGAAAAAGTCATAGGATTTAATGTCACGTGGAGGGTTGGAATCAGATATAACCTCCCGGCTAAAGGAAATGTTACGGGAATTGAAATCCTCAAACGAACGATGCCTCTGGATGTGGGCAACGGCAAGCCCCTTTGGAATGAGCGAAGCCAAAGACTTGAGCTTGTATTTGGCAGATCTCGAGTCCTTCTGTCTGAACGTAAGGACATCTGCACCCGAGAGTTTGAGAGTTTCTTGGACAGCAAGGTTCTGGAGCCTCTGCCCATAGTTGTCCCCATGCGTAAATGTGGAAATGCCTATTTTCATGTTCAAACCTGTTCTTCGTCTCTATCAATAATCAAATAGTCTGCAGCCGAGGAATTCCACGACCAAGCCAGCGCTCCACAGAGCAGCAGTAGGCACAAGCAGCAGTTCACCCTTGTAAAGCACTGCGTATACAGAAAGGTAATAAGAATTGTTAGCAAAAGGAGCAAACGAACAATCCGGCCATTAGATCCTTTTTCCTGCTCCATAAACTCACTAACCACGGAGTGGAAAAACGCTACATACGCTGCCGTCTCCCAAACCCCCATGAGAATCAAGAAAGACCCCATATCCGCTTGACCAAAGTGGTTAAACGACATGAACCCGGACGCGTAGAAGCTTGAGGCTCCAAGACCCTCTCCGAGACTCCATGTAGCCGGTCTCAAGAGAGCGAAGCCGATGATAGCAATCCTCTCGTTACTGCCGTCGGCAGCAGTACCGACGGAAGCTGAACTGCCAACCATATCGAACAGACCAAACACTTGCGTATCCACGAGGATCTGGAACGCAGGCACCAAGGCGTATGCAATTGTCAGGATAAAATACAAGGCGACAAGCCAAAAGAAGGGACCCGAAACATCCGCTTCTCCTCTCATGACTGAAATAAGCCAGAACATCACTAAAACGAGAGGAAGGATTATGAAGAGCGCCTTATTATCGTTGAGTGTCGCAAGATAGAAGGACAGGACGATAAGGCAGACGTTGTAAGCGATGGCAAGGGATGGCCAGAGAGGACCCCGAAGCCTCCTAATCCAGACGAAGTTGTAGAGCACGACGAATGAAGTGTAAAGGGCCACCGCATGGACGGACGCATAAGAGAACAGGCCGGAGATATTGTCCTCGAAGTAACTGATGTCGTTCGTTGTCGCAGCGATCATCCCATGGGTAGAGTACTGGATAAACATGATCGCCATATTGAGAAGCAATATGGCGTTGAAGACCGGAAAACCTGCATCAAAGAGTCCAAGAAGAAAATCCCTCTTGTTAGTGACCAAAAGAAAGAAGTAAAGCGTATAGACAAACGGGTAGAGGAGCAGCAAAATATTCGCCCTAAACGTTTCCATATTGCCACCCAAGAGGGCACCAGACAGCCACCCTGCAACGGTAATCAGCCCAAGTAGTAGCGCTCTACCGCTATATTTCCATCCGGAGAAGAGCGCCCTCACGCAAATCATGCCGGTAATTACCCAGTTGAGGTATCGCCCCAGACCATAGTACTCAAGGAAGAAAACCTGCGCCAAGATACCTATAACGATCGTCGCATCCGCCAGGTCACCCATGCAAACGGTTAGAACGCCTTGCTTATTAGGGAGATACCAACGACCTCTTCGACCAGCCCGCTCCTCCGCTTTATTTATAACGAGCCTCGCATGCCTATGATCTTGCATTGAGTACCTCCAGCAGCACACGTTCAATCAGCCTCGTGTGCATGTGAACTCCCGTGTTGAGACCTACCGAGGAGCATGGAAGCAGGTCTACGATCTCATCTGAATCGACAAGATCGAGCGGACCAGGCTTTCCGCTCCTGAAACGATTGACCTCCCTGATAAGCCGGCTCTTATCCCTAAACAGCCCGATTAGCTCCTCCTCGTTATTCAGCACCAAACCGGACCCATGCTCAACGACAAAGTCGGCGACATTGCCTGCACATGCACTCGAAATCGTATAAGCGTTTGCGGAGTAAGATTCCATACAGGTGTAGCTATAGGTCTCTGGACAAGATGGCCACATGACAACGATGGCAATCTCGCACTCCCTGAGAGAGTCGGTCATGGCATTTGGGTGCTTCTCATCAAATTCGACAAACCGCTTGTTCATCCCTGGATACATATCGTTCGAGCTGTTGAAAACGAAGAACTCGTACTCTTGTTCATCGACCGCAGATACGAGGCGAAGCCAGGTCTCCCAGCCCTTTGTCTTCCTCGGCATCCCCAGAAAGGCAACCCTGATGCGCTCCCCTGCGTTCAGAGGACGTCTGTTGCCCAGATACTCTCCAAGCAGCTTTTGGTGCGGTATTACATCAACAAGGCCCTCGTATTGGGGCCTGAATGAGAGAAACCGATTCTTCGTATAGGTCGAAGGTGCAACAAAACGGAGATTTTTGATGGAGTCAAACAGCCCTTGGATCTTCGACTCCACACGAAGGCTGTTACTGAAGTGGGGGCATTTCTCGCAGGGAGCGTCGCCGAGCCTTGAGCTGTCACAAAAGCCGCTCCTATTTTGGAGGTTATAGCTTGTACAACACAGGTAATAGTCGTGGAGAAAGGCCCTGACCGGTGTTTTGCCTGTAACTTTTAGCAGTTCGGAGACTTTCTCAAGGCTCACGTACAGAAGGTGGTGGATATGAAGCTCAAGAAGGCTGAAGCCGCTTTTTTGCCAGCTGCAAAGGGCCTCGCACACCTGGGCAATACTGAAAACACCAGCCTCCACCCCGTCGACCGTAACCCCGAATTCGCAAAATAGCATCTGGTCGTCCCTGAACAGGGTCTTCTTAACCGAGTGGAGATAGACGTAACTTATGCCGTGCGACGCCATGGCCTGCTGACTCGCCATAATAGCCTTTGGGGTGCCGGTCTTGTCCTTGAGATAGTCGCAAAAGGCAAGCGCTAGGACGTACCCACTATTGTGCGGTTTGGGGATGCTTTTACTCATATCATCGCTTCCCAAACAAGAGGAGAGATCTATTGAAAAGGCCCTCTTGTAGACTGCCGAAATTCAGCCTCGAAGAGAAAGAAACCCTGCACCTAGCCATGAAAGAAGCGTCCATTTTCGATACCAACTCTCCAAGAGCACGCTCTGGAGGAAGAATGCAGTCGGAATAAGTTGAAAGAAGTCCAGTAACTTGCTTTGCAAGAGTAATCTCTCGCGGATGACAAAAACTATTGATTTTCTCAATCACTTTAGATGGTAAATCAGTACTCACACCGACCACATTACGACCATGCTGGCGATATCCCATATGAGGAGAAGCATCGAAAACAATCCGATAACCCAGCAGCACGCATAGATTAGCTATCAGCTTATCATGCATGATGACGGGATGGGGCAGCTCATGCAAGCAAACAACTTCCCAAATACGCCTATCAAATACTTGCGTACATCCCATAGGTGACCCAATGCAAAGCTGGTTGAGAGGGTCGTTATCTCGATAAGATATGCACCTTTGTTGCCCATAGGTTAACCGGCCCATCTCATTACCAGCTGAATCTACAAGTCTTGAATTGCAATGATAAAGAGCCAAATTCTCCTGCTTCTTAAGCTGTTTAATCGCAGTTATCAGTTTATCTCTATCCCAAATATCATCTTGGTCGGAAAACGCATAGTAATCAGCTTCGGGAGCATTCCGCAACAACGTCAAAAACCCTAAAGCAGGTCCTAGGTTTTCTCCTGTTAACAAAGTCAGACTGCCCTCATCTGCATAGCGCTGCAGAAGATCACGAGTACCATCAGATGACCCGTCATCACGGACAAAAAGACGTACGTCAACTTCAGCCTGCGAGAGAATGCTGTCAATTTGTTCTGAAATAAATGGGATGCCGTTGTATGACGCCATTAATACGACGCACTTTGGCACCTTGGAATTACTCAACATATGGATTACCTTATCATTAATGCCTAAAGCAAACGCTCTCGATGTGTTAACCCCTGAGCAAACCCAGTGCAAGCAGTATATCCTTGACCAAGTACTTGGCGCAGTCTTTTGGCCTCGCCCTGAGAACGAGTCGGTTAACCCGTACCCCGTTACGAAAGCCGTCCATAAAGGTATTTCTTTCTATAGGCTTCGTCGAAGGACGTTGAAGCTGTTCATTGTTGGCCACAGCTAGACCAGGATCAACCGGCAAAAGCTCAAGGTCCGTCATTTCTAACAGTTCTCGACCCTTGTCTGTCTGCACAAGTGCGAGGGATATCCCGTTCGCGACCTCATCAGAAAGCTCGCTACCCCATGAATCGCCAAGCGTAATATCGGAGACACGATCACCCTTGGCGTAGCGGCAGGAGTAGCAGCCTTCCGTATACGGTAAACCCGAGAGGAAAGCAATCGAGTAGCGATCGCGGACACCCGTCCTACCCACAGTTTCAGCTCCGCGATAGCGGAGCTGAAACTGGACTTTCTTTCGAAAGTCCAGTATCAGCTCATTAGACAGGTTGTTACCTGTCTCTTCCAAGAATCGGCTCAGGACCTTGGGGGACGGTGAACCATGACAGATAAGGTCGATGGTGTAAAGGGAATCGGCTAAACGGCTTCCAACGAAGTTACGCATCGCAGCAACCTGACAAGGAAGACCGATAAAGAGAACCCTTTGACCACCTTGCAGAGCCTCCCTAACCTCGCGGTACGCACCAAGCGGATTGCTTTTGACGTATTTGGAGCCTTGGGCCCTCCTCAAGTAATCCGCATCAGAAGTGAGGTGGAACCGGAACTCACCGCCCTCCTGTGCACATGAACACACTAATCCATTTGACGCCACAAACGCCTCCGAGATGGCCGTAGCCAGACCCCCGGACGAAGATGACATTCTGAGCGATGTATCTTTCGCCCACCCCTGTAGCCACTCGAGAGGACGCAACGAAGATGGGGATACCATCTGGGGACACGTTTTCTCGCACAGTCCACATCCCACGCACCTTGTAGGATCAATACGGGCGTTATACGCCTCAATCGTATCCTCAATGGCAATCGCTCCATGTCGGCATGAATCGACGCAGGCCATACAGCCAGCGCACATATCCTTCTTGCATACCGTCCTAGTGCCAACGTTTGACAATGCCCTACTCCTCAATCATGCTCTTGAGCTGCGCTAGGGACTTCTCCCTCTCCGCACCCATCACGTCGTTGACCCGACCAAAGTCAATCTGCTTGGATGCTAACTCGACATCATCTAGATTCTGAAGCACTCTGTCCGTGAGGTCCGTGAGTCGCAGAATACTCACGTTCCTGCTCGAGGTTCCGTTCTTGGGCAGCACTTCTACCAGCGGCGTATTGAGATTTATGGCAAAAGCCGTACCGTGGAACGAGTCCGTGACTAGGCATGCTGCGTTGTCGACATACGAGAGAAACTCAGCAAGCGTCGGCAGCCACTTGAACTTGCCCTCGCGTGAGGCCTGGTGCAGGCTTGCGGAGATCCGTATCAGGGGCAAGCCAAGCTTTTTGGCAACCTTCACGGCGTACTGCCCCACCGTCGGGTCGCTGTGAATCTGGTAGACGAGGATGTATTCGCCCTTCGGGGCAGGTGCCGCCATCCTTCTCCACGCCTCGCCATCAAGCAGCAGCGTGGGATCGACAACCTGTCCGGCCTCTATGCCCCACGAGGCAAGCTGCTCGCGCGCGGCATCCTCGCGTACGAACACGGCCTCATATGCTCGAAGGTCCTCGAGAAACCTGGGGCGCACGCTATCCGGGATATTCTTCTTACCAAAGCTTGCCGCATATGAGATGCGCCTTGCGCCCTCGGGAGCAAACTCAAGCGCGTATGACAGGTCGTATGCGCCCGAGCTGATGGGACCCCACACCTGATCGCTTCCAGTCATATAGACATCGGCCTTGGGCGGATTAGCCTTCAGCTCCTCCAGGGATGCATAGTGAGGGCTCATCTTAAGCAGCTGGGAACGCTCACGCGCAAACCGCTTGCCCGCCACCCTTGTCTCAGGCTCCATCAGAAGTCTGTAGACAGACTTCTTCAACGGGTTCCCGTTCCAGGACGGCTTTGTCGAAAGAAGCGTCCTCACCTGCTGGGATACGTCCTCACAAGCAGGTACATAGTCCATAATCTCGAACTCATGCCCCAAGCTCTCTACCGCTCGTTGTGTCGCATATGCCTGGAGCAGGGAGCCATAATTAGAGATTGCGTGCCTGGTTATGCAGGATACTTTCACGTGTTTCCTCCGATTGATATCGAGCAACCGCTATTTCTGAATTTTTGCATTCGATTTTTCCACCCGGCTGCACTACAGCGCCTCCTCAGTCTCGTACACGTGCGCGTCGGCTCGGCTTGCGTCGGAAAGGCCGTCGTTGATCGCGGCGTGCATGTCGCAGGTGGAAAGAGCGTCCAGCTCCTCCTTCGTCACCTTGCCCGACTCGTAGTCGCGCACGATGGGGAGCTCGTGCATGTCGAACTTCTTGCCGGGCTTGAGCTTGTGCGCCAGCACCCACGACGCGGGTTTCCAGATGTACTTGTGCATGGCAGGAGACACGGAGCCGATCATCCAGCAGTTGCGGTCGCAGTGGCGCACGCAGCCGCGCACTTTCTCGGCCTGGGCGCTCTCCCACAGCTCATCCCAAGACTCGTCGTTAAGGTTGCCCATAACGAGCTTCTCCTTGGTGCCGTTGCAGGGCATGACGTCGCCGTAGGGGTCGATGAAGAACGTGTCGAACGCCATATCGCACGGGAGCAGGCGCTTCTGCCCATAGATGTAGTTGATGAGGCCCATGTTGAAGTACGCGCGGAACCACTTCTTGGGCTCGTTGGACTTGAGGAGCTCGTTTACCAGGTCCTCGAAGTTCTGGGCCACCATGGGACGGTCCTTGATGATGTTCTTCGCCTCGACAAAGTAGAAGCTGTTGTGCAGGCTGGCGGTGGCGAACTCCATGCCGAGCTCGTCGGAAAGCTTGTACAGCGGCACCAAGTCCGCAGCGTTGCGATCCTGCACCGTCATGCCAAAGCCCACGTCCGGGTGCTTCATTTCCACGAGCTTCTTGAGCGTCTCGTAGCCGCGGTTGAAGCCGTTCTGGAGACCGCGGATCTCATCGTTGGTCTGCTGCAGACCCTCGATGGAGATGCGGATTCCCACCTGGGGGAATTCCTCGGCAAGGGCGATGATGCGGTCGGTGAAGAAGCCGTTGGTGGAGATGACGATGCGGTCGGACTTCTTGTACAGCTCGCGCACGATATCCGCAAGGTCGGTCCTGATGAAGGGCTCGCCACCGGTGATGTTGGTGAAGTACATGCGCGGGAGCTTCTTGATCACGTCGAGGGAGAGCTCCTCCTCCGGACGGCTGGGAGCCTTGTAGCGGTTGCACATGGTGCAGCGCGCGTTGCAGCGGTACGTTACGATTACGGTTCCGTTGAGTTTCTTCTCGGCCATGGGTTAGGCCACCACCTTCCGGTCAATTAGTTCTTGATACAGGGAGACGAGATTCCGGATGTATTTCTCTTGATTACAGTTCTCTGCCACGAATGAACGGCAATGCGCGCTCATCGCGGCGTAAGCCGCAGGATAGGCGGCCACCGCCGCACCCCTACGGATTGCATCTGCGAGTCCTGCCTCATCGTGGGCTTCAGCCAGGAAGCCCGTTTCACCCTCACGTACCAGCTCGGGTATTCCGCCCATGTTCGTACCGATAACGGGCTTGCCCGCGGCGAGTGCCTCGAGAACCGCATATGGCGCGTTCTCGAGCCACTCTGACGGCGCAGCCGCCAGAGTGGCTCGATTCACAAGTCCGCGCAGGGCGTCACCGGTTTTATATCCAACCAGCTCAATCCTCGAGCTTATTTCGTTTGGCATTGCGGAAACTTTGACCTTCACAGCATCACATTCAGGGCCATCGCCTGCAATAACAAGACGCCAATCAGGGATCACCGGTGCCGCCTTCTCAAAAGCATGCACGAGCGTTAACACGCCTTTCTCGCGAGAAAGGCGTCCCAGATACAGCATGTAGGGATCTTCATTATTTTGGTTGGCAACTTCCCGTGACATCGAATCGGGATTCAGGAAATTCCGCATGAGGACAAGCTGACGCTCGGGAAGCCCCGCTTCAATAAACTTGTTCCGCATGAACTCACTCGGGCAGATGATGCGATCGAGACGTGAATAGGTTTTGTGCCGTTTAAGCCACTCCGCCTCAGCCACCGCTAACGCGCTTTTTGCGATCGAACCCTTTACGCACTTCTTCTTAAGGCAATTGCCAAAATGACCCCCGAGACACGAATCGCAAACGTTGCCCTCGGAATCAAGCATAAGATAGCTCGGGCAAGCAAGAATCAAGTCGTGCGAGGTATACACAACCGGCGTTGGATGCTGCTTTAGCCAAGGAGCGTCCAAGATGGAAAACGTAATCTGCCTATGAGTGAGATTGAGATGGATTACATCGGGCTGGAATTCACGGCACAGCGCATCGAACTTCTCGCGCGCCTCTTTGGAATACACAAGTGCCTGCGCGGCCTTCGCCTTATCGACAATAGAGCTCGGTCCGTTATAGTCGCGATTCGTTACAAAGTAACGCGACCACTCAGTCGGCTCATTACGCTCATCCTCCATGCTGAAGAAGGCAACTTCATGCCCAAGAGCGCGAAGACCATCGGCAAGAGCAAAGTAGTACGTCTCGCTTCCACCCTTGCGCCAATGAAACTTATTTACAAGAAGGATCTTCATTACGCAACACCCTCATACAAAGCAAGCGTCCTTTGGACGACGCTGTTCCAGTCATAGCCATTAATCGCGCGGTCACGTGCCATGGCGCCCAGCCTCTCCGCTTGGGCAGAATCCGCTATCAGGCCTTCAAGCACGTCGCGCAGCGCCCCCGCGTCTCCGTGTGGGAACGTGAGCCCGCAACCCTGCAGAACATCCGCGCACTCGGGAATATCCGAGGTAACGCATGCCGCACCGTGAGACATGGCCTCCAGCAAGCTCATGGGCAGGCCCTCAACGTCGGAGGGGAGCGCGTAGCAATACGCGTTGGAGTACAGCTCGGAGAGCAGGTTGCCCTCAACGTGGCCGGTAAAGAGCGCGCGGGGGTCGGACGCGGCAGCCTCTTTGAGCGCCACGGCGTAGTCGTCCGTATCGGAGGAGTCGCCCGCGATAACCAGGCGCTTATCCGTCTTTACCTGCTTGTACGCCTCCACCAACAGTTCCGGTCGCTTCTCGGGCACAATGCGACCGAGGTAGAGGACATAGGAGCCCTGGGTGAGCCCCAAGCGCTCGGAGATCTCCTTCGCGGGAAGATCCGCCTCGGGAGTGATGCCGTTGGGAATGAGCGTAGCCTCGCGGCCGTAAGCCTCCTTGAAGTACTCCTGATTGCCCCGGGAAAGCACGATGAGCGCATCCGCGCACTTGGCCGCCGTCGCCTCGCCGAACTTGATGTACTTGGAAGCCAAGCCGCCCCATTTTGCACGCTGCCAGTCCAGGCCGTGGATCGTTGCCACGGTCCTGATGTCCGCGGAACGCGCAAAACGAAGGGGGACACACGGCCCCTCTGCGTGATAGTGAATTACGTCTGCCCCGTCTTTGATGGCGGCCCTTGTTGCGGCAAAGCTGCTCGTGAGCGCAGAGAGCCCCTTGATGTCCAGAGCCTTTACGGGAACGATGCGGTAGCCATCCTTCTCGTAGGGCTCGGAAGGAGCTCCTTCGCCCATACGGTCGTAGCAGGTTACTTGGTGACCAAGGTCTGCCATACGGCGAGCAAGCTCGCCTACCACCACTTCTACGCCGCCCTCGCGCGAACCCGTTCTCTTTTGGCCTATCATGGCGATGCGCATGCTACACGGCACCTTCCCCAGAGAACATCATCTTCAGCGTGCCGAATATCAACCGCAGGTCCTGGCGCAGGCTGCGATTCTCTATATAGTGAAGATCCAGCTCAACCATTTCGTTGAAGCCCAGGTGGCTGCGGCCCATTACCTGCCAAGGACCGCTGCAGCCGGGTTTTACCGCCAGGCGCTTCATGTCGTGCTCGCTGTACAGGGCAACCTCGCGCGGCAGGCCGGGGCGCGGGCCAATGAGATTCATTTGGCCCAAGAACACGTTGATGAGCTGGGGCAGCTCGTCGATGCTGTGCTTGCGAATGAAGTTACCCACACCGGGAATAATGCGCGGGTCGTGCTTCATTTTAAACATGGGGCCAGTGGCCTCGTTTTGGGCCTGCAAGTCCTTGAGCATTTGGTCTGCGTTGGGAACCATGCTGCGGAACTTGTAGATCTTAAACAGGTAGAACGTGCCGTCTTTGCGCACGCGGCCCACGCGCCACTGTGAATATAGGGGGCTGGCGCCCGGGCTCTTTATGCAAATGACCACGCTCAGAATTACCCCGGGAATAAAGAGCAACACCAGGGCTCCGCCGGCGGCGACAATGTCCACCGTACGCTTAACAACGCGGTAGAGCCTGTGCCCAAGCTCGGGCTTCACGCCGGAGTTGGCACCGCGCAGCATCTTGTACGCTTCTTCGTTTGTAAGGTAATCCCCCGCAGCACCGGCTGCGGCAGTGACGGAATTCGCCGTGGCGGCCGTGCGCGTCTCCCGCGCGCCCTGCTCCATGGTCATTATCGTAGGCTCCATGAGCCCCTCCCCCGATACTTTTTTGCTTTCGGTCGTCCGCTTGCGAGCTTGCAGCTAGGCGATCGCTTTTCTGTGATTGCGCATGACGCGCTGTTCGTTTGAAAGCACCGCAAGGCCAACGCGGGTAGTTATGCGTCGGCCGCACAAGTCGAGCTCCAAATAAGCAGTGCTCTTGCGTCTGTTAATGGTTTTGATAAGGCCTTCGTGGCCCAGCAGCGGACCTGCCGTCACTACGACCTTGTCACCGTCTTTTAGGGCCTCGCTCATGGGCACAACGCGGTCTCCCCTATGCGTAAAGCCACCAATAAGCTGGACCTCTTCTTTTGCCAGCGGCACAAACTGACCGTCCTGGGATAACACCCTGGCAAAGTCATCCATGCGCAGCAGATACTGTTGCACGGTTCGGGGATCTGCCGTATCGCAGATAAGATAACCGGGAAAGAGCGGCTTGGTCGTATCGACCCATTCGCCGTGTACCTTGATCTCGGTTTGAAATTGGGGATAAAAGAGCTCTAGCATGGCGCTCGCCGGCACCAAATGCTCGATGCGCTTGCGCATTACGTCTTCGCGACCGTTAATGACCTGGATCACATACCACACGAGCACCACCCCCTTGCTGTCTTACGTGTGGCGCACGGGGTTTGGGTATGGCTTCGCCAGGGCGCTTGTGCGCGAAGGCGCTCCATATTCAAACCCTGAGCCCAGTTAGACAAGCACGTGGCTCTGCCCCACCGTGAACGGTATATACAAAAGCAGCGCTGAGGTTGTTGGCATGTATCGCAAATACAACAACGACCTCAGCTGGCTGCGTGCGATCCAGTCAAGCGAATTCGAAACTGGACCGCACGCAGCCAGCTGAAAGACTGCTTCACTTTGGCATACAAGATATTAATGCATCTTAGAATTAAAGCAATGCAAATGAATAACGTCGCATGACTTCTTTATTGGAGCTCGTGGTGTTTCTGGCACCGCCGTTACGGCCGGATGCTGATCGACCCTGCGCTTTGCGACTTGCTGGAGCCGTGAGCGCAGTTGAACTCATGTAACATTAGGTATCCTAGCACAAGCTGGTAGCGAAACTGATTTGGGCTGCGTCGGACAACATATCGTTCATTTGGCGTGCTTAAGGGGGTTATTTTGGGATGTTGTTCACGTTGATGCAGGTTAATGGGATGCTAACGGTGATTAGGCGCGTTCCTGAAGCCCATATGGAACGGCAATCTACACTGATAATCGCGTTTGTATAACAAACTATGTACAGACATGGGAAATAAACTGTGCAACTTTTTGTTAGTGTGGTTTGGCATGAAAGACGATATGAGAAAGCCATTTGGGTCGCCTCCCCCGCGGCGCAGCTTCTTTCCGCGGGCTCGGGGTGCCACAATGGGCTT
>UQIE01000013.1 GCA_900541065.1 uncultured Collinsella sp. | reverse complement strand
CCGTTGCCGCGCCCCGCAGTGCCCGCTTCCCCCGAGAACAATTATCAGTGCAGGTAGAAAGCCTGCGGTTTTTCATAAAACGCGGTCATGGTCGGGGGTATCAAGCTAAACGTAGTAGATGGGCCAGTTTCGTGGCAAGCGCCGTCAACTGATTTCCTGGGGACATCTGGAGACGGAAGAAAATGGATCAATTTGGCTCTCTGGGGGCCACGATGCCCGTCGTATCAGCCGGCCATTCCAAAACTATGCCGGTTTACGGGGCTGAATCGCGAACCCCCAACCACACACAATTCCGAGATAATAAAACCGCAGGTGAACGGCTTGCTCTATTTCGGAAAAAACTGGTATGGTCTGCCTGTGCTAATCTAGCCCCGTAAACCGGCATAGTTTTAAAATGGCACTTTAGCAGTATTGATTCCCGCCTCGGCGCAACTAGCCCTACAGTCCGTATTTCACGACGACGCGGTTGATGCGACGGCACCAAGGCTTGTACAAGGCAGCCAAAAACACGCAGGTCGCAAGACCGTGTGTGATATCGAACGGCACTGCCGTGGCAAGACGCGCCACGGCACCCGCCCAAGTAAGCGGCTGTACAAACCCAATGATGTCATACGCGTTGATCACCACGCCGTACAGCAAACCCGAAGCAAAGCCGTAGGTCAGTAGCGCCGGCATGCGCACGGTGCCATCGGCGCGGTCGAACGCACCCGCATACGCCAGCGCACCGCCAACGTATCCCACGAGCCCCCAGGCATACATCTGCCATGGCGTCCACATGCCCTGTCCAAAAAAGAAATTGCTGGTCAGCGCCGCCAGCGCGCCAACCATAAAACCATTGCGGCGACCAAGCACCGCCCCCGCGATAATGGCGATGGCGCTCACCGGTTTAAAGTCGGGAATGGGCCCAAACAGGATGCGCCCCGCCGCCGCCAGCGCCGCCAGCACCAGCGTGGGCATAATCTGGCGCAAACCCGGACGAGATGCCTCGTAACCCGCAAAGAACAGTGCAAGCACCAGCGCCACCACGACAAGCATGGCAAGCGCCGCCTGCTCAACGCCCGCCAGCAACGCCGCTGCCATCACCGCCGGCACCGCCAACAACAGCGGGATCTCCAGTTTTGTGAGTAAACGCGAGAAACGACAGTCCGTCATCCCATCACGCCCTATAGAACACGTTGTCGGCAAAGAAGTCGGCCGGGGGCTCCACGCAGGCAATCTCGCCGTCGAACATCATGGCGACGTCATCGGACGCCTGCTCGGCAAAGTCTAAGTCGTGCGTGGCCATGATGACGGTACCGCCAGCTTTCGCATGGTCACGCAGGGCGCGAGCGATGATGCGGCGGCTGGCCAGGTCCAAACCCTTGGTGGGCTCATCAAGCAGCAGCAGCTCGGGGCCGATCAGCAGCAGCTTTGCCAGTGCAAGCAGCTGGCGCTGTCCGCCCGAGAGGTCGTAGGGGCGGCGCGCCTCCAGGCCGTCTAATCCCAGTTGCGCCGCACGCTCCCGCGCCAAGTTCTCGTCATATCCGCAGGTCGAGGCCCATTCCATCAGCTCGTCGCGCACCGTCTCGGCAAGCAGCAGGGCCTTGGGGTTCTGCGGCAGCAGCGCAGCCGAGGCCGCCCCGCGCACCATACGACCACGCTGCAGCTTGGCAGTCTTGGCCAGCACCGAAAGCATCGTCGACTTGCCGCAGCCGTTACCGCCCACAACCGCATGCACCGCGCCAGCCGAAAACGACGCATCGAGCCCACGCAGCACCCAGCCGGACGCTCGATCGTAGCGAAACCAGCCTTCCGACAGGGTGGTAGCCGACCCGCCGTGCATTTTTTGGAGTATTCTGCTTCCATCCGTGCGCGAGAAGGCTTCCGAGCCGTTCTCGAGCGACGTTTGCGCCACAAATTCGGACGATTTGTCCAATTCCGAACTTTTTTTCGCGCTCGATACGTCCCCGGGCGGCTCCAGAGAGCCCAAATTGTCCTCACGCCTGCTGAACACTCCGTTTTTTGCACATCGGATGGCACCCCACCCCAACATGTCATCGGAAAACAGCGGTTCTCGGCGTCCCAAGGAAGCCATATCCGCCACCTCGCGCACGCGACCGCCCTCAATCCGGTACGCACACGTCGCGTATTCGAGCATTGGGCGCGGCTGATGCGTCGCCACAACAACCGTGCAGCCCAGCTCGCGATTCACACGAAACAGCGCGTGCAGGAAATTCTTCTCCGCAACCGGATCAAGCTGAGACGTGGGCTCGTCGAGCAGCAGCACGCGCGGGCGCAGCGTCAGAACGGCCGCCAACGACAGCAACTGTTTGCGTCCGCCCGAAAGCGTATCGGTGTCGCGGTGGAGCCAATCTTCCAGCCCAAAGAAATAGCTGGTCTCAGCTACGCGACGGCGCATCTCATCACGCGCTAGCCCCAAGTTTTCCAGGCCAAACGCCATCTCGTGCCACACGGTTTCGCACACGATCTGGTTCTCGGGATCCTGGAACACATAGCCCACGCGCTCCGCCGATTCCCGCACATCCATGTCGGCGACGTTCTCGCCCAGCACGCGCAGTTCGCCAGTGCGCTCGCCCGCCGGAGCGATCTCGGGTTTGAGCAGCGACAGCAGCGTCGACTTACCCGATCCGGTACCGCCAACAAGCAGCGCAAATGCACCTTGGGAAACAGACCAGTCGAGCCCCTCGAGCACCGCAGCATCAGCATCGGGGTAGGCAAAGCTCAGGCTCCGCACCTCAATCGCCGGCATATCCGGGCCGCACGCCGCGCCCGACACCGGGCCCCTATCCAACCGAGCCATCAGCCAAACCTCTTCTCATCACTCGCGTGCAACGCGCAAGGCAACACCATCCAGGCGGCGTACACGACATAGCCTGGCCACGGCGCCGGCACCGAGAGCTGCGGATAAAACGAATACTGCGTCGTCGCGGTCCACGCCACCGCCACCGCGGCAGCGCCAAACAGTACGAGCCCGGCCAGCGCGGCAACGTCACTGCGCCCCAGCCGATACCGCGCATACGTCGTACGACGCGTCGCGGCACCCCACCCGCGCGAGCGCATCGCGTCCGCGCGCTCCAGCGAATCTTCCATGCCCCAGCCCATCAACACACTCGATGCCCGCAAGCGCGAGCGCACGGGGTCGGCCGGCGCACGCCCCGGTACATCAATCGCGTCCTGCACCGCCAGCACCGTGCGGCCGCGGCGCAAAAACTGCGGGATAAGCCTCATGCACATCGAGATCATGAGCGCAATCACCGGCGCGGCGTTGCCTAACAGTGCGAGTACCTTGTCGTATTCGAGCATCGACGCCGCGGCCTCAAACCACAGCACGCTCGCCACAAACAGCCCGCCCATGCACAGGCCATATACCATGCTCTCCAGATACACCGCGCGCATGCCAATACGGAACAGCTCCGTCGAACCCGAAGCGCTAAACAGTGGATTGACCAGCGCGATAATCAAAATCACCGGCAGCTGCCAGCGAAGTGCGCCCAGCGTGCGGGCAGCCCCACGCGTCGCAAATCCATACGCCAGCCCGCCCGCAAGCGACAGCGCGATCAGCACCGGTTGCATCGAGAACATGGTGAGCCCCAGCGTCAGCACTATATAGAGTGCCGGCACAGCCGGATGCGACATCGAGAATGCCGCGACGGGCTCGCCGCCAAACTCCTCTCGTATGTTGTCCACGGGCACCCCCGTCCCCTCGCTCAAACGACAGCTCCGCAGCACCGCCAACGCCGCACGCAAGCAGTGCAAACGCCATGCCGGCGGCGCAAGCCTCAACCGCCGCAATCCAATCGTTACGCGCTCATCATATGCCTGCGGTATCATATTGCGCCGTGTATCGTTTCCAAACACACGTCTCTATAACGTAACAGGAGATCACATGGACGCAACCGCAATTATCCTCGCTGCCGGCGAGGGCACCCGCATGAAGTCGAACCACTGCAAGGTTTCGCACAAGATCCTGGGCAAGCCCATGGTTCAGTGGATCGTCGACGCCACCATCAAGGCCGGCTGCAGCCGCGTCGTGGTCGTCATCGGCAGCCACGCCGACGAGATGCGCGCCCTCATCGACGGCGCCTACGCCAGCAGCGCCACCAAGGTCGAGTGCGTCGAGCAGACCGAGCGCCTGGGCACCGGTCACGCCGTGAAGGTCGCGCTCGAGGCCTGCGGCATCACGCAAGGCCCCGTCGTCGTGCTCAACGGCGACCTGCCGCTCATCACCGCCGACACCGTCGCCAAGTTCGCGCAAACCGTCGCCACCGGCGAGCTCGCCTGCACCGTCATGACCATGACCCCGCCCGACCCCTTCGGCTACGGCCGCATCAAGCTGGGCGCCGATGGTCAGATCGAGCGTATCATCGAGCAGAAGGACTGCACGCCCGAGCAGGCCGCCACGTTGCTCGAGTGCAACGCCGGCTGCTACGCCTTTGACGGCGCGCAGCTCGCCGCCCACATTAACGAGATCGGCAACGACAACGCGCAGTCCGAGTACTACCTGCCCGACATGCTCGAAATCCTCAAGGGTCACGGCCAGGCGGTCTCCATCTTCCACTGCGATGACTACCGCGACGGCCTGGGCGTCAACAGCCGCATTCAGCTCGCGCAGCTCACCGCCATCGCGCGCGACCGCATCAACGAGCACTGGATGGCCGAGGGCGTCACGTTCATCGATCCCACGCAGGCCTGGATCGGCCCCGACGCTGTTATCGGCCGTGACACCGTCGTGTGGCCGCAGACGCACCTGATCGGCCACGTCACCGTGGGCAAGGAGTGCCAGCTTGGCCCCAACAGCCGCCTCACCGACACCACCGTCGGCAGCGGCTGCGTCATCGATGAGACTATCGCCATCGAGGCCGTCATCGAGAACGGCGTCGACTGCGGCCCGCGCGCCTACCTGCGCCCGGGCACCCACATGCTCGACGGATCCAAGGCCGGAACGCACGTGGAGATCAAGAAGTCCACGATCGGCGAGGGCTCCAAGGTGCCGCACCTGTCCTACATCGGCGACACCACCATGGGCTCCGGCGTCAACGTGGGCGCGGGCTCCATCACCTGCAACTACGACGGCGTGCACAAGCACAAGACCGTCATCGGCAAGGACGCCTTCATCGGTTCCGACACCATGATGGTCGCGCCTGCCCAGATCGGCGACGGCGCGCTCGTGGCCGCCGGCTCCGTCATCACCGAGCCGGTCCCGGCCGACGCACTTGGCCTGGGTCGTGCCCGCCAGGTAAACATTGAGGGCTGGGCCGCCGATTACCGCCGCCGTCTGCACGAGGACGACGAGGTATAACGTTTTACCAAGCATCTAAGGAGCTGTTCCCATGGGGGCGGCTCCTTTTTCTATCGTGACCTGCGCAACCGGATGAGTGGTCGGTTCGTGTCCGTTGACGGTAAAGACGTTATCAAGACCCGATTAACCCCGTCGCGCGGTTACAATGCAACAAGGCATCTATATGGCATTCGATATAAAGGAGAAGGGTAATGCCGATTAATGATCCCGAGAAGTCGGAGAATATGCGCAAGTCCATCCGCGTGTATTCCGGTTCCTCCAACCGTCCCCTCGCTCAGAAGATCGCTGAGTACCTTGGGGTCGAGCTTTCGGGCCTTACGCTAAAGCAGTTCGCCAATGGTGAGATTTACGCCCGCTACGACGAGACCGTCCGCGGCGCCGACGTCTTCCTGATTCAGTCCGTGGCCGGCGGCAACGTCAACGACATGCTCATGGAGCTGCTCATCGCCACCGACGCTGCCAAGCGCGCATCCGCCCGCTCCATCACCGCCGTCATCACCCACTACGGCTATGCCCGCCAGGACCGCAAGGCCGGCCCGCGCGAGCCCATCACCGCCCGCCTCGTCGCCAACCTGCTCGAGCGCGCTGGCGTCAACCGCATCATCACCCTCGACCTGCACCAGGGCCAGATTCAGGGCTTCTTCGATATCCCGGTTAACCACCTGTCCGCGCTGCCGCTGTTTGGCCAGTACTACAACGACATGCACTTCGACACCGACAACCTGGTTGTCGTCTCCCCCGATGTGGGCCGCGCCAAGGCCGCCAAGAAGCTGTCCGACATGCTCGGCTGCGACCTGGCCATCGCCCACAAGGGCCGTCCGCGCCACAACGCCGCCGAGGTCATGGGCATCATCGGTGACATCAAGGGCAAGACCTGCATCATCAACGACGACATGATCGACACCGCTGGCACCCTGTGCGCCAACGTCAAGGAGCTCAAGGCTATGGGCGCTGGCGACATCTACGTCTGCGCCACCCACGGCATCTTCTCCGGTCCGGCCATCGAGCGTCTGAACGACGCCCCGATCGTCGAGTGCCTCGTCACCGACGCCATTCCCGTCGAGGTCGGCGGCAAAATCAAGACCATCTCGGTCGCCGAGGAGTTCGCTCAGGCCATCTCCGCCGTTTACCACGAGGAGCCCGTCTCCACGCTCGTCGGCGGCGACTTCGCGCTGTAATCCAGCGTGCATCTCATCATCTTTGGTGTTTTTAAAGGGTCGGAAGCTCGCTTCCGACCCTTTTTCTACCCCTCGACAACCTTCCCTGGACAATTAGTTCAGATACGTATTTTTTTAAAGCTCCAAAGGCCGTTCTGAGCCTTCTGAGCTCCCCGGCGAACGCCATACTGCCCAAAGCTCATCGCTTTCGAGTACGACCGCCGCATATTTACCCTCAAATCGCCCTCGAAAGCCCTTAGAAACGCCTCGAACGCCCGCCGTCTTATACGTATCTGAACTAACTGTCCAGTAGCTATCGTCAACCTTCGCGGCAGAGCTCAATTTCCTGCAATCCCCTCAACCGATTCCACCGATTTCATAACACCCAGCCGTTCATGGCGCGCAGCGCCCCGCTGAGCGAAAAGAACGGTATGGCGGTCGCATTCTGCCGCCAACTTAGTACGTTATAGCTATGACGACCGTGATTTCACATCTCTCCGCCCTCCGCGCAATTCGTCGCGCACGACGGGCGTACTCTGCCCTACCCTGGGACTCCGTTGATAGCGAACAGCAAGCACAGGCCTTGGCTGGCTGCATTCCCAACAATGACGCGATAGACTTTGGCGCACTTTCGATACTCGACGCCTGGAATGAAGATGATTCCGAACTGCTCGATCTTCTCGTTTCAAACGAAGACAACAGGCGCCCCGACAAGCGACTTCTTCAGCATATTCTCTCCACTCCTCTTCCTGAAGGTGCAATTATGCACGTCGAGGCCGACATCTACGCAACGTCTCCTGCCATGACAGCCATGCTTTGTTCTAAAAATGAATCGGTCGCCAAAACCTTGATGCTCCTTATGGAGCTGCTCGGAACCTACTCCCTTCCGCCCGAGGCAACCTACCCCATCGCCTATGACGACATCTGGCCCAAGGGCGATAGCTGCGCAGCGACGGGCGATCTTGATTGCCTGGGCGGCCAGTCGGCAGCCAAACAGCAGAACGAAACCCGCTACGAACAGGCGCACTACAAATGCGAGCCCGCCACGACCATCGAAGATCTCGAGGCGGTCGCGCGCTTCGCCAAAAGTAGCTCATACACCTCGTTTCGCACGGCAGTCAAGCTTGCCCGACCCGGATCTGCATCCCCAGCCGAATCCCTAATGTTAGCCGTTCTCGGAGCGCCCATGCGCTTTGGCGGATTCGGATGTTGCAGCCTGCCCATGGGAGGCCTGCTACTCAACTATCGAATCGACTTCGACACTCTTGCGGTTAACATGTCCTCCGGCATCCCTTACGCTATCTGCGACCTATATTGCCCGGCCGCCGGAGTCGACAACGAATACAACGGAATTGGGCATGAGCTTCAAAACGCTCGCATCCACGATGGCAATCGAAATAATGGCCTCAAGGCAATGGGCATCCACGTCCTGGTTATCAATCGCGACCAAATGAAAGACCTTGTTGCACTCGAAGCCTTCGCCCAAACGATGCATCGACTCGCAGGAGTCCGATTCCGATATCGCATCAAGGGCTATCGCAAGCGTCAGGCCGCTTGGCTCAACGCTCTGCGGGCCGGAATCGGCCTTGCGCCGGTCTAAACGGCGAATCACCCGTGCGCCGTCGAACAGGGCTGGACAGTTAGTTCAAATACGTATAAATAGACACATTGAATTAGGCTGTTTTGCAGCTATCTCTATACCATTCGCCCTATTTGAAAGCGGGGTAGACTTCAAAACAGCGTCATATGGACTAACTAAAGTTCCAAAACAACGTATCGGCATTGAATTGAGCAATTCGAGTCCTCAGAACTTATACGTATCCGAACTAACTGTCCACCTCGGATTTTGACGGCCGTCCAAACGCCCCCAAACAACCTCAATTGCCCTCCATTTGACAGCGGCAACAGGGTCGCTCACCATAGCAGGCGACAAATCAACGAAAGGATGAACATGGCAGCTGCACAGCCGCTTAAGATTCGCATGGTTGCCGGACTTGGCAACCCTGGCGATGAGTATGCCGAGACCCGCCACAACGCCGGTTTTAAGGCGATCGACGAGCTGGCCCGTCAGGCCGGCGTCACGTACTGGAAAAACCAAGCAGGCGCCGAGGTCGCGCTCATCAACATCAACGATGCCGAGGAAGAGAACGGCAAGCGCCAGATTGTACTGGTCAAGCCGCAGTCGTACATGAACACCTCGGGCGGACCCATCTCCAAGCTCTGCCGCGAGTACAAGATCAAGGCCGAGGAGCTGCTCGTCATCCACGACGAGCTCGACATTCCCGCCGGCGACGTACGTGTTAAGGTGGGCGGCGGCCACGCCGGCCACAACGGCCTGCGCTCCATCATCGACAAGATGGGCAGCCGCGACTTCAGCCGCATCCGCACCGGTATCGGCAACCCTCCCGGCAAGATGGCCGTGGCAGATTACGTGCTCAAGCAGCTGCGCGCCCGCGAGGCCGAGGACTTCCAGAACACCTGCGCCCGCGCGGCCGACGCCGCCGGCCTGGCGATCGTGCACGGCGTGGTCTATGCCCGCGACCATGTCAACGGCGCCGCCTCCGCCAACGGCAAGCACTAAAACCTATCATTTAGGAACAGGTTTATTTTGGCAGGTTTTACCTGCGGAAACGCCCCAGTTGCGGCATCGCAATCAACCGCGCGCCGACATACATGCATAGCATCCCAAAGGGGGCCTGCCTCATCACAACCCGAGGCCGGCCCCATTTGCCGTTTTACCTGATAAAACCGACCAAAATAAACCTCTCCCCCTTTGGTAGGCCAAAGTGGATAAACCCTGCTCCCAACCGCCGAAGACACACGTAAGTGACATGTCCATGAGGGTATAATTTGCACCGTATGTCTGCACAACGCCTGTGCGCGTACGGTTTTATTCGGGCTACCGTCCATTTCCGTGGAGGCACGGTTCGGCGGCCCTAACAAGAGAGGGGTTCTATGTATAAGATCCTGGAGAAGACGCAGTTCTCGGAGAAGGTGTTCAAGTTCCGCATCGAGGCGCCTGCAATCGCCAAGCATGCGCACGCTGGACAGTTCCTCATGGTTCGCGCCAACGAGACGGGCGAGCGCGTCCCGTTTACCCTGGCCGGCTGGAACGGTGACGAGGGCTGGGTCGAGTTCATCTTCATGGTGATCGGCAAGACCACCGAGATGCTTTCCACCTACGAGGCCGGCGAGTCGCTGCGCGACGTCGTGGGCCCGCTGGGAGTTCCCACCGAGATGGCCGAGGGCCCCTGCGCCGTCATTGGCGGCGGCGTCGGCCTGGCAATTGCCTTCCCGGTCGCCAAGCACCTGGTCGAGACCGGTCACGAAGTTCACGCCATCATGGGCGCCCGCACCAAGGACCTCCTGCTCATGGAGGACCAGTTCCGCGAGCTCCTCGACGAGGACCACATCCACATCACCACTGACGACGGCTCCTACGGCGAGCAGGGCGTTGTCACCGCTCCGCTGGAACGCCTGCTGCAGGACAAGGCCGTGAGCCAGGTCTTCTGCGTCGGCCCCGTTCCGATGATGAAGTTCTCGACCCTCACCGCCCAGAAGTACGACACCCCCATCACCGCGTCGCTCAACCCCATCATGGTTGACGGCACCGGTATGTGCGGCTGCTGCCGCGTCGAGGTGGGCGGCGTGACCAAGTTCGCTTGCGTCGACGGCCCCGACTTCGATGCCACCCTGGTCGACTGGGATGACCTTCGTGCCCGCCAGGCCGCTTACCGTTCCGAAGAGGGCGAGTCCCTCAAGGCCTATGAGGAAAAGAGCTGCGCATGCCACTAGTTAACGGTCGTTTCGTTGCCGATATGAAGTCGCCCCGCACCCCCGATAACGAGGAGCCGGCTGCCGAGCGCGCCTGCGACTTCCGCCCCGTCGACAAGGGCTTCACCGAGGAGATGGCGCTGGCCGAGGCCGAGCGCTGCCTCAACTGCAAGAAGCCGTTCTGTGTTGAGGGCTGCCCCGTCAACATCAACATCCCCCGCTTTATCGAGCAGATCCGCGAGAAGGACTTCGGCGGCGCCCTCGATACCATCCGCGAGGACTCCATGCTTCCCGCCATCTGCGGCCGCGTCTGCCCGCAGGAGAACCAGTGCGAGGGCAAGTGCATCCGTGGTAAGAAGTCCGAGCCCGTGGCCATCGGCCAGCTCGAGCGCTTCCTGGGTGACCGCCCCGAGCTCGCCTCCACGCCCAAGATGGCTCCCAAGAACGGCAAGAAGGTCGCCGTCGTCGGCTCCGGCCCGTCCGGCATCACCTGTGCTGGCGAGCTCGCCCGCAACGGCTTTGACGTTACCGTCTTTGAGGCCTTCTTCACCGGCGGCGGCGTGCTGGTCTACGGCATCCCCGAGTTCCGTCTGCCCAAGGCGGTCGTCAAGCGCGAGATTGACGGCCTGGAGGACATGGGCGTCAAGTTTGAGTACAACTCCGTCGTGGGCAACATGGCCACGGCCGAGGAGCTGTTCGAGCAGGGCTTCGACGCCATCTACGTGGCGACCGGCGCTGGCCTGCCCAAGTTCCTCAACGTCCCCGGCGAGAACCTGCCCAACGTCTTCTTCGCGAACGAGTACCTCACCCGCGTGAACCTGATGAAGGCCAACAAGTTCCCCGAGTACGACACCCCCACCAAGCACGGCAAGAACGTCGTCGTCTTTGGTGGCGGCAACGTGGCTATGGACGCCGTCCGCACCGCCAAGCGTCTGGGCGCCGAGCACGCCATCATCGCCTACCGCCGTACCGAGGACGAGATGCCCTGCCGTCGCGCCGAGCTGCACCATGCCAAGGCCGAGGGCGTCGAGGTTCTGCCGCTCGTCTCCCCGCTCGAGTTTGTCGCTGGCGAGGACGGCTCCGTGTGCGCCGTCAAGGTCCAGAAGATGGAGCTCGGCGAGCCTGACGAGTCCGGCCGTCGTCGCCCGGTGCCCATCGAGGGCGCCATCGAGGAGATCCCCTGCGACGTCGCAATCTCGGCTATCGGCACCAACGCCAACCCCTTCGCAAAGAAGATCGGCGGCAAGATGGAGCTCAACAAGTGGGGCTACATTGTTGCCGACGAGGAGACCGGCCAGACCACCGATCCCCGTATCTGGGCCGGCGGCGACATCGTCACCGGTGCCGCTACGGTCATTCTGGCGATGGGCGCCGGCAAGAAGGCCGCCGCTTCCATCACCAAGAGCCTACTGGGCGAGTAATCATCCGCAGCGCTAGCTACCAAACGGCAAAGTCCCCGTCGAGCACACGCCCGGCGGGGACTTTTTCTATGCCGGCCGACTACCACAAAGGGGACAGGCACCTTTGTGGTGGTTGGGGACTGGTCGGCAAACCAATTCCGGCGTTTGTCTCAATCTGTAACAGTTAGACCCTGTTGAGCCTTGTAGTTGTTACAGATCAAGATATTGTGCGAACATCCACCTGTTCATCTCAATCTGTAACAGTTAGAGGTCAAATTCCCCGCCTGGTGTTACAGATCGAGACATTAGATTGGCGGCCATTCGGTTCATCTCAATCTGTAACATCTAGAGCCGTTTTGGGCAGTTTGGTGTTACAGATCGAGATTTTACTGAGGCCGAGAACGAGAGCCGTCACCCAGCTCTAATGCTTGCGGCGCTTGGTCGCGGCGATGCCGGCTGCGGCAACGGTTGCACCGGCGATGCCCAGGGCAGCGACCGTCATCGCGGCGGAGTCACCCGTGCCGGCAAGCTCCGTGCCACCGGACTTCTTGCCGTTCTTGCCCTTACCCTTGGACTTGTTCGTCGTCACCGTGGTCGTCGTCGAAGTCGAACTGCCCGCAGGGACCCCGGCGCCACCAGAGCCATCCGTACCGCCACCCTGCTCGCCGCCGTCAGGCGTCGGCTCAGGCTCCGGCTTCAGACCGGGATCGGGCGTCGGCTCAGGCGCCGGCTCATCGGTCACCGTAATCGTAATGTTCAGACGCTCGGAATACTCGCTGTACGACATGCCAGGGCGCTGTGCCGCAATGCGCACATACATGTTGCTATCGAGCGCAATAGGCTCGGTGTACTTTACGCGGCCTTCGTCACGGCAGGGGCAGGTGTCGTTGGTGGTGTACCAAATCGTCGTGCCATCCTCGGCAGAAAGCTCCAGCTTCGTGCCCTTGGGCACCGTAATGTAGTTCTCCTTGGGCGACCATGCACCAAACGTCGTCGCACCAATCGTCGCCACCGGTCGCGCCGGTCGCACTGCCTCGGCAGACACGCGAACGTCGACCTGCTTGGACAGCGCCGTGCCGTCCACCGCCGCCGTCAACGTCGTCAAACCGGGCAGAGCACCATGCAGCACAAACGTCGCCGCGCCGTCCTCGCCCGTCACGGCCTGGTTGGCATCGACAGAGCAGATAGCCGAGGACTCCAGCCCAACACTAACCTTGGCGCCCGCAAACGGCTTGCCCGCCTTATCGGTCACGTGCGCCACCAGCTCAAAGTCACTGCCCTCAAGCATGGTCACGGCCTGCTCCACGTTGAGCTTGAGTTTGTCGGCACGAACGCCCACGACAAGCTCGCCGCTTGCCCAGCGCGCCATGGCCGTGCCGGCGTAGTTGCGAGCACCGTCGAGCTCAAACGACACCGTCGAGCCCACCTCACACGCATCGGCATAGCGAATACGCAGCACGCGCGACAGCGGCTTGCCATTGGGATCGTCCTGCTTATCGAGCCACGTATACGTCACGTCGCCCAAGCCCTGCGCGCACAATGCGGCCAGGGTATCGTCACTCGCATCCATATACTGCGCAAACTCAACCTCGACGCAATCGGTATAGGCATGGGCCGAAGCCACCTCGGGCGCCGCCGTCGACGCCAAGCCAATGTTCACCTCAGTCTGAATCGGCGGCACGCGCAGCCAGGCCGAACGCGCCTCCTCATACCCGTCCTTGGTCACGCGCACCTGATACCAGCCGGTCGGCGTATTCCAGTTGTACGCACCGTCCGCACCCGTTGCAAGCGGATTGTCCTGCTCATACTCCTCGGCATCCCAACGCACTGCATTGGTACCGGCCGCATCGTCGGCGCTCCACAGCTCAACCGTCGCGCCTTCAACCGTATTGGACAGCAGGCCCTCGTACACCACGCCCGCAGGGTCGGGTGCAGCCTTGGCAGCCACATTGCGATAACGCGCCTCGAAGATCGACTGCATCTTCTCGTCCGAGATCAAGCCGTCCTTGTTGGCCTTGTAGACCTCGGTATCAGTCAGCTCGCCCCAGTTGACCGTAATACGATTCTGGCACGCGCGCTCCACCTGCTCGCAGGCAACATCGTAGGCGCATTCGGCATTGGTCAGCTTAATCGCGCGCTCCGAACCTACGCTGGTCGAAGCCGCGTCATAGGCAGCGCCCACCACGGTACCCGCCGAACCGGCCGTCAGCACGCCGGCGATTGTCATAATGGAGCCCACCGCCACATCGGTGCTGTCGTGGCAGAGCTGGCGATGCAGCAGATCCTCAAACGCACGCGCCTTCTCCATGGCGTCGCGCAGCGCGTAAATGCACTTCCAGTCGTCCTCGGTCTTCTCGGGCTTGGCAAGCAGGCGCGTATGCTGAAGCTCATAGCCCTCGCGCTCGCCCTTCACCTTCTGCATACGGACGTTCACGTTCTCCCAGTTCTTGCTGGCATCGTTCACGCCGTAAATGCCGGTAAAGATGCCGATGCCCTGGGTCGCCGCGGGAAACGCCTGGCCGGCCGCCTTCCACGCATCGGTCTTAAAGACCTGTCCGAACATCTCGCACTCGATCTTATAGCTCTTGAGCGAACGAATCGTGCGGATGAGCTTCATATGGGCGCTCACGTCGCCGTTACGCTTCCAAGCCATAAGCCAGCCGCGAATCGTAGAGTTATTGAGGCTATGGACCACATTCCAGTTATCGTACAGATTGTCCAGAATGTCACACTGCATGGCGATCGAGTTAAACAGAAGCGCCTGGTTCTTGTTGTTATTGGAGTTCTCGATAAACTCCGACTCGATATAGGCCGTCTGCTCGCCATCGGGCGCGGCGACCTTAAAGCCCTTGACGGTATCGTCGTCAGCCGCCTTGTAGCTCAGTGAGCTGCCGAGCGCCTGGCCCAAATCGTTAAACCCGCTCGTCGACTGGCCGTTGTACTCGCTGGCCTTAATGCCCGCACACTTGTTGAGCGCCGCAGCGGTTGCGTCATTCCAGCTTCCATATTGGTTGAGCTGGCCGATACCCATCGACTGGCCCACCAGATCCTCGGCCTGCTGGGCAATAAACTCCGCTCGCGATGCATGGTCGACGAGCTCCTTGATGGCGGCCGCATCCGCAGCGTTCGCGCCCTGGGCCGCCGCGAGTTCCTGATACCAATCCTCGCTGGTGCCGTAAGCATCCTCAAAGATCATCTTGTCCACATTGACGCCATAGCTGTCGCCCTGCTGGGTCAGCAGCGCCGACGACCCGCCGACCGCGGCCTTGAGCTCAGCCGCAAACTGCGCGGCCTCGTCGTTGCCAGTACCATCACCCTCGCCGTCGCTGGCGGCAGGGGCGCGACGAGCCTTACGGGCAGCTCCACCTTGGGCTTCGTCCTCTTTACCGTCCTTGTCCTCCTCGGCAAACGCATCGGCGACCATCTGGTCAATCGCGTCGTTAAAGGCCTCGTCGACATCATTAAACGAGTTATCCATCATATACTCGTGCCACTGCTGCACGGCATTCGAGAACTCCTGCTGGCGCTCCTCGGCCGCGGCGGAATGCTTTTTGGCCGAAGCGTTGGCGTCAAAACTCAGCATGGTCATAAGCTGAGCATTGGAGATGCGGTAGGTCTGCGGCATAAAGATTTGCTCAAAGTTGCCGCAGTTCACATAGGTCGAGTCATTCGCCTTGTTAAACTCATTAAGCAGCTTAAGGTAACCCTCGTCCACATACTCCGCCGCATAGCGCACGCGGGTGCCCTCGCGCGACTTTTGAGTCAGAGGAATCGTCACCGTCTTGCCATCCACGCAGTCCGCGTACAGGTCGAGCGTGTCGGCGGCCTCTTCGTTTCCCACCTCGAGCGTAATATCGAACGTCCAGTAGGCGTTCTTCTTTTGCGGCAGATGGTGGAAGGTCCACAGGCTCTTACCCGTGTCCTTGCCGTCCTTGACCAGGTTTTGCGTACCGCCACGATACGTCACATCAAAGTTCCAGACCGAAGCACCCGGAACATAGCGCACATAGTTGCGAGCCGTCACCTCTGCGGCAGCGGCGGCGACATCGGTCGAGCCCACGCGCGCTTCGAGCGTCACACGCTCGGCGGCAAGCGTATCCTGCGGCAGTTCGTATTCAATCTTGGCACGGCCGAGTTTATTGGTCTTGCCGGTGTACTTTGCAGCCGACGAGCCCGTCCCCACGGTGAGCTGCACGCTCTTGCCCGGCGCTGCATATACGTAGGCCACATTGCCCAGCAGGCTGTGAACGTCGGTGTTGTCGACCTCGATGCGCGATCCGCTAACCTCGAGTGTGGTGCTTCCCAGCGGCAATGTCACCTCGCCCAGCGTAATAAGCGGCGAGACGGCATAGATGCCCGCGGCCTTAGGCTTAAAGCGCACAAACACATCGGCGCCCGCACTCTTCTTCATATCGAGAACGAGGTTGTCGCCCTCCCAAGTTGTGGCAGCCCACATGGCATCGGAGCTGGCGCCGGCTTCGCGAGCGCCTGCGGACACATCCTCGACGGCATCCTTGGCCAGAGGAATCTCAATCTTGGCAGCCTGGATGTCCTTGAGCTCGTAATGAATGCGCAGCTCGGTCTCCGCGCCACCGACCGCGGACGAATCAGCGATAACCGAGCCCGCCGTCAGCCCGCGCTCGGCACGATACGTCTCCACGTCAAACGTGGGGACGTCGAGCGTCACGTCGAGCTGTTTGCCGTCCTCAATCTTCACCTGCTTTTGCGCGATATGCTTACCCACGGTCAGCCCTAGGCGGCTAAACGTGGAATAGCTCGTCGCTTGGATGTCGTAGCTCGTCTTGTTAAAGGCGACGATGGTGTACGAACCGGCCTTAAGGCGCGGCGTCTCGGCCTTCATGATAGGCGTGGTGCCATCGTCTTCGTAACCCATCAAATAGGTGACGCCGTCGGCGACTAGCTTGCCGTCGGACGTACGGAACACCAGCACGCGGTTGGCGCCCTGGTAGTCGCCCTTGGTCGTGACCGTCGCCGTGCCCCAGGGTTTCAAGTCGATATCGACCTTGCCGGCCGAAGGCTTCACCGTCGCCGTCGCCCCACCCAGCTTGAGGCTGTCTTTGGGCTCGAGCGTTATCTCCAGATCCTGATCTGCATCGGCAATGGCCTGCGACACCACGAGCGCTGTACCCTGGATACGGAAGTCGTTTTCCTTGTCACCCTTGGCAGGCTTAAGCGTCTTGCCGCCGCTCTTCACCGTCAGATCGATGTTATCGAGACTATCGAGCTCAATGCGTTCGGTCTTATCCTGGCCCACAATCGGTTCAAGAAAGCCCACGTTGAGCTCAATCGCGCGCGAAGCCGGAATCTTGGTAAAGTCCTCCGCCTTAATGTCTCCGATATTCCATGTGCCCGTCATCTGGTCGCCCGGGCGCGCCAGCACCATGTCATAGTAACCGCTGAGCGAAATGCGCAGGGTGGCTGCCGTCTTGGAGAGGGCGTCCGCTGTAAAGCTGCCGTCATCGCCAACCGCCAGCGGCGTGGACTGCCCCGCCTGCACGAGCACGGCCGCCGCGCCCTGGGGAAGTTTGCCCGTGATCTGGGCCGCCTCGCCCATCCACTCAAACGTGTAGGCAGGCTTCGAGGAATCGACGGAGTCCTTGCGATCGGCCACGGCATCGGCAAGCTTTTTGACCATCGAGGGGTTGCCAGCCGAATCGGTCGCATAGGCATAGATGGTCTGGCCTTCACTAAAGGGAATCGCATACGTTACGCCATCGATTGTCACGCGCTCATTATAGTCGCCCGGATAGCCCGCCTCACCAAGCTGAAGATCGGGGTTCATCACGCGCAGGGCAACGGCATTATGGTTCGTCTCGTTTCCGTATCTCGTGTTCTCAAAAGCTCCCCACTCTATCATTTCCACGCTTTTGGGTAGCACAATCTCTTTGCCGGCAATCGCAGGATCAAGAGAGGCGAACGCGAGCGCCCCGATAGATTTGACACCATCGCCGATCGTCACCGACGACACATGCGAGCACCCATCAAAGGCATAGTGCCCGATCCGCTCCACCGTGCCCGGCACATTGATCTGCGTAAAGGTGAGCACTGTTGTGTCCGAGACATAGAACTGTGGCACGCCGCAATAGGCGAATGCAAGATAGTCGATAGTTTTGACCGAAGGCGGCAGCGTTGCCACCACCTTGTCGTCAAGTTGTTCACATTCCTTAAAGGCCTGCTCGGGAATCGTGGTAAAGGCCGCGTTGTTGGGCCAGGTTACCGTTTGGAGCGTCTTGCTTTTGTAGAATGCATAGCTCTTGAGCTCCTCGACCGAATCGGGCAGTGCGATCTCTTTGATGCTGCTGCCGCCCAAGCCTCCAACCGAGCGGACATGCGAATTAGGGGCGAAGGTGATCGATGTGAGCGCAGCGCTTCCCATACCCGTAAGGCTTACGACATTTTTGTCGTCGATGGTCGAGGGCACCTCCAACGTGGTAATGCCCGCGTCGCCATACTCGATAGAAATTTCGTTGGTGAGGCTATCAATCGAGAAGTAGTACTGCGCGGGAGTCTGCTCGCCGGCCACGTAGCCATCATCGTATTCGCCTTTTACGCCCGTGGCGCCCTTCGAGGTTGCCCAGAGTTCAAGTTCCTCGTTCCAGGTTGCCTCGGCACCGGAAGCCTCCTCTTGCTTCTGCTGCTCGGCGAGTTCCTTGCCCTCGACAAGATCGGTGGCGAGCGTACCCGCAGGTGTGCTCTCGGTCTGCCCGGCGCCCGTCAGGCCTGCCGCCAATGCAATCTCGGAGTCCGGGGGCGTAAGGACGTCATCGGCGGCGGGCACTGTGGGGTCGGCAACGCCGGCATCGGGCGCGGCGTCGGCGGCATCGGGCGCGGGGTCGGCGGCGTCGGCGGCATCGGCATCGTCTACTTGTTCGACATCCGTCTGCACAAAGGTGCTATCGGTGGTGAGGGTCTCGGCAAACGCGCCCGCGGGCAACGAACCCGTCACCATGGTGAGGGTCACCGCGGCAACGGTCAGGCGGCGGCAAAGCGCTCGAACAGTGGTCCACCTCATGGTCGTTCCTTTCCTGAAACCAAAAGTCATCCAGCGTAATCGTCGTCCAAAAACAAAGCGAACGGTAGGTTCATATATACGAACCTACCGTTCTACCTGCGCAAACCGCCACAAAGGGGACAGGCACCTTTGTGGCGGTTTGGGGTCTGGTCGGCGAACCGATTCCGATGTTTGTCTCGATCTGTAACAGTTAGGCCCTGTTGAGCCTTGTAGTTGTTACAGATCGAGATATTGCTCCAGCCGCCCCCGCTTTGTCTCGATCTGTAACAGTTAGAGACCAAATTCCCCGCTACGTGTTACAGATCGAGACGTTAGGTTGGCGGCCATTCGGTTCATCTCAATCTGTAACATCTAGAGCCGTTTTGACTGGCTTGGTGTTACAGATTGAGATTTTGCTAAAGCCGAGGATGGGCGCCGCCGCCAAAACCTAACGCTTGCGGCGCTTGGTTGCGGCGATGCCGGCAGCGGCAACGGTTGCGCCAGCGATACCTAGGGCGGTGACCGTCATTACGGTGGTATCTCCCGTGGTAGCCAGGACAGCATCGCCCTTCTTGGTCGGCGCGGCTTTCTCAACCGTCTTGGTCGTGGCGGTTGTCGTGGCCGGCTTAGCCGCGGGTTTGGTCTCGGGTTTCGTCTCAGGCTTGGTTTCGGGCTTGACCTCGGGCTGCGGCGTCGGATTGGGATCCGGCGTAGGCTGCGGATCGGGAGTCGGCGTGGCTTCAGGCGTAAAGGTCAAATCGGTGTTGAGCCACAGAGTGAAGATACAGCCGCTCTCGGGATCAACTACACTCGCTTCGCCCATCTGGTAGCCGCACTCCTGGCCGTTGATCACCAGCTTGGTGTTGGGCGTAAAGTAGAATCCGCGCGCGGGCTTGAGGTAGATACCGTAGCGATAGGTCACGCCAGGCTTAAAGGCGTCGATGTGGTTCGTGATGTTCTGATCCCAGAACTCCTGAGAGTTCACTTCGCTGCCGTCGCTACCCGTCCAGTACTCACACTGAGGAAGGAAGTTGGAGCCCGTCGGAACATTCGCCGTAAAGACCGGCTTATCGCCTGCCTTGAAGGTGGTCGTGGCGCCGTTGATCTCGATAACGTCGATGGCCCGCCATTCGTCGATCGGCTGCTCGCACAGCATATTGTCAGCGTTTGGCGCGAAGACGCCGTTGACGGTCTTGATGTGGTGCGTCCAATGGCCGTTGACGTACATCATGCAGTCATTGCCCACGGTATTGTCGCCCTTGAGCCTCAGCTCGACGGAATACATGTAGAACTTGCCCTCTTCGAAGTGTTCGATCCTCCTCGCGCCCGTCGGATACTTGGCGGGGTCGGAATACCAGAAGGCAACGGGCGTGAGCTCCGCGGGGTCGCTGCCATCCATCTCCTCCCAGCACTCGTAGGCGATCTCGTACTTGTCGGCGTCAGCAGCGGGAATCGTCGCGGTCGCGCGGGGCGCCTCGCCGGGCGCGTAGTTGGTCTTCACGTCGTTGACGTTCAGGTTATGGAGGGCTTCGTTTTCTGACGCAACGAGCGTAATTTCGCTATTGATGGCGTAGCGGAGGTAATAATCGTACCTGGTTTCGTTGAGGATAGTCGAGCTGCCTTCATAGTCAGTTCCGGTATACTCCAGTGCCGAGCCAATATAGAGAGCCTCATTGCGCGTGAGTCGATACGAGCCGCCTGCCGCGCCACCCGTAAAGGTCAGCGTCAGCCTCATGTGATTGCCAACGGGTTCGAAGCGAGCCGTCACGTCGGACATGGACGCATCCTGAACTTCGACCAGAGTGCCCGAAGCGGCATCGGCCCTGTAGTACTTAACCTCGACAACTTCGCTCGCAAGCGCTTCTGGAATGCCACCCTCAACATCGGGAAAATCATGGGTATACGACTGGCCCTTTTCGAGCGTGATGTTGTCCGAAAGCTCGCAGTTCGTATAATGATCGACCACGGTCGTATTGACCCTAACGCCGCCCCCGCCTGTCACATCGGTCACGCCACAGGGCATGATGGCGTTGCTCGCCGGCATGGCGGCGTTGTCGTCGCCAGAAGCGTTTTGCCCAGCGAGCACAGCACCGCTAGGCTCATTGGCGGCATCGGCTGGGATTGTCTGCTGAGGCTCAACGGTGGCTTGCGCCGCCGGAGCAGCATCGGTTGCAGGCGCGGTCGAAGCAGCTGGCGCGGTCGTTGCAGCCGTATCCTCCGCAACCGTCGGCGTCACCGGAGCCGCGGCAACCTCATCCGTCCCAGCGGCGGGATCGGCGCATTCCGTCGCCAGCGCCACGCTCGGCAGCAGCAACTGACCGACCATAAGCGCACACGCGCCGGCGCAAGCTATTTTGGCACCCACACAACGCCAGGTACCGTGAACCAGCGAGCAGGTGGACTCACGTTGAGCTTGCTTGTCAAAGTGGCTTACGTTCATAACGGCCTCCTTGGTCGTAGGGACATACCACCAAGATGTGCCAAATGACTCCATATGCCTAGGTTCGTAGATGTGAACCTAGGCCTCTACCTGCGGTTTAATTCAATATGATTTCGCCATCGCCACACTCGTCCCGGGAACGCTACAATCGAGGACACGATTATTCGTCCACCCAAAGGACCGTCCTTGAACCTGAGCAGGCCTAAAATCAACGCGCTTCTGGCACTCGCGCTCTTCACCTTCGCCTTCCTTGCCGCCGAGTTTCGTTTCGACGTCAACGTCGGGCTGCTCGCCGGTGCCGAACGCGTTGTAATCGCACAGGGCTTTATTCTGGGTGCGAGCGTGCTCGGCTTTATCGGATATGCACCGCTGCTCGGTCTCGCCCAACGCAAAGGCCAGCCCCAGGCAGTTGTCAGCGCCGCCGTTCCCATCGCCATCCTGGGATTGACCCAGATCCAGTCCCCCACGGGTTCGCTTGCCCTCGAGATTCTGGGCTGCCTCGCATTCCTCGGACTCGGCCTGCTGGGCGCCGCTGCGCACCACGCCTTTTCACTGGCGTTTCAAGACGATCCCAAGCTCGCCACCGGTGCGGGAGCAGCCTATGCCGCGGGCATCCTGATGCAGTTCGCCGTCAACCTGCTCAATTGCGGCGGTATCGCAGAGCTCATCGTCCTTGGCGCAGCGACTATCGCCATATCCGCCCTCAGCGTCGTTCCCCAAAAAGCTGCCGAGAGCTCCAGCCCCGCCATCAATCCCTTTGCTGAGTCCTCTCATGCCCTCGCCAAGCAGGCATGCTGGAGCATCGCGCTCGTCATGATTCTTGCCTGTCTGTTCTCCACCCTCGACAACGTGGTCACACTCTCCAACGCCCACGGCACCATTGCCGTGCAGACTTGGCCGCGCCTCTTTTTGGCGGCAAGCGGCCTTGCCGCCGGTCTTATCTTTGACCTTGCCGAGCGCCGCTACATGGGACTTGTCATGCTCGGCATCGCCGTGCTCTCGACCATTTCCATCCTGGCCGTGGAGGCCGGCGCCGATCCCAACCTAGGCCTTGTCGTCTTTTACCTGAGCTCGGGCTTTTTCGTCACGTTCTTTACCGCCACCTTTACACAGCTGGCACCGCACATGCATGCGCCCGCCCTTTGGGCTGGCATGGGCCGCGCCGCCAACAATGTATGCGCTTTCACCACATCGGGCATCTCGCTTGCTCTCGTGACCTCGGATAACGTTGCCCTCATTATGATCGGTGCGCTCGTTTTGCTCGTCGCCGCCTGCGCGGCGTTTGTAGCCGCGGGCCTGTTCCGCCTGCCCCAAACCGAGCGGGAGCGCGAGCGCGAGCAGCTGGCAGAAGAAGCACTCGCCGCCCCCACCATCGAGGAGCAACGCCAGGCCTTCATCGCCAACCACGCTCTCACCCCGCGCGAAGTCGACGTGCTCATAGCCGTGACCCAGGATGAACGCCCGCTCAAGCAGGTTGCCGAGGAACTCGGTATCTCGATGCGCATGGTACAGCGCCACCTGAGCTCCATCTACCAAAAGACCGACACGCAGACGCGCGCCGGTCTCACCAAGGCCTTCCCCTCGGCCTAAAACAAAAACCACCGCAAAGGTGCTTGTCCCCTTTGTGGTGGTTATTGATCGACTAGCCTTCGAGTTGCGCTACTTTGTAGCGGTAGGCTGCGGCGATGACATCCTTGCAGCCTTCGCGGCCCAGCTTGGCACGGTTGACGACGATGTCTTTGCCGCTCGTCATCTTCCACTTTCCGGCGCTGTAACGCTTGTAGAACGCCTCACGCGCCTTCTGCTGCTGCTTGACCAGCTTGGCGCCCTTCTTTTTGTTAAGTCCGCGCTTCTTGCGCACAATCTCGACGCGGTCCTCAAAGGGAGCGGTCACCAACACGGCAATGTGGTTGGGATTGTTACGCAACAGGTAATCGGACAGGCGGCCTTCGATAATGCAGCTCTCGGTCTCGCCCAGATCCAAAATCACCTGGCTCATCTTTTGGAACAACTTGTCCGAGTACGAACGGGCATCGTAGCGGTCGGGCAGAAACGCCATGTTCTCCACGGCCAGGCGCTCGTCGTAGGCAGCCATCTTGTCGAGCGACTCGCCCGCGCGCAGCGACGCACGCACCAGCAGCTCGTTATCGTACAGCGGAATCCCCAACTCGTCGGCAAGCATGCGACCAATCTCGTGGCCCTCGGCGCCAAAGTCGCGCGCGATGGTAATGACCACAGGACTCTTCTTGTTCTCCAGATCGCTCATCGCGATTCCTTTCTAACAAATGAGAAAGAGGCAGTCTCTGTTTCCCATTTTGTCACTTACGCCGGTCCGGGTTTCCCAAGTGCGGCAGATTGCCCCGAAAGAGGAGCGCCGCGTACTAAATGTACGCAAGCGACGATTGAGGGGCAAGGTGCCGTGCTTAGGGAAGCAGGACTATGCGGCTACGATGCGGCGCTGATACGCCCTCACCAGCAGCGAGATACCAAAGTTGAGCACAAAGTACATCGCAAACACCAGGCCGTAGAGCATAAGCACCTGCGACAGATCGATTGCATGGGCCATCACGACGTTTGCCGTGTACATGAGCTCGGCCACATTAATGCCCGAAAGATACGAGCTGTCCTTGATGACGGTCGTGCACTGGCTAAACAGCGCCGGAATGATCGTCTTAAACGTCTGCGGCAGAATGATGTAGCGCATGGTGGCAAAGAAGCCGAAGCCCTGGCTCTGCGCCGCTTCAAACTGGCCGCGCGGAATCGAGTTGAGACCGCCACGCACAATCTCGGCCATAACAGCGCTGGTAAACAGCGTAAAGGCAATGGTCGAAATCACAATGTCCAAACCCTGCACCGTAAAGTAGATAAACAGGATCCACAGCAGGTTTGGCGTGCAGCGGAACAGCTCGATATAGGCGCTCACCAAAATACGGAACGGGCGGGGCGCATAGCTTTTAACGAGTGCCAGCACCGTGCCAAAGATGAGCGAGAAAAAGATCGACAGCGCCGAGATCTCGATCGTCTTAACAAAGCCGCCCCAAATGTAGAGCAGGTTGGTCGCGTTGAAGATTTCCATGCGCTAGGCCTCCTCTACGTTGTCGAGCCCCAGCTCGGCCAAGCTCACACCGCGCGGACGCTCCTTTGAGCGGCGCTCGAGCCACTGCACCAGCATGGCGAGCGGAAAGCAGATGATGAAGTACATAAGGCAGCAGACGATGTATCCCTGCAGGTAACCGTACAGACTCACAAAGTTGTCGGAACGGTACATAAGGTCGCCGCCGGCCACAAGCGCCAGCACCGACGTATTCTTGACCAGGTTGAGCGCCTGGTTACACAGCGGCGGCAAAATGATCTTGAATGTCTGGGGCAGCACGATGTACCAGTACGCCTGCGCACGGGTGAAGCCCTGGCTCTGGGCCGCCTCCATCTGACCGCGCGGAACCGCCTCGATACCGGTGCGGATGACCTCCGAAATGTAGGCCGCGTGATACAGACCCACGCCCAAGAAGCCCAGCACGAACGGCGCGATGCGCACCGGCTGGTCGGCACCGGTTATGGCCTGCAAAAACTGCGGTCCGGCCATGTACATAAAGAGCACCTGCACGGGCAACGGGGTGTTCTGGTAAAACTCCACGTACACGCGGCTTATGGCGCGCAGCACGCGCGAACGGGTGGTAGAGAACACGCCCAGCAGCGTGCCCAGCACCAGCGACAGCAGCAGACCGGCAACGACCACCTGCAGCGTCACGCCAAAGCCCTCCCAGAAGGGCCCCATGTTTTGAAATGTCGTCGACCAACGGTCGGCGTCAAATAATCCTTCGAGCATTTGATTCCTTCCTTGGACGATGCGCCTATACAAGGCCCCAGGTCTTGACCTCTTGGTCGAGCCAGCCGTCGGCCAGGCGATCGCAAATCACCTGATCGACCACGGCCGAAAGGTCGCAGCCCTTCTTGGTCGCCACGCCGTAGCCCTGCTCGCCAAACTTGACCTCGGGCTGCAGCAGCTCAACGGTCTCGTTCATGTAACCGGCCAACGTGGAGCGGTCCATGGCAAAGACGTCGATATTGCCAGCGTCGAGCGAACTCTTGATGATGGGGTAGCCGCTAAAGGCCCTAAACTCGGGCTTGCAGCTAAAGCCGTTGTCCTTGATCATCTGCTCGATCAGGCCCTGCGTGGTGGCACCCTGGCTTACGCCAATGACCTTGCCGTCCAGGTCCTCAATCGAGGTAAAACCCGAACGCTTCTTGACCATGAGTCCCACGTAGTCGGTGCGGTACGGCGTCGAGAAATCCCAGCTCTTCTTGCGCTCGTCGGTGATGGTGTAGGTCGCCGCGACCACGTCGAGTTGGCCGTTATCGATCAGCGGGCCGCGCGTCTTGGGCGTTACGTCGGTAAACTCGACAAGCTCCTGGGCGCGGGCCTCCTTGTAGCTCACGCCAAAGACGGCAGCGGCGATTTGGTAGCACAAATCGACTTCCATGCCCTCAAAGCGGCCCTTGGCGGTGTCGTAATAGCCATAGCCGGGAACGTCCTTCTTAACGCCGGCATTCAGATGGCCACGCGACTTGATGGCCGCAAGCTTGGACCCCTTGTCGGAGCCCTCGCCGCTGGTGGAGTTGCCGCAACCGGTAAGCGCGGTCCCCGTCAGCGCAAGCATACCGGCGCCCGCCAGCTGCAAAAAGTGACGGCGCGACACGGCCGCCCTCGTCATATCCGTCATGTCCATCACCGCGCCTAGTGCAAAATCTTGGACAGAAACTCGCGGCAGCGCGGGTTCTCGGGGTTATCGAAGAAGTGCTCGGGCGTGCCCTCCTCCAGAATGCGGCCGTCCTCCATAAAGATGACGCGGTCGGCCACCTGGCGCGCAAAGCCCATCTCGTGCGTCACGCAGATCATGGTGATGTCCTCCTGCGCGAGCTCAATCATAACGTCCAGAACCTCCTGGACCATCTCGGGGTCGAGCGCCGAGGTCGGCTCGTCAAACAGGATGATGGGCTGCTTGGTGCACAGAGCACGGGCGATGGCGATGCGCTGTTGCTGACCACCCGAGAGATTCTGCGGATACTCGCCGGCCTTATGAGCCATGCCGACGCGCTTGAGTGCGGCGATGGCGATCTCGGTCGCCTCCTCCTTGCTCTTCTTTTGCAGCTTGATGGGCGCGAGCGTCAGGTTGCCGAGCACCGTCATGTTGGGATACAGGTTGAACTGCTGAAACACCATGGAACTATACTTGCGAGCCATCTCCAGGTGATTCTTCTTGGTGAGCGGCGTACCGTCGATGACGACCTCGCCCGACGTGGGCTCCTCCAGATAATCGACGCAACGGATGAGCGTCGACTTACCCGAGCCGGAAGGCCCGATCATTACGAGCTTCTCGCCGCGCTTAACGGTGAGATTGATATCTTTGAGCACATGCAGGTCGCCAAAGTACTTGTTGAGATGCTTGATCTCGATCATGTCTGCCATGAATGTCCCTTCCCTGCGTTTACACGAGTTGAACTATTGTACGGAAAGAACCACGTTTCCGCAGCCCACACTACATTCCCGTAAAGAACCCGCAACCTTTAACCCACTCATTGGGGACAGACTTAAATGAGTGCCCGCTCATTGGGTACTCATTTAAGTCTGTCCCCAATGAGCACCCAACCCCCCTTGTTGAGCACAAGTCAGCGAAAACCCGTACACGCGAGCAAGGTGACGTGAAATGAAAGGGCGCAGACCTTATGGTCGCGCCCTTGAAATTGAACGTCAGATTGCCGCGTGTACGGGTTTGCGGCGTCGGGCCGTTACGCGGTTTGGTAAAACCGCGTAACAAATTACGCGAGCTTTGCGCCGACGATCTTTGCCGCGGCAGGCTTATCAAAGTTACCGCCGGTGGCCTTGCCGAGTGCTCCCATGACCTGACCCATCTGCTTCTTGGACGTGGCGCCCAGCTCGGCGATGACCTGCTCGATCAGAGCCTCGAGCTCCTCGCCCGAAACCTGTGCGGGCAGCAGGCTCTCCAGAATCTTGACCTGCTCGGTCAGGTTGTCGGTACGGTCTTGGTCGGTACCGGCCTTAATGGACATCTCCAGCGTCTCGCTCGTCTGCTTAATCAGACGCTTGATCATGCTGTTGACGTCTTCCTCGGTCACGTCGCGGCGCTCGTTAACCTCGATATTCTTCACCTCGGCCTTGACCTGGCGGATGATGGACAGGCGAACCTTATCCTTGGCCTTCATGGCGGCGATCATTTCCTGCTGCAGCTCTTCGTTGGTCATCTGCAAATCCTCCTCAATAGCGTGGGCGGCGCTCGCATGAGCACCGCCCCATGATTACTCAGTCGTCGACGAATCGTCGGTCGAACTCTTGGTGACACCCTTCAGACTCACGTTATAGGGTACGTCTTTGGGCATGGGGTTGACGGTGATGTCGGCATCCTTCTTGTACTGCTCCAGCCACTCGCTGTACGCGGTGCTGGCCGCTTGCGTCTTCACCACGTTGGAGACGTACTTTTTGATGTCCTTGGGCACCTGGTTGATGTCATCAACCTGATTATCGACATGGAAGTAGTCGGTGCACTTGATGATGTGGTAGCCATAGGTCGACTCGACGACTTCGCTCACGTCGCCCTTGTTGAGTCCCTCGAGCGCCGTCTGGTAGCTGTCGACAAAGGTGGTGAGCTTATCCCAGCCCACATCGCCCTTCTTCTCCTTGGAACCGGTGTCCTCGGAGTACTGCTCAACGGCGTCCTCAAAGCTCAGCTCACCGGAGTTGATCTTGTCCAGGCACTCCTGCGCCTTGGCCTTGGCGGCAGCCTTGTCCTCGTCGGAAGCGTCGGAATCAACCTTGATCAGGATGTTCGACGAGCGGCGGGCGTCGTTGTAGCTGGACAGATTTTCGTTGATGTAATCGACAATCTCGCTGTCCTTGGGCTTGCTCGTGGGCGCGACGGCATCCTTGAGTTTCTGTTGCGCCAGACTCTCCTTGAGCGAGTCCTTGTAGGTGTCCTCGGTATAGCCGTAGGTCTTGAGGGTCTTCTTAAAGGCCTTGGCTCCGCCCGCGCTCTTGCACGCGTCCTTCCAAGCCTTCTCGACCTCCTCGTCCGACACCGTCACGCCGTTCTCCTTCTGTGCCTGTTGAAGCAGAATCTGCTGCGTGTAGGAGTCGATGAGTTGCTTGCGGTACTTCTTGGGCGTGAGGTCGTTGTCAACCAGATACTGCGCCCAATCCTCATCCTTGGTGTAGCCGTAGGACGTGCGCATGCTCATGATCTGCTTGGTCACGGTGTCCTCGGTAAGGTTGGTGCCGTTGATAGTGGCAGCAACACCGCCGGTCAGCTTGTAGCCCGAGGTGTCCTCAGCCTGCGACATAAGGCCGGAGCACGCCATCGCCGAGACGGAAAGCAGCATCGCCAGCACGCCGATGACCACCAGAACGATCTTGACGGTCTTAGACACGTACGTCTTGCGCTGCTTCTTGCGAGAGCTGGAGGCAGCGCGAGCCTGCTGCTCGGGCGTCGGCTCGGGCGCAGGGTTCTTTTTCTTATTTGCCATAGTTGGCCTTTCGCATAACGAATCGAACAAACGCCATTGTGTCACAACGCGGCCCCCGCGGCACGCTTGGTGCATTGGGGACAGGTTAATCTGCACCATTTTGGTGCAAAGGGGACAGATGTGGCACTTGGCAGTTGGACGTTCTTTATGTGCCGACACTTGGGAACTGTCCCTAACTGCCGGCAGAAAAGGAACGTCCCCAAGTGCCGGCTCAGCCCCACCTTAGAAGTGACGGCGGATGGCGTCGACCATGCCCTGGGACGTGGTCTGGCCGAGCACGTCGGCTGCGGCATCGGCGTCCATAAAGATGTTCATGAGCGCCTGCAGGGCTTCGACCTGGCCTCCCGGCTCGGCGATGCCCAGATTAATGACGATCTGCGCCGACACCGGAGCGCCCATGCCAGCCATAGCGTTAAATGTCACGGGCGCGGCGGGCTTCACCACCGCGATATAGGGCTTGGCCACAAACCCCGGATCGGTATGCGGAATGGCAATGTTTGCCGCCGGCATGGCAAGACCCGTGGGATAGGCATCCTCGCGCGTGCGAACGGCGTCGAGCCAACCCTCGGCAATGTAGCCACGTGGAGCAAGCTCGCCCTCGAGCCGCGCAAACACCTCATCCGGCGTCGCACACTCCCAATCAAAAAACACCAGCTCAGGCGTAAACAGCGCTTCGTTATCCGCCATGCGCTCACCTCTCTCACCTAGCCATCGGGGACGTTCTTAAATGACTAGCCGTTAAAGAACGTCGCAGGTGACTACCCAAACAAAGGGTGGCCACGTGCGCCTTGGCGCCAATGACCACCCTGACTACTCGGCTAAATTGTACTGTGCGCCGCTAGCCGCGAGGCGCGTCAATTGCGACCTTGCCGCTCTCCAGCACGTGGACGCGGCCGTCGGCGAGCATTTGCACGACCTCGGGATACAGCACGTGCTCAATCGCATGGATGTGCTCCTCGAGCGTGTCGACATCCCAGCCCTCCCCGACAGCCAGCGCGCGCTGGGCGATGATGGGGCCGTTGTCGTAAATCTCGTTGGCAAAGTGCACGGTCACGCCGGTCACCTTGACGCCGCGCGCAAAGGCATCGTCAATCGCATGCGCACCGGTAAAGCTCGGCAGCAGCGCCGGATGCAGATTGACCACGCGGTTGGGAAACGCCGCCAGCAGAGGCGTGTGCACCATGCGCATGTAGCCGGCCATGACCACATACTCGCAGCCGCGCTCGAGAAGCTCGTGCGCGATGATCTCGTCAGCGGCGATGGGGTCGGCGTAGACATCCTTGGACAGCGTGAGCGTCTGGATGCCCGCGCGCTCAGCGCGCTGCAAACCCTTAGCCGAAGGACGGCTCGACACCACAAGCTCAATCGAAGCGTTGAGCTTGCCGGCGGCGATCAGGTCGATCAGCGCCTGCAGGTTGGTACCCGAACCGCTGATGAGCACACCGATCTTGAGCGGCTCGGCCGTATCGGTGCCGGTCGGACGGGTGTAGGGCACAAAGCCCAGGCTCGCGGCAGCAGCCATCTGCTCGTTAGCGCTCATCGGAGTACACGACCTTACCGGAGCCCTCGACGCACTCGCCCACGCGGAACGGCTTCTCTCCCAGCGCGACCAGGGCCTCGGTCACGGCAGCCTCGTCCTCGGGGGCGACGATCAGGCACAGGCCAACGCCCATGTTGAAGGTCTTGCATGCCTCGTTGGGCGCGAGCTCGGCCTGGCGCGACACGTAGGTGATGACGGGCGGAACGTCCCAACCCATCTCGGCGCCGTTGCGGGTGACCACGGCGTCGACGTCGTCGGCGAGCGCGCGGTTGAGGTTCTCGGTAATACCGCCGCCAGTGATATGGGCGATGGCGTGCACCGGAGCGCCACCGCGCAGCAGCTCCAGAATCGGCTTGACATAGATGCGCGTGGGGGCCAACAGGGCGTCTGCCAGCGATGCGCCGCCGAGTTCCTCGAGCGGACGGCTCAGCTCCTCGGCCTTAGCGGCGGCCTCGGGCGTGCCCGGCTTAATACCGTCGACGCCAATGACCTTACGCACGAGCGAGTAGCCGTTGGAGTGCACGCCGGTGGAAGGCAGGCCCAGGATCACGTTGCCGGGACGGACATTCGCGGGGTCGAGCATCTTGGGACGGTCGACGACGCCCACGGTAAATCCGGCAAGGTCGTAGTCGGCAGGAGCCATGACGCCGGGGTGCTCGGCCATCTCGCCGCCCACGAGCGCGCAGCCCGCGAGCTTGCAGCCGTCGGCCACACCCTTGATGATCTTTGCCATGTGCTCGGCCTCGATGTGGCCGATGGCAACGTAGTCCAGGAAGAACAGCGGCTCGGCACCCGAAGCCAGAATGTCGTTGACGCACATAGCAACCAGGTCCTGGCCCACCGTCTCGTGACGGTCCATGATCTGGGCGAGCACGAGCTTGGTGCCCACGCCGTCGGTACCGCTAATCAGAATCGGGTCTTCCATATCCTTAAGCGCGGCAGCCGAGAACAGGCCACCAAAGCCACCGATGCCGCCGATGACCTCGGGACGGTTGGTGTCCTTAACCATCTGCTTAATAGCGTCAACGGCGCGGCCGCCCTCGGCGGTATCGACGCCGGCATCCTCATACGTCACATGCTTGCTGTCGCTCATCTGAGCCTTCCTCTCCCACTACCGTGGCGCCGCCCGGGCGCCAAACGGTGCTCATAGTTGCGTTCATTTCGGCGCGCGCCATAACAACGCGCGCCGTCATATCAACAAAACAGCAGGTAAAACCTACCAAAATAAACCTGTCCCTTTTTGGCAGGTTTTAGGCCTCGCCGTGTTCCTCTTCCCAGCTGCGATCGTCGTATTTCTCGACCACGGCGTCGTCGTCAAAGTGCAGCGGCTTGTCCAGGTTGCGGGGCTTAAAGCCCTCCATGAACTTGTCGCGGCCAAAGCTCTCGGGAATCGCCACGGGGTAGCGGCCGGTAAAGCACGCATCGCAGTAACCGCCCTTGGGCATGACCTTAAGCAGGCCCTCGACCGAAAGGAAGGCCAGCGAATCGGCGCCGATATACTCGCAAATCTCGTCGACCGTCTTGTTGGCGCTGATAAGCTGCGACTGCACGTCGGTATCGATACCGTAGAAGCACGGCCAGATGACCTCGGGCGAGTTGATGCGGATATGAATCTCCTTGGCGCCGGCGTTGCGCAGCATCTTGACGAGCTGCACCATGGTGGTGCCGCGCACGATGGAGTCGTCGATGACGACCAGGCGCTTGCCCTCGATGTTGTCACGCAGCGGGTTGAGCTTCATACGCACGCCCATGGCACGCAGCTCCTGCGTAGGCTCGATAAACGTACGGCCCACATAGCGGTTCTTGATGAGGCCCTCGCCAAAGGGAATGCCACTCTCGTGCGAATAGCCCTCCGCGGGCGGCAGGCCGGAGTCGGGCACGCCGATGACCAGGTCGGCCTCGACGGGCTCCTCATGTGCCAGCTGACGACCCATGTCATAACGGCAGGCGTAGACGCTCTTGCCGTTCATGATGGAATCGGGGCGAGCAAAGTAGACCTGCTCAAAAATGCAGTTAGCAGGCTCTTCGGCGGCAGGCACGCCCTGCTCGGACACAAGGCCCTCGGCGCTGATGCGCAAAATCTCACCGGGACGGACGTCGCGGACGTACTCGGCGCCCACGATATCGAGCGCGCAGGTCTCGGAGGCAACGACCCAGCCGCCGGCGCGCGTGACATGGGTGGTGGCGTCGACCGTCGCGGCGCCGTCCTGCGACGGCAGCTGCGAAACGGATGCGGCATCGGCCTGGTCCAGGCCCTCATCCACCAGCTTGCCCAGCACGAGCGGGCGAATGCCGTGCGGATCGCGGAATGCGTAGAGCGCCTGCTCGTTGATGAGCGTCATGGCGTAGCCGCCGCGCACGAGCTCCATGGTCTTGCGAATGCCCTCGCGCAGATGGCCAGTACGCTGAGTAAAGTAGCCGATGAGTTTGGTCGCGACCTCGGAATCCGAGTTGGAGAGGAACGGTACGCCCAGCTCGATCAGCTGGCGACGCAGCTCGTCGGTGTTGACGAGGGTGCCGTTGTGCGCGAGCGCGATAATGACGCTATTGATGGTAGAGAGGTGCGGCTGAGAGGCTTCCCAGCTCTTGGCGCCGGCGGTGCCGTAGCGCACATGACCCACGGCCAGCTGACCGGAGAGCGTCGACAAGTCGGCATTGGAGAACACGCGGTCGAGCAGGCCCAGATCCTTGCGGACCATAACCGTACCGCCGTCACCAACGGCGATTCCCGCCGATTCTTGGCCGCGATGCTGCAGTGCACGCAGGCCAAAGTACGTCAGTCGAGCCACGTCGCGATCGGGCGCCCAGACACCAAAAACGCCGCATTCCTCATGCAGCTGGTCAGAGTCCGGATCATACGTCGACATGGCGTTCACCTGTCCCGCGGCACGCTCGGCCGCGCGGATGGTTTCTTGAGACATGGCATCCCCTCAGAGCCTCGTATTTTGGCGTTACCCGCCTTATTATACGCACGGCGCGACGCGCTCCCCCGCGCATGAGCAGCGCTTTTTAAAAGCCCACCGAGCTTATTATCCGTTTTGCGACCAAACATTTTATTGGGTAGTCCACTCTCAGGGGCAACGGCCTCGAAGACTTCCCGTGCGCCGTGTCTCGCCCGCGCTAGGGGCTACATTGTTGCAATTGGGACGTTCGTCCTGTCTTTTAGCTGGTCGTCGGCGTATCCTTGTAGGCTACTACAAGACGAGAAAGGTAGCGTATGGATCGAAATCAACTCGACCCCAGTGTCCCCAGCACCACGGAGGCCAAGAAGATCCCCCTTATCATCAAGGTCTACGCAGTCCTGTGCACCCTATCTGGCGTGGGCACGCTCCCGTCAGTCGCCGTCTTTATGTGGCAGGTCATCACCGCACTCATTAACGGCAACGTCGCCGCTAAGCTCGGTGATAACACCCTAGTCGCGGTTGGCCTTATCGTCGCCGGCATTATGCTCTCGGCGGCAAGCGCGATCATCTTGATCGTCTTTGGCCTGGACCTCATCAAGGACCAGCGGCGCAATGCCGCCCGCCTGTCCTACATCCTTATTGCATTCACCGTCGTCGAGCTTTTGGTTGACGTGATGCTCCAGGGCATCGGACCCTTCCTGCTGCGCCCCGCCGTCCAGCTTGTCATCCTCATTGCGCTGTCGGCCACCGTCGACCCCACGCTACGCCAGGAGCGCGAACTGCAGCGCCGTCTGCAAGAGATGCTCGACCGCGATGCCGCCGCCGAGGGGATGCTCGGCCGCGACGAAACCGGCGAGGGCTACATCAAGCTCAACTACTTCAACCTGTTCTGGGTATTCTTCGTCTGCAGCGTGTTAGGTCTCATTCTCGAGGAAGTCTGGCATATGGTCGTCGTCGATCCCGGCGTCTATCAGGACCGTGCCGGTATGCTATTTGGCCCCTTTAGCCCCATCTACGGATTTGGCGCGGTGCTCATGACCATGGCGCTCAACCGCTTCTATAAAAAGAATCCTCTGATCATTTTCCTGGTAAGTGCCCTGATCGGCGGCGCTTTCGAGGTGTTTGTAGGCTGGTTTATGCAGACCTCATTTGGCGTGGTGTCGTGGAGCTATTCACACATTAGGCTATTCGGCATGCCCGATCCCATCGCGGTATTGACCGGGGGACGCACATGCACGCCGTTTGCCTGCATGTGGGGCCTGGGTGGCCTCATCTGGATCAAGGTCTTGCTGCCGCGCCTGCTTAAGCTCATCAATATGATTCCATGGAAACGCCGCTACTCTGCTACCGTCATCCTGACCGCCGTCATGTTGATCGACGGCGTCATGACGTTGCAATCGCTCGACTATTGGTATCAGCGCGTCAACGGAACCGTTCGAAATATTCCCGTCGCACAGTTCTATGACAAGCATTTCGATAACGAATATATGGAGAACCGTTTTCAGAGTATGACCATGAGCCCCAAGGACGCCACACGCGTGTAGCAAACGCCAGAGCAAAATAGCTCCAACACATCAAAGCCCGCTGGCAGATCTACATGAACTGCCGGCGGGCTTTCGCTATAGACAGACTCGGATTGCCGACGAGGCCTTACACCTCGCGCTCGACCTCGCTCACGCACTCGTTCTTGATGGTGCCGACGAGCGACTGCAGCGCATCGACCACATGCGGGCGAATGTCCCCGCCAATGAGCACGAGCATGATGTCGTCACCTACGGCAAGCTCGCCGCTTGCCAGCCACACGCGCACATAGCCGATACCCGGCATCGCGCGCGTGGCCTCGATAGCAGCCTGCACTTTCTGAGCATCGAAGCCGAACACCATGCCGCCCACCCTGCGCCCGGGAGCTACGCCATCGGTTTCGATCCCGCGGACCTCGGACTTGGGCGTCGCGCGCACCACACCGTTATGTGTCAGATACATACCGCACGCAGGTGCCGACGAATCGGCCTTGGCCTCGCGCAGCCAAGCATCAACCGAAGGCATCGTTTTGCCATTCTCAAGCATCATTTCTCCCTTACCGTCATCGAGTAGCCAATTTGGAACGGGGCTTTTTTAGCTACTCTCGAACAACTTATTCCTCGACCGGCGTGAGCACCATGACGGCACGCGTGTTGCTCAGCGATAACGAACGACAGGTCACAAGCGTTGCCACCTTGGTTGCCGAAGCGGCACGATCGATGGCATCGCTCGCCACGGCAGAGGCACCGTCGAGCATCTCGGACAGGTAGTTCTTGAGCCCGTCGTCGCCCTCAAAATTGGGCGTGCGCGCCTTGGCATACGTGTCCTCGACAACTTTGGTCGCCAGTGGTCGCAGTTTATAGGTGGCGTCGCGCGTGATGTAATACACGTACTCTATGCTGTCGAACGTCGCCTGATCGGTCGTATCCGAGATCACATTGAACATCGATCCGTCGTTCATGTGGTGGCCGTAGATCGTGGTCTGCTGGTCAACCATTCCCGGCGCGGTATCGTCACTGTCCAAGAAAATCGCACCCGATGCATTGGACGTACCGTCAAGCAGCGTGTTGAGGTATTTGGAGTTGTTATTGGACTGCACCACGGGATAGTTGATGTTGGTTCCCGGCGCGTAAATCCAACCCACAATCTCGGGGTTTGTCTGAGCAAGCGCATCGAAGTCGATAATCGGCACGCCGCTGGCGTCCTTATCGCTTACATATTGCTTCTCGATTTTCTGATACGACTCGCTCGCCTGCTTATAGCCAATCTGAGCATTAATAAAGATAGCGGCGGCGGCGACAATCAGACCGATGCCGATGATGATGAGCAGAATGGGAATAATGGAGCGGCGCTTTTTGCGCGGCGGCTCGGTGTAATCCGACGGCGCGGCATGCGATGAAGACCGGGGCGGCTTCTTAGCGTTGCTATAAGATGAAGGTCGATATGCGGCTGGCGCGTCCTGTCGACGATGCGTCGCCGGTGTCACGGGGCGCGGCGCGCGCGGCTGCTGAGGAGAGGATGCCCGACCCTGCTGCGCCGCATGGGCAGCACCCGGCTTCGATGGATCGGGAATCTGAGAAGCCTTGAATCGTTTTCCCTGATAGTCGGACATGGCTCTCCTTATACTGCGGTGAAACGGCAGAACGCCTAGGCGTCGGCCATCTCCTGCTTCATCTTCTCGATAACCTTGCGGTACTCGGGGTCGCAAGCGCCTAGAATCTGCGTGGCGTAGATGGCGGCGTTCTTGGCGCCGTTGATGGCAACGCAGGCCACGGGCACGCCCGAAGGCATCTGCACCATCGACAGCAGCGAATCCATACCGCCCAGGTCACTCGTCTTCATAGGCACGCCGATGACCGGCAGCGGCGTAAAGGCAGCCACGACACCACCCAGGTGAGCGGCCTTGCCGGCGGCGGCGATAATCACTTTGATACCGCGATCGGCAGCAGTCGAAGCCCACTCGTGGACCTTCGCCGGCGTGCGGTGTGCGCTCGCAATGACGAGCTCATAGGGCACGCCCAGCGCCTCGAGCTCGGCGGTGCAGCCTTCCATAACGCCCAGATCGGACTTGGAACCCATGATGATCCCGACAACCGGCTTTTGATCTGCCATAAACAAAGACCTCCTGTTGAGAGCGGTGACGCGGCGGATCCGCGACCCTTAACTACTGAGAGTAGTATAGCCGCTCCCGTCCCTGCGGTCTTTGTGGTGGCGGCTGAGCCTTTCCCTCGGGAACTGGGCTTCGCGAAGTTTCCCGAGGGAAAGGCTCAGCCGCCACCCTGCGACCTACCGGGGATTGCCATGACGTACGTTGGCTGATGAATTGGAAAGAAAGGTTAACGGAGGCTGAAAGGCAATTGGTCCAGAAAAAACCCTGACGAATCTAATTCGTCAGGGCCCTACCAACGCTCACTCGTCGTTCATCGTTAAAGCTAGATATTCTCTTCCGCCCATTTCTCGAAATCGAGTGTTCGTCTCTGAGCAGTTCGGTAGACTTCCATGTCTTCGCGAGCGCCTACCACTACGATGGCCATTTTTTCTTTAATTCTGATGAGACGGTACACGATTCGAATGCCACTTCCCCTGAGCTTGATTTTCATAAAGCCAGTCAAATCCGTACCCGCCTTGTTTCCAAGAGGCTTGCCAAATCCACCCTCGTTCTGCGGCAATGGGTTCGTTCTGATTTTTTCTATAGCCTTAAGGACAATCTTTCGTTGGGAGCCGTCCAGACGCTTAATATCCTTGAGAGCATCTGGGTAGAAAGCGACTTCGTACCCACTCATTCAAACTCGACCTCATCCATCTGATCGAGTTCGTCCTGGCTCACACCCAGCTCTTCCATAACATCAGACAGGGAAACAAGCGCATCGTCACCTGTCGCAGCCACTCTCTTAAGCGCCAACGTTAACAAGGCGAGGTCCTCCTCCGCTTGCTTCGCTTCCCTGTATTCATCGGGTGTCACAATCACAAATGCTGGCTTGTTGTGTTTGAGGACCACAACAGGATTGTCGTCCCCAACCTTCGAAAAGGCAGCCGAGCCCTTACCGTGGCTGAAATCGCTAATTGGAACAAGGTTGTCGAGCATCTGCAAGGCAGGCATACATACCTCCTAAAAATGAATTCTTTTTCGAATTCATTTTATCATTCTTTTTTGCTATATTGTGCCGCGCAACAGAAACAACCTTTTAGGATACGAATCCGAGCTTAGAATGACTGTTGGCCCTCGCACCGCCCTTGCCTCTTTTATTACGTCAAGTGGTATACAGCGAAGCAAAATGGCAATCTAAAGCACGCGGCATTCGCCTCGCATCGCTACAAAAAACAAACTGCTCCCCACCCACTCGGGCAAGGAGCAAGCCTCATTTTTATAATCAGACCGAGAACCACAAACGCAGAAACACAGGCAACTTCAGTCCCTTATCGCCGAGAGACGTTATTGTGCAGCCATTTCTTTAAGCTTCTCGGCCATCAACAAACACACGTCTTCCGATTGCGGGTACACGCCAAAATGATCGAAAAAACCATGGTCACACCCGGCATATTCGATGACCTCAACATCGATTCCTGAAGACCGTAATTTTGTAGCCCATTTTTCATCGGGGATACGAAGCGGATCGTATTCGGATGTCACGATAGTCACCGGGGAGAAATCAGTGCAGTCCTCAAGCATTAGCGCAGAAATCAACGGGTCATGAGGAGACATTTTTCCGTGTGCGCAAAGTTCGACCATCGGACCGTCCGAATCGCGAAGATGGTCGATGCGAAAACGCGCAACGTCCTCCTGATCGGCTATCGCAGGGAAATCCTCATATCCCTCGCCCTGTTCGCCCGCAAGGTCGACTTCAGGATAGATTTCGAAGGCATGGGCTACAGCTCCAGCACCCCTGAGCTGAACACACGCATTAGTAAGGCTTCCTCCCGCGGAGTCGCCGGCGACCATTATTTTATGAGGATCGATTCCGAGATCCGCGGCATGCTCGCGCACATAATCAAGAGCAAGAACGCAATCCTCGATCTGCCCCGGAAATGCCGTCTCCGGCGCCAAGCGGTATTCCGGATAAACCACCACTGCACCAGACTTTTCGGCGATGAACTCGAGCTGATGTTCAAATTGCAGAACATTCCCCGCCATAAACGCGCCGCCGTGCAGGTAAACAAGCGCCGGACTTGCCTCCTTATGATTTGGTGGCGTCCAGACGAATAAATCTATATAGCGATCGGCCGCCTCCATAAGGATCTCATCGCGCTGAACCTCACCATCGAGTAGGCGGTATGTCGGCTTATCCGGGCGATGACGCATTCCAATAAGGCTCGTCCAGCTCGGAGACATGCTAACATTCCGCATCTTCTTGCGGGATACCTCGAGAATTCGTGGGTCAAGCACATGCTCTCTTTCATCATCAGGAACCGGACGAATTTGAACCTCGAGCCCTCTCTTCTCGGTTATAAACGAGCGACTGGAAATGGCACCAATCAACGCCTCGTCGTATTGTCTACCCATCTTAAATCCCCTCTCGGCAATAACGCCAAATCGATATTTCCATAACTTTTGAGATAACGGCTTATGATGTCCTCAGTTGTCGTATATCTATGTACTAAAGAAACTGAAAACCAAGGGGTCCACCATGCCTGCAGCAAAAGACGAGTTCACTCAGCCAGAACTTCTCTATCAGACCGTTGAAAACGACATCCTCAAGAAAATAGTTTCTGGCGAACTCCCCGGCGGCAGTCAGATTCCCACCGAAACCGAGCTTTGCAAGCAATACAAAGTAAGCAGGATCACCGTAAGACGCGCCGTACAGAATCTCATTGACCAAAGCTTGCTCTACCGCCTGCGAGGCAAGGGAACATTCGTAAACCCATCGAAGCTCACCCTGAAACGAGGAACAAGCACCATTTTCAATTTGAGCGCCGACCCCCAATACGGCGATAAAACAACCAAGTCCATCTTGGAAACAGGCTTAATCAAGGCTGATGCCCACATTGCACGGGAGCTCAAAATTGACAACGGAACCGTAGTGCAACGAGTTGCGCGCTTGGTTTATATCGAAAATGCCCCCTGCGCCATCGACACCGTTTATGCAACGCAGAGCACTCTACCCGGACTGCTGGAGCTTCTCACAGACAATGCCAGTCTTTTCGACCTGATCGCCAACCATTACAGCATCGCAACCGGTATTGAGAAGCTCAAAATCACCGCAGGAATAGCGGGGCTCCAAGAAGCAAGCCTTCTCGGTTATATCGTTGGAGCCCCCGTGAGCGTTGTCGAGCACGTCACATATGCCTGCGATGAGATGCCGCTCCACTATTCAAAAACCGTTTGGCGAGCAGACGCATCGTCCTTCGAGTTCAGCATCTCAAAAGATGGACGCCTTCTCTAGCCCAAAATCCCCAGGACGCCGAGCACAATACCAGCAGCGAGAATGCCCACAATCTGCCAAATTATTTTGACCTGTTTCTTATTGCAAAGACACATGATTCCGAACGCGCAGAGCGGCGAAAGAGCCGGGAATATCCCGTCGAGCGTTTCCTGCAACTTAAACGCGGTGTCGCCGAAGTTAAGAGCGAGCGGAGTGGTAACTGCAACGGTGGTCGCTACCATTCCACCAACTACCATTAGTCCCACAATCGCCAGGCCGGACGTAACTTTGCGCATTGCATCAGAATCGTTCAGCTTTGAAATCATGCCACTGCCAAGCGAATAACCATACTGAAGCCCAAACCAGCGGATCAGGATCGTTGGGACATTATAAAGAAGCAGGAACAGGATTGGGCCGAGCAGACTGCCCGAAAGGCAAAGTCCCGTCACAACGCCCGTCGCAATCATGCGAAGCGTACTGGCGATCAGCGAATCTCCAATACCGGAAAGCGGAGCCATAAGCGATGCTTTCATGGCGTTAATTGAGGCGGCGTCAAAGTCCTGATTGTTGGCGTTCTCCTCCTCCATGGAGGCCACAATGCCGGCGACCAGAGGATTAAACGTAACTTGAATATTGTAGAACTCAAGATGACGCTTATATGCCTCGATCCGATCTTCGGGCTTATCGTATAACCGCTTGATTACCGGAATCATGTCGTAGCAGAAACCAACGTTCATTTGTCGGTCAAAGCTCCACATGATGTTGAGTGGAAAGCTACGCCAAAATAACGCCTTTAAGTCTTTCTTGGTTATTCTCTTATCGGTCGATTTATTTGACTCCGGCGAGAGCTCAAGAACATCATTAGAATTCGTTGTCATCGTCAACCTCCTTAGCGACCGCCGCACTGGCAGGCATAAAAATGTGAGCCATATTGAGGATCCCAATCAGGATCAGCGAAAACGCCACGATACCGATCGTCGGAATATTTAGATAGGCACTCAGCAAGAAGCCTCCAAAGAATAGGAAGCTCAGCTCCTTGGTGGACAGGATTGACATAAGCTGCGCAAATCCAAGCGCGGGCAGAATACCCGTTGCGATCGTAAGCCCATTCGTAAGCCAATCAGGGATGGCGTCAATCAGCGCCTGAACAGCATCATTTCCAACGTAAAAAGCCACGCCGCAAATCAAGCCAAGCGCAATGATGTAGAGAATTCCATTGGTCCACATAGCGGCTGCAATCGTTTTGGGGTCGTCCTTTTCGGCACCACGATCAGCCCAGACAGCCATAGGAGGCGTAACAACGCTATACATAAGGCTGTCAAACATGCCGGCAAGCACCGCAGTGGGCATAGCAATAGTCAGAGCGGTCTCGGGACCCGCACCCATAGTAATCGCAAAGGCTGTTCCCAAAACTGAACCAACAATTACGTTGGGCGGCACGGCAGCACCAACCTGCCAGACCCCCATAAACGCGAGTTCGAGCTGGAAACCAACAATAACGCCAGTCGGAATATCACCCAAAAAAATACCGACAATCGCTCCGAGGACAATCGGACGCTCGACCATCGCGGTACCGAGCAAATAATCCGATTGACCTATAGCAGCAGCAAGACCAACCAGAAAAGCCTGAAGCAGCATATTTCTCTCTCTTCCTACAAATCAAAACTTGTTACGATGCGTTTTTTCTCACTAGCAACCTGCCTTACCTCGAACTCGATTCCATCAGCCATGGCTTTCTTAATTTCATTAATATCGGATTGGGAAAGGCGCACAGCAGGGCCAAGCTCCTTTACGCTATCCCCCAACGGTCGAGCGCCGCCTAAATTCACAGACGTTATTTTTGGACACGCACGCGCAACTTCACAGGCGTCATGTACATTTCCCGTAACAACAATTAGCTCGTATTTATCCACCGCGCTTCCGTTAAGGGCCACGATGGAATCTTCTACACTTTTGACAACCAATTTGGCATCAGCGGGTTTTGCAATTCGCAGCGCTTGAATTCGCTCTTTGCTTGCGGCGTACTCATCTGAAACCACAAGAATAGCGTTTGCTTTAAGCGCTGGATACCAAGAGAACACGGTCTGCCCATGCACTAACCGGCTATCGACGCGGCACAGTTTAATCATTTTGCCCCTTTCTCGACTTGAACGCAGACAATCATCCTTGACTGCTTATGGCATATTACGTCATATGACGTAATATGCCATTACACAATATCTTGAACGGTTGAATATCACCGCTAAATGGTATTTATCTCTAAAAACAGGAGGTGCAGTCCGTCTAGACACAGTGCGTCGGGGCGAGAGGGGCCGAGTTTCCTCCTGAGCGACTCTGCTTGCAGCCGGAGCGAAAGGGGGAAATCTCGGCCCCTCCCGCCCCGGCCGGGCAGCTCGACCTAAACCGTGTGCTGCGGCAGGTCCTGCAGGGCGATGACGTCCATGCCCATGTCGTTGGCGCTGCCGTGACCCTGCTGGTCCTCGCGCACGGCCTCGATGGCACTCACGTACGTGTTGGCGGCAGACATCGCGGTCACGCAGGTCACGCCGCGGCGCACGGCCTCGGTGCGCAGCAGATAACCGTCGCCACGCGAGCCCGGGCCGTATGGCGTATTAATGATCACCGCAATCTTGCCATCGGCGATGAGGTCGCCGATGTTGGGACGCTCGCCGTCGTGCGGGCCGCTGATCTTCTCCACAACCTCGCAGGTCACGTTGCCGCCGCGCAGCACGCGCGCCGTGCCCTCGGTGGAGCAGATGTCAAAGCCCAGGTAACGCAGGATACGCGCGACCGAAAGGATATGACGCTTGTCGCGGTCGCACACGCTAATGAACACCTTGCCGGCGCTCGGGTCGGGCAGCTTGTAGTCAATCGCCAGCTGCGTCTTGGCATATGCCTCGGGATAGCTCTTGGCGATACCCATGACCTCGCCCGTAGACTTCATCTCGGGCCCCAGGATAACGTCGGCGCCCGGGAAACGGCCCCAGGGCATAACGGCTTCCTTCATGCAGAACCAGTCCAGCTGACGCTCGTCGCTCGGCAGGCCCAGGCTGGCGATGGAATCGCCCGCCATGATACGCGCCGCGCACTTGGCCAGCGGCACGCCGGTGGCCTTGGAGATAAACGGCACGGTGCGGCTGGCACGCGGGTTGGCCTCGATCACGTAGACGGTCTCGCCCTTGATGGCGTACTGCACGTTGACCAGGCCGCGTACGCCCAGCGCCATCGCGATGCGGCGCGTGGTCTCGCGGAGCTTTGCCTGCAGGCTCTCGCTAAAGCTGAACGGCGGAATGCAGGTCGCAGAGTCGCCGGAGTGAATACCGGCCTCCTCGATATGCTCCAGAATGCCGCCGATGTAGACCTCTTCGCCATCGCACAGGGCGTCGACATCGGACTCGATCGCACCCTCCAAGAAGCGATCCAGATACACCGGGTAGTCGGGGCTAATGCGCGCAGCCTCGGCCATGTAATCGCGCAGATGCTCGGCATCGTAGGCGATCATCATGCCGCGGCCGCCCAGCACGTAGCTCGGACGCACCAGCAGCGGGTAGCCAATGTGTGCGGCAACGGCCTCGGCCTCCTCAAACGAGGTGGCCTGACCCGCCGGCGGGTACATGATGCCCAGTTTGTCGAGCAGAGCGGCGAAGCGCTCGCGGTCCTCGGCAAAGTCGATGGCATCGGGCTTGGTACCCATGATGTTCACGCCGCTCTCCTCGAGCATGCGCGCCAGCTTAAGCGGGGTCTGGCCGCCGAGCGTCACCACGACGCCGTCGGGGCGCTCAACATCGATAACGTCCATGACGTCCTCGTAGGTGAGCGGCTCAAAGTAAAGGCGGTCGGACGTGTCGTAGTCGGTCGAGACGGTCTCGGGGTTGCAGTTGACCATGATGGTCTCAAAGCCGCGGGCCGCCAGCGCGTAGCTCGCGTGCACGCAGCAGTAATCGAACTCGATACCCTGTCCAATGCGGTTGGGGCCGGCGCCCAGGATCATCGCCTTGGGCTTGTCCGCCGGCGTGGTCTCGTCGGGAGCCACGCGCTTCTTGGCATCCGGGCTCGTGCGGTAGATGTTCTCGTACGTCTTGTAGTGGTACTCCGTGGCGCTCGAGAACTCCGCAGCGCAGGTATCGACCGTCTTCATGCTGGGAACCACGCCCAGGCCCTTGCGGTAGGCGCGCACAAAGCGCTCGTCCGAGCCGGTCAGCGCGGCGATCTCGGCATCGCTCGTGCCGTACTGCTTGAGCAGGCGCATCGCGTCGGCGTCGATATCCTCCACACGCAGGCCGCGGATGCTCTCCTGGACCTGCACCATGTCGTTGATACGGTTGAGGTACCACGGATCGATACCGCAGATGGCATGGATGCGGGCGATGTCCCAGCCGCGACGCAGGGCCTCGACCACAAAGAAGATGCGGTGCTCGGTCGGGGTTGCCACGGCTTGAGCGAGCTCGTCGTCGCTCAGCTTATCGGCACCCTCCTTGCCACCGGCGCAGATACCCTGGTGGCCGTCCTCCAGCGAGCGCATGGCCTTGCCAAAGGCCTCCTCAAAGGTGCGGCCGATCGCCATGATCTCGCCCACGGCCTTCATGCGCGTGGTGAGCGTGGGGTCGGTACCCTTGAACTTCTCGAAGGCAAAGCGCGGCACCTTGACAACGCAGTAGTCAATCGTGGGCTCAAAGCAGGCAGGCGTTGCCTTGGTAATGTCGTTGACGATCTCGTCGAGCGTGTAGCCCACAGCCAGGCGCGCGGCGGCCTTAGCGATGGGGAAACCCGTGGCCTTGGAGGCCAGCGCGGACGAACGGCTCACGCGCGGGTTCATCTCGATGACGATCAAGCGACCGGTGCTGGGGTTCACGGCAAACTGCACGTTGGAGCCACCGGTCTCGACGCCGATCTTCTCCAGAATGGCGAGCGAGGCCACGCGCATGCGCTGATACTCCAGGTCGGAGAGGGTTTGCGCCGGCGCCACGGTGATGGAGTCGCCGGTATGCACACCCATGGGGTCGAGGTTCTCGATGGAGCACACGATGATGCCGTTGCCGGCGTGGTCACGCATGACCTCCATCTCATACTCTTTCCAGCCCTCGATGGACTCCTCAACCAGCACCTCGTGGGCAGGTGAGAGCTCCAGGCCCTGGCTCACGATGGAGACGAGCTCCTCGTGAGTATGCGCGATGCCACCACCGGCGCCGCCGAGGGTAAAGCTCGGACGCAGCACGCAGGGATATCCCACGCGCTCGGCGATGGCCTCGGCGTCTGCCACGCTGTAGGCATAGCCCGAGCGCGCGACCTCCAGGCCGATCTCGGCCATGGCCTCGTTAAAGAGCTTGCGGTCCTCGCCGCGCTCGATGGCGGCAAGGTCGCAGCCGATCATCTCGACGCCGTACTTGTCGAGCGTGCCGTCCTTTGCCAGTTCGACGGCGGCGTTCAGACCGGTCTGGCCGCCCAGCGTGGGCAGCAGCGCGTCCGGGCGCTCTTTCTTGATTACGCGCTCGATAAACTCGGCAGTGATGGGCTCGACATAGGTGCGGTCGGCCAAGCCCGGGTCGGTCATGATGGTCGCCGGGTTGGAGTTGACCAGGATGACCTCAAAGCCATCCTCCTTGAGCACCTTGCAGGCCTGGGCACCGGAGTAGTCGAACTCACAGGCCTGGCCAATGACAATGGGGCCCGAGCCAATGACGAGGATGCGCTTGATGTCAGTACGTTTAGGCATATTAGTTCTCCTCGGTCTCAGCGGTCTCGGGCTCAGCAAAGTTCCAGCCGGCAAGGCGGTCCTTCGCGGTGTCGATGTCCAGGTAGTTCTCCTCGCCGTCCATGAGTCGCGTAAAGGCGGTAAAGAGATAGTGGGCATCGGTGGGGCCAGGCGAGGCCTCGGGGTGGTACTGGACCGAGAAGCACGGTGCGTCGAGTAGCTGGATGCCCTCGGCGGTGCCGTCGTTGAGGTTCACATGCGTCAGGCGAATGCGGCCAAAGCGCTCGTTCATCACGACCGGCGCGATTCCGCGGCGCACCCAGACGCGCAGATCTCCATCGGCCGCATGCTCGGTCTCGCCGCCGGAAAGCTCGGGGACAAGCTTGCCCAAGCTGGGGAACAGCAGGCCAAAGCCATGGTTTTGTGCGGTGATCTCCACGCGACGGCTTACCAGGTTCATGACCGGCTGGTTGCCACCGCGGTGACCGAACTTAAGCTTTTCCATCTGGGCGCCGCAGGCCAGGCTGATCATCTGGTGACCAAGGCAAATACCAAAGACCGGCACCTTGCCGATCAGCTGCTGCACCTGCTCGTAGGTCTCCACCACGGCGTCGGGGTCGCCGGGGCCATTGGACAAAAAGACGCCGTCGGGATTCATGTCGAGCACCTCGCTCGCGGGCGTATTCCACGGCACGACGGTAAGGTCGCAGCCGGCGCGGACCAGCCCTTCCAGAATGCCGCGCTTCACACCGCAGTCGTAGGCGACCACTTTGTGACGGGCAGGAGCGGCAGCCGAAAGCGCAAAGCCATGCGTGGCAGGCAGGTCGGCGGCCACAAACTCATGAGGCGCGGGGCAACTTACGGTCTTGACCAGGTTCTCGCCTACCAGCGTAGGCGCTGCGGCCAGACGCTCGGCAAGCTCGTCGACGTCGAAGATCTCGGTCGAGATAATGCCCATCTTGGAACCATTGTCGCGCAGATGGCGCACCAGAGCGCGGGTGTCGACACCCTCGATAGCAACGATGCCGTGTGCGCGCAGGTACTCCGGCACGCTGACGGCCGAGCGCCAGTTAGAAGGCGTGGCGCACATGTCGCGAACGATCATGCCGCGCATGGCCGGAGCGCTCGCAGAGCGCACGGCGTCGCCGGGGAAGGCCGACTGGACGTCGGTCTCGTCGATACCGTAGTTGCCGATCTGCGGATAGGTCATGGTTACGATTTGGCCGGCATAACTCGGGTCGGTCATGACCTCAAAGTAGCCCTCGAGCGAGGTGTTGAAGCAGACTTCGCCGGTCGCGGTGCCCTCGGCGCCGCATGCACGTCCATAAAAAATGGTCCCATCCTCAAGATACAGGATGCAGGGACCACAGGTGCCCTTGCTGGTTTTGGCCAGCATACGCTGGCAAAGCTCGCTGGGCGCGAAGGTGCGGGCGGCAGCGCCCGCGGTATGGTTGTTCGCCATAATTCTCCTTCCCGGTCTCACAGGACCGGCTTAAAGGTGTGTAGTTAGGCCTCGCGGTATTGTAACCGCAAGCATGCCTCATGGCGTTAATTTCATCGAAATGTTTACGAAATGATAATTATGACTTTCTATGCATAATGTTTTTTAATCCCCGTCCCAGAAAAATCATCCCGCGGGGCTTGTGGCTCACGCGGGATGATGGCGTCTTATTTTTTCTTGTCCTGCTCCAGCAGTTCGGACGGTGTGCGATCGGGCTTGCCGCCACGGAAAATCTCGCGGCCATGCAGACGATGCTCCAGATCGCGCTCGGCTTTTTCCTCGTCAATCTTGGTCTGGCTCACCACCGGGTCCTCAATCAACGACGACACCGAGTTCACCTGCTTCTGAATGCGCTCGGCGATGGTGTCATCCATACTCACGATGCGCATCTTCCAGTCGATACTCGTGGCGTTGGATGAGCTCTTGGTCCACACGAACGTCAAAATGGCGCTCTGGTGGCCGCGCGCGGGGAACATGCCAAAGAAGGAATCGTGCTGAATGTTGCTATCCTCGTCGATATAGGCGTGAACGTTATACACCACGCGGTCGATCTTATCGTTGAGCAACGCGTTGGTCGCAAGCGCCGCGGCCTGAATCTGCCCGTTGGACAGCAGCTCGAGCTCGTTGGCAGACGATGTGTCCAACACCGTCACCTCGACCGTGCCCGTACGCTCATCGGCTTCATCGACGGTAAAGTCGAGCGGGAACTGCGTAAAGCCGTTGCCCCACTCAAGGCCGCCCTTCAGCGCCGTCGAAACGGTATCAACCGAAACGCTCTCGGACAGGTTGGCGGTATTCAGACGGCGCATCACGCCGTAGCCGATCTGCATGCCCACGATCAGCACCAAAATACCGATGACCACGGCCATCGCGGTCTTCGTAATGGTATGGCTCACCTGCGAGCCCGAAGGATCGTCCTCGGACAGCGGGTCGATATGTTTTGCCTGGCTCGCGCGGTCCTCGCTGCGCAGCTGCGCTAGCGCCGCTTTGTCACCGCGCTTGGCCGCGGCCTCCTTCTCACGCATGCGCTCAGTTCGCTTTTTGGCAAGCGTGGGATCCAAGACACCGGATGCATCGATTTCGGAGAATAACTCCGTCACTTCTTCCGGAGTCAAAGGGTTCTTGTCAGCCATAAACTTCCTGTCATATCAATCAGTCGAGCTCGTGCGCACGCGCACCTTCGAACTGCATTCGATAGTAACGGGCATAGGTGCCGCCACGGGCGAGAAGCTCCTCGTGCGTGCCACGCTCCACAACGCGACCATGCTCAACGGTCGCAATCTCATCGGCGTGTTTAATGGTCGAGAGACGGTGGGCGATGATGATTGTGGTACGGCCGCGTGCCAGCTCTTCGAGCGACTCCTGCACCGCCTCCTCGCTCTCGTTATCCAAAGCACTCGTCGCCTCGTCCAAGATCAAGATTTTGGGATTCTTGAGAAACACACGCGCGATGGCAACGCGCTGCTTCTGTCCGCCCGAAAGACGGCTGCCGCGCTCGCCCACGACCGTGTCATAGCCCTGTGGAAGCGACTCGATAAAGGCATCGATGTTGGCACGACGGGCCGCCTCGGCGATCTCTTCCGCCGTAGCGCCCGGCTTGCCGTAGGCGATGTTCTCGCCAATCGTACCGTCAAACAGATAGACATCCTGCTGCACCAGGCCGATGGCGCGACGCAGGCTCTGCTGCGTCACATCACGCACGTCCTGGCCGTCGATGCTAATGGATCCGGCAGCCACGTCATAAAAGCGCGGCAGCAGCGAACAGGTTGTGGACTTGCCGCCGCCCGAAGGGCCAACCAAAGCGATGGTCTGCCCGGGCTTGATGGACAGGTCCATATGGTCGATAACGGGACGCTCGTCGGCATAGCCCTCGCCCAGCTCGACATCCTCGTAGTTAAAGCACACGTCGTGATACTCCACGGCGCCGGCAGTCACCTGCAGATCCGTAGCGCCCGGCTTGTCCTGGATATCCGGCGCGGTCGAGAGCACCTCGTCCATACGTTTAAAGCCGGCGATAGCCTTCTGATACGTTTCGGCCGAATTGACGAGCGTCTCAAGCGGCGTGCAGAACAGCGAAATATAGAGTGCGAAGGTCGCCATATCGACCGCCTGTAGCTGTCCCTGGGCGACCAGCCATCCGCCCAGCAGCACTACGATCACATAGAGCACACCCGAGAGCAGGCCATACGTCGCGGTATAGACGCCCATGGCGTGATACATGTTCTCCTTGGACAAAAGGTAGCGGTCGTTAGAGGCACGGAACTTGGCACGCTCGGTCTCCTCGTTGGCAAAGCTCTTGACCACGCGCATGCCCGCCAGAGAATCCTGCAGCTGTGCATTGATGCCGCTGATTTTTTTGCGGTTGTCGCTAAAGACCTCGCGCATGCGCATGTTCTGCCAAAACATGACGACCGCAAACGCCGCCGTCACCACGGCCATGGCAAGCGCCAGCACCGGAGCGATGGTAAAGAGGATCACAAACGAGCCGATAATCTCGATGCCGCAGATGATGATCCACTCGGGCACGTGATGCGCCGCCTCGCAGATATCGAACAGGTCGTTGACCACGCGGCTCATCATGTCGCCCGAGCTGTTGCGGTCGAAGTACGCAAAGCTAAAGCGCTCATACTGGTCGAACAGGTCCTCGCGCATCTTGGACTCCATGCGCGCGCCCATCACGTGACCCCAATAGCTCACAAAGTAGCGGCAGGCGCAGCGGACGGCATACATCAGTACCAAGCCCACCGCGATCATGCCGAGCGCCTGCATAATGGCAGCCTGACCCTGAGTAAACAGCCCACCGGTCAAATTGCGCAGGATAATGGGGAACGCCAGGTCAATGGCGGCAAGCACCAGAGCACAGACAGTATCAGCAACAAAAAGCCCCATCTGGGGCTCGTAATACGAAAGAAACCTCTTCAGCATGTGATCCTCAAAGAAATATCAGCAACGTAAGGCCCTGGGACAAAGCAATCAGTAGTACTTGTCCCAGGGCTATCCCCACTCGTTAAAGCTCCGTGCCCCCAAGGCGGTGCGCGATGCTATCGCAGGCCAAGGCGCCTACGACGGTCTTGGCGTCTTCGATCTTGCCGTCGAGCACGGCATCGATCAGCTCGTGCAGCGGCACCAGGTCCACGTTGACAAACTCGTCATCATCGGGGTTGGGCGCGTCGAACTCAAGCTTGGTAGCCAAGTAGATATGGATGATCTCATCGCAAAAACCGCAGGACGTGACAATCGACGTCAAAAAGCGAATACGACCAGCCCTAAAGCCCGTCTCCTCATGCAGTTCGCGCTTGGCGCAATCGAGCGGGTCCTCGCCCGGGTCGAGCTTGCCGGCAGGAATCTCGACCGTCACGCGGTCGATGGCGGTGCGGTACTGACGCACCAGTACGATCTTGCCGCTCTCGGTCAGTGCCACAACGGCCGCCGCACCCGGATGGCGAACGATATCGCGGGCGCTGCGGTGACCGTTGGGCAGCTCAACCTCAAGCCGGTGGACGTCGAGAATCTTGCCCTTCCAGGCGCACTCCTCCGAAAGAATCTTCTCGTGCAGCTCGGCATCGTGCGGGTCGTCATCGCCCAACACCAGCGCCGGCTCGTCAGCGACCTCGCCACCAGGCTCGCCCTCGGCGTGCCCATACATGCGGCTGTCCTCTTCGACGATCTGCGCGTCCACGAGCTCTTCGTTCTTCTCGTCCATCCGTCTCATTCCTCTCGGATTTTAGGCATCCCAGGCGTCGCGACCGCGCAGCGCGCGCAGGCCGATGTCGTGACGCAGGGTCTTGCCCTCAAAATCAATCTTCTCGCAGGCCTCGTAGGCAAGGTTGCGAGCGTTCTCGAACGTGTCGCCCAGAGCGGTCACGGCAAGCACGCGGCCACCATTGGTCACGAGCTGACCGTCCACCACGGCAGTGCCCGCGTGGTATACGGTCACGTTCTCCATGGCCTCGGCATCGGCGATACCGGTGATGACCTTGCCCTTCTCGTAGCTGCCGGGGTAGCCCGCGCTCGTCAGGACAACGGCCACGGCCCACTCGTCACGCCAGTCGAGCTCAATCTGATCGAGCTCGCAGTTGGCACAAGCCAGCATGACCTCGACCAGGTCGTTCTTAAGGCGCGGCAGCACGACCTGCGTCTCGGGATCACCAAAGCGGGCGTTGAACTCCAGCACCTTGGGGCCGGCGGGAGTGAGCATAAAGCCGCCATACAGGCAGCCGCGGTAGTCGATGCCCTCGGCAGCGAGCTCGGCCACGGTCTGCTCCATGACCTTCACCATGGTGGCGTGCTCCTCGTCAGTCACGATGGGCACCGGGCTGTAGACGCCCATGCCACCGGTGTTGGGACCCTTGTCGCCCTCGAGCGCGCGCTTGTGGTCCTGCGAGGTGGCCATGGGGCGCACGGTCTTGCCGTCGGTAAAGGCCAGCAGCGAGCACTCGGGGCCGGTCAGCATCTCCTCGATAACCACGGTGTTGCCGGCATCGCCAAAGGTGCCGCCAAAGCACTCGCGTACGGCTTCCTCGGCCTGCTCAAGTTCGGTCGCCACGATAACGCCCTTGCCCGCGGCAAGGCCGTCGGCCTTGACGACCAGCGGGGCGCCCTGCTCGCGCACGTAGGCGAGAGCCGAAGCCTCGTCGGTAAACGAACCATAGGCTGCCGTCGGAATGCCCGCACGCTCCATGAGCTGCTTGGAGAACAGCTTAGAGCCCTCCATCTGGGCGCCCTCGGCACCCGGGCCAAAGCAGGGAATACCCGCCGCGCGCACGGCGTCGGCCACGCCCGCCACGAGCGGAGCCTCGGGGCCAATTACCACGAGTCCGCATCCGTGGCTCTGGGCAAACGCCGCCACGGCCGCAGGATCGCAATCGTCGAGAACAACGTTCTCGCCGCAGCTCGCGGTGCCGCCGTTACCCGGCGCGATGTAGAGCTTGCCGGCGCGCGGTGATGCTGCGAGCTTTGCTGCCAGAGCATGCTCGCGGCCGCCGCTGCCCAACAACAGGATGTCGATGGTTTGAGTGTCCGCCTTCAAGGGTGCCTCCTCTATGGATGAACGGCCCGCTCCGCGCGAGCCCTTTGCAAGCAAATATACCCCTCGGCCGCCCGCTTGGGCTGCAAAGGGGTATATCGCAATAACCGAATAGTGCCGATTACTTCCAGAATCGGTTGATGATCTGCTCGCGACCGGCGCCGACGCCAATGAACGTCACGCGGGTGTGTGCCAGATCCTCGATAAACGCCACGTAGTCCTGAGCCTCCTGCGGCAGCTCGTCAAAGCTGCGGCAACCGGTGATATCGCACTTCCAGCCCGGGAGCTCCTCGTAGATGGGCTTGGCATGCTCAAAGCGCACCTGATGCTCGGGCACACTCGTGTAACGCTCGCCGTCGACGTCGTAGGCAACGCACACCTTGATGGTATCGAAGGCCGAAAGCACGTCGAGCTTGGTCATGGCGATATCGGTGAGGCCGTTGACACGCGAGGCGTAGTTGGCGATGGGGCCATCGAACCAACCGCAGCGACGGCGACGGCCGGTGGTCACGCCGTACTCATAGCCCTCCTCGGTCAGCGTATGGCCGGCCTCGGACTCATAGGAAAGCTCGGTGGGCATGGGGCCCGAACCGACGCGGGTGATATAGGCCTTCATGACGCCCAGCACGCGGTCGACATTCTTCATACCGACGCCGGAGCCGGTGATGGCACCGCCGGCGGTGCAGTTGGAAGACGTCACGTACGGATAGGTGCCGTGGTCAATGTCGAGCAGCGTTGCCTGGGCGCCCTCGAACAGCAGGTCCTTGCCCTCGTCGATCATGTTGTTGAGCAGCAGGCTCGTCTCGGTGATGTAGGGGCGCAGGCGCTCGGCCATGGGCAGGTACTCGTCGCAGATCTGGTCCACGGTGTAGGTGGGCAGGTGGTAGATGAGCTCCAGCTCGGGATTCACGCGGGCAAGAGCGGTCTCCAGCTTGTCGCGGAACAGCGCCTCGTCCAGCATGTCCTGCATGCGCAGGCCGATGCGGGCCATCTTGTCCTGGTAGCACGGACCGATGCCGCGCTTGGTGGTACCAATGTTCTTCTTGCCGAGCTTCTGCTCAAAAGCACCATCCAGATCGATGTGGTACGGCATGATGATGTGCGCGTTGCCACTGATCTTGAGGTTCTTGGTGGTGATGCCGTCGGCCTCGAACATGTCAATCTCCTCAAGGACAACCTTGGGGTTGACGACGCAGCCGTTACCGATCACCGACATATGGTCGGAATACATGATGCCGGAGGGCACCTGGTGCAGGCCGTACTTCTTGCCGTTGACGACGATGGTGTGGCCGGCGTTATTACCGCCCGAATAGCGCACGACGGCATCGAAGTCGCCGGCGACCAGGTCACAGATCTTACCCTTGCCCTCATCGCCCCACTGGGCACCGACCAAAACGGTTGACGGCATGTTTACTCCTTACATTCATGGACTGTCTACGCGCCACGCCGGCACGCAGAAGCACAAAACATTCCCAGTATACCCGTGCAACGGGCGCCTGTCCTACTCCTCGGTATGCGCCCCATCAAGCTCATAGAACTTGGTGGATGCCGGCAGGAACATCAGGTCGACGTCACCGATCGGGCCCGAACGGTTCTTGGCCACGACGATACGCGTAACGCCCTCGTCGGGTCGATCGTCACGCGAGGCCTCGGCCTCATCGGCGGAGCGGTCCAAGAACATAACGATGTCGGCGTCCTGCTCGATGGAGCCCGATTCACGCAGGTCGGACAGCTGCGGGCGCTTGCCGGTACGGGACTCGACCTGACGCGACAGCTGCGACAGCGCAATGAGCGGGATCTTAAGCTCCTTGGCCATGATCTTTAAACCACGCGACATCTCGGAGACCTCGACGGTACGGCTCTCGGAGCGACGTCCCGGCGGAGGACTCACCAGCTGCAGGTAGTCCAGGATAATGATGGCCTTCTCCTTGTTGTGGAGCATGCGGCGGCTCTTGGCGCGGATCTCGGTCACCGTGGTGCCGGGCGTATCGTCAATCAGAATGTCGAGCTTAGACAAGGTCTGCGTGGCCTCGTTGATATTGGCCCACTGCTCGGGGCTAATACGGCCCATGCGGAAGTCACTGATCGAGATCATGGCGTAGGCGCAAATCAGACGCTGGGCAATTTCCTTGCCCGACATCTCCAGCGAGAAGAAGCCGACGGTATAACCAGCAGCGGCAGCGTTAAGTGCCAGGTTCAGAGCGAACGACGTCTTACCTACAGCAGGACGGGCGCCGATAATGATGAGCTGACCCTCGCGGAAGCCCATGAGCATGCGGTCGAGCGACGGGAAGCCCGTGGGCACGCCCGCAGCCTGGCCACCGGCCTGGCACACTTCCTCGGCCTCGTTATAGGCCTCGACCATAAACTCGGTCAACGTCTTGTAACTCGACTTGACCTCGCGCGCCGTAACCTTGAGCAGCTTGCTCTCGGCCAGCTCGACAACCTCTTTGGTGTCGGTGGGGGCATTATATGCCAGCGCGTTGATCTCGTTGGTGGCACCGATCAGCTCACGCAGCATCGAATCGCGGCGAACGATGGCGGCATGATGCTGCCAGTTGACGAGCGACAGGGTCTGACCCATCAACTCCAAAATGTACGCTTCGCCGCCCATGGCATCGAGCTTGTTGATGCTTCGCAGGTAATCGATCAGCGAGATGGAGTCGATGGGAATGCGGCTGTTGTACATATCGACCATCGCGGTATAGATGGTCTTATGAATGGGCCGGTAGAAGTCATCGGGCTGCAGCTCGACCTGGGCCTCTTCGACCACCTCGGGCGATAGCAGCATAGCGGCCAGTACATTGGCCTCTGCATCTTGGTTTTGGGGAAGACCCAACTTTGAGCCGCGGTCCTCGACCGTCAGCCCGGTCTCCCTATCGTCATATGCCATGAGCATCCTCATTCATATCGCTTGCGAGCATCCATAGTATCAGCCACGGTCCCAAAACGCGCCGCGCGCCGCCAATCATCACCGAACCAAACGGATGAACGGTCCTGTATATAGGACTTCGACGCAACGTTCACCATGACACTCACTCAGCGCAAAAAACAAAAAGGCGCCCTGGTTTCCCAGAGCGCCCTTCTTAGAACAAGATTGTTGCGTTGCAGCAAATGCTACTCGGCAGCAGCCTCAGTCTCGACCTCGGCGGTCTCGGCCTCGGCGACCTCAGCGGCCTCCTCGACCTCAGCCTCGGCAGCGAGCTCCTCGGCGGTAACGCCGACGAGAACGACAACCTCGGCCTTGATCTCGCGGTACAGCGAGATGGCAACGGTGTGGGCACCGGCAACCTTGATGGGCTTACCGAGCTCGACGCGCTTGCGGTCGATGTCCATACCGAGCTGAGCCTTGATGGCGTCAGCGATCATAGCGGCGGTAACGGAGCCAAAGAGGATGCCCTCGTCGCCGACCTTGACGTCAACGGTGACCGTCTTGCCCTCGAAGGCAGCCTTGGTCTCGTTGGCGGTAGCCAGACGAACGGCCTCGCGCTTGGCGATGTTGTTGCGACGCTCGTCAAGCTGCTTGAGGTTGCCCTTGGTGGCGGCAACAGCGAGCTTCTTGGGGAACAGGAAGTTCTCAGCGTAACCCTGAGCGACCTCTACGACGTCACCCTCGCCGCCCTTGCCCTTGATCTCATCGAGAAGAATAACCTTCATGATGCGTCTCCCTTCTTAGCCGCGGTCGCGGTTGCCACGAGAGGAAACCACGGGGACGGTGTACGGCAGGAGAGCCATCTCGCGGGCGCGCTTGATGGCGTTGGCGATGTCATGCTGATGCTGCGTGCAAGCGCCAGTGACGCGACGGGGCTTGATCTTGCCACGGTCGGTCATGTACTTACGGAGAAGCTGAGTGTCCTTATAGTCGATGAACTCAGTGTTCTCCTTGCAGAACTGGCAGTACTTACGACGCGGCTGACGTGCAGAAAAATCATTAGCCATGTCAAAATACCTTTCGTTTGGCAACTTCGGCGAACCGAAGCCGCCTCTCACTCAAAAATAGGTGAACAACCCTTAGAACGGGATGTCCTCATCGTAGACGTCGACCGCGGGCGGCGTAGCCACCGGTGCGGCAGGACGTGCTGCGGGCGCGGGAGCTGCGGGGGCGTAACCGCCCTGGTCGTAGCCACCCTGGCCACCACGGGAGCTCATAAACTCGATCTCATCGACGATGACCTCAAGCTTGCTCCGGCGCTGGCCGTCGCGCTCCCAAGAGCTGTAGCGCAGCTTGCCCTCGATCGCGACCTTGTTTCCCTTTGCCAGGAAACGGCTCACGGCCTCGGCGCGGGTGCCGAACATGGTGCAGTCGACAAAGTTGGGATAGTCCTCCCACTCGCCAGTCTGCGCGTTGCGGCGACGATCGTTCACGGCGACGCCAAAGGACAGAACCTGGGTTCCGCCGGCGGTGGCGCGCAGCTCGGGATCGCGGGTGAGGTTACCGGTGATGTTCACTCGATTGATGCTCATAACTCACTACTTCCTCTTGGGGCACAAGCCCAGTCCAAAACGACAGTCTTACTCCTGGTCGTCGCGACGGACGATCATGTGGCGGACCACAGCGTCGGTGATGCGCAGGACGCGATCAAGCTCGGCGATCTGGGTAGGATCTGCGTGGAAGTTGATGAGGGTGTAGTCACCATCGGTGAGGTCGTTGATCTCGTAGGCGAGCTTGCGCTTGCCCCACTCGTCAACGGAGTCGACCTTGCCAGCGCCCTCAGCGATCGTGGTATCGATACGCTTCATAACAGCGAGACGAGTCTCGGGGTCGAGCGACGGGTCAACAAAGAACAGCAGTTCATAAGCCTTCATATTGTCACCTCCTCTGGGCAAATGTGGCTTCAGGTCGTGAAGGTGCGCCTGAAGCAGGAAAAGACTTGGTAATAATATCTTTCAACCTCCTAGGCTGCAAGAATATGCAGCTACAACCTCATGACCTCCACATATGCCCATACTCGCACGACGTTTCATGCGCATTCCAACCAAATGCCGACCAAATGCTTGACGGATTTGTGGACAAGATACGGTGCCGCGGGGACAAGCTGAGCCAAGCCGCAGGTCAACGGGCACAAGGCTGTGGTCGCAAAATGCATACCAGTGGCCCACAGCACCAATCAAAGATTTTTAAATTCATTGCCAAGTCGCTTATGAATACCCTTTTTGAACAATTGAGTTGATCAACCACGCTGGTCGGAAGCCGTTTTTTGGCACCTCAAACCCCACTGCAACGCCAAGTGCGGCCAAGCGTTTTAAAAAATGCTAAGTTTTCGGCTTGCACCTTGCGATTCCTCGTGTATACTAACTTTCGCATTTAACGGAGAGTTGTCCGAGTGGCCGAAGGAGCACGATTGGAAATCGTGTAGGCGTCAAAAGCGTCTCCAGGGTTCAAATCCCTGACTCTCCGCCAGTTAATTCCAAAGCAGGCCTTCGAGCCTGCTTTGTTTTTACCCCACGCGGAGGGGTGGCAGAGTGGTTGAATGCGGCGGTCTCGAAAACCGTTTGGCCTGTATAAGGTCACGAGGGTTCGAATCCCTCCTCCTCCGCCATTTTGGTTGAGAAAGCTCCCAGCAACGGGAGCTTTTTTCTTTTGAGTCCCTTACAAACAGATACGGCGGAGGAGGAGGGATTCGAACCCGCCAGGGCGCAAAGCGTAAAGAAAACGCGCCAGTGGCGCGTTTTTAGCGCAGCGCGGTCGGCGTAAGCCGACCGGATAAATTTTGAGCAAAGCTCAAAATTTGGACATCCCTCCTATTCAACCGCGCCCCCATCGCGTTCAGCATCAACCCGGATCCCCAAACATGGAACCTATGACCGTACCCAGTCCCGACCGTTTGCCGAGCAATAGGGTCGCAATCGACGCCGAACATGTACTATGTACGGGCATTGTCTAAACCCGTAACTCAAAGGACCCCATCTTGCCCGTTGCCGCCGCTATGATCGTTACCGCACACGCCTCGGATGCCATGGTTGCCATCCCGTTTTGGCTCGAGATGTTCGCCGTCGTCGCGGCATCGATCTCGGGCGTGTTGGTCGCACGCGAGCACAAACTCGACCTGGTGGGCGCCGTCGCGCTCGCCGTGGTCTGTGGACTGGGCGGCGGTCTTTTGCGCGATATGACGCTGCAGGTGGGCAACGTCTACATCCTCAACCAACCGATGGCGCTCCCGCTCTCCATCGCCACCGCGGCCATCATCTACATCTTCCCGGCAATCGTCGACAAGCCCGAAAAGCTCATTCCCCTGCTCGATATCATCTCGGTGGGTATTTATGCGGCAACCGGCGCAGACAAGGCGCTGGTCTACGGCTTTGCGCCGGCGGTGTGCATCATGATGGGCTTTTTTACCGCGGTGGGCGGCGGCATGCTGCGCGACGGTTTTATGGGCGTGGTTCCGGGCATTTTCCAACGCACTAACTTTTATGCCATCGCGGCCATCGCCGGATCGACAAGCTATGTGTGTCTCGTTATGAGCGGCATCATGAGCAATGTCGCCGCGCTGGTCGTATGCGTTGTCGTGACCATGGGCCTGCGCTGGCTCTCGCTGCGCTTTGACATCAAAAGCCCCACCGAAGAAGACATCGCGCGCTTTTTGCACCGTAAAAAGTAGGCAGCACGACACAACCCCTCGAAATGCAACCGAGAGGTTCTTTTAGAGCGCCCACGCGTTGGGTACCCTGTTAGATGCATATCGAGCATCTGACGAAGGATTCACTATGCCCTGTAATCAATTCCCGTTGACCCAGCGCCGTAAAGCATGGGGCCGCATCACCATCCTGTTCGCGCTCATCGCGCTGGCGATCACCGCGCTTCCCACGGCGTCGTTCGCCGGCACGGACACCGCAGGCAACGTACTTGCGACCGACAATGACGCCAATCCGTCCGGCGTCGAAGGTGACCTGTACTGGGCAGGTCAGGCCCTCAACTTGGACGATACGTCCATCGACCGCGATATCATCGCCACGGGCGATACTCTCTCGATCCGCGACTGCACGGTGGGCGGCGCCGTCCGTCTGGCGGCACGCACCATCGACATTGCCAAGACCACGGTTGATGGCAGCGTGACCGTTGCTGGCCAGCATGTCGTTCTCAATTCCGACAGCACCGCTAACTGTTTCTACGCGATAGGCGAGACGGTTGCCCTGCGAGGCTCCACCAAGTCGGCAGCGCTTGCAGGCGACACGGTGACCATCGATGGCACCGTCGAGGGCGATGTCGAGGTTTGGGCCGACAAGCTCATCCTGGGCAAGAACGCCCACATCACCGGCACCGTGAACGCGCACGTCTCCGAGGACCCCGAGCGCGCCGCGGGAGCCGAGGTCGGCGCGCTCAAGATCGACCACACCGAGAACGAGGATACTTTCACCGTTAACGATGCCATCGGCGGTATCGTCGCCGCGGCACTCTCGACCTGCTTTGTCGCTCTACTGCTCGAGCTCGTCTTTCCGCGCGCGACCGCCAGCGCCGCCGGCATGCTCCACCAGCGCCCCATGCCTCTGTGGGTGAGCGGTCTTCTGGGTACGATTGCTATCGCCCCCGCCGTCCTACTGCTAATTATCTCTATCGCTGGTCTGTCGCTTGCCGGAGCCCTCATGTGCGGTGTTATTGGCATCGCGCTGGTGTCGAGTGCCTTTGCAGGGTGCGCAATCGCCCGCATGGTCGGACACAGCCAGAACCGCTACGCCATGGCAGCCGTTGGTGGCGTAATCGCAGGCGCCCTCACGGGGCTTCCCCTCGTAGGCGGCTTCATCAGCGGCGTGGCCTTCGTCTTTATGCTCGGCTACATCATCCAGATCATCTGGCGCAACGCCCGCCTCAAGCCGCAGCAGCCGGCTAACACGCCAGGACTCCCCACCGCTTAGCCGCCAACCACTACAAAGGTGCCAGGTTACTTTGCACCAACAAACGAAGCGGGGCACCCGATCGCATCGACCGGGTGCCCCGCTTTTCTTGGAGGGTTCTCTAGTAACTTTTTCAAAACCAATGATCATCAGGTCGGTAGGCCTGCACGTCACCCGCTACGGAGGCAGTACGCCACTGAGCAGGAGGGCAATTATTTTTCACGGCGACCTCCTCCTCGCTTGATGACGAGCGCGACAACAATAGCCGCCACTCCGATGGCAGCCAAGCCCATCACCAGCACCAACGTTCTATCTCCCGTCGAGGGCATAAAGCCTCGACTCGCTTCTTTGCTTGGGGTGTTGAGCACCGACAACTCAATCGAACCCATCCCAGCATCGGCAGTATCAACCCGCAGAGGGCTTTCGGCCGATACGGTCACCTTGGGCTTCGCGGCCGCCACCTGTTTAGCGTCCAGGCCCTCGGCCGTAACCGTCACCGTACGTTTGCCCTCAAAGGCGGTGTGGCCCTTGGGTGCCGCGATTTCCTCGACGGTGTAGACGTCCGCGTCCACACCGTTCAATTCCACATGGCCATCTGCGCCGGTGGTGACGTAGGCGTCGGCATCCGTCGACCACGAGCCGTCAGTCGTTAGGATGCGACCGCGGTCGTCGATGATGCGCAGTTTGGCGCCCGCGAGCGGCTTATCGTCCGAGCTTGAGCGCTTGATCAGACTGAGTCCCCAGGTGTAGGCGCACGCGTCATCGCTCGGCGTGCGGGTGAATCCGGCGTCGCCGGACTGATCGGCGAGGGGAGAGCGCGGGTAGCGCAGGTAGACCTCGTTGGGGTTGCCCTTAGTGGCGCCTCGATTGCAATTGGCCCCCAACGGCGCATTGTAGACAGCAACCACGCGGGCGCCCGCGGCGAAGGCGTCGGCCCCGCCGAGCACGGTGATCAGGTCGCCGGTGCGCACGGCGAAGGTATTGCCCTCGACCGAGACCTTGCACTGTGAAGTAATGTCTGTCCACCCTTTAGCCGGCGTCGAGTTGGCGTTACCGCCCTCACATGCGACGGCGTCGAAGCCGCCCTCGGCGCCCGCCGCCACGTACACGCGCATGCTCGCGGCGACCTTGGAGGGGTCGAGCCCCGCGCCCATGGTGTCGACGAACCGCACCGTATAGGTGTCGTAGGCGGCAAGGCCCGCCGGGACCGTGGCAGAGAGGCGCCAGTACAGGTCGTCGGCGACCGTGGCGTCGGCGGCCTTCTGCCAGGCGGCGGTGCTGTCCTCCAGCACATGCTTGGCGACCTTGGGGGTCGCGGCCTTGGGCTTGACGGTGACGGCGCTGCCGCCGACCAGGGCCATGATCGGCGCGGTGCCGGCCTCGCCCTGGGCGATGGCGTCGTCGTCGGCGACGATGAGCCAGTAGCCACAGGGCAGCTCGGCCGCCGTGCCTGCGTTAAGGGCCACGGAAGTTGCGCCGGCATTGCAAATCGCACGAGCAAGCTTTGCCGTCAGCGCGGTCGTTATGTGTCCGTCGGCATCCATCCATTCGGCAGCCTCTTGTGCCCCCGATGCCGAGCTATCGAGCCCCGCATCATGAAGCACGGGGAGAACAGCTTGACGAACGGCGTCATTCGCCCACGTTACGTCAGTTGCGACTTTTTGGTCGGCATCAGCATCGTCGGCAACGATCGCCGAAAAGAGCTGATACGTGTCATACCGCGTCGCAACTTTACCGTCCACCGTAATAGCTCCGGTACCGACAGCATGAGCCGTCCCGGGCAACACCACAAAAGAGAGGATGACAACCGTGACTATCGTCGCGACAGCCAGCAAGCGGCGGCAAAACCTACTCACGACGGCCACCTCGATCCAGATCGCGATGACGACGAGCATGCATCCACGTCGCGGCAAAACACAGCATCGAAGCGCCGGCCAGATACGTCATAGTCAAGCCAGCCCCGCCCGCCTCGGGAAGCGTGGTCGAATACTTGTTGGTAAAGGTCGGTGGAGTCGGAGAGTCGTTATCGTAGGTGACGGTGACATCGAGCTTTCCGTCGCCATTAGCCACGACAACCTTAACCTTGTGCTCGGTCGTGTCATAGGTAATGTGATCCTTGACGTTGCCCTCGGCGTCCTTGGGAACGACCTCGGAGATCTTGTAGGTATAGGTTCCCGCCTTGTTGTACTCGACGGGAAAAGAGACGTTCCCCTCGGCGTTATTAGTCACCGTCTGGAGTACCTTGCCCTCGCCGTCCTTGAGCTCGAACGAGAACTGTCCTTCCTTGAAGGTTCCACCTTCAAGCACTTTCTTTGCTTTAATAACCGCAGAGCCCGTTAGGCGATTGTCGTAGATCCAGATCTCGTCCTTTTTGTCATCGCCGATGATTTCGGAGTCTTTGACGATGCTCTTCGCTTTATTGAGCTCAGTTTGATACTCCTCATCGTCAGCATTGCCCTTAAGCATGATCCACGTGGGCGCCGCCGCGGCATAGCCGTCAGGCGCTTTCGTCTCCACGAGCTGGTAGAGCACGCGATTTACCATCGCCTTGCCTTCTGCGCCAAACGAGATTTTGCCGTTGGCGTCGGTGGGGACGGCTTCAAACTTAGTCCTTGCATTCTCGATACCCACCGTTGCAACCTGGTCCATATTCACGCTGTAGAGCGTAAACTCCGCATGCTCGAGCGTCGCACCGACCTGCTGGGCGTCGTACTTGGTCATCGTGATGCCGTAGCCGTTGCCACCTGCGCTGGCAGAAGCTTTTTTAATTTCCCATGTTTGATCATCAGTCGCAGAACCGTCCTTCACACCCGTAAGCATGGCGGTATTGGAAAGAGGAACCTTGTTGCCAGGATTTCCGCTCGGGATGACCTCGTACTCGACCTTGAGGTATTTCTCATCGGGCACGTTAAGTGTCAATCTCGTACATGAGCCAGATTCGTTGTTGACCTGCTCCATCTTTGACGAATAATCCTTATCGGCCAGCTCAGACCAATCGTTGTTCACGCGCTCATAGACCTTAAGCGTCGACGGCACCAACGTGCACTTGGCATCCATGGTATCGACCAGCTCGAGAACACCAGCGCCACTCTTAAGATCGACAGCTGACTCGTTAACGAAAATGGTGTACTTGATGCGATTGCTATTGTCGACCTGTTCGCCGGTCTTCTCGATAACGTTGTTCTTAATGGTGACAGCACCACTGCCAGAGTCGAATTTCTTGCTTCCCGACTCGGCGCGCGCAGAATTGGTGAACTTCACCTCGTTCGTGGAGGTATCGAGCTCACCGCGCTTGACCGCTGTCTGATACGTAAGCTTGACATAACCGGCATAGCTTTCAAGCTTAGTCGTAGGAATAGAAAAGGTGACAGTGTTGCCATCACTCTTGACACTATCGGTGACAAGCGGTTGGCTATCAACGACCGTCTCGGCCTCGCTTCCGCGATGGAGCCCCGTATGTTTATCATAGGGATTCTGCACGAGCGTATACTTTGCGGAATTCGCAACATAGCTCATACCATCCGGAAGGCTATCAACGATATTCAGCGGTTTCCCGCCCAGCTTTCCAGCTCCAAAGTATTCGAACTCGCCATTTGCGCCCTTATTACCCTTTTGGCGGTTTGCATACACCGTCCAGTCGACGATCCAGGCGCCCTTCTCATCCGAGCCGTCAACGGTATGCCAATCGAAGTTCTCAACCCAAGACACCTTCGACTCCGCTTCCGGCTTCTCGACCGCGGGCTTCGTTTCTTGGTTGACAACGTACTTGACGGGTTCGGTGAACGACCACTTTAATTTCAGGCCCGGCGCGCTGACCGACGCAAAGTTTGAGTACCAGCCCGACAGCTCTTCTGATGTGGTGTCGTAGGTGATAACGGCGTAGTCCTCTTTCTCGAGGGCGTCTTTCACTTTGTTGGTAACGATGATTTTGAGGTCGTAGTTTTCCTTTGTTTCATTACCCGGAAAGCTAGCCGTTGGATTCCAGTCGGCGCCCCGTTCCAGCACGGTATCGCCGATTTTAATGGTAATGGAGCTTTCGTCGACACCAAGTTTCTGCGACCATGCCGACTGAAACGTGTTCTTCACCGTCACCTCGTCTGGATGGACCGTATTGACGATCGCCTTCAGCGCGACCTTCGTCTTCCCATGTCGCCCTGCCCGTCGTCGACGCCTCATTGGATCTCACGAGCCTCTTGGTGATCGGCACAACACCCGCCAGCTGCGGCGTGAAACTGCCTTCATCGGTACCGGAAACGGAGCCTTCACGCTCGATGGTCGCGTTGTTGCGCACGGTGTCGTACGAGCTCGTATCGTTCATCTTGGTGTGATAAACGATGCAGTAGGTGGCGTACTTATCCTCAAGGTTGTTCGGGAACGTATAGGAAAAGAAATTATCCTTAGGTTCAAGTTTTCTTTCACAAATCTTGACTCCGCTCGCCTCCGAGTCGCCTTTGTAAACCGTAAAGTTGCCCGTATACGTCTGTTTTCCGTCCAGATTATCGGTGAACATGTATCCGCTCATGTCGGCCTTGAGCTTGCCTTGGTTGAGGTTGACCGTCCACTTGATGTCCGACGGTGTGCCCGATCCGTTGGACTTGTCAATCATGTCGTAGCCGAATGTAACAGGCTCAGCCGTAGCTGTTTTGTTGTCGCCGTCGGTTGAACCAGCCCAATTCCACATTGCCGTATTGTCAGCTTTGATCAAATCGCCGCTGTTTGCCGAAACGCCGCTCTTCAGCTCCGTTTCGTACGTGATCGTGTGGTCGCCTTGGGAAAGATTGCCCAGGCTGTCGAGGGTCGCGACCTGGCTGTCGATCTTCGGCTGGGGTTCGAGCTTCGTGCCGTCGAGTGCGAAGCTGCCTATCACAAAGTTGAAGTTGTCGCCCAGCGCGTCGGTTAACTTGACATTCGTGGCATACGACTCGACGGCGAGTTTAACGGTCCAGGTAACCTTGGCCACGCCATCTACTCCCTGGAAGAAGGTCCCCGACTTCGTCCCTGTGACTTTGCCGTCTTTGGTAGGGATATTGATCGTTCCCGCACCAGGAAACACGACAGATGCGTTGCTACCAGAACCGACATTCTTGTTTTTAAGCTGGAACGAGAAGTTTGCCGCGACATGAATGTTCGCAGGATTCCGTTCAAGCCAGCCCTTGTCAAACGTAAAGACAACCTTATTACCTTCGATCTTCCACGTGCCAGCTTGGGCGGCAGAAGATTCCGGACCCTCCATGAGGTTGCCACCTGCGTCATCAACGACGATGGTGCCTGGCAGCTCATAGACAGCGATGTTGTTCCCAGACGAAGGCGCCTTACCGCTTTTAAATTGTGCCGAAAAAGCTCCGTAGAGCTTCGAAGTAGACGTTACGGCAGTATCACCCAAAGGCTTATTATGGTTCTCATCGGTATACAGCTTGACCTCAACCGTTGCCGTATCGCCGTTGACCACAATCGGCGTCGGCGTCGTCACGTCCTCGGCGCGCACGGGGGCTGCACCGTGAAAAACAGCGGCGGTGAGGCTAATCAAAATGAAGACCAGGGCCGCCATACCCAGCGACCGCGAGCGGTGTGCGTCCATAGTTGTCCCCTAATTCCTACAACACAGTGTGGAATACGGCGAATCGTCGGATCGAACACAAACCCCAACATCAACATGAACCTGCCTAGCGCATTGCAAGAACCCATTGGGGAGCAACTTCTAAGACGGTTCGTCTATGCCACAATGCATAAAATATAATATAGATACCAGTCATGTAAACCGACGCTCCTATAAGTTGTCAAGAGGCAGTTTGCGGGAGCGCTCTCTCCAA
>UQIE01000012.1 GCA_900541065.1 uncultured Collinsella sp. | reverse complement strand
AAGCCCATTGTGGCACCCCGAGCCCGCGGAAAGAAGCTGCGCCGCGGGGGAGGCGACCCAAATGGCTTTCTCATATCGTCTTACGTTGCTTCGAACGTTGCTTGAGTGCCTCGGAAAGCCCGACGAGTGCCGTGGAGAACGAGACCAAAGCGGTCAGAAGTCTCACGAAATCAATCAGATCGGTCATGGGCATCACCTCCCATCAGATGGAGGGCGCTGCCCGGCACATGGAACTGCCGCCAACGATACCGATTCTATCAAAGCGTAGTTGTATATGCGAATATATGTTCGTATTCCAAGAACACAGACCCCTGTGACAAAGGGGCTGCCCCTTTGTCACATTATTCGATGACGGTGCGAGAGTTTTGCTTGTGCATGGTGGCGAGCATGTGTTTGGGGACGGCGTGGACCATGCAACTGCCGATAGTTGCGCTCGCGGCGGCTTTAGCCGCATCGCTAGCGTTTTTGGTCGCGTAGCTGTGACGGAAGCGTTTGAGCATTGCAATGTCATTGCCGCCGTCGCCGTAAACCGCGACCTCGTCCTCGGCAATACCGTAGTAGCCCGCCAGCCAGGCCACACTCTCACCCTTGTTGCACGCCACGTCCGTGATCTCGAACATCACCGGATCGAACGGCGCGTTGACCACGCGGTCCGATCGCTCGGCCAAATATGCCTTAAGGTCGCGCTCCAGCTCGGGCGAGGTCACGCGGCAGTTGATCTTACACACATCGTGGCGCAGGATGTCGCCGATCGACTGGTCGAAATACTGTTCCTCGTGATACCCGCCACGTGCACGCATGCCGCGCATCACGATGCGCTTGATAGGGCTGTCCTTCTTAAAACCCGCCTGGTGCATCTCGAACGAGCCGCTCGAGAACATGCCATCGGGCGTGGAGCAGTCGAAGCAAATATCCGGAAACTCCTTGAGCAGCTCCTCGGTGATCTGTGGGTCGATGGTCCAGGTCTTGAGCACCTCGCCATGGCTGTCGCGCACGATTGATCCATTGGAGCAGCAGGCGTCAAGCGCCAGGCCCGTAAAGCCATGCTCACCAATCGGCAGCGTCGAGCGCCCGGTCGCGGGAACCACATGCAAGCCAGCCTCGGTCAGCTCGCGAATGGCATGGCGGATGGTCCCATCTGCCTCGTGCAGGGCGTTGAGCAGCGTTCCGTCTAAGTCGCTCGCAAACATCTTGATCATGGGCATGCCTTTCCTTCGTCTGCACGATATTGTAGGCGAAGGAGAGGCTCGTTCTCGTATGGGCGTTCCACGCCGCAGCAATCGTTTCTGTTAAACCGCTGCACTGCGAACGTCACATTGTTTGTGGTGAGCGACTTTTCAAGCGATAAAACAGCACCGTCGTCAGCACCAGTACCACCAGCATAGCTGCGAACACAGCCGCCGGCGCCCATCGATCATATGCAAATCCGTATGTCAATTGGCCAATAGGCGTTGCGCAGGAAAGAGCCATATATACGACCGAAAGCACCTTTCCGCAGAGTTCCGCCGGCGCCGCCCGCTGAACGAATGCAACGATTTCGACCGACGCAATACTCGCCCACACCATGACCCATGCCGAACCGACCGCAAGCGCAGCAAACACAATTTGGCCAGCGCCGCTCAGCAGCGTGACAGTAATCGGCACGACTCCAAAACAGATCATCGCAACGTATCGACATATGTCATTGAAGGAAAAACGATTCGGCCTAATACCGACCAAACCGCCGCCTGCAAGACCGCCCAGCCCCATAGCTGCCTCAATAATCCCAATGCAGGAAGATTGCATGCCGAGATGCCTGGTAACAATAACGGGTGCACCAATCGTTAACCCAACCAACGCAAGATTCAAAACAGCCGCAAGCAAAATCACGGCGAGCAACGAGGTGTTTTGGAGCAGGCACCGAATCGCTGACATAAAATCGCTTTGACATGCCATACGAGTCGAGCTATCCCCCGTCATTTCAGAGGGGACATTTTGTTTGAGTGTGGCCCAAAACAGCAGCGTCGACATTGCAAACGCCACCGCCGCGATCGCGCAAAGGACGTCGATTCCAAAGCATCCGTAGACGGCTGTTCCAACCACGGGACCTAGAATATTGCTCGCCATGGTCGTCTGCGACACTAACGCGGTGGCCCGCTCGACCTTTTCCTTGCCGACCATGTGCAGCGTCTCAATTTGAAGTATCGGCTTCAGAATAGATTGAACGGCGTATTGGACGCACAGCATCACCGCCACAACAGCCGCAAGGGGCAACGAGCACTTCATGGGAACAAATAGCATCGCTGCAACCATTAAAGCAATACCGAGAGCTGCTAGAACGCCGCGATGCCCCTCTCGATCAGCTAATACTCCGCCAGCCGGAGTCGCAAGCACGCCCGGTATAAACGCTATAGCCGCGACGGCACCATATAGCGTTGACGAACCACTGCGGTCGAGCAAGTAAAGCGGGCACGCAAAGCACAGCGCCGACAACGTCGAATACACGCACAGCTGCGCAACGAGAAGACCGACGAGTCTTATAGGCAGCGCTGTCTTTGATGCTGATACGGCATCGAAGTCTCTCATCCCGTCCATAGAGCTTTGCCTCCTATACATACTATTGGTATGTATTTAACGGCTCGAAAAGGGCGACCGTAGCCACCCTCTTACATCAATATATATACCGTTAGTATGTATATTACCACCCGACACGGTTCCAAACGTCCCAAATTTGGCACGTTGTTTGAAGCACTTCTTCCCCCAAATCGAGACCCACTGCGGCCGCCATCTGCGTCAAACATTGCGCGCGAGCGACCATTCGCTCCTTGGGCTCGAGCGGACGGAACAATGGCAGCAGCCAAAGATTCGCTAGCAACGATACGGCCTCTGCTGCTTCGCGCGGGCATTCGCACGCAATGGAGCCGTCGGCGACGCCTTCCTCGATTACCGGCAAGAGATATCCATCGGCCGACTCGTCAAACGAACTCTGATACTGCATCGCCAGCAGACGCGAACTCTTTACCGGATCCGCCGCAGGATGTATGCGCGCCCAAAGCTCAATTTGTGGTACGACAGACTCAGGCGCATAAAGTCGCTTGAGCTTTTGGGCGCCCGTCATATTGCCAGCACCGAGCGTCGCGCGGCGGCGTTCAACAATCGGAGCCATCGCTCGATCAAACGCGGCGTTGAAAATCTCTTCTTTGCTCTTGAAGTGATGATAGATAGCGCCCTTGGTCATGCCATCGAGACGGTCAACGATATCCTGGATGCTCGTTCCCTCATAACCCTGTGCGCAGAATAGCTCCAGCGCCGCGTCGAGAATCTTCGCGACCGTCTCTTCGGGATATTTATTGCGACCCATAATCCGCCCATCCGCAACGCAAGTCTTATTCCTTATTGCGATATTTTAACGTTGCGGATGGCAAACGGTCGGCCCTACACCGCGGCGGGGCCGTGTTCGCAGGTACGGATGCGGATAACCTCCTCGACCGGCTCGACCCAAATCTTGCCGTCTCCAACGGCACCGGTGCGAGCGGCGTTGCAGATGATGTCGACAATTCCGTCGACGTGCTCGTCGGCACAAATGAGCGTGAACTGCACCTTAGGGATCGTGTTGACAAGCAACTCGTTGCCGCGCACGTATTCCTTCCAGCCATGCTGCGCGCCGCAGCCCTGCACCTGATTGATAGTCATGCCACGAACATCGGCAGCAAACAACGCATCTTTGAGAACCTCAAGCTTCTCGGCACGAACGACCGCCGTAATCTTCTTCATAGTGAATTCCTCTCTTTAATATAGAAATGAACCGCTCATTCACATGGCACGGGTTTTCCAGGTGCCCGAGATTGCCCCGAAAGAGGAGCGCCGCGTACTTCGGTACGCAAGCGACGGTTTGAGGGGCAAGGTCGGGTGCCTGGGAAAGCCGTGCTGCTAATCGAGTCCGGAGAACGAGGGATATGCGCTCTCGCCGTGTTGACTCACATCCAGGCCCAGCGCCTCGTCGGCCTCGTCCACACGCAGGCTGCCGTGGAACAGCATCTTGACCACCGCGGCAATCACCAAATCGAGCACCAGTACAATAGCGACCGTCACCACAATGCCCAAAATCTGCGAGATGAGCAGCGACATGTCGCCCGTGTAAAACAAGCCACCCTTGCCGGTCCACGAAAGCTCCGGCACGCAGAACAGGCCCGTGAGCACGCCGCCCAAGATGCCACCGATGCCGTGGCAGCCGAACGCGTCGAGCGCATCGTCGTAGCCGAACTTGGTCTTAAGATGGCTGATGGCCAGGTAGCAGACGGGCGATACAATCAGGCCCATGACCAGCGCCGCCCACGGCTCGACAAAGCCCGCGCCCGGCGTGACCACCACGAGGCCCGCAACCAGACCGGTGCTGGCACCCACCAGCGTGGGGCGACCGGTGTGCACGCGCTCGACGGCAAGCCACGAGACCATGCCCGCCGCGCTGGCCGTCACGGTGTTGAGGATGGCGAGCGCCGCCACGGCGTCGGCCTTAAACTCGCTGCCGCCGTTAAAGCCAAACCAGCCAAACCAAAGCAGGCCGGCGCCCAGCGCCACAAACGGCACGTTATGCGGACGGTAGCTCACCATGCCAAAGCCGCGACGACGGCCGAGCATCAGGCAGAGAATCAGGCCCGTCAGACCGGACGAGATGTGCACCACGTCGCCGCCGGCAAAGTCGAGCGCACCGATGATGTCGCCGATAAAGGAGCCCTCGCCGCCCCACACCATGTGGGCAAGCGGCGCATAGACCACGAGCAGCCAAATACCTAGGAAGGCCGCCATGGCACCAAACTTAACGCGGCCGGCCAGGCTGCCCGTGACGATAGCAGCCGTGATCATAGCAAATGCCATCTGGAAGGCGATGTTGATGATCTGAGGGTAGACGGCACCGTCCGACGCGGTGCCCTCAGCCGCCTGCAGCACCTGGTTGAGCACCGGCAAGCACAGCAGCTGGTCAAGGCCTCCAATAAACGGGCTGGAACCGTCGCCGCCGTAGGCCAGCGACCAGCCGGCAACAATCCACAGCACGCCGACCAGGCCAATGGCGCCAAAGCACATGAGCATGGTGTTGATGACATTTTTGCGCCTCGAGAGGCCGCCATAGAAAAACGCCAGACCCGGTGTCATTAAAAACACGAGCATGGTGCAGATGAGCATAAACGTTGTCGATCCCGTATCGTACATTCGCTCCCCCTTGATCGCATGAACGTTGTCGGCGCCCATAATGCGACCGAGGAGCAACTGGTGTAGACCAGATACGGCGTTGTTAAACGCTGCGTTGTCGAATGGAAACGGCGCCGCAATCTTGGAAACGGCGCGGCAACGGGCGCGAAACGAACGGGAAATACGCGAGCAAGGAAGCCGCGAGCGCTCCCATCCCGGCTAGCGTCGGAACAGCTCGCGGGCTCGGTCGCGGAGGTCGGTAGCTCGGATGACGCCCTCGTAGCGGTTGATGCGCAGACGCGGGAAGGCGTTAAAGAAGCGTAGGTCGCGGCGGCTGAGTGACACGCTCGGCACCGGACGGCTCATGCGCTTGCCGGCAAGGCGACGACTGAGCGACGGACGAGGCATGCTCGGCGCGGCATCGGCCACGCGGCGGGCAGCAAGTGCCAGACCGCGGGCACCGTCCGCGATAAACGTCGGCATCGAAGCCTTCTCTCGCAGGGCATCGAGCGTCGCGTCACCCAGCTCGGCCAGCCACGCGTTAACGGCACGGCTACGGATGTGCGTCTGTGTCACCGAGTCAATCGTCGATTCGGGAATGCGCTCGAGCATTGAGTCCGAGGCATCGGCAAGCGACTCATTGATGCGGTCGGCAAGGTCGGCGCGCACGCGCTCCAGCTGATCGGACAGACGCCGCCAGCTCGCCAACGAGCACGCCGCGTCGACCATCATCGCGACCGCGACGATAAAGGCGGACAGCCGCACAATCAGCACCGGCAGATGGCCAAGCAGCCCCAGCAATGCCGGCTCCACTAAACGGCAAATGCACAGCGCACCCAGGCCAAACGCGCAAGCCCAGTACAGGCAGATACGTCCGTGCAGGTTAAACGGTAGGTGCGAATAGTCCCAAAAGCGAGCGCCCGTTGTTTTTTCCAGCAGCGCGCCCACGCTGTACTCAATCACGCTGCATACGAGCGCTGCAGCGACAAACTGGCTCGAGGCATCCGGAATCCCACGCAACAGCAGCCAGCAGGCAATGCCGCCCGCGCCATAGATAGGGCAGCACGGCCCCAGCAAAAAGCCACTGTTGGCAAATCGTCCGTGGTTGAGCATGGCGCAGACTGTCGATTCCCATGCCCAGCCGCAAAAACCGTAGAAGGCAAACGAGAGCACCAGCGCCGAGAGCGGACAGGCGGCGAGCGTCGCGCCGTCAAATGCCATATCAATCGCGGTTCCCACCGTCTACCCTCTCCTCTTTTCGTTCGAGCCCTCGTTCGAATCGTTCGCGCCGCCTTTGCGCGGTAGACGGCCGGCGACCGTCTCGCGCAGCGCGCACCATTTATCTGCCAGGCATACAATCCAAGCCTCACGACACGTCGGCGGCACTGGCACCAGCGGAAACATATGCCGCACGATGATATTCCGCTCGCGCGACGTCAGCTCAAAATCTTCCTCCGCACGTGCCAGGGCAAAAAACGGATGGCGAAAGCCATGCAGCCGATGGCTTGGGTCGGGATCGTGCCAGTCATAGAGAAAGTAATCGTGCAGCAGGGCCCCGCGCAGCAACGAGGCGCGGTCAACCGAGACACCGACGCGGCCCAAGCGCTCGGCAAAGGACAGACTTGCCCGCGCCACCGAGGTCACATGCGTATACACCGTCACATCGCCATGCTGGATAAACTCGCGCGTCAGGTCCAAACGGCCCGCCTGTGCCAGTTGACGGGCAGCATGGTCCACTTCGCACGCGATTTTCTCGGCACGAACGACATCAGACATGCTGCCTCCTTCCAGCGACTCACGGCGACAAGCCACGGCCTGCGCACAATCGATAAAAACATCATGGAACACATCAGTATGGCATCGGACAAAACGTTTTGCCCCGCCAGTTGGCGAATTACCGCGCCGCCGTCACATATCAAACGCCAAAATGTGCGAGACTGTTTTGTGCAATTGTGCCGGCCGAGGGAGCGCCGGTGCTCGATTCGCATGGAGTAACCCACAACGATGCTGCTTACGCAAACGACAACGCCCGAGGACGTCAAGGCTCTCGACCGCGCCGAGCTCCCGCTGCTCTGCGGCGAGATCCGTCAGGCAATCCTCGAAAGCTCCGCCGCCGTCGGCGGGCACGTTGCCCCCAACTTGGGCGTCGTTGAGCTTACGGTTGCGCTTCATCGCGTGTTTAACTCCCCCATCGACAAGATTGTCTTTGACGTTTCGCACCAGACCTACGCCCACAAGGCGCTGACCGGGCGCGCGTACACTTATATCGATCCAGCACGCTATGGCGAGGCTTCCGGCTTTGCCAATCCCGACGAGTCCGAGCACGACCTGTTCGCCATGGGCCATACCTCCACGTCGGTGAGCCTGGGCTGCGGCCTTGCCCACGCGCGCGACCTGGCGGGCGATACGTACAACGTCATTACCGTTATTGGCGACGGCTCGCTTTCGGGCGGCCTGGCGTTTGAGGGCTTTAACAACGCCGCCGAGCTCGACAGCAACCTGATCATCATCGTCAATGACAACGACCAGTCCATTGCCGAGAACCATGGTGGCCTGTATCGCAATCTGGCCGAGCTGCGCGCCAGCAACGGCGCCTGTGAGCGCAACGTTTTCCGCGCGATGGGGCTCGATTACCGCTATCTGGACGCCGGTAACGATGTGTTGGCCCTCGTCGACGCGCTGCAGGAGCTGCGCGACATCGACCACCCCATCGTGCTGCACGTCTCGACCGCCAAGGGCAAGGGCTTTGAGCCAGCCCAAAACGACCCCGAGCGCTGGCATCACGTAGGCCCCTTTGACATGGCGACCGGCCGCAAGCTCTGCCCGGGCCATCCGAGCGAGCCTGCGCCGCGCACCTATGCCGACATTACGGGCGAGGCGCTCAGCGCCGCCATCGAGCGCGATCCGCAGGTCGTGGGCATCACGGCCGCCACGCCCTACATCATGGGCTTTACACCCGAGCTTCGCGCTGCCGCCGGCAAGCAGTTTGTCGACGTGGGCATTGCCGAGGAGCACGCCGTGACCTTTGCCACCGCGCTTGCGCGCTCGGGCGCCAAACCAGTCTTTGGTGTGTACGGCACGTTTTTGCAGCGCGCCTACGACGAGCTGTGGCACGACCTGTGCCTCAACGATGCCCCCGCAACCATCCTGGTGTTTGGTGCGTCAATCTTTGGCACCACGTCCGAGACGCACCTTTCGTTCTTCGATATTTCCATGCTGGGCGCTCTTCCCAACATATGCTACCTAGCGCCGGCCTGCATGGAGGAATATCTGTCCATGTTGAGCTGGTCGCTCGACCATCGCGAGCATCCTGTGGCGATCCGTGTACCGGGCATCGGCCTGGTAAGCCGCCCCGACCTTGCGCCCGCCGAAGACACCGACTACAGCGCCGTTCGCTACAACGTGGTGCGTCGGGGCCGCGATGTGGCCGTGCTTGCGCTCGGCGACTTCTTTGAGCTGGGTGAGCGCGTGGCAAACCGTCTGACTGCCGAGTACGGCATCGAGGCCACGCTCGTCAACCCGCGCTTTGCAACCGAGCTCGACCGCGAGTTCCTCGATAGCCTTGCCGCCGAGCATCGCGTTGTTGTCACCCTCGAGGACGGCATCTTGGACGGCGGCTGGGGCGAGCGCGTGGCGTGCTACCTGGCCTGCACGCCCGTGCGCACGCGCACCTTCGGCATCGCCAAGGGCTTCCCCGACCGCTACGAGCCCAACGAACTGCTCGCTCAGAACGGCATGACGGTCGAGAACATGGCCGCCGAAGCCGTAAGGCTACTCAACGAGTAAGAAAACCTCCGCAAGGAAAGCATCCCTGCGGAGGTTTTTATTTTCCCAACTCAATTATCTCGATCTGTAACATCTAGGGCCCGAATTCCCGTCTAACTGTTACAGATCGAGACAAGACGTCTTAGTCCCCGACGTTTGTCTCAATCTGTAACAGATAGAGACCTTTTGTCCGTCCAGATGTTACAGATCGAGACATTCGAATTCCCCTGAAGAGCAAATCTCGATCTGTAACAGTTGCTCGGCAAAAACGGCTGCAGATGTTACAGATTGAGACAAAGCAGCAAGGCATGCCACCGCATCGGCCAGGACCACCACAAAGGTGCCTGTCCCTTTTTGGTAGGTAGAATTACCCATAAGGTAAGTATGTTTCTGAGTTATTTCGTGTTGACCCATTTGAGCGCGATAGGGTATAACTCTACTCAACCGCTAGGGATTTTATTGAGAAAGGTGTTCTACCATGAGCAAGAACCTCTCCCAGCAGGTCGTTCTCGACCGCCGCGGCTTCGTTGCCGCCACCTTCGCAACCGTCGCCGGCCTTGGTCTTGCCGGCTGCTCCGACACCAGCGCCGAGGCCGACAAGGGTTCCGCCGCCGGTTCCTCCAAGAGCTCCGAGGATACCGAGGCTTCCACCACGCTCGACGCCAAGGCATTCGACAAGCTCGTCGACAACGGCCCCAAGGCCGATGACGATGCCGTCGCCGCCAGCACCTGGGCCACGGCCGTCAAGGACGCCGGCGTCTTTAAGATCGGTGGCGTTCAGACTTCCACGCTCTTCTCCCTCCTCAACGAGAAGGACGGTCAGACCCGTGGCTTCGATGCCGGTATCGCGCAGCTCCTGTCCAACTACATCCTGGGCGAGAACAAGGTCGAGATCACCCAGGTGACCTCGGACACGCGCGAGTCCGTCTTGCAGAACGGCCAGGTCGACGCCGTCTTTGCCACCTACACCATCACTGACGAGCGCAAGAAGCTTGTCTCCTTTGCCGGTCCCTATTACTACACGCAGCAGGCCATCCTGGTGCTCGCCGATAACGACGACATCAAGAGCGTCGACGACCTGGCCGACAAGAACGTCGCCGTCCAGTCCGGCTCCAACGGCCCCGCCATCCTGGAGGAGTTCGCCCCCAAGGCCAGCCAGCAGGAGTTCAAGACCGACGAGGAGGCCCGCCAGGCACTCCAGCAGGGCCGCGTTGACGCCTACGTCATCGATAACAACATGCAGCAGAGCGCCCTGGTCCGCGAGCCCGGTAAGTACAAGATCGCCGGCAAGCCCTTCGGCAGCAAGGAGCCCTATGGCATCGGTCTGCCGCTCGATTCCGACGGCGTCGCCTTTGTCAACGACTTCCTTAAGAAGATCGAGGACGACGGCACCTGGACCGAGCTGTGGCAGATCTGCATCGGCGACCGTACGGGCGACACCAATGTTCCCGAGCTGCCCGAGATCGGCGCCTAGGCAGCGAGCCTGGTAACGGCCGCAACGAAACCATATGGAAACGCACGATGCACTTTATTGCGATAAACTGTTTCCAATCTGAGTTGTCGGGGCTTCCGTACACACGGGAGCCCCTTTCCTTATCGGCGGGAGGTCCGCATGAGTCTCTCCGAACTCTGGTCGCTCTATGGCCAGAACTATATCGACGCGCTGCTAGCAACCTGGGGCATGACGCTTGAGTCGTTTGCCATCGCCATGGTGCTGGCCGTCGCCGTCACCGTGATGCGTGTGTCGCCGCTCAAGCCGCTGCGCGTCTTTGGCGACCTGTATGTCCAGGTCTTCCGTAACATCCCCGGCATCGCGCTGCTCATCATCGTCGTCTACGCGCTGCCGCCGCTCAAGGTCGTCCTGCCCTATCGCACCTGCGTTATCGTCGCTACGGTCCTTTTGGGCTCGGCCTTTGGCTCCGAGAACTTTATGAGCGGCATCAACACCGTCGGCGTCGGCCAGGTCGAAGCCGCCCGCTCGCTCGGCATGAGCTTCAGCCGTATCCTCGCCAAGATCGTGATTCCGCAGGCGCTGCGCTCAAGCGTATTGCCCATGACGAACCTCTTTATCGCCGTCATGCTCACCACCGCGCTCGGCAGTCAGGTGCCGCTTAAACCGCAAGAGCTCACCGGCGTGGTGAGCTACATCAATACCCGCTCGCTCGGCGGCGTCGCCGCGTTCTTTATCTCGGCGCTCGGCTACCTGGGCACGGCCTTTGTGGTGAGCCACATTGGCAACTACATCGACAAGAAGGTGAGGATCCTCCGATGAGCAAGCACTCCTCCCCTGCGCTCACCATGCGCGATGCGCTCTACGAGGCTCCCGGCCCCAAGATGCGCGCCAAGATTCGCATCGGCACCGCCATCTCGCTTGTTGCCGTCGCCACACTCGTCGTCCTGGTACTGCAGCGCTTTTATGTGACCGGCCAGCTTTCGGTCCACTATTGGTATTTCTTTACGCACCTCACCACCTGGAAGTTCCTGCTTGCCGGCTTTGAGGGCACCGTTAAAGTCGCACTCACCGCCGGTGTCATTGCGCTGGTACTGGGCTTAGCCCTTATGCTCGGCCGCACCAGCGACATTAAGCCACTGCAACTGGTCTGCCGTGTGCTCACCGATTTCTTCCGCGGCGTGCCGAGCCTGCTGTTCATCTACTTCTTCTTTTTGGTGCTGCCCCAGTACAAGATCGCGCTGCCGTCGTTTTGGATGCTCACGCTCCCCGTCGCACTCGCTGCAGCCGGCGTACTCGCCGAGATCTTCCGCGCCGGCGTCAACGCCGTGCCGCGCGGGCAGGTCGAGGCGGCCCAGGCGCTCGGTCTCTCCAAGGCCAAAATCACCTTTAAAATCGTGTTGCCGCAGGCTATTCGGTTTATCATTCCGTCCTTGATTTCACAGCTTGTGGTCGTAGTCAAAGACACCACCGTCGCCTATGTGGTGAGCTATCCCGACCTGATGCAAAATGCCCGCGTGCTCATTACCAACTACGACGCCCTCGTGTCGGTCTACCTGGTTATCGCGGTCATCTACATCCTCATCAACGTCGCGATCAACAAGGCCGCTGTCTACGTTTCGCACAAGACCGGCGCGACCATCATCCGCTAACGCTTTACCATTTCGAGTCATAAGGAGCCGAGCACCATGGCACAGAGCACCTCTTCCACCGGCAATCAGCCGCTGATCGAGCTCAGACACGTCGATAAGCACTATGGCGATCTGCACGTCCTCAACGACATCAATCTCTCGGTCGACCGCGGCGAGGTCGTCGTTGTGATCGGTCCCTCGGGCTCGGGCAAGTCGACCATGTGCCGCACCATCAACCGCCTGGAAACTATCGACTCGGGCGAGATCCTCATCGAGGGCGAGCCCCTGCCGCAGGAAGGCAAGGATCTTGCCCGCATGCGCGCCGAGTTGGGCATGGTGTTCCAACAGTTCAACCTGTTCGCACATATGACCGTACTGCAGAACGTCATGCTGGGGCCGGTCGACGTGCTGGGTGTATCCAAGGAGGAGGCTCGTGAGCGCGCCATGGACCTGCTGAGCCGCGTGGGCGTGGCCGAGCAGGCCGACAAGGTACCCGCACAGCTTTCGGGCGGCCAGCAGCAGCGCGTGGCCATCGCCCGTTCACTCGCCATGCAGCCCAAGGCCATGCTTTTTGACGAGCCCACGAGCGCTCTTGATCCCGAGATGATCAACGAGGTGCTCGAGGTCATGGTCCGTCTGGCCCAGCAGGGCATGACGATGATCGTCATCACGCACGAGATGAACTTCGCCCGCCGCGTGGCCGATCGCGTCGTGTTTATGGCCGACGGCCAGATCGTGGAAACCGGCACGCCCGACGAGTTCTTCGACCACCCCCAGACCAAGCGCGCCCAGGACTTCCTCAACTCCATCAAGGGCCACTAACCCAATTGCCACGCGGGCAAATTCATCAGTAACGTTTGCTCCGCGCCACCCCTGTGCCATGTCCACCCGGATTCGAAAGCTACGCCCATGATCGGAACCCGCACCTCATCGTCCTACACTCCGCACGTCGACGTCGATCCCGCCGACCGTCCGCTCATCCTGGTCGCACCACGCTGGGAAGAAGCGAAACCCTATTTGAGCGAGACGCTCTCCCCCAACGAGGAGATTGCGAGCGTCTTTGTCGATGCCATCCTTGCCGCCGGCGGCCTGCCGCTGCAGATGTCCATCACCGAGGACATTGAGGTCATCCGTCATTACGTCGATATCGCCGACGGCATCGCCATTCCCGGCGGCCCCGATGTCAATCCCAAACGTTGGGGCGATGATCGACCCTACGACCCCACCCTCTGCTGCGAGATCCGCGATAGCTTTGAGTTTAAGCTGGTCGGCGAGGTGCTCCGCGCCAAAAAGCCGCTCTTTACCACCTGCCGCGGCACGCAGTTGCTCAATGTCGCCACCGGCGGCACCCTGTGCATGGACGTGCCAAGCCTGGGCGCGCGCGAGGGCCGCACGCAGTGGCGCCATACCCACGTGCTCAACGACCCCGTGCATCCCGTCGAGGTCGTGCCGGGCTCGTTGCTGGAGCGCGCGCTTGGCGGGCACAGGCTTATCCAGACCAACTCCGCACACCACTGCTGCATCGATCGTCTGGGTAAAAGCACGCGCTTGGTCGCCAAGGCAACCGATGGCGTGCCCGAGTGCATCGAAGTCGAAGGCCAACCCTTCTGCCTGGGCGTGCAATGGCATCCCGAGTACACCTGGCAGACGCTCGAAACCGACTTTAACCTCTGGAAGTCGTTTGTCGAGGCGGCAGCCAAGGTCAAGCAGGCCCGCTAGCACGCGAACCACAAAACAGATAAGGGTGCCCCGCCGGCCACATGGTCCGGCGGGGCACCCTTTCACCTATATGTGGCCGGCAAGCAGCCCAAGGCTCGCAAGCTCTTATTCAGCCGCCTCGCGCAGGGCTGACATCGTTGCCGCATATTGCTGCTGCAGCGCATGCATCCCCTCGCGGGCGCCGTCAACGGTATCGGCGCCGCGCAGCGCCTCGGTCACCACGACCGCCGGCTCGTACAGATTATCGAATCCCAGGTTCTGGCTCACGCCCTTGAGCGTGTGCGCTGCCATAAACGCACCTTCGGCGTCTCCCGCCGCCATGGCGGCCTCCAGCTTGTCCATACTCTCGTCATCCAAAAACTTGAGGGCAAAGCGGGCAAGCATTTCCCCGCCCATCAGCCGAGCGCACGCGTCATCATAATTAGCGCCGATCTTCTCATACGCCTCACGCATGGAAATCATGGATTAAAACTCCTTTGGTCAAACTAAATCGTGGGAAACGCAACGACGTCGGCGGGGCGTGCCAACGTCTCGGCAATACGGTCTTGCACCTCGAGCAGGCATTCGAGCAACAGCGGGTTAAAGGTGCCGCACTTACCGTCCAGGATCATCTGGATCGCCTCCTTGTGCGGGATAGCGTCCTTGTACACGCGCACGCTCGTCAGCGCATCATACACGTCGGCCACCGAGACCACCTGCGCGGCAATGGGAATCTCGTTGCCTTTAAGGCCATCGGGATAGCCCTTGCCGTCCCAGCGCTCGTGATGCCAACGCGCAATCTGGTACGCATATTCCATAAGCGCATTGCCGACGTGATGGCGGCCCAGCTCAAGCAACATGTCGGCGCCCATCGTGGTATGCGTCTTCATAATCTCGAACTCCTCGGGCGTAAGGCGCCCGGGTTTGTTGAGAATCGCATCGTCAATCGACATCTTGCCGATATCGTGCAGCGCCGAAGCCAGGGCAATCGTAGAGCGTTCCTCATTGTCGAGGGAGATGGTGTCGCTACGCTGGACCAGACAGCCAAGCAACAGCTCGGTCAGCTTCTCGATGTTCGTAACGTGTCTGCCGCTCTCGCCGTTGCGAAGCTCCATGACGCCGGCCATGATGTCGATGAGCATGCGACTGTTCTTGACGCGCTCGTTGTACTGCTGGGACAGCAGGCTCGTCAGGCGGCGCTGTTTGGCGTATAGGCGGATGGTGTTGCTTACACGGCGGCGCACGACACGGGAGTCAAACGGGCGGTTGATATAGTCCGAGGCGCCCAGCTCGTACGCGCGCAGAACCATATCATCGGAATCTTCGCTCGAAATCATGATAAAAGGCAGATTGTCGATACCCGATCGGCGCGACAGATCGGCCAGCACCTCAAAGCCGCTTATGCCCGGCATGACAATATCCAGCAGCACGAGCGACAACTCATCGCCATAGCGGTCGACCATGTCGAGCGCCGTACGACCGTTGTCGGCCTCCAGGATGCAATACTCGTCCTTGAGCATCTCGTTGAGAATGGCTCGGTTCATCTCGGAGTCATCAACAATAAGCACCAAAGGCTTTTCGCTTTGGAAGGCCTCGATGGAATCGGCATCGGTCACGACCGTACCGGCTTTTGCCTTAGCGCGGCTCAATAACTGGACAGCGCGGCCAACGCCCTCATCGACCGTCTCGCCATGAATGCGAACGCCACCAACACATGCCGTCAAGCTCACGTACTCATGGCCCGGAACAATCGTGGAACGAACGGCATCGGACACCTGATGCAGGCGACGGGTGAAGTCATCGGAGGGAATATTGGGCATGACGACCACAAACTTGTCGCAGCCATAGCGCACAAGCTCGTCAGTCGAACGAATTCCGCTGCGTATGGCTGTCGCCACAGCACCGAGCGCAAGGTCACCGGCATGACGGCCACACGTATCGTTGAAGACCCTAAAATCATCAAGGTCGATCATCGCAACGCCGGCATTCATGCGGGCGCTACGGAGCCTTTCCTCGTAATATCGACGATTGCGCACACTCGTCAGCACGTCGGTGTAGACAAGGTCCTCTTCTGCAGCCTCTTGCCCATCGATCGGACGCACCATCAGCAAGACATGAGGCTCGCCCTCGACCTTTAGAGGGCGCAGACGGGCGCGGTACTCAACACCATCGTTGAGCAGTTGCTCCGACACCTCACCCGAATCTGCCAAGGCCTCAAGACTCGACTGACGCAGACAAGGGCAGCGATCGCCGGCGAGCAAGCAGTTAGGCTCGCTCTTAATCTGATCGGCCGACAGCAAACGCACCACGGGGTAGGTCTTCGCGACGCGGGCGACCTCAGCGGCAGCCTCCTCGTCGGTTAGATTGACCTCGTGATTATTGAGCATATGGGGCCCTTTCGATAGTTTCGCATGGTAGCGGTGGGTTCCAAATGCTACAAGGGTAACACCTTGCCGATGCAGGTAAGCACGTGAATGCTGTTACATTTTTATGAGTTGGCAGACGGCGCGATTGAAGCCGCAGACGTGAGGTCTTGAGCACATTTGTTAACACGGCCGAAACGTTTGCGAGTGAAGGCTGTTTTGTTTTTTTGCAGCTGCTAGAACCCCAGGATGCCACGGACAGTCTGGGCAGCCGCTGTCGGGCGATCGCGCAGGCCGTTGTGCGCGCCGGGAACCATTACGAGTGGACAGCCCAAAAGCTCAGCCGCCATCCTCGTGCCCGCCTCGCGGGGTGTACCGACCGAAAGCTCGCCCAAAAACACAGCCGACACCGCCTTTGATTCTCGGGCGCGCTCCCAGTCGGGAGCATATGTCATATTTGTTCCGTATTCATTGGCCATAAAGCAACGACCATTGCGCAGGGCATGCTTGGCTTCCGCTTCGGTCGTCCCAGGAGCCTCGGGGTCCAAGTCGCCGAGAGCTCCCAAGAAAAGCCGAAGCGCCCTTGAAACCTTTCCAGCCGCAATCATATCGAGCAAAATCGGAGCCGCGCCCATGCCGACGCCTTCGGCCGACACAGCCGGCTCATGCAGAATCGCACGGGCGACGAGATGGGGTTCGATGCGAAGAAGCTCCAGCGCCACCAACGTACCGGCGCTGTGCGCAAGCACATTTGTCGGAGCGCCAACGTGTTCGATCACGGCCTGCAGGTCGGCGGCCTGAGCGGCAAGATCATAGCTGCCGTCTGCCGCTTCGCTGCTGCCGCCACAGCCGCGGCGGTCGTAGGCAATTACGCGGTAGTTGTGACTGAGCTCACATGCAATGCCGTCGAAAAATGTGCCGTCGACACAAGCGCCGTGCACGCACACCAAGGCAGGAGTATCAGGCGACACATCCGGGCCGGCATATTCGCGACAGGCAATCGTGGTGCCCGCATTCTCGACCGTAAAATCCATGTTGTGCCCCCATCATCAACGCCCATCCAGTTGCGCGTCAGTACGGCTGGATAGACCCGCATTTCTTTACGCCTTGTTAACAGATTAACTTTACCCGACCCGAGGCTTTTCATGACACGGCATAATGAGCGACGTGAAAAAACGAAACTTGTAAAGCAAGAGCCCGCACCCTGCTTTGGAGCCGATGCTATGCTTAGGCACAATTGTCTTGAGGAGCATATGCCTATGTCTACGTTTTTGAATGCCAGCCCCATCTTTGGGCCCGTTCGCAGCCGTCGCCTTGGTCTCTCGCTCGGCGTCAACATGATGCCGGCCAGCGGCAAAATCTGCACGTTCGACTGCATTTACTGCGAAAACGGCCTCAACGCCGAGCGCCCCTGTCACGAGCCGTACAACACAGCTGCCGTGGTACTCGACGCGCTCGAGGCAAAGCTGCGCGATATGGCAGCCGAGGGCGAGCTCCCCGATGTGATCACCTTCGCAGGCAACGGCGAGCCCACCGTCGCACCGGAGTTTCCGCAGGCCATCGCCGGTGCCGTCGCGCTTCGCGACCAGCTGGCCCCAAACTCCAAGATTGCCGTGCTCTCCAACGGCACGCGCGCCGACCGCCCCGAGGTACACAATGCGCTCATGATGGTCGACGACAACATCCTCAAGCTCGATACGGTCGACCCGGCGTTTATCCAGCTGCTCGACCAGCCTGTTGGCCCCTACGACGTCGAGCACCAGATCGAGACGTTCGCAAGCTTTGACGGTCACGTTATTATCCAGACGATGTTTTTGAGCGGTGAGTACCGGGGCAAGTCTCTCGATAACACCGGCGAGGAGTACGTTGCCCCCTGGCTCGCGGCACTTGAGCGCATTCGCCCACAAGAAGCGACCATCTACACGGTGGCTCGCGAGACGCCGGTCGCCGGCCTTGCCAAAGCAGCGCCCGAGGCCCTCGACGCCATCGCCGCGCGCGTGCGCGCCCTCGGCATTCCCTGCCAGGTGAGCTGCTAGCAAAACCACGCAGCAGCTAGTGTCCGCCATCCCACTCCATCAGTTGCGGTGATATAGTTCCTATTTATGCTGTTAAACCGCTTAAATCGGAACTATATCACCGCAACTTTTATGGACGCGTGAGTGGGCTATACTAGCTGCGGATGAAAGGAAGTTAGCCATGTATGACAAAGGACCCGTACCCGGCCGCAACGACGCCTGCTGGTGCGGCAGCGGCAAAAAATATAAGAAATGTCACAGCGCCTTCGACGAGCGCCTCGAGCGCCTGTGGGAGGAGGGCTGGGAGGTTCTGCCCCGTACGCTCTACAAGACGCCCGCCGATATCGAGGGCATCAAGCGCTCGGCCGCTATCAACGTGGGCGTGCTCGATTACGTAGGCGAACACATCGCCGCGGGCATGACCACCAACCAGATCGACCAGATGATCTACGACTACACCGTCGAGCACGGTGGCACGCCGGCCGACCTCAACTACGAGGGCTATCCCAAGAGCGTGTGCACCTCGATCAACGACGTCGTCTGCCACGGCATCCCCTGTGATACAGACGTGCTGCACGAGGGCGATATTATCAACGTGGACTGCTCCACGATCCTGGACGGCTACTTTAGTGATTCGAGCCGTATGTTCTGCATCGGCGAGGTCTCGGCCGAGCGCCAGCGCCTGGTCGACGTCACCCGTGCCAGCGTGGAGGCGGGTCTGGCGGCCGTCAAGCCATGGCTGCCGTTGTCCGTTATGGCCGAGGCCGTGCAAAAGACCGTCGAGGACGCCGGCTTTAGCGTGGTGCGCGAGTACGGCGGACACGGCATCGGCAAGGAGTTCCACGAGGACCCGTTTGTGGGCTTTACCACCGAGGCGCCCGATGTGGACACCATCATGGCTCCGGGCATGGTCTTTACCATCGAGCCCATGGTCAATGCCGGAGCGCCCGACATTAAGATTAGCAAGGGTGACGGTTGGTGCGTGCGCACCAAGGACGGCAGCGATTCGGCCCAGTGCGAGGTACAGCTCGTGGTGACCGAGGACGGCTACGAGCTGCTCAGCTGGTAGCTGTGGATGCGCCGGGCTACGCGATGGATATGTTAACCATCGCGTAGCCCGGCGTTTTTATAGCGTTTTGCCTGATACAACCTGCCAAAATAAACCTGTCCCTTTTTGGTAGGTCGAGCGGAAAGGACTGCTTGTGAACATCCTGGTTTTGCTGCCCGTCAACGACCGCCATCGCGCGATCCTCGAGTCGAGCGCTCCGGGCGAGGACTTTATCTACACGAGCGCCGACGCCGCCACGCGCGAGCAGGTCGCCGATGCCGACGTGATCTTGGGCAACATCGACCCTGACATGCTCACAGCATGCGAGCATCTCCAGCTGTTGCAACTGCAGACCGCGGGCTATGACGATTACTTGGCCGCCGGCACCGTGCCAGCCGACGCTAAGCTTTCCTGCTCGGTGGGCGCCTACGGCCAGGCTGTGAGCGAGCACATGTTTGCCATGGTCCTTTCCATGATGAAGCGCCTGCCCGGCTATCACGACTTGCAGCGCGAGCATCGCTGGGAGGATTTGGGGCCGGTCACCTCGCTCAAAAGCGCCAATGTGCTGGTGCTGGGCGCGGGCGATATCGGCGGCCACTTCGCCACGCTCTGCCGCGGCATGGGCGCGCACGTCCGCGGCATCAAGCGCCATCCGCTCGTCTACCCCATTGTGTTTGAGGACATGGACGGCATGGACGCCCTATCCGAGCGCCTGGCCGAGGCTGACATCGTCGCATCCTTTATGCCCAGCACACCCGAGACCCGCGGCCTGGCGAACGCCGAGTTCTTCGCCGCGATGAAACCGGGCGCCTTCTTTGCCAACGGCGGCCGCGGCGATCTTGTGGTCGCCGACGACTTGGTTGCCGCCTTGGAGTCGGGACATCTCGCCGGCGCCGCGGTCGACGTCACCGACCCCGAGCCGCTGCCTGAGACAAGCCCGCTGTGGGATGCGCCCAACATGCTCATCACGCCGCACGTCTCCGGCTGGTTCCACCTGGCAGCCACGCTCAATAATGTGGTCGACATTGCCGCAGAGAATCTGCGTCACCTGCAAGCCGGCGAAACTTTACGTTGTTGGATCGAACACTAGAAGGACGTCAGGTAGTTTCTTGCGTCTACTACACTCATTGCTGCGACGGGTGCGTGTGAACAGAGTTTGGCATCGTTGGTGACCAGAAGGTCTGCCTTTGCGCGCATTGCTGCCGCAATGATTAAATCGTCTTCGTAATCGCTATGGAGCTTACGCTGCTTGCTCGCCATCCATATGTCACTCAGGTCGCAGGGTACCGGCGTGGCAAGTTGCGACAACACGTCGAGGCAATCCCATGCAAGTGATGTCGCCGCCACGGCGGCATCTTGGGATAGCGAGCCATGCTCGCGCCGATACCACGCCTTATGTTCGCTCGAAATCAAATAGAACAGATCTTTGGACGATGTCGCCGCATACAGCAAATCCACCTGCGCCGTGCATGCATCGCGTAAAAACTCAATCGCCACCGAACGACCACGTCGTGAGGGAATGAAGTAATCGAGCCACACGTTGGTGTCAACCAAGATGCGCCTTGGAGTCTCACTCATAGAGCCAGCTCATCTCCTCGCCGTAGCGATCCGCGTAGGCGTTCCGTTTGAGTTCTTCATCGCCCGAGGGCTGAGCCTTGACCATATCGATTCCCGACTCACGGCAAGCGGCAGCGAACAGCTTCGACCCCTGATCCATGAGCTCGAGCTTACGTTTAGCGGCCTTTTCGCGCTCGCGCTGTTCCGCCCGGGCACGACCGGGCGAAAGGATGTCCTGGAGCGCGCCGGGCCGATCAGCCAGCGACGCTGCAAGCCGCCAGAGCGCTCGCACCGCCTGGCTCGGCGTCATACCGGCCCTGGAGAGAGCGGCGTCCCCACTCCTTTTAAGATCGGCATCGAGACGTACGTTGATCTGAGCGGCTGTTGTGGTCATGACCTCTCCTTAATACTTTATAATCATCATAAAACTCTATGGTAGATACGTAAAGCATGTATAGCATTTATAAGCATTAGCCGTACTCTGTACACAAAAAGCCGCCGAGGCACACTGCACCTCGGCGGCTACGTATCACCGATCTAGTTCGGTTTCACCCTTTGCATTCGTCCAGATAAAACCTGCCAAAATGAACCTGTCCCTTTTTGGTAGGTTTTAGAGCTCCACGCTTTCGGCGCCGTTGATGTTGAGGTTGCGCTCGTAGAAGGCCGTGAGGGCGCGGATGGCACACATCACGTCGCGCACGCCGCCGGTCTCGTAGCTCGAGTGCATGGCCAGCTGCGGCAGGCCCACGTCTACGGCGTGCATGCTCGCCTGCATGTTCGACAGGTTGCCCAGGGTGGAGCCGCCGGCCATATCACTCTTGTTGGCGAAGGCCTGCGTGGGCACGTCGGCGTCATCGCAAATTGCCCGGAACACCGCGCGGCTAAAGGCATCGGTGCAGTAGTGCTGGTTGGCGGCTTCCTTGATAACGATGCCGCCGTTGAGCACCACCTGGTTGCGGGCATCGCACTTCTCGGCGTGGTTGGGATGCACGGCATGCGCATTATCGCAGCTCACGAGCATCGAGGCGGCAAGTGCGCGATGGTACGACTCGTCATCGAAGCCCAGCGATCCGTTAATGCGGCGCAGCGCATCGGCCAAGAACGTCGACATGGCTCCCTGCTTGGTCTCGGAGCCAACCTCCTCGTTATCAAAGCAGCAGAAGACCGAGATATCGCGCGCGTTCTCAGCACCCAAAAATGCCTGCAGCGAGGTATAGGCGCAGGCAAGGTCGTCGAGCTTGGGCGTCGAGATAAACTCGTCGGCCCAGCCCCAAATGCGCGCATCCTGACGATTGACCAGGAACAGATCGCGGCCCAAAATTTGCTCGGGCTCAACGTCCAGCTCATCGGCAATCAGAGCGTCAAAATCTCCCTGCTTGAGTTCACCGGCGCTGATGAGCGGGCACAGGTCAACGGCTCGGTTGGGAGCAAAGCTCTCGTTAACGCCACGGTTCATATGGATGGCAAGGCTCGGAATAATGGCAACCTCGCGCTCGGTGGTAAGCAGGCGGCTCTCAATACGGTCGCCCTCGCGCACCAGTACGCGGCCCGCGAGCGCCAGCGGACGATCGAACCAGGTGTAGTCGATCATGCCGCCGTAGGCCTCGGTGTTCAGACGCAGCGTCTCGCCTGCGCCGTCGAGCTCGGGGACGGCCTTAACCTTAAACGTAGGCGAGTCGCTGTGCGACGCCGTCAGCTGAAAATGGTAGTCGCCGGCAACGCCGTCCTCGCCCCACGTCGCGGCCAGGTCCTCGCCCACCTTAAAGGCAACAACGCTCGAGGTGTTGCGCTGCGTGTAATAACGCCCGCCCGGCTCGATGTCCCACGCCGCATTCTCGGGCAGGTAGGTAAAGCCCGCCTCGTCGAGCTCGGCCATAATGGTCGCTGCCGTATGGAACATGCTGGGGCATGCCTCGATAAAGTCGATAAGGTCGTTGGCAGCCTCGATATCGTCGGCCGTCACGTGCGCGCGCTCGGGCGTTTCCTGATCCGTCATGCTCTCCCCTTTCGCTGGGTTGATGGTCCCCTCCAGCATACCCCGCCACGCCAGCGCTGCACTCTTCATTCCGTGTTTAATCCCGCACCGCTCACCAAGTTGAGCCATCATGCCCGCGCTCCTTTTGCGACAATTACGCTAACAGGACGAGAGGAGCCGCCATGAAGCCACGTAACATTGCCATCGCCTGCGGTGTCGCGGGAGTCGCCGTCAGCCTTGCCGCTGCCACCGGTATCGTTTATCACAAGCAAATCAAGTCCGCCGCGTCGCTCAAACGCTTGACCGGCTACGCGGATGGCTATGACCTGTACGCAATCGACATCGCCTACGGCTACGATCTTGATCGCATCATCGCCGCTGGCGTGCGCGACGACCAGGCCTACATCGATGCCGTGGTGGCGCAGGTGCTGCCCGGTGTGCCGGTACATGTCCAGGCGCCCCAGTTTGCCTGCAGCGCTTTTGTCGCCGTAGATGCCGAAGGCCGCGTGCGCACCGGTCGCAATTACGACTTTAAGGACGACACCTCGGCGCTGCTGGTGCGCAATCACCCACGTGGCGGCTATGCCTCCATCGGGTTTGCCGCCCTTAACAACCTGGGCGATAACACTCCGCTTGACTCCGTCGCCGGACGTGCCGCCGCACTCATGGGCCCGTTTGCCCAGCTCGACGGTGTTAACGAATGTGGCGTGTCCATTGCCGTACTCACTCTGGATTCCAAGCCCTGTGACCAGGACGCGCAACGCCCCGTCATCAATACCTCGCTCGCCATCCGTCTGGTGCTCGACCGTGCCGCCACCACGCAAGAAGCTGTCGACCTGCTTTCCGCCTACGACATGCACGCCATGGCAGGACGCGATTACCACTTCTTTATCAACGACGCCGCCGGTGACGCGCGCGTAGTAGAGTGGGATCCGCGCGATCCGGACCGTGCTTTCAAAGCGACTCCTGTACGGCCAGGTTACGAACTTCTACGCCTGCTATGGCGACGAAGTACTGCCCAACCAAAAGAATGGCGAGCTGGGCCATGGTAAAGAGCGCGCCATCGCAATCGCCGATGTCCTTGACGCCCATGTCGGTGCCCAGGACGAGGCAGTCGCTTGGAAGGCCCTACGCGCTGCAGCGCAAGAACCCAATCCGAAAGACATCACCAGCAATACGCAATGGTCGGTCGTCTTTGACAATACCGAACCCGCCGCCGCCATTACGCTGCGCCGCCACTGGGGCGACGTCGACGCCTTCGCACTGTAAGGACCCAGGCTCGTCGACCTTACGCTCGCCTGACGTTGTTTACATTTCTATACGCTTGAGCTAACACGTTTTACCCCCGTATCAACAGTGTGCGGGGGTAAACTTATGCGCATGATATAACTTGCCCGGAAGGATTCATCATGCTTAGGATCGGTCTTCTTACCAGTGGCGGCGACTGCCAGGCGCTCAACGCCACCATGCGCGGCATTGTCAAAACGCTTATGACCAATAGCGAAGAGCCTATTGAGATCTATGGTTTTGAGGACGGCTACCAGGGCCTTATCTACAGCCGGTTCCGCGTCATGACGCCCGCCGATTTTAGCGGCATCCTTACCCGTGGCGGCACCATCCTGGGCACGAGCCGTACGCCGTTCAAGCGCCTGGATATTCCCGAGGCCGACGGCGTCGAGAAGGTGCCGGCAATGGTCCACACCTATCATAAGCTGCAGCTCGACTGCCTGTTTATGCTGGGCGGCAACGGCTCCACCAAGACCGCCAACCGTCTGCGCGAAGAGGGCCTCAACGTTATCGCCCTGCCTAAGACCATCGATAACGACACCTGGGGCACCGAGCTGACGTTTGGCTTTACGAGCGCCATCGACGTCGCCACCAAGTGCATCGACGACATCCACACCACCGCCTCGAGTCACGGCCGCGTGTTTGTTATCGAGATCATGGGCCACAAGGTTGGCTGGATTCCGCTGTACGCCGGCGTCGCGGGCGGCGCGGATGTCATCTTGATTCCCGAGATCCCCTACGACATGGATAACGTCATCAAGACCATCGAGCATCGCATGGAAACCGGCAGCCGCTTCACCATCGTGGCCGTCGCCGAGGGTGCCATCTCCAAGGAGGACGCGGCGCTGTCCAAGAAGGAGTACAAGAAGAAGCTTGCCGAGCGCACGAGCCCGTCGATTGTCTACGACATCGCCAAGGAGATCGAGGCCAAGACCGGTCGCGAGACCCGCGTCGCCATCCCCGGCCACACGCAGCGCGGCGGCCAGCCCGACGCCCAGGACCGCATCTTTGCGACCCAGTGCGGCGTCGAGGCGGCGCTCGGCTGCCTGCGCGGCGAGTTTGGCTACATGATTGCCCTGCGCGACGGCAAGATGTGCCACATGCCGCTCGAGGATGTCGCCGGCAAGCTCAAGTATGTCGACCCCCAGAGCGATCTGGTGTACGAGGCCAAGGCGTTGGGCATCAGCTTCGGCGACGAATAGTCTCGGCCGAAATCGCTCCCACCGGAGGCCCCAAGGCTTACCTCCCAAATCGTCCTCGGACATGTCAGGACCCCGCCGTGCGCTTCGCGCGGCGGGGTCCTTCCGTCCTGCGGAAAGATTTGGGAGGTAAGCCCTGGGGCCTCCTGCGGCAACTAGGGAGGCCGAAGCTATTCGTCTTCTTGCTGCGGGTGCGTGGGCTGAGATTTTGGGATGTTGCAGGCTCTTAGCTGAGAGTAGCACTGCCATTTGTCCTGAAATGGCTGGTCGTTAGGGGTTGCTACCGGTAGTTGCGGTAGGGTTGGAGCAGATTCTAACTAGAAATGGTGGTCGCTACCGGTTGTTCTCGGCATACTCGGCTCATTCGATTCGACCATCAAACGAAAGGAACCACCATGGATCTTGCGATGGCGCAGCGCCTCGTCGATCGCCGCAAAGCTGCCGGGCTTTCTCAGGAGGCGCTTGCCGCCCAGCTGGGTGTGAGTCGTCAGGCTGTCAGTAAATGGGAACGCAGCGAGTCCTCACCCGATACCGATAACCTCATTGCGCTCGCCGCGCTGTATGGTGTGTCGCTGGATGAGTTGTTGTATGGGGAAGCGGCTAGTGATGCCGATGGCTCAGAGGACGGCAGCACCGAAACGGTGGATGAGGCTAAAGAGGCCGAAGATTCTGCCGAGCACGCCGATTGTGGCGACAAACCACTTGTCGATATTTCCCTCGCGCGCGGCATCCACGTCATTGATCCCAATAAAGGCGAGGAAGTCCATGTTGGCTGGAACGGCATCCATGTGACCAACGAGCGCAAGGGCGAAGAGGTGCATGTGGGGCCGGACGGCGTGCATGTCGATACGCTTGAGGACGATGGACATAGCGTGCATACCGATGACGACGGCACCGTCACCATCGACGGCGAGACGTTCTCCAGCTGGAAGGAAGCACACGACAAGCTCGACCATCATGGCAAGCATTTCCACACCAAGGTCGGACGTACATGGAACAAATTCCCCTTCCCCGCGCTTGTCGCCCTCGCCTATCTGGTGCTCGGCATTGTCTACGGCACATGGGCTGCGGGACTCTTCCTCGTCTTTTTGATTCCCGTCTACTACGCATTTGGCGACTTTATCGACCAACGCCACTTATCTAAGCTGATCGATGTCGTCTATTCAGTCAGTGCCGAGGCATGGTTCCTCTACATGTGGCTCTGCCTGGAACAACCCCATCCCGCCTGGGTAATCCTCATCACCATCCCGGTCGTAAAAGCACTCATGCGCTGGTGCCGCAAACAATGGAAGCATCGCGAGCGAGCCTAAACCATCCCAGCCCGACAGCAGCACCCAACTAGTACTCCCCCGCCCATCCCCCCTAAGTTGCGGTGATATAGCTCCGGTTTTAGCCTTGAGTAGTCGAGTTTAGGAACTATTCCACCGCAACTTACGAATGGTCGGAGCGGCTACAGCACAAGCGTCGGCGTTCGTTTGATGGTCCGCCACGAAAAGGGCCTATCTACTACGTTTAACTCGATGGGGCCAACCATGACCGCCTTTTTCGAAAATCGACAGGCCTTCTACCTGCGGTTTTATTTTTCGTTTTCCCGGCATGGTTGAGGGTATCCAATTATACGTAGTAGATAGGCCCGTTTTGTGGCATACGACCCATTCAAGCCCAATCTCGAAGGCTAAAGAGAGCCTCTCATCCGCACCTGCGAGCGAAAACCAAATAGAATGAAAGGCAAATGGAAAGCCCGTTTGACGAGCGGAGAACATATGCGCGACGTAACCGAAAGCGACTGGAAGCTGTTTAAGAAAATGCTTCCTCAATGGCAAGAACGTTATATGGAAAAGCTCATCGGCCAGTACGTTGAGATGCTGAACGGCGACAGCGAAGCGTCCAGTAGATTTTGGGCACTAGAAGAGCGCCTCAATAGAGACAAGCTGTCCTCAGGCGTAATTGCAAACGACATTCGCCGCAGCACAATGCACCGCGAGATAGCCAATTTGCTTATCGACAGCGTGATCACCCTTGACGACCTTGACGGTTTTACCGAAGACATTAAGAGCTATGCGCAACACTGGATTGGCCAGTAAGAGCACTGAACGACAGACATCCCCAGCAAAACGGGGCAAACGCTGGGCCACCTAATGGTTGTCCGGCGTTTGCCCAGATAAAACCTGCCAAAATATACCTGTCCCTTTTTGGCAGGTTACTCGGCGCTCTTGAGGGCGCCGACCATGTCGATCTTGTTGAGCGTTCGATTGGTGGCAAGGTTGACGATAAACGTAAAGGCAAAGGCCAGCAACACGGATAGCACGTAGCTCAGCGGCTCGACCTCAACATCAAAATACAGCGACGGCATCTGCAGGATGTACGTAAAACTCTCGGCCAGCAAGCCGCCTAGCGGTACGCCCAGTGCGGCGCCAATCGCCGTGAGGATCAACGTCTCCTTGTTGACGTAGTGGTGCACCTCGCCGCGACGGAAGCCCAACACCTTAATGGTCGCCAGCTCGCGCTCGCGCTCGGAGATATTCGTGTTGGACAGCGTAAACACCACCACAAACGACAGGCACGCCGCCATAAAGGTCACGAGCACCACGACCGAATTGATAATCGTAAAGTTCGCCTCATAGTTTTCCCAATGCTCGGCCGTACTCGAAATCGTAAGCCAACCGTCACTCTTAAGATTCTTGCTAAACGCAATCTGGTCGGCCGACGAACCCTTGAGCAGTGCAAAGATGCCGTTAAGACGCGCGCTTCGGCCGAACGTGCGCTCATAGGTGCCCTGCGTCATGTAAAGCGTGTTGCCCAGATAGTTAAGCGAAATGTCGCTGACTTTGACCTTGGCAACATTGAGCGACGAATCCTGGACGTGAGCCGTATCGCCCGGCTGAATCCCCAGCACCAGCTGTGAACTTTTGCTCAGATACACGTCTCCGTCACGCAAAGGCAGCGGTTCTTTGGACTCATCCTCCAGACGCACGTAATCGCCCAAGTCACTCGTGCGGTCATCGGGCACCACGATCAGCTGCACAGTCTCGCTCTTGCCGCCAAATGTAAAGGTGACGTTGTCGGTCATAATCGGCAGCGTCGAAGTCACGGTCACGTTGGAATCATTGGACGCGCTGCGCCCATCCAATGCCGCGCACGTCTGTGAAAAATCGTCGGGATTGGCGACCGCCAGCAGATCGTAGCGCGTGACGTGGCCGTACTGCTTGGGCGACAGCGCGACCGACGTATCACGAATGCCCATGCCGCAAATTACAAGCGCTGTGCAGCCCGCGATGCCAAAGATGGTCATAAAGGCGCGCTTTTTGTAGCGGAACAGGTTACGCGCCGCCACCTTGTTCAAAAAGCCCATGCGACGCCAGATAAAGCCGATGCGCTCAAGCAAGATGCGCGAGCCGGCACGCGGGGCCTTGGGACGCATAAGCGAGGCTGGGGTCTCGGACATCTCGTGGCGGCAGGCGATAATCGTAGCGCCCACCACGCCCACGGCAAACAGCGCCACCGACACGAGTGAAGACACGATATCGTACGAAAGCAGCATCTGGGGCAGCGAGTACATGTCGTCGAACACCGTAAACAGGAACAGCGGCAGGCCCACAAATCCGATGATGTTGCCGAGCACGCCGCCGATCAGACACGCCCACAGCGAGTAGTCCACGTATTTGGACAGAATACGCCCACGTGAATAGCCGAGCGCCTTGTACAGGCCAATAAGCGTGCGCTCCTCCTCGACCATGCGCGTAGCGGTGGTAAGGCTGATGAGCACGGCGACGATAAAGAAGATAAACGGGAACACCGTGGCGATGGCCTCAATTGACGAGCTATCGCTTTCCACGCTCGAGTAGCTTGCGATATTGCCGCGGTCCTGGATGTACCACGTACATTCGCCTAGATCGGAAAGCTCGGCGCGGGCATCGGCGAATTGTTGGTTGGCGGCGGCGCGGCGCTGGTCCAACTCGGCCTGAGCTTGGACGCGCTCCTCGCTGCCCTCGGCCATACGGTCGATGTTGCCCTGTTCAATCCCAAAGAGCATATTCGCCTGGCGTTCGGCCGCATCTAAGCTTGCCGGCGTGTCAACCGTCAACTCCTGAGCACGTGCCTTCTCACGCTCCTCGCGGATCTTCTCGATATTGCCCTTGACCTCGTTGATCTTTGTCGTGTAGGCGTCCGAATAGGAGCTGAGGCTCTTGGCTCCCTCGACGATCACGTGGACCGAGGAGTAGGAAGAAGATGTCGCGGCGTCCTCGTTCACATAGAACTTATAGTCCGCAGCCGAAGCAGCGCGAAAGGCGTTGACTGTCGAGTCGGAGCTCACGTCGGTGGGATCGAGGACCTCGGCCGTAATGGTGTAATCGCCCGCGGCAAACTGGTCCTTGGCACTTTGGTTCGACGAGCTCGCGTCATTGGCGGCAAAACTCACCGTATCGCCGAGCTTTTTGCCCGAAGCCTTCAGGAACTTCGAAGTCACCGCGACCTCATCGGCGCTCTCGGGCAAATCGCCGCTCACCAGCACCGGTTGATCGATATTCTCCTTGGAAAGACTTTGCACGATCACGCGCTCGCGTGTTGTGCCCACGGCGGTGTAGGCGGTCTCGGTGTAGATACCCTCGGCCGTCTCGACGCCGTCGACCTCTTGGATAGCCGCAAGATCGTCGCGCGTAAGGCCATAGGTCGACTGCACGTTAATGTCATAGACATTCTGCTGGTCAAAATAGGCGTCGACCGAATCGCGCAAATCTTCGCAGCCTGCCTTAAGACCGCACATCACGCTCACGCCAAGCGCGGTGATGACCACGATAGACAAGAAGCGCTTAAGACTGCCGCGGATTGTACGGTAGATGCCACGGCGAAAAACCGTCGGCACCATATCGTTTGAGCTCTGAGCGGTGCGGTAGGTCGCAAACTCCCGGTCGCGACCCGCGCGCTCCGTATCGTGGTTTTGGCTGTTTTGGCGGTCCTGGTCCATGGGCGCTACCACTCGATCGTCTCGATAGGCACGGGATTTTGCTGGACCGTCTCGCTCTCCACGCGACCACTCTTAAAGCGGATCAGGCGATCGGCCATGGGCGCAAGCGCGGAGTTGTGCGTGATGATGATGACCGTAATGCCCTGCTTGCGGCAGGTATCCTGCAGCAGCTGCAAGATCTGCTTGCCGGTTTTATAGTCGAGCGCGCCCGTGGGCTCGTCGCATAAAAGAAGCTTGGGGTTCTTGGCCAGTGCGCGGGCAATGGACACGCGCTGCTGCTCGCCGCCCGAAAGCTGCGCGGGGAAGTTGGCGAGGCGCTCGCCCAGGCCAACCTGGCGAAGCGTCTGTTCGGCATCGAGCGAATCGGGGCAGATCTGAGCTGCAAGCTCAACGTTTTCGAGCGCCGTCAGGTTGGGAACCAGATTGTAGAACTGAAAGACAAAGCCGACGTCGGCGCGGCGGTACTCCACAAGCTGCGCCTCGTTGGCAGAGCTCACGTCGCGCCCGTCCACTGTCACGGAGCCGGAGGTTACCGTATCCATGCCGCCTAGGATGTTGAGCGCCGTAGTCTTGCCGGCGCCCGAAGCGCCCAGGATAATGGCGAGCTCACCGCGCTCAACGGTAAAGCTCGCGCCGTCGAGCGCATGGATGCGGGCATCGCCCTCGCCGTATGCTTTGATGACGTCTTTGAATTCGATATAGGCCATCGATCGGTTCCCATCTGGTCGGATAACTCTTTAGTATTACCCATTTCACGCCGACCAAAAAGGGACAGGTTCATTTTGGCAGGTTTTATATGGGGAAACGACAGCCATAGATGAGGCGCCGGGGAGGCAGAGAAATCATCGACGGGGTCAGGCCGACCGCCAAACACAACGCACGCATCTCTATCTGTCAGCAAAATCATTCGAACAGCTGTTCGTTTCTATGATATGATTCCGTTATCTAAGCAGGCCAATACGCAGAAAGGCGGCCAACATGGCGTTCGACTTTAAGAAAGAATGCAAAGAGCTCTACAAACCTGCAAGCAAGCCGAGTATCGTAACTGTCCCGCCTATGAGCTACGTTGCCGTTCGCGGAAAGGGCGACCCAAATACCGAAGGTGGCGAGTATCAAAACGCCTTGCCGCTACTTTACGGCATCGCCTATACCGTCAAGATGTCGAAGAAAGGCTCAAGGAGTATCGAGGGCTATTTCGACTTTGTGGTACCGCCGCTCGAGGGTTTCTGGTGGCAAGACTCCCCGAGCGGCGACATCGATTATGTACGCAAGGACGATTTCAACTTTATCTCGTGCATTCGCCTGCCCGATTTCGTCACCCGAGATGACTTTGACTGGGCAGTCGCGGAAGCCACGACCAAAAAGAAACTGGACTTTTCCGCCGTCGAGCTGCTTAAAGTTGACGAGGGTCTCTGCGTTCAATGCATGCACACCGGGCCCTACGGCAACGAACCGGCGACCGTAGGCGCTATGAATGAATACACGATCGAGCAGGGCTATGTTCCCGACTTCTCAGACACCCGTTTACATCACGAAATCTATCTCTCCGATCCGCGCAAATGTGCACCGGAGAAACTTAAGACTGTGGTTCGTCATCCTATCAAGCGCGCCGAATAGCATGGAGCGTCATTTCACGCGCTAGGTTTTAAGCCAGTCAACCAGCCGCCTCCTAGGCCGTCCGGTAATTATCTTGACGCGGCCCGTCGCATCTTATAAGTTTGTTTTGCTAAAGCTGGAAAGCCTCTCAACGATGCGCAACTCCAGCTCTTTTTCTATCAAGAGGCTTAAATGAAATACCGGAAGTCGCGGATATCCATCAACGAACAAATAGCACTATTGACAGAATACAGGGGTCTTAAGTGCTCTGATCAAAGCGAACTCGAGCGAGCTTTGGTCGAAGTCGGCCACTACAGACTGTCGGCCTACTGGTTTCCCTACAAAACCAAATGCAAGTCCGGGATTACCATCTTTCGCGAAGGCACAACATTCGAAACCATCATCTACACGTATGAATTTGACCGAGCCCTCCGGCAGTTAATGTTTGATGCGGTCGGCAGAATTGAGATCTACCTCAGAAGCAGAATTGCCTATCTTGCCTCTGAGGAACGCGGGCCTTTCTGTTACCCAGATGTCGCCATAACGAGGCTCAACTCGGCATGTCCATCGCGCTTTGCGCCGCGCTGGGCTACGCAGCCGTCTTTGGCAGCGCCACCAATACGCTGCTCGCACCCATCCTGATTGGCTGCGAAGTCTTCGGCTTTGGCGACTTGCCGAAGTTCTTTATTGTCTGCGTCGTGGCTTACCTGTTCAACATGGATAAGTCGATCTACGCCCTGCAGAAGCGGGCGTAGATGGATGTCCAAGCAGGTGGTCTCAACCGGAAACGGCGTCTTGGCTATGCAAAGTGCTCGAACGTTATTCCTCGTACGCGCCCTCAAGCCGGAGCAGCCACTCCTTACGGTCGAGGCCGCCGGCATATCCGTTAAGCGAGCCGTCGGCCGCGACCACGCGATGGCACGGCACGATAATCGAAATGGGATTACGCGCGACCGCGGCCCCCACGGCACGGGGAGACACAACGGGTGCTTCGTTTCCCGGTACACGATGTCGAGCCGCAACACGCTGGGCGATCTCACCATACGTAGCGACCTCGCCACGCGGGATAGAAAGCAGCTCAAACCAAACCTCACGCTGAAACGCCGTGCCAATCATATGCAACGGCGGCGTAAACCGAGGCTCCTGCCCCGCAAAATAAGCATTCAGCCAAGCCCAAGAACGCTCAAGCACCGAAGATGCCGCGCCATTTGCCGGACTCACCGAAGACATCCCACCGGTACCAGAAACCGCATCGGCACCTACGACATACTCCGCATCCTCTTTGAGCAGCGTAGAGCCAAAGTGCTCCTGACCCTCAAACCAAAGCCCCGTCAAACCGCGGCCATCAGCGGCAAGCAAGATTTCGCCCAAAGGCGAAGCAAACGTCGTCGTGACCACCAGCGGCTCCTTTCAAAACTCCGCACCATAATACCGCGAATTGTGCAGACAACCTCGCAGATACGTCCGGACAGACTCGATTGTCCAAGAGAGGGCGTTTTCCCTCTCAATATCGGCCGATACCGAGTCGCAACGCCCAAAACGATGTCCGGCAAAAACGAAGGTGAATGGTTTTCCGAGAAGTGAACGAGTAAAACTAGGGCCCCGAAGCATCCGCATTTTTTGACTGCAAAACAGCAGGATTCATGCGATAAAACCGCAGGAAATGGCGGCAAAAATATGCCAATGCTTCAAGGGTCCAAAATAGGTCGTTCACTTCTCGGAAAACCATTCACCTTCGATTCGGCCCCACCCCAAAGTCCCCGCAGGCAGCAGGCGCGAAGCGCCGAGGCCGCCGCCGGGACCAGGGCCCGCAACAGCCACGTGCCCCCACATCAGCCCAGCAGTCCCAACCGACAACGGCCCCATCGCAGGCCGCTCGTAGCAGCGTCATCGCAGGCGGGGGCCGGGCTTGGTTTTCAGAACACTCCGCAGACCAGTGTGGCGCCTTGTCCGCGGCTCCGAAGGAGCAGGACAAGGCGCCACACATGGTCGAGGACGTTCTGAAAACCAAGCCCGGCCCCGCCGGACAGGTCACACTACTCGCAGAGCAGCTTGGCAATCTGGACGGCGTTGGTTGCCGCGCCCTTACGGATTTGGTCGCCGCAGCACCAGAAGGTGATACCGCGCGCGGCCTCGGGGTTCGAGATGTCGCGGCGCACGCGACCGACCCAAATCAGGTCCTGGTCGGACGTATCCATCGGCATGGGGAAGCGGTCGTGTGCATCCTCGGCAGCCATGTCGTCAACCAGCTTGACGCCCGGAGCGGCAGCGAGCGCAGCACGAGCCTCCTCGACCGTGATGTCACGCTCGAACTCGAGCGTAATGCTCTCGGAGTGCGAGCGCAGCACAGGCACGCGCACGCAGGTGCAGTTCACGCGCAGCTCGGGCAGGTGCATGATCTTACGGCCCTCGTTTTGCAGCTTCATCTCCTCGGAGGTAAAGCCCTCCTCCTTGACGCCGCCAATCTGCGGAATCAGGTTGCTCGCCAGCTGGGCGGCAAACGCGCGCGGCTCGGGAATCTCCTCGCCACGGCCCAGGGCGGCCAGCTGAGCCTCGAGCTCGGCCATACCGGGCGCGCCAGCGCCCGAAGCTGCCTGATACGTGGACACGATCATACGCTTCACGCCGGCAAGCTGGTGCAGCGGCCAGGTGGGAACCAGGCCGATAATGGTCGCGCAGTTGGGGTTGGCGATAAGGCCGTGATGCCACTTGATGTCGTCGGCATTGATCTCGGGCACGACCAGCGGCACCTCGGGATCCATGCGGAAGGCATGGCTGTTGTCGACCACGACGGCGCCGCGCTTTACGGCCTCGGGCAGCAATTCCTTGGCGATATCGTCGCCGGCAGCGCCAAGCACAATGTCACAGCCCTCAAAGGCCTCGGGGCAAGCCTCTTCGATCACGATTTGCTCGCCGCGGAACTCGACGGTCTTGCCCGCGGAGCGTGCGCTTGCCAACAGCTTGAGCTTGCCGACCGGGAACTCCTGCTCGTTGAGGCACTCGAGCATCTGGGTGCCCACGGCTCCCGTCGCGCCCAAAATAGCAACCGTGTACTGTTTCATGCTTCCCCCTTTAAAGGTTGTGGCTTTTGCCCGCACGCCGAGCAGGCCGATTATTGTTGCCAGTTTATACAAGAACAGGGCGGGCATGAAACCCGCCCCGTCGAAACGAAACCGAAACGAAACGCCCCGCCGTAGATTTTTGAGACATGACCCAAAAATCTACCGAGCAGTCGCTACTTTTTGAGCGCGGCCAGGGTGGGATCGGCCGGCGCGGGAGCCTCCAGATCGGAGACCTTCACAATGCCGTTCTCATCGGAGAAGGCACGGTAAATGGTCCGAATCGCAAGGTCGAAGTCCTTCTCCTCGACACCGATAATGATATTGATCTCGTCACAGCTCTGCGAAATCATGCGCACGCTCACGCCGGCCTGGCCAAGCATGCCAAACAGGTGGCCCGAGATGCCTGCACGACCGCGCAGGTTGCGGCCAACGGTCGCGATAAGTGCCAGACCCTCGACAACCTCGATCTCGAGCGGCTCGACCTCCTGCTGAATGTCGCCTACGAGCGAGTACAGCGAATCGTGAACGTCCCGCTCCTGCACCACGGCGCCAAAGCGGTCGACACCGGTGGGCATGTGCTCGACGGAAACGTCATAACGCTCGAACACCGAAAGCGCACGGCGCATAAAGCCAACGCGGGGCTTGGTGCGGTCGCGGGCCACGTTGATGGCGACAAAACCGCGCTTGCCGGTCACGCCGGTAATGATGGGCTCTGCCTCGCCCTCATCAGCCGTCTCGCTAATGATGGTGCCGGGGTCCTGCGGCGCATTGGTGTTCTTGATGACCAGCGGAATGCCTGCCTCGCGCACGGGGAACACGGCCTCCTCGTGCAGGACGCTCGCACCCATGTACGAAAGCTCGCGCAGCTCCTCGTAGGTAACGCGCGCAATGGGCTGAGCCTCGGGAACAATACGCGGATCGGCAGAATAGAAACCCGAAACGTCGGTCCAGTTCTCGTACAGATCGGCGCCCAGGCACTTGGCCAGGATCGAGCCCGAGATATCGCCGCCGCCACGGTCGAGCAGCTTGATCTGGCCCTCTCGCGTCGCGCCGTAGAAACCAGGCATAACAAAGCCGCCCTGTTGACCGTACTCCTGCACCAGCTCGGAGGTGCGATTCATGCTGAGCGTACCGTCGTGATGGAACGCCACAACCGTCGCGGCGTCCAAGAACGGCAGGCCCAGGTACTCCGCCATCAGGCGAGCGGTGAAGTACTCGCCACGGCTCACGAGCTCCTCGGTAGAGTAGCCGCCCGAGCGGGCGCGCTCGGCAAAGGCCGCGAACTCCTCGCGGATGGGATAGGTGAGCTCCAACTCGTCAGCGATATCAAAATAGCGCTGGCCGATGTCCTCGAGTAGTTCCTCGCACGACACGTGATACTTAACGTGCGCGTTAACCAGGTAGAGCAGGTCGGTTACCTTAGTGTCGCCCTTAAAGCGGCGGCCGCAGGCGGAAACCACCACAAAACGGCGGGCAGGGTCGGCATCGACGATGGCCTTGATCTTCTTGAAGTGTTCGGCGTCGGCGACCGACGAGCCGCCAAACTTGGCAATCTTAATCATGGGCTTGAGGTTACCTTTCTAAAAGCCTCTGCAAACCTGTTTTGCGCGCTCTGATACCATGGTTTCACCGATTGGGTCCAAGGCATCCGAGGAGCAGTGTTATATGGGAACTTATCATAGTACACGAGGACGCACTTTATCGTGCTCAAGTAAGGTGGCAATCCGCACCGGCATCGCTCCCGACGGGGGTTTGTTTGTCTCGGACGAGCTCGGCACCCAGCAGGTCGATATCAGCTCGCTTGCAGATAAATCGTACTTTGAAATCGCTCAAGATGTGTTGGGAATGTTACTGAATGATTACACGGCCGAAGAAATTTCGGCGTGTGTCGACGAGGCATACCGCGGCACGTTCACGAGTGAAGAGGTTACGCCGCTCGTCAAACTCGACGCTGCGCCGGGCGCTGACGCCCCCCAGACCTATGTGATGGAGCTCTTTGGCGGCCCCACAAGCGCCTTCAAGGACGTCGCCCTGCAGATGCTCCCCCGTCTGATGGCCCGCACTTCCGCCAAGGACGGCGGCGCCGAGCGCATCATGATCGTCACCGCCACGTCGGGCGACACGGGCAAGGCCGCACTCGCCGGTTTTGCCGACGCTCCGGGCACGGGCATCACCGTCTTTTATCCCGAGGGCAAGGTCAGCCGCGTCCAGAACCTGCAGATGTCCACGCAGGAGGGCGACAACGTCGCCGTCTGCGGCATCCGCGGCAACTTTGACGACGCCCAGAGCGCCGTCAAGCGCATCTTTGCCGATAAGGAGCTTGCCGAGCGCCTGGAGGCCGCCGGCACGGTGCTTTCGAGCGCCAACTCCATCAACGTCGGCCGCCTGGTACCGCAGGTCGTCTACTACTTTGCCGCCTATGCGCAGCTGCTGCGCGCCGGCGCCATCGAGGCCGGCGACGCCGTGGAGTTCTGCGTACCGACCGGCAATTATGGCGATATCCTGGCCGGCTACTATGCCAAGCGTATGGGTCTGCCCGTCGCCAAGCTCGTCGTGGCGAGCGACAAGAACAACGTGCTTGCCGACTTCCTGACCACCGGCGTTTACGACCGTAACCGCCCGTTCTTCACGACCATCTCGCCGTCGATGGACATCCTTATTAGCTCCAACCTGGAGCGCATGCTGTACTTCCTGTCCGACGGCAACTGCGAGCTCGTTGCCGGCCTTATGGAGCAGCTTGCCCAGACGGGTCGCTACGAGGTTCCCGCCGACCTGCTGGCAAAGATTCAGAGCGTCTTTGGCTGCGGTTGGGCCAGCGAGGACGAGGTCCGCGCTGCCATCAAGAGTTGCTGGGATGCGAACGGCTACGTGATCGACCCGCACACCGCTTGCGGCTATCACGTCTTTGAAAAGGTCGCCCCCGCCGAGGGCGCCAAGGCCCGCGTGCTGCTTTCGACCGCCAGCCCCTACAAGTTCCCGCGTGCCTGCTGCGACGCCCTGGGCCTCGACGTTCCCGAGGATGATTTTGAGGCTATGCGTGTGCTCGAGCAGGCCACCAACACGGTCGCCCCGACCCAGCTCGCCGAACTCGAATCCAAGCCCGTCCGTTTCGAAGACGTCTGCGACGTCGATGAGATGGCAAGCTACGTCGAGTCCGCAGCAAAACGAATGAGCACCAACTAGATCCCTTATTAAGCGCCGGCGAAAGCCGGCGCACCTTCTATTTATTTAGCTTTCGGAATGATGACGAGCATGCGAGCGGGTCTGGCCGTTTAGTTCGTCGCGAGTTCCGCACGAGCCGGAAAGCACTTAATGTGCTTTCCGAGCGAGCCAGGACTGCCCGAGCAGCGAACTAAACGGCCAGACCCGCCCAGGAGGGCCCACATGATCAAAATCACCGTCCCAGCAACCAGCGCCAACCTAGGCATCGGCTACGATACCCTCGGCATGGCCGTCAGCCTCTACTCGCACTTCACCTTCGAGCGCGCCGACAAGCTCACCATCACGGGCTGCCCCGAGGAGTTCCAAAACGAGAATAACCTGGTCTACGTGAGCTTTGTGGATGCACTGGCCGCATGGGGCGAGCCGGCCTTCCCCGTCGCCATCGACATTCAGACCGACGTGCCCGTCGCCCGCGGCCTGGGTTCCAGCTCAACCTGCGTCGTCGCCGGCATCATGGCGGCCGCCGCGCTGACGGGCCACACCGTCGACCGCGCCGAGCTCGTCCGCATTGCCACCGAGGTCGAAGGGCATCCCGATAACGTCGCCCCCGCTATCCTGGGCGGCGCCGTCTGCTCCTTTACGCCGACCGATTCGCTTCCCCAGTGCCTGCGCTACGAGGTAAGCGATCGCTTGCGTTTTATTACCGTGATTCCGCCCTACGAGGTACATACGAGCGAGGCGCGCAAGGTTGTGCCGCAGGAGATTCCACTCTCCACTGCCGTATGGCAAATGGGCCGCATCGCCGGTATGACGCGCGGCCTGGAGACCGGCGATCTGGACCTGATTGCCGCCGCCAACGACGACCGCATCCAGGAGCCCTATCGCCGCTGCCTCATCCCCGACTACAACGCCGTGCGCGACACCTGCCTTAACGGAGGCGCCAAGACCATCTGGATCAGTGGCTCCGGCTCGACCCTCATGGCCGTGACTGACGACACCATCGTGGCAAAGTTCCTGCAGGTCAAGCTGCGTGAGCAGTTCCCCAAGTGTGACACGCATATTCTGACGTGCGACACCGAGGGCGCTCAAATCGAGTACCTGTAGCGCCCTGCCTCATTGCTCTCACCGGTCCCCTTGGGGCTTCCCCTGAAAACGTCCTCGATCATGAATTGCCCCGTCGTGCGCTTCGCGCGACGGGGCAATTCGATCTGCGGATTGTTTTCAGGGGAAGCCCCAAGGGGACCTGCGCAGCCTCGACAGGATAATCGCATTCGCTGATTTAATCTTGTGCTCCAACGGAGCCACAGACGAGAGGCCTTCGCGCTGCGGAATAATTTTGAGGGGAACACCCCGACCATCTCTGCGTTTACCTTGCTGAGGATGTCTACAGGGACCCACGCTTTGAAGGGGCGCCGGGCAGATAGGGGCTTTTTAGGTTACATAATAAACTGTTTATCCATGCTACTATTTAACTAGGCATCGCAGTATGGAGGTGGTCAAAGTGTTACGCACACTCAAAGCTTCGTTTTTCCTCTCGATACTTTTGATATTACCGATATGTTTCTCGTTTAGCCCTTCGACTGCTTATGCTGCAGAAAGCGATGCTGTCGCAATTTCTGGCGCAACCCAAGATTTTGATTTAACGAAAGGTCCCGAGCAGTCTCATCAAATCAAGCTTAAGGATGGGACCGTTGCAGTAATAGGAATTAAAAAACCAATGAACCCAGCCTGATATGGGACAGTTACTACAACAACGCATCTGGAACTTGGACTATCTATTACAACAGTCCTTTTATTTATCGCGAATTCAAGATCAAGATAGCGAACTCGCTCATTACCAGCGCTTGGGGACAAAACTATACGACTATCGGCTGTACGGTAACTAACGAGTCCTTTATATGGAACTCGAAACAGGCGACATATCGACTCAACTATGAATCGATGGGGATGACGTCCGGTATCGCCGTGTTGCAAGCGACCATGGAAGGCAGCACGCTCCACACCTATGCAAACTAGACTCACATCAATTGAGGAAGTTCAATGATCCCAATTCCTGCACGCTCAGACATTATGATCGCTCTCGTTTGGATTCTCGTCGGAGTGCTTATTTGGCGTATCTGCAAATGGGTTAAAAACAAGAAATAGTTGATAAAACGTATATGCCATTTATGCGATGCTTGGGGCCGTTAAATCGGCCCCTATTTCTATAGCTTTTCAAGCAGCAGTCACCCATTTGGAAGTCGCAATGCCATTCATACGATTTCGGCCCTTTAAGCCGCTATCTATTGGTAGGGACTCTTGCTGGTAAGGAGCGCTTACTAGATACAAACCTTGGCAATATATTGGTTTAGGCGGCGCTGGTTTCTTTGTATTCGAAGACTGGCTCTAGGAGATCTTCGATGTTGCAGTGGAGGGCTTTTGCTATGGCTCTTACGCTTGTTACCGAAGCTTCATTAATGTTTCTCTGGCGCTGCTCGTACATTTGGATTGAGCGGAGTGACACACCCGATTCGTATGCTAGGTCTTGTTGGGTTTTCTTAAGCTTCTTTCTTGCTAACGCAAGTTTGGTTTGCCTGGACGCTTTTTTCGCCATATCGCAGACGAGGCGAGCCACGCGTTCCTCCGAGGCTTCGTGCCAGGGGTAGTACAGACTGCGTAGCACATCAAATGGAACGACATGCAGCAAATCTTCGAAAGACTCTCCTAATCGCCACTGCAGATATGCCAATATCCAGCCTGTCCAATATTCCGGTGTCTTTTCGAATCGGTAGGTTCGATTTGGCATCGGCCTTGATTGATAGCCCGACCTTTCAGCGATAAGCGCGAACAGCTCAACGCCCGATTTTCCCGACACTACCCATGCGTTGCCGCGTTCGAACTCGCGAGCTACGCCGCTCAGGCAAAAGAGTTCCGCAACTTCCGATCCTTCTGCTCCATAATCGTTAACGGCATAGTCAAAGCAGTCGCCGAGGTTGTTCATTGCATCCTCGAGGTAGTAGACGGGATATGTCCTACTCGGCCCACGATCTGTTAACTCTTGGATCATTTAAATCAACCCTCCCTGCCATTAAATCCCTAATGTCGATACCTTCGGAATCGAACCCATTGACCGTATCCAAATATTTGCGTCGAGCATTCTGCTCTCGCTCAAAACGCTTGGGATAATACTCAGGCCCCGAAGCCTGCTTCCAATCGCGGAACCTAATCGCCGAGAACGCACGCTCACTCATAAGCGCATATTGAATGCCCAAATCCCCCAAAAACATAATGCGCTGCAATTGCCTGAGCGAAATCATGCCGTTGACAAACTGTCTTGCAAACGAGAAATAGGAATCGTCTGCACGATAGCCTCGAATAACGTCATAAGGAGATGTATCAATTAAACAGTTATCAAGTAGATAGCGAAGCCCCTCGCGTGCTACTGGCGTCGAAACATTGAACTCTCTGTTGTTCGCCAGAATTGCAAGCCAATTGAGGATTGAAAACTCCCCAGACTCCAAATCCAAGACCGAAAGGCTATCTAAATCAAGCTCATATCGATTGGCAACGCCATCAGACTCGGTCCGGCATGCCCATTCCATCGCCATTTCCTCATGTGGCGTGCAATAAAACCCGCGCCCATAGTCATTGAATTGTCTGCATTTATCCAACGACGGATGCTCGACAACAACCTCCGACCCGTGCCAAAGCTCCATATCGACCTCCAAACAAAAATATCACCCCAGTGATAGTTTACCAATAACTATCACTGGGGTGATATAGATAGATGCAAACTATTGCCTGCCAAGAGCCCTTACTAGAGGCAAGCCTCGGCAATGCGGCGCTTGAGTTCGTCGATGCCGGTGCCGGTCTGGGAGCTTGTGATGATCACGTTCTCGGCCGGGACGTTGAGCTGCTTTTTGATGGCTGCTGCCTGGCGGGCCTGCTGGGTGCGGCTGAGCTTGTCGGCCTTGGTGAGGCAGACGATAAAGTTGAACTCGTTGCCCTGCAGGTAGTCGATCATGTCATGGTCGAGCTTACTGGGATCGTGGCGAATGTCCACCAGCGATACAACCAGGTTAAAGCTGCGCTCGGAGTCGAAGAAGTCGCCGATGAGCTCGGCCCAGCGGTCACGCTCGGCCTTGGAACGACGGGCGAAACCATAGCCCGGCAGGTCGACGAAGTGCACGTCGTCGGCCTCGAAGAAGTTGATGTTGCTCGTCTTGCCCGGTGTGCTCGAAACCTTCACCAGGTTCTTGCGGCCAAAGAGTTTGTTCATGATCGACGACTTGCCCACGTTGGAGCGGCCGACGAAGCTCACCTCGGGGCAGGTGGACTCGGGAATCTGCGAAACCTTGCCATAGCTGGCGACGAACTTGGCAAGCTGGTAGTTAATGGAATCGGCCATGGACACTCCTTGGTCGTAGGTTCTTACAAAAGAGCGCGCTAATAGATAGCAGCGATACGGCGAACGATATCGAGCGTAATGCCACTCGCGGTACGGGCATACTCGAACAGGTCGAACTCGCGGTCGCAAATCGCATCGTACGCCTCGTCACAATTATCGCTGATAGCGCGCAGCACCAGGCAATCGACACCATTTTTAGTTGCGACATGGGCAATCGCCGCGCCCTCCATGCCGACACAATCGGCATGCGTCGCCTCGATAGCGTCGTTGCGCATGGCAGCGCCCGTCACAAAACGGTTGCCCGTGGCAATCGTACCGACCAGGAACTGCTTTGCGCCCTCGTTCGAGGCGGCTGCATTTGTCGAAGCGTTGACAAAGCCACGCTCAGAAAGCACATCGGCAGCAATATCGACCAGCGCAGGCGTCGAGCCAAACTCCTCGAGCCCCGGTGCAGACTCGGCGATAAGCGCGGTATCGGTATCCAGATAGCGCAGGCGTTTGCCGATGACCACGTCGTCGATATGGAGCTTGGGGTTCAAACCGCCCGCGATACCCGAAAGCACAACTGCCTGTGGAGCATACTTGCTAATGAGGTGCTGTGTTGCGGCGGCAGCGTTTACCGTGCCCATACCCGCCGTTGTGGCGACAAGCGTCAGGCCGTCGAACTCACCGCTCACAACGGTCAGGCCCGCCTCCTGTGCCTCGCAGACGTCGCTCAGCTCTTCCTTAATCTGCATGATCTCTTTTTCGAGTGCACCGATAATCGCGATGGTAGCCATGCCATTCCCCAAACCTATACGATATTCTCAACCACGGTATGGTACCAGCATTTTGTTTGACCTCGTCAAACGAACACGCTAGGCCAGTGCAGCTCGCGTATCAAACAGAGCCTTTGCAATCGCAGCCGTAACCTCGCTCGAGCGGTCGCTCCACGGCATCGATGTCATGATGCTCATGACATAGGTACGGCCATCGATGTCGATAAGGCCCGCATCGCATGTCGAATAGCAACCATCCTCGCTAATCCAGCCTGCCTTGTTGCGTACCAAGGCTTGGTCGTCGGCAATCCCATCACGGATAAATGAGCGCGATGTTGATGACAGCAGTTCAGATAACCACTGGGAGGTCTCACTGCCACAGCTCAGATACTCGCTCATCTCGCGCCACAACTTGGCCGAGGTGCGCGGGCAATAAGTGGGAAAATCACTCATCGGATCGAGTGCGGTATCGTAATCGACGCCAAGACCGACAATCCAATCCTCGTAACCGACACGGTCAAACGCCGCACGCAACGCGATAAACGAATCGTTGTCCGAATTAACGACCGAGGCCTCGATCAGGTCGCGCACCGTCTGCCAGCCCATGTTGTAGCCGCCATAGGTGCCAAGGGAATCATCGAGTGAGACCTGGCCCGTCTCGACCAGAGATTCGCAGACGTAGAGTACATAGAGCGCCTTATAGCTGCTCGCACCGTACACCTCGGCGTCCGCGTTATACGTCACGCCCTTGCCGCTCGATAGGTCGTAGAACACTACGCCCACATCCCCCAGCTTCTGCGCCTGACTCAGGGCATCTTGGAGCACGACGAGGCTCTCATCCTCCAGGGCGGGGATCTGGTCATCAACCAGTGAGAAGGTCTGCACGGTATCGCCTGAGGGAATATCGTTAAAGTCCGCCTTCGAAAGCCTCGTCTTGAGGCTCGCTGTCGACAGGGTTTGACTTGCGGTGGCTTTAGATTCAGAGACCTTCTCGTTTTTCAGCTGTACCGTTGACGCATCTGAGTGTGCCATTCGCTCCGAGGCGTAGGTTTTAGCGGTAATTCCGAGGATAATAACCACCAACGTTAGCATCCCAATTGCGGCAATCTTCGTTACGTGGATGCGAGCGTCAGCGTGGCCACGCGAAGGCGTGCCCCTCGTCTCATATCTGCTGCCGTGCTGCGGCACATACTCGTCCCGCGATGCGTTGTTTCGCACGTGGTCTCCTGACTGCTACCGTTCATATATGAGCAGCATAATACCGAGCAGGCATTTCTTTCCAAAGATATTCAGCGACGTTTAAGGTGTCTTTAAAGAAACCACAAGCGTATTTATCCAAATGGCACGATTCTGTTGCGCATCTCCGCCCAAAACGCAGTTGCGGTGGAATAGTTCCTGCTTGGGCGGCATAAGCCGAAAAACAAGAACTATTCCACCGCAACTTGACGGGGCTCTTTGGCAATCAACTTGGTGTCCAGGGGCACTCATTTAAGTCTGTCCCCAATGAGTGCCCTTGGGGAGCGAAAATGGCTCGCTAGCCGATGGCGTTTTTGAGTTCCGCGCGGCGCTTTTTCATGCCCATCATGACGGCGTTGCGTAGCTCGGGCATGCGCGCGGTATCCATCTGGGGAACGCCCTCGAGCTTATAGGGAATCCCCAGCTGCTCATACTTGACGACGCCCATCGTGTGATACGGCAGCATCTCCAGGCCGACCACGTTATGCCACGGGGCAATCAAGCGACCGAGCGCCTCGCACTCCTCCACCGTATCGGTGATACCCGGCACCACCACGTGGCGGATAACGACCTTAATCTTGCGACGCGCGAGCTCGTCACCAAACGCCAGGATGCGTGCGGGATCGCAACCGGTCAGCTTTTTATGCTCGACGGGATCGGCGTGTTTAATGTCGAGCAGCACCATATCGGTCTCGTTGAGTACGGCATCGAACTTCTCGGGATGCGCGGGATCGAACGCATAGCCGCAGCTATCCAAGCAGGTATGCACGCGGCCGTCGGGGTTATTGTGCATGGCGCGGAACAGGTCGGCCAAGAACTCAGGCTGCAGGAGCGGCTCGCCGCCGGATACCGTAATACCACCGCTGCGGTAAAACTCATGGTTGCTCTGAAACTCGTCCATCAGGTGCTCGACGGTCACCATGGTGCCGCCGTTAACCGACCAGGTATCGGGGTTGTGGCAATACGCACAACGCATGGGGCAGCCCTGAACAAACACCACAAAGCGGATGCCGGGTCCATCGACCGTTCCCATCGTCTCAATCGAATGCACGCGGCCCAGGGCAAACGCGGAGTCCTCAGGACGAGCGTCCACACCCTCGAGCGTCATCTCAGCCATTCCCGCTACCTTGCCTCTCTTTGATTTTAGCTACATAAATGCCAGAGCCATTCTAGCCCATACGTTTGCGTTTAAACGTCTCGGGCTAGAATGGCACGTTTTAATCTATCCCCCATTACCGTGACGGGAGCCCATGTCGAGATGTGAAGGCGAAGAATGCTCGCCTACAGCCTTTACGCCTTGAGCGTGAGCACCGCACCGAAGGCGGTCGGGCCGCAATGGCTCGAGATGACACCGCCGACCTGAGTCCAGGTAACGTCTTTAAAGCCCAGGTCGTGCGCATAGACTTCCATGTCGTCGCGCAGCTCCTGGGAAAGGCCTACCGAATACGCCAGGCCAATGTGCGAGTAGTCAATCTCGCCCTTCGCAACCATGTGGTCAATAAAGGCGCGGGCGCACTTGAGCATAGAGCCGCGGAACTTCTTGGTCGCCACAAACTTACCGCCCGTCACCTCAATGCAGGGCTTAATCTTGAGCAGGTGGGCGCCAAGGAATGCCACGTTGGACAGACGACCTCCCGCCTTAAGGAAGGCTAGGTCGGTAGGAACAAAGCCCAGCAGCACACGGTCCATCACCGAATTGGTGAAGGCGAAAATTTCGTCGACGGTGGCATCGGGGTGAGCCTCGATGTATTTGGCGGTCTCGACGGCAACGAGCGACTGGCCCACCGAGACAAAACGCGTATCCATGGAGAATACGTAGTCGCGGCCCTTAGCCGCAATCTTGGAGGACTGATGCGAGCAAGTCGTGACTTCGGAGTACGCAAGATGCAGAATGGTCGCATCGGGCTGCTCGGCATGGATACGGTCATATACGTGCGCAAAATCTGCAGGCGCGCAGCCGCTGGTCTTGGGCATTACGCCAAACTCGTTGCAGCGCGAGTAAATCTCGAGCGGATCGATGGAGCCGTCCTCGACGGTCTCGTCACCAATCGTGACATGCATGGGCACGCGCACGATGCCGTAGCGCTCGCAGAGCTCCGGCGTCACATCCGACCCAGACTCAACCACGATTACGTACTTGCCCATTATTATCACGACCCATCTCGACATTGGCTTTTCAATACATGGCACGCGCCGCCGCACTGTTGCACAACGGCGTCCAAGCGCCAAAGAGACGCCGCCCCTTGCGCACAACAAAGGACAGCGTCTCCCTGGAAAACTCCGTGCTAACCTGAGATTCTACACGGTTTATTACTAAGTGTTACTTACTCCGCAAACGGTCGCTATACGCGATAAACGGTAGTTGGCCGCGGCAACTGCGATTCATTTCGCCCAGCAAGTCCAATCGTGCCCCATGCACGGTTAATGCACGAGGCGGTAGAAATTCATCGATGCCGCACCCTCGGCATGCAACCCCATCGCCGAAACCGCCGGCGAATAGGTACGGCTCGTAAGTGCCGCCTCGCCGCCATTTGCAAAAATCTCGACCATCGTAGTGTCCGAAAGCACGCGCAGGTCGCGAAGCTCGCTGAGCTCGATCGACCTCTGGTCGCGCCCATAGCCTTCGTCACCCATGTCGAGGGTAAGCATCCCGTCTGCATAGCGCACAAAGACACCCTTGCGAATCTCGAGCTCGACCATCTTGGCGCCCTCACAGGAAACCACAAGATCAAACAGGCGGCCCGGCTCCTCAACGGTTTCACCGCCTGTCGCGCGAACGCAGTCGCCGCGCATCCTCTCAATCTCGTGCGCCGGCTGCTGGCAGAGCTTACCATCGCGCATGCTCAGCTCTCGCGGCACCGTCAACGCGCACTGCCACCCGCGCGCCACCGTCGGGTTTTCTGCCGTCGCATCGGGGCAACCCGACCATCCGATCATCAAACGCCGGCCTGCAGCATCCTCAAAGGACTGCGGAGCATAGAAATCAAAACCGGCATCGACCATCGGGGGCATGCCCTGCCCGACGATTTTAAAGCTCGGCGCCTCCCAATCGGCCTCGATAGGGAACCACACGCACTGATGCGGATTGCGGTAACGCCAACCATCGGCAGGCACACCCTGCGGACAGCAAACGAGAATAAGCTCGCCATCGAGCTCAAACAGATCGGGGCACTCCCACATAAAGCCAAAGTTCTCGTCCAGCTCAATGCGCGTCGCATAGCTCCAGACCCCTAAATCACGCGAAGTATAGACAAGCACGCAGCCACGGTCGTCTTTCGTACGAGCGCCCAGAACCATGTAGTAGATACCATCGTGCTCAAGGATCTTGGGGTCGCGCACGTGCGTACCGATATCGTCGGGGTAATCGACTGGTCCAACAGCCATGCGCTTCTCGCCCAATTCGTCGGGATTCTCGGCAACCATATGAATCTGGTTTTGCTCACGGCCCGTCAACACGTAGTCGTAATCATCGCGGTCAAAATGCTTGACGTTGCCGGTATAGAAGTAGTGAATCTTGCCATCACGTACAAAGGCAGAACCAGAATACGCTCCGCTCGAATCCAAATCGGAATCGGGGAACAGCACGGGGCCGTGATTCTCGTACGTCACAAAATCCTTTGTCGTCAGATGGTTCCAAAGCACTGGACCGCCATGCGCAGCATCGAACGGATCGTATTGATGATAGATGTGATACGTAACACCAATCTGAACCAAACCGTTGGGGTCGTTGAGCCAGCCAAGCTCAGGCTCCACATGGAACAGAAGCCTATCGGGGTCGGACGCGATGCGAGCCGCCGTCTCATCCTGTCCGGCACGCCACTGCTCATAGTCCGCGCGTGTCACCTTGTTTTTTTGATTTAACATCGCCGTTGACTTTCTCGTCTATGGGGAAGGACGCTCGACTCACACGAGTCGAACGCCCTTCCTCAAATGAACTTATCCTCAGATTACACTGAACGGCTCAACTAGAAGCTAACGTCGAAGCCAGCGCCAGCGCCCTCTTCATCGGTGGTCGGCACGCCCTTTGCCTTGTTGTAGGCAAAGATCAAGACGATCGGCACGATAAAGGCGATGAGATTGCCAGCCACATACCACACGAGGGTCTCGGGCGTGACGATGAGCAGGCCAAGCACGCCGGTCAGACCCTGACCGATAGCGCGCACCTCAAAGAGCTTGACGAAGGCACCGCCGCAGCCTGCACCGATGCATGCGCAGATGAACGGAATGATCGAATAGCGCATGTTTGCAGCAAAGATAGCGGGCTCGGAGATTCCGACCAGCGTCGGGATAAAGGACGACATGCAGATGTTGCGCTCTTTGGAGTGCTTCTTGTGAATGAGGTACATACCGATGGCGCCGCCGCCCTGGGCGATGATGGAAACCGACCAGATGGCCTGGATGTAGTTGAAGCCAGTCGTGGCAACAAGGTTTGCCTCGATACCCTGGATGAACTGATGCGTACCGGTAACGACGAGCGGCTGCAGGAACGCGGCGAAGACAAAGGCACCAAAGACGCCCATCCTGTTGTACAGGATATCGATTACGCCGGCGAGGACGTCACCGATCAGGTTACCGAGCGGGCCGAACACGGTGAACAGGGCGACGTTAGCAAGAATCAGGGTAACGGTCGGGACAAAGACGAACGAAACGACCTCGGGGATGTACTTCTGGGCAATCTTTTCGACCTTGGCCATAAACCAGGCGGTCAGAATTGCAGGGAACACGCCGCCCTGGAAAGCAACCATGGGAATGGAGAGCGGACCAAAGTTCCAGTACTCAGCACCCGTCGGGTCCATAACGAACGTGTTGCGGTTCATAAGGCTCGGGTGAACCATGACGATACCGACGAGGATGCCCAGGATCGGGTTACCGCCAAAACGCTTGACTGCGCTGTACATAACCAGGACAGGCAGGTAGTCGAACGTGGTGGCGATAATGGCAAAGAAGCTTGCGAGGTTCTTGAGGAACTCGCTGTGATCGGCGAGGCTGCCCTCCATGCCAAAGAGGCCGTTGGCAACGATCAGCGACTTAAGGCCGATGATGATTGCAGCGCCGACGAAGGCGGGAATGATGGGGATAAAGATGTCCGAGAATACCTTGAGGACCGAGAAGAACTTGCCCTTCTTGTCCGCCTCGGCGCCCTTGACCTCGGAAGCGCTGATCTCCTTAACGCCCGTCAGAGCCATAAACTCATCGTAAACCTTGTTGACGGTACCGGTACCGAAGATGATCATGAGCTGGCCGCTGTTGTACAGCACGCCCTTGACGCCATCGATGTTCTCGAGCTCGGCCTTGTTGTATTTGCTCGTATCCTTGAGCACCAGACGCAGACGGGTCACGCAATGCGTGGCGCCCTCGATGTTCTCCAGTCCGCCGACGTTGTCGACGACTTGCTGGGACACTGCCTTGTAGTCCATGTTCCTCTCCATTCCTTTTCTAAATCATAAAACGGTTCGTTGCCGCTACAGAGACGCGATCGTTGCGTTTGCGCACTTGAGCGCACCGTCGGTGACGGTAAGCGCCACACCCTGGCCCTGCTTGTTGCAGAAGCGAGCGTTGAGCGCAACATCATCGACAAAGATGGTCGCGATGTCGTCGTCGACGACCAGACGCACATGGTGAGTGCCCTCGCCCTTAAAGAACAACGGACGCTCGAGGCCCATGTTGTTGACCTGGAACCACGGGTACTGGGGAGCCGGCGTGAACTCGAGCTTGCCCTCGCGCAGGTTGGCGCGGAACTCATAGGCAAGACCAGTCTCGGCGTCCTCGGCGAACTTGACCGAGAAGCCGGCAGCGTTACCGCCGAGCTCAATGTCGGCATCGAGCAAGTAGGTGGAGCCGGCATCCGCGGCGAGCACCTGCTCGACCTTGCCCGACTCGCAGGAAAGCTCAAAGGTCTCGACTGCCTTAGCCTCGCCAAAGGCGCCAAGCATGCTGTCGGGGAGCTTGGTGCCGAGCGTTCCGTCGGCACGCTGAACGATCTCGAGGGGCATAAAAGTGCCACCCCACAGGTAAGAGCTGGGGTCGCCGCCCTCGTCGCGCGTCGGGACCCAACCAAAGAGAACGCGACGCTCGCCATCGAATGCGGTGCGAGCGGCGTAGTACGCGCGGCCGTCGAAGGAGTCGTCAGCGGGGGTAATCCAAGGACCGTTGATGGACTTGGACATGCGGTAACGGGTCTTGTTGCCGTCGCTGTACTCGGAAAAGACGAGGTACCACCAGTCGCCCATCTTAAAGAGATCAGGCATCTCAAACATGGTGTACAGGCCCGGGTTCCACCAGTCGCCCTGGAACTCCCAGTTGGTCAGATCCTTGGAGGTGAACTTGACCAGGCGGCCGGTCATCAGACGCTTGTCCTCGCCCACACGCGTGCCGAGGATGAGCATGTACTCCTCGTTCTCCTCATCCCAAAGCACAAAGGGATCGCGCCAGTTGCGGTCATCGTAACCCTCCTGGGGCGGAAGCAGCGTCTCGGCGATGTTCTTCTCCCACTTGACGGCGTCGTCGCTCGTTGCGTGAAGAAGAACCTGCTTCATCAAACGTGCGCGGACCTTATCGCGATTGCAACCAGTGTAGAGCGCATGGTACTTGTCGCCCACCTTAAACACCGTGCCGGCATAAATGTACTGGTCGACTTCCTCGTCGCCGCCGCGCTCAAGGCTCTCGCCAAAGTCCTTGTAGTTGACGAAATCCTTGGTCGTAGCGAGTGCCCAGCCAAACGGCTCTCCGAAAGGTTCGGGGTTACGCGTGTCACGCTGATGATAGAGATAGAACGTGCCGTCCTCGCCGTACGGCATGATGTCGCCTACCCAAATTCCCTCAGGCTGGTAATACACCTTGTGCATCCGAGACTTCCTTTCCACGACATACTAACTCGGTACAATGGCAAGATATGTCAATCGTTTTCATATGTCAAACGTTTTCACACCAATACGTCTTTTCGCAGTTCCAGTCGTCGGCAAACGGTTGACATATGCCGGTGAACGGTCATCAGAGGCGTTTGAGGAATTCTTTTGGCACGGGATGAACTACGCGGTTTTGCCCTCAATAAGTTCAACGGGAAGCTTGATATTCGATTCGGGATTATCGCCGTTAATAAGAGCGATGATGGATTGCGCCGCGAGCTCTCCGATGCGATCGATATCTTGACGTACGGTTGTTAAGTCAGGCATAAACGTCATAGTTCGGCGGGCACCATCCGCGCCCACGACCTTAATATCGTCTGGAGCGCTCAAGCCGCGCTGCTTCATCACGTTGAGACAGATGGCCGCCATCGTATCGTCTCCCGCAAAGATGCCGTCAATATCGGGGTTCTCATCGAGGATCTTCGCAACGACCGCGCCCTTTTCGTCGTCGGGCTTAACGAACTCAACCTCACGGACAAGCGCGGACAAACCGGCCTGCTCAACAACATCGAGGTAGGCATCGGTACGCTTATTGGCAGGCATGCGCATGCGGCTATTGCTGCGCAGGCACAGGATACGCCTGCAGCTGTCATCAATCAGACGGCGCGTGGCGAGCTCGCCAATGCCATAGCTGTCACTTGCAATCTGGACAGAGCCCTCGCCAAGATCGCAGTCGATGCCAACCAGGCTCAAGCCCATCTCGGCATATGCCTCGGCACCGATATTGAGGGAGTTGACGATGACGCCGTCGACCATATTGCGGCGGAGCATGTCAATATAGGAACGCTCAAGATCGGGTCGATTGGCGCTGTTGCACAGCAACATCTTAAAGCCGTTTTCCGCTAACGTGCGCTCGACCGCCTGCACAACCTGAGCATGGAACGGGCTGCTCACAAAGGGAACGATCATACCGATAAGATTCAGGCGACCGTTGAGCATGGCACGGGCGATATCGTTGGGCGTATAGTTGATGCGCTCCATCGCGGCATGGACCTTATCGCGGGTCTCTTGGCTAATATAGCCGCGATTATTAAGCACGCGAGATACCGTAGTAGGCGAAACCCCCGCCACCGCTGCAACTTCCTTGATGCCAGGCTTAGCAGAATCCTTAGAACGAGCGCCCTCGAGAGCCATAGCACCCTCCCCCATCAACATGTCAAACGTTTACATACGAACAAAGCATACCCCAACAACAGCGGGAAGACGGTAACAGCACAAGCAAGTAAACGACTCATCCAAATAATTAGGAGAGTTCCGCCTAAAGGGTGACTACACAGGACCCCCGCCGGGCCGCTTTGGGTTACTTTCCAAAACATTTCCGCAGGACGCAAAGGGCTCCGCCGCGCGAAGTGCGCAGCGGAGCCCTTTGCATGTCCGAGGACGTTTTGGAAAGTAACCCAAAGCGGCCCGGCGATCCTGCGGGAGTTAAACCCCTTTAGAACTTGTCGTGGAAGGTACGCGAAATGACCTCGTCCTGCTGCTCCTTGGTGAGCGTATGGAAGTTCACGGCATAGCCGGAAACGCGGATGGTCAGCTGCGGGTACTTCTCGGGGTGAGCCTGAGCATCGAGCAACGTCTCACGGTTGAAGACGTTGATGTTCAGGTGATGGCCACCCTTCTCGGCGTAAGCGTCGAGCATGTGGACCAGGTTATCGGCCTGAGTCTCGGAAACTTCAGAAACCTTCATAATGTGTCTCCTTCGATCGATAGGCGCCGGCCGAAACCGGCGCGCTAATCAGTAATCGTTATTGTTAGTATAGCACTAACAATAGTTACTCGCCCAGCTGATCAAGGTCGATATCGCCAAAGAACACCTGGTCCTCCTTGCCGAGCGCACCCGGGATGATGGAGAAGGTGTTGGAGATGCCGTCCTGAGCATCGCGGAACGGGAGCTTGGAAACCGAAGACAGCGAAGCGATGGCGCCGTGGCTATCACGCTTGTGCATGGGGTTAGCACCCGGGGCGAACGGCTGGCCAGCCTTGCGGCCGTCGGGCGTGGAGCCGGTCTTCTTACCGTACACGACGTTGGAGGTAATGGTCAGAACCGAGGTCGTGGGCACGGAGTTGCGGTAGGTGTCGTTCATGCGGATGTACTCCATGAACTGGTGCACAACGTCGTGAGCGATCTGGTCGACGCGGTCGTCGTCGTTACCGTACTTGGGGAACTCGCCCTCGGTCTCGAAGTCGACGATGATGCCGTTCTCATCACGGACGGGGTGGACCTTAGCGTACTTGATGGCGGACAGGGAGTCAGCCACGACGGAAAGGCCAGCGATGCCCGTAGCGAACCAGCGGTGCACGTGCTTGTCGTGCAGAGCCATCTGGATGCGCTCGTAGCAATACTTGTCGTGCATGTAGTGAATGATGTTCAGCGAGTTGACGTACACGCCAGCGAGCCACTTCATCATGTCGTTGTACTTGGCCACAACGTCGTCGTAATCGAGCGTATCGCCCTCGACGGCGCGATACTTGGGGCCGACCTGCTTCTTGGAGACCTCGTCAACACCGCCGTTGAGCGCGTAGAGCAGGCACTTGGCCAGGTTGGCGCGGGCGCCGAAGAACTGCATCTCCTTGCCGATGCGCATGGAGGACACGCAGCAGGCGATGCCGTAGTCGTCGCCGTGGTAAACGCGCATGAGGTCGTCGTTCTCGTACTGGATCGAGGAGCTGGCAACAGAAGTCTTGGCGCAGAACTTCTTGAAGTTCTCGGGCAGACGGGTCGACCACAGAACGGTCATGTTGGGCTCGGGGCTGGTGCCCATGTTCTCGAGCGTGTGCAGGTAGCGGTAGCTCATCTTGGTAACGAGCGTACGGCCGTCAACACCCATGCCGCCGATGGACTCGGTGACCCACTGCGGGTCGCCGGTGAACAGGGCCTGGTACTCGGGGGTACGGGCAAACTTGACCATGCGGAGCTTCATGATGAAGTGATCCACGAACTCCTGAATCTGCTCCTCGGTGAAGGTGCCGTTGGCAAGGTCGCGCTCAGCGTAGATGTCAATGAACGTGGAGGTACGGCCGATGGACATAGCGGCGCCGTTCTGCTCCTTGACGGCAGCGAGGTAGGCGAAGTACATCCACTGGATGGCCTCCTGCGTGTTGGTAGCAGGGTTGGAAATATCGAAACCATAGGTCTCGGCCATCATCTTGAGCTCGCCGAGGGCGCGGATCTGCTCCTGCAGCTCCTCACGGTCGCGGATGTTGTCGGCGGTCATGACCGTCGGGGTGGAAGCCTTCTGGGCCTCCTTGTCCTTGATCAGGTAGTCGACGCCGTACAGGGCAACACGACGGTAGTCGCCGATGATGCGGCCGCGGCCATAGCCATCGGGCAGACCGGTGATGATGTGGGCCGAACGGCAAGCACGCATCTCGGGGGTGTAGACATCGAAGACGCCGGCGTTGTGGGTCTTGCGCTCGAAGGTGTAGCGCTCGACAACGTTCTCGTCGACCTTATAGCCGTGCTGGCTGGCAGCCTGGCAAGCGATGCGGATACCGCCGTTGACGTGCAGCGCGCGCTTGAGCGGCTTGTCGGTCTGGAGGCCGACGATGGTCTCCTTCTCGCGGTGGGCGTTATCGATGTAGCCAGCGGGGTGGCTCACGATACCCGTGACGGTCTTGGTGTCCATATCGAGGACGCCGCCCTGCTCGCGCTCCTTGAGCAGCAGGTCGAGAACCTCGCCCCACAGCTCCTTGGTACGCTCGGTCGGGCCGGCGAGGAACGACTCGTCGCCCTCGTAGGGGGTGTAGTTCTTCTGGATGAAGTCTCGGACGTCAACCTCTCCCGTCCAGATGCCTTCCTTGAAGCCTTCCCATGCCTCCTGCATTGTGTAACCACGCTCCTAGTTACGTGTAATGCGGCGCTCTCTCACACCGCTGCTTATTGAATTCTTGAATTATCGGCTTGCACTACCGGCTTCTTCCGTTCTTCACCACACGTTGGTACAGGGAAAAACGTTTGTCCACCTTGGAACTGCAACCCAAAACCCAAGATTTCACCCGTTTGAGAAGGATAACATAGCTACCCCCTTCATCAGTGCTGTTATATGTTTCTTTTTTTATACCATTATGGCGTTTTTAACAAATCCGCAGGAAATGCGAGCGCGAACAACTACCGTTCACCGATTTGTTTGGTATTTTTCCTTGCCTTTGTACGACGTTCACTCTAGCTGTTATGCCAGCTTTAGCAGGGTAAAGTGTCCCAAAGACCCTACAGAAACTGCAGGGCGGCCACGGGATCACCCGTGGCCGCCCTGTGGCGTAGCTAGTTTTTAGCTTTGATTACCGTTTGGCATTAGGCGGCTGCGGAGGCCTTGTCGGTCGTTGCCTTGCCGTTGCTCTGCTGGCCCTCAAAATGCTTGTAGCACCAGCTGGTGACCAGCGGGGTCAAAATAGCCGTAACGATTGCGCAGGCAGCAACCTGTGCCGTGGCCGTCGCGAGCACCGCGCCGCCGTACATGGCCTCGTTGACGCTTGCCATGGCAGCAGGCGTGGCCACATTGGCTCCGGCGCAGCTCGAAATGGCCGCACCTGCGACACCCGTACCGCCCGTGAGCTTATCGACCGCGATAACGGGAATTGCAAAGACTACCGAGCAAATCACGCCAAGCACGATGCCGGGAAGACCGCCATTGATAAGCTGGCCGAAGGTCATGGTCGAGCCCATGGCAAAGAAGACGAGCACGATGATGGCGGAAAGTGCCGGTGCCATCATCTTCTTAAAGCTCGGGAAGAGGTTGCCCAGAATAATGCCGACGACGATCGGCAGGATGGCGCCCACGAGCGACCAGCCGATCGGAGCCTGACCGGCAGCGCCGAGCACGATCATCGTGACCGGAGGGCCGACAACGAGCGTGGTGATGGCGACGGCGCCACGCTCAGCCTCGTTGCCCATGGTACCCATCAGCCCAGCGTACATAGCGTTGTTGGCGCCGGTGCAAGCCGCCAGCATCACCATGGCAGAGATGCCAAACAGGTTGTCGTTGAACACATAAAGGATGAGCAGCGACACGGCAACGACCACGATCTGCTTGACAGCGATGATGATGGCGCCGCGTGCAGCGGCGGCGGGAGCACTCTTAAACGAAATCGTCGTACCGACGATGAGCAAAAAGGCGCCAACGAGCGGGCCTGCACCCTGCTGGGTCATGCCAAGCGTAAAGCTACCGAGCGTTTTAAACAGGTCGGGGAATAGCGTGTTGAGCAGGCAGCCCAACAGAAGCGGCACCAAGATATTGGCGCCCGGGATGGAGGACATCTTAAAGAACGGCTCCTTTGCCGCCGGCGCCTCCACCGCAGTCGATTCACTCATATATATCTCCTTTGGATGCATGCGAATCGTAGCCGCACGCGCCTATGTCAGAAAGAAGGCGACAACCCCGAGTCGCCAGGGTCGCCGCCAAACGATCACCGCGGGGTATTACCCGTCCAGGACGATGCCGCCGTCGCAGTCACCAATCTCGCCGTTCACGAAGCTGGCGAGGTCGGAAGCGAAGAACAGCACCATCTGCGCAGGCTCGCTGGCCTGGGCGGCGCGGCCCAGAGGAATACCGTTGATGATGCGCTGAGAGTTCTCGTCAGAGAGAATCGAGGTCATATCGGTCAACGTGAGCGACGGGCACACGGCGTTGCAGCGAACGCCAAACTTGCCGCCTTCCTTGGCGACTGCCTTGGTCAGACCGTTAACGCCTGCTTTGGAGCTCGCGTAAGCCGCGGTGCCGAGCAGGCCGCCACCGATCTTGCCCGCAACGGAACTCACGTTGACGATAGTGCCGGCATGGGCCGCCTTAAAGTGCGGGTAGACGGCGTTCATCATGGTAAAGGTACCGTTGAGGTTGATGTCGATGGTGCGGCGCCACTCGGTGTCATCGATCTCGTCGAACTTCTTGGTGCTGATGACGCCAGCGCAGTTGATCAGGATGTTGGTTTGCGGCAGGTCCGTAAAAATCTGCTCGACGGTCTCGCGCGCCTTGGGCGCATCGGCGACATCGAGCTGATAGAACTTGTTGCCCTCGCCAAGCTCGGCCACAGCGGCCTCGCCCTTAGCAGCGTTCCTTGCGATGAGCGCGACATGTCCGCCGCCCGCGACGATGCCCTTGGCGATCTCGAGGCCAATGCCCTGAGTGCCGCCCGTGACAATCGCGGTCTTGCCCGTGAAGTCAAATGCCATGACTCCATCCCCCTTTATGTAAGGTGTCTCCTTGCGGGAAGTTGGAGCATCGCACGTGGCGATTATATGAGTCCCAGTCGTCATGGTGGTGACAACCCCTCGCCTAACCGCGGGCATGATAGTCCTTTGAAACGCTTTAGCAATTGAATGATTTTAAGTCTTAATGAGCTCTTAATATTGCCTACTGTATGAGGCCCGCGTATGGGGGTATCATCTTCCACCGAAAATAGTTTCTAGTGTTAGGGGTTTTCGGTGGAAGATACCGATTTCCGTGAACTTGGGCGTCAGCTCCTTACCGAGTTCGGCAGCATGCATCAGCGCATTTCGCGTTTTGCGGACAAAGCCCTCGGCGGCGAGATGGCCGTCATGCGCGCCCTCATACTCGCCGGCGGTTCGCTCACGCCGAGCGAACTCGCTGATCGCGCCTGGGTCTCGAGTGCCCGCATCGCCAATATCCTACGCGCTCTCGAAGCCAAGGGCTGGGTCGAGCGCGAGCACTCAAAGACCGACCGTCGTCGTGTACACGTCACGATGACCGATAAGGGATTCCAGAATCTCGAAATCAAACGTCGGGAATTCGAGGAGCGCACCGCGGCCTTCCTCGAGCAGCTCGGCGAAACAGATACCCAAGAGATGGTGCGCCTTCTAAGGCGTTTCAACGAAATTATCGACCGCAATCAAGAAAGGAGAGATGCCGAGTGAGGATTCTCAAGCTCTTTAAAAAGCATGTCCTGGCACTGTTCACAGCTATCGTACTTATCGTAATCAGCTGCAACGCCGATCTGGCACTGCCTACCTACATGAGCGACATCGTCGACGTGGGCGTACAGCAAGGCGGCATCGCCTCGCCCGTGCCCGACACCATTCGTGCCGAATCACTCGATGACCTTGAGCTCTTTATGAGCACCAAGGACGCCAAAGCTGTGGAGGCCGTGTTTAGCAAGGCTGACAAAAAAGGCATTCGAACGTACAAGGGCACCGAGGAAGAGCGTGCCGATGGCGGCAAGATTGCCGACATTATGAGCCTGCCCGAGACCGTCGTCCTTTCTCTCAACCAGGGCATCGACGCCAGCTCCATGGGCGACATGACCGGCGCATCCACCGAGGCAAGCAATGGCGGCGGCGCCCAGGCCATGCCCACCCCCGAGCAGATGGCGGCAATGACGCCCGAGCAGCTCGCCGAGATGCAGCAGAAGGCCACAGCGGCGCAAAACATGCAGAAGCAGATTGATGCCGACGGCGGCAAGATCACCATGAAGAGTCTGCGCCTAGGTGTCGAGGGCGGTCTGGTAGACCAAAGCAAGCTCGTCGAGGGCGCCAATGAAATGGCGGACAAAATGGGCTCCATGTCGGGCTCCATCGTGACCCAACGCGCCGTGAGCTATGTGCAAGACGAGTACAAGGCGCAGGGTATCGACCCCGCCGACGTGCAGAACGCCTACCTGGGCCGCATGGCGACCACGATGTTTGGTCTGTGCCTGATCTCACTGGTCGCCACCATCCTAACCGGCGCCGTGGCCTCGCGCACCGCCTGTTCCATCGCACGCGACCTGCGCCGCGAGACCTTCAACAAGGTCATGCACTTCTCGCCAGCCGAGGTGGGCAAGTTTAGCCAGGCCTCGCTCATCACTCGCTGCACCAACGACATTCAGCAGATTCAGATGGCCGCAACCCTGTTTATCCGCATGTGCCTCATGGCGCCCGTCATGGGCATCGTCGCCGTCATGCGCGTCCTGGCCAACCACACCGGCCTGGAGTGGACCATCGCCGTGGCCATCATCGCGGTTTCGGCCGTTGTCGGCGTGCTCATGGGCCTCACCATGCCCAAGTTCAAAAAGATGCAGAGCTTTGTGGACCGCGTGAACCTTACCGCCCGCGAGCTGCTCGACGGCCTTATGCCCATCCGCTCGTTCAACCGTGAGGAGCATGAACTCGAGCGTTTTGACAAGGCTTCGCTCGACCTGATGACCACGCAGCTCTACACCAACCGCGCCATGAGCTTCATGATGCCGCTCATGATGCTCGTCATGAACTGCATCACCGTGCTTATCGTCTGGTTTGGCGCGCAGGGCGTGTCCGACGGCGTGATGCAGGTCGGCAACATGATGGCGTTCATCTCCTACACCATGCAGATCGTCATGGCGTTTATGATCCTCACCATGGTTTCGGTCATCCTGCCCCGCGCCGAGGTCGCAGCAGAGCGCGTGGAAGAGGTCATCACCTGCCCCACGAGCATCAACGACCCTGCCTCGCCCAAACTGCCCGCAGCCAGCGCGCCGCGCGGCGAGCTCACCTTCCGCGACGTGAGCTTCCAGTATCCCGATGCCCGCGCCGACGTCATCAGCGGCGTGAACTTCACCACGCACGCCGGCCAGATGCTCGGAATCATTGGCTCCACGGGCTCGGGCAAGTCCACGCTCGTGCAGCTGATTCCGCGCTTATACGACGTCACGGGCGGCAGCATTTCGCTCGACGGCATCGACGTGCGCGATATGACCCTTTCCGAGCTTCGCCGCCGCATTGGTTACATCCCGCAGCAGGGGCGTCTGTTCTCGGGCACTGTCGAGAGCAACCTCAAATTTGCCGGCGACATGGTGAGCGATGATGACATGCGCCAGGCGGCACGCATCGCACAGGCCGAGGACTTTATCGCCGAGCGCGAGGGCGGCTACGACTCCCCCATCAGCCAGGGCGGCTCCAATGTCTCGGGCGGCCAGCGCCAGCGTCTGGCCATCGCCCGCGCGTTGGCCAAAAAGCCCGAGGTCGTGGTGTTCGATGACTCGTTTAGCGCCCTCGACTACAAGACCGACGCGCGCCTGCGCGAGGAGCTGGCCAAAAACGTCACTGACGCCGCACTCGTGGTCGTGGCCCAGCGCATCGCGACCATCATGCACGCCGACCAGATCATCGTGCTCGACGACGGTCACGTAGTGGGCACCGGCACGCACGAGGAGCTGCTGCACGGCTGCCCAGCGTACCTGGAGATTGCACAGTCGCAGCTTTCCGCCGAGGAGCTGGGGCTTACCCAAGAAGAAATTGCAGCCGTCATGGAAGGAGGCGAGCGCTAATGGCAGACGAGACCAAGACTCAGATTCCCAAGCCCACCCGCCAGCGTGGTCCCATGGGCCGCATGGGTGGCATGCGCCGTGGCGAAAAGGCCAAGGACTTTAAGGGCACCATGAGGCAGCTGCTCGGCTACATCGGCCAGCACAAGATTGCCGTGTTTGCCGCCGTCGCCTTTGCCGTGTGCTCGGTCATCTTTAACATTGTGGGACCCAAGGTGCTCGGCCAGGTTACGACCAAGCTGTTCGAAGGCCTGGTCGCCAAGGTCAACGGCACCGGCGACGTTGACTTTGACTGGATCGCCAAGACGCTCGGCTTTTTGCTCTGCCTGTATCTGGCGAGCTCTGTCTGCAGCCTGGTCCAGGGCTGGCTCATGACCGGCGTCACGCAAAAGATCTGCTACCGCATGCGCAAGGAAATCGCCGCCAAGATTGCCGTCGTGCCGATGAGTTACTTCAACGGCCACAGCAAGGGAGACGTGCTCAGCCGCATCACCAACGACGTCGATACGCTGGGTCAGTCGCTCAACCAGAGCGTGACACAGCTCATCACGTCGGTGACGCAGATTATCGGCGTGCTCGTCATGATGCTTTCGATCAGCCTGCCGCTTACCGGCGTCACCGTGCTCACGCTGCCGGCCGCCGCGATTATCCTGACCGTGATGATTCACTTCTCGCAGCCGTACTTCCGCGAGCAACAGCAGGTTCTGGGCGCCGTCAACGGCATTATCGAGGAGGACTTTGCCGGCCAGAACGTCATTCAGGTGTTCGACCGCGCCGAGGCCTCGATTGAAGAGTTCGACCGTCAAAACGACCGCCTCTTTATTAGTGGCTGGCGCTCGCAGTTCCTGTCGGGCCTGATGATGCCGCTTATGAGCTTGGTGGGCAACATGGGCTACGTGGGCGTCGTCGTGGTGGGCGCGCAGCTCGCGCTGACCGGCAATGCCACGCCCGGCGACATCCAGAGCTTTATCCAGTACGTTCGAAACTTTACGCAACCCGTGCAGCAGCTGGGCAACGTGAGCAACACGATGCAGTCGATGGCCGCCGCCACCGAGCGCGTGTTTGAGTTCCTGGCCGCGCCCGAGGAGGAGCAGAAGGCCGACGCGCAGATTCCCGAGAAGCGCCCCGGCCACGTGGTGTTTGACCATGTCAAGTTTGGCTACACGCCCGACAAGACCATCATCCACGACTTTAGCTGCGAGGCGCAGCCCGGCCAGACCATCGCCATCGTCGGCCCCACCGGCGCCGGCAAGACCACGCTCATTAAGCTGCTGCAGCGCTTCTACGACGTGGACGGCGGCTCGCTGCGTGTCGAGGGCGTCGATGTGCGCGACTGGGACCGCGCGGCACTGCGCGGCGAGTTTGCCATGGTGCTGCAGGACACCTGGCTGTTTAACGGCACCATCCGCGAGAACATCCGCTACGGACGCCCCGACGCGAGCGATGCCGAGGTCGAGGCCGCTGCGCGCGCCGCACGCTGCGACCACTTTATTCATACGCTCGCCGGTGGCTACGACTTTATGATCAACGAGGAGGGCACCAACCTGTCGCAGGGTCAGCGCCAGCTCGTGACCATCGCCCGTGCCATTTTGGCCGACCGCCCGGCACTGATTCTGGACGAGGCGACTTCCAACGTCGATACCCGTACCGAGGAGCTCATTCAGCGCGCCATGGATGCGCTGATGCAGGGCCGCACCAGCTTTGTCATCGCGCACCGCCTGTCCACGATCCGCAACGCCGACGTAATCTTGGTGATCCGCGACGGCGACATCGTCGAGAAGGGCACACACGACGAACTGCTCGCCCAGGGCGGCTTCTACGCCGACCTGTACAACTCGCAGTTCGACGAGGCGGCGTAAATTCTGCCGCAGGGAACGAATAACGCCCGAGAACGGGGGCGCAGGGCAACCTGCGGTAGCGCGCAGAAGATCCAACCTGCTCCAGCGTGCCGTACGCCGACCCCCCTTCCGGCGAGTGCCGACATTTTCCCAGATAAAACCTGCCAAAATAAACCTGTCCCTTTTTGGTAGGTTTCGGGGTAGCAAGGGCTTGCACTTTAGCGTGCGACAGCGGATAATGCCGAGCATTCGAGAATTCGCCAATTGTTGCCGTTAATTGATAAAGGAGGCCCCATATGGCCATGGAATTCAAGCGCAGGTTGCCGATCCCCATGGAGATCCGCGAGGAAATGCCGCTTTCCGCCGAGCTTACCGCCAAAAAGCAGGCATTCGACGCCGAGGTCGCCAAGGTCTTTACCGGCGAGGATGCACGCAAGGTGCTCATCATCGGCCCGTGCTCTGCCGACCGCGAGGACTCAGTGCTTGAGTACATGAACCGACTGGCCAAGGTCGCCGAAGAGGTCAAGGACAAACTCATCATCATTCCGCGCGTCTACACCAACAAGCCGCGCACCAAGGGCACTGGTTACAAAGGCCTGCTGCACAACCCCGACCCCGAGGCTCCCGACGACCTGCTCGAGGGCGTTAAGGCCATCCGTCACATGCACCTGCGCGTCATCGAGGAGACCGGTTTCTTTACCGCCGACGAGATGCTCTACCCGTCCAACTACCAGTACCTCGTCGACCTGCTGAGCTACGTCGCCGTGGGCGCGCGCTCGGTCGAAAACCAGGAGCATCGCCTGGTGTCGAGCGGCATTTCGGTGCCTGTGGGCATGAAAAACCCCACCGCCGGTTCCACCACCGTCATGCTTAACTCCATCTACGCCGCCCAGGCACATCAAAGCTTCATCTTCCGCAACTGGGAGGTTGAGTGCGACGGCAACCCGCTCGCACACGCCGTCATGCGTGGCTACATCGGTCTCGACGGTCGCACCTACCCCAACTACCACTACGAGCACCTGGAGCGCCTGGCCGAGCGCTATACCGAGCATGCCGGCTACGCCAACCCGGCGGCAGTCATCGACTGCAACCACGACAACTCGGGCAAGCGCCCGCTGGAGCAGTACCGCATTTGCAAGGAGGTGCTCGACAGCTGCCGCCGCAACGAGTCCATCTCCAAGCTGGTCAAGGGCTTTATGATCGAGTCTTACCTTGAGGACGGCAACCAGCCGGTCTATGGCGGTGTCTTTGGTAAGTCGATCACCGACCCGTGCCTGGGCTGGGAAAAGACCGACTACCTCATCCACGAGATCGCAGAGCGGGTTTAGTTACGCGGGCCGCATTTGGACAATCTGACGTTCAACTTCAAGGGCGCGACCAGAAGGTCAGCGCCCTTTCGTTTCACGTCACCTTGTCTCAAATGCGACCCGTTCGCTGTCCGTCCTCTACCTGCGGCGTTGTCTTACTCCGGATGCGGCAGTTAGGGACGTTCCTTTTCTGCCGGCAGTCTGGGACATTCCTTGGGGTAGTCGTTGGGGACGCTCTTGTTTGACTGGTCGTTTAAGAACATCCCCAATGACTACATAGGATGAGAGTGGATAATCTCCCGTTTTTGGCCTATACCAGCGCTAAAAGTGGGAGATTATCCACTCTCATCGAGCAAGTGTCCGAAAATCCGCCCTCATTCCTTCTTAGGGCCCTCCGTCCCCGAGGTATCGTGGCTCGTCTGCCGAATGATTGATGCGGGCGCTCTGCGGCCATGTCACACTCAGAGGTGGCCTGACCCAACTTGGAAGGAGCCTCCATGAGCCTTGACAACGTAACCCTGCGCGCCGCCACGCTCGATGACCTGGCCGGCATCGCCGCCATCTACAACCAGCTGTGGTGCAACACGCTGCGCAACCGCGGCGACGTCGAAGCTGCCGATTTCTGCGCGCGCTTTAACATCGCCATGCAGCTGCAGCGCTCCCCCATCGCACTCGTCGCCGAGACCGAGGGCCGCATTATCGCCGCCTGCTGCATCGGCATCTTCGAGGACGGCAAGCCGCGCACCAATCCCACGTGGGAGCCCTGCTATAACGAGATGTTCGCCCAGGCAACCGAGATGGCAAAGACCGCCGATGCCAAGCTCGAGGGCTCGCTCTTTGGAGACAGCCGCGAAAAGGCCACAGCGGATCGCTTTGCCGCCACAGGCAACGAATATGCCCAGGGTCAGCTCAACTTGATTATCATTGTGCCTGAATGGCAGGGCAAGGGACTCGGCCGCGAGCTCATCGACCTTGCGCGCGCCGAGCTCGCCAAGGCAGGCTGCACCAAATTCTTCCTGATGAGCGACTGCAACTCCGACTGGCAGTTTTACGAGCACCTCAACATGAAGCGCATCCTAGAGGACCACAGCCAAGACGCCGGTGACGGATTTATCGTCTATATGTACGGAGGCACGCTCTAAGTACCCCTTCAATCAAGGTGCGCCGGGCACCCGGCCCTTGGCCTCTGCCCAGGAATAACCCAGGGGGCCGGACCGCCCGTCCCTAAACCTGCCCGACAGCGCGATATCTCGTCGCCCGAGCGCGCCCCTCTTTAACGAGTGCGCCTTCCTCAAGCAAACCGTTGATAACCCGCAGCGTCACGTCGCGCCCAGTTCCCAGAGCGTCCGAAGCATCCTGGCGCGTAAAACCGCGGGGCCGCTCAAGGGCAAAGCGAATCAAGGCGCGAGCGTATCCACCACGTCGCTCGTCCGAGACATCCTGTAGCATCGCGGACGCCTTGCACGCAACATCAAAGCCAAGCTCCTCCACGAGCTTGGCACGCACCTCGTGGCCGCAGTCGCCATTCATCGACACGTGCCCCTCTCGCTGCGCTCGCACGGATGCAAACGCCTGCGAAACATCGGGCGGCAGCGCCCCTTCCCGCTCGAGCTGCTCATAATCGCTGTAATCCCCACGCAAGTTGGGACCGCTATTGCCACGAGGCGTCAGATAGGAATTGCGCACGGCGTTGACGTTGGGCAGCGACAACCTAAACATTGCAGGGTAGGCGCAGACTTCGGGTTCCAACCCTTCCGCCTCATAGAGCGCACGGATCCCCTTGAGGCCCGTTCCAAACGCCTCAACCATCCCCAGACGCAAAAAGAGCAGTTGCAGCTTTGGATTCCGAGCGTCCGAGCCGCCCGCAAGCGCCTCCTCGACGCTGATGTGCTGCGGCCCTCCCGCATTGGTAAATTCAAGCGCCGTACGGCTCATCTTGATAAGAGACGCCACCGAAGATTCGTAGTCGCGATGGATAAACAGGTTCAGAATTCCCTCTCGAACAGCCTCGCGGGGATAGTCGTCCTTATCTATGCGATCGAGCCTTCCCGGCACAAAGTACATACGCGTTGCGTTCGATATATTGAGGAACCGTTCGATATCCTCTATCTGCCTGAAGATCGAGCCCTCGCCATCCTGACGGTCGATAAACTCGGTATACGCATCGTCGTTGAAGAGGCCAGCGCGGACTGCAAAGGGGTTTTGGTCAGAGACCAGCAGTGCCAAATTGGTGTAAAAGCCCAGCTCATCGATAAGGCCGAGATTCTTTTGAGAGGTTTGGTCAAACGTAATCTCCGCGCGCCTAAAGACCCGCTCGGCTTCAAAAAACGTCAAGCTCTGTTCATGAGAGCGCACGGTCTCAAAATAATCGCCGTCGGTGCGCTTGATCATCGAGCGGATCTGGGCCATCTCGATGGGCACGTTGGCAGGACCTAGGCGCCGATATACCCCGGCGGGAACAAATCCCTTCGAGCACAGGCAGTACGGCTTGTGAGGACCCGCTTCCACCTCGATTTTCACCAACGCTGCGCCATCGATGTCCAATGCGGAGACCGTCGTGATTTCAGAAACGTCGGGATACACGCCATCGGTTATTGCATTAGAGCATTGAAGCATGGTGGCATCGATATCGTCCACGCCGACGATGCTGCCAAAATCGTCGATTCCGATATACAAGGTACCGCCATTCGAATTGGCAAACGCCACCACAGCTTTGAGCAACTTAGGGGTAAATGTGCACTTGAACTCCACGGTCTCACTTTCAACAAGCTGCATGCTACCCCCTATCATCGACTATCGACGATTCTAGACCAACTATCGACGATAAGCAAGGCCCCTGGTACCCTCGCTTAGACCCGAGTGCCCGTGTGCAACGCTGCCCGCCGCACGCAAAAGGGCCCGCCAGCGTGTGCGCCAGCGGGCCCCAGGTCATATCGACACTACCCCGTGTGTCTGCAACCGCATCTACTTGCAGCGCGCCTTGGGCTGCTGCTGGGTGATGCAGTGAATGTTGCCGCCGCCGTAAATAACCTCGCGAGTCATGATACCGATGACTTCACGGTCCGGATAAGCAGCCTGGATATCCTTGAGCGCCTGGGCGTCATTGGGATCGCCGAACTGCGGTACAAGCACTGCGCCGTTGATGGGCAGGAAGTTGAGGTAGCTCGGCTCGAAAGCGTCCTCGGGAGTACGCGGCAGCACACCCTCGACCGGATCGATGGTCGATGCCTCCTCCTCGGTCATATATACCGAGGTCGCAGGCATAATCACCTTGTGGATCTTAAGCTTGCGGCCACGGGCATCCGTCGTCTCGGAAAGCGTCTTATACGCCTCTTGGCACTCCTTGTAGAACTTATGGTTGGGATCATCGGTCCACATGCAGCAGACCTCGCCGGGCGCACTAAAGCATGCGACGTCGTCCACATGACCGTTCGTTTCGTACGGATCGATACCGTCCTTGATCCAGATAACCTTCTCGATACCGAGATACTCAGAGAGCTTCTCCTCAATCTGCTCCTTGGTGTACTGCGGGTTGCGGTCCTCGTTGAGCAGACACATCTCGGTGGTCACGACGGTGCCTTGACCATCACAGTTGAACGAGCCGCCCTCGAGGATATAATCCTCGGGACGATAGCGGTTAACCTGCTCGAGCTGTGCCACCTGCAGGCCAATGGAAGCGTCCTTGTCCCACGGGAAATACAGGCCGTCAATGAAACCGCCGTAAGCATTAAAGTGGAAGTGCGAAAGAGCAACCTCACCATTGTCATTAACGAGGAACGCCGGGCCGGGGTCGCGAATCCAGCTGTCGTTGTACTCCATGTGGATAACGCGCACGTTTTCAACGCCGTCGAAGATCTCACACACCGCGGGGAAGTCTTCGGTGTTGACGCCCACAGTGATGGGCTGAAAACGTGCAACGGTCATGATGATCTCGGTGAAGACCTTCTGCGCCGGCTTGGCGCCGCAGCGCCACACGTCGGAGCGGTGCGGCCACAGAATCCAGGTGCGCTCCTGTTCCTCATACTCGCCGGGCATATAGAACCCGTCCTTCTTAGGCGTGGATTCACTCTCATAGATGGTCTTCGTTTCAAGCTCCTAAATCTCGGTGCTTTTGCTTGACGAGACCATGATGCAGCCGTAGCCAGATGTCCTCAATGGTCCCTCGAGCCCCTTTCAGCGACCGACGGTATACCATTCGCTGACCTAAAGTTCTATTCAGACCGAGAACATGACATACTGGGTTCCACAATGGAAAGGACGCCCTATGCCCCCATGCAATAAACAGCAGACTATTGAGTTGGACAGTACGACCTGGACTGCTCTCAACGAGCTTGCGCTTGCAATCCACGCATCACACGGTGTCGATAAGCTGCAAAAGGAGACCCTCGAGGGAACGACAGGGCTCGTGCCCCATCGGATCGCCATGTTCGACCTGATCGAGGCGGCGGGCAGTGATGCCCCACGTTACGTCCACCCCGCAAGCAGCGGAATGGACGACCGCGCACTGAGCGACTACTACAACCGCTACGCCGCGATGGACTATACAACATGGAGCTTTGACTTACATAAGGTCGGCGTCTACCGCGACCTCGACCTCGTCGACGTCGAGCGACGCGATGCCACGCCCATCTATCGCAAATGGATGGAACCGCAGGGCGTCTACTTTGGCTGTACGGCCACGCTCGCGCACAACGACAGGCCGCTAGGAAGCATCACCCTGTTTCGCGAACGCACAGCCGGAGACTTCACCGACACCGAGCTCGCAATCCTGCTCGAAATCGCTCGGCACGCGAGCCTCGCGCTCGCCAACCTCTATCCTCGGGGCATTAAACTCACCCAGACAGAAGACACAAACCAGCTGAATGCTTTCATTACAGAACACAATATCCAACCGCGCGAAGCCGAAGTCATGCGGCTCATGCTCGACGGCAAAACGAACAAACAGATGGCAAACGAGCTATTCATAAGCGAGTCAACCGTCAAGAAGCATGTCAACGCCATCTATCGCAAGCTCGGCGTCAGCAACCGCCTGGGCCTCATGACTGCCACGCAAAACATCCCGCGATAAAAAAGGGCGCCCTCCATGTGGAGAACGCCCTTTGATTTCGCCATTTGAATTATTGTCGGCTCTGGCTCAAAGAGTAGACAGGTTTATTTTGGCAGGTTTTATCTGGGCAAATGTCTGCCGCCACGAGGGAGCTGCCTTCCATCGCGGCGGTCTTCTAGCAGAAAAACCAAGTGAGCAGGCTTTTTGTAGGAGACCAAGCACGCCCCAAAACGCCACAGCTCTGACCTGCACTGATAATTGTTCTCGGGGGAAGCGGGCACTGCGGGGCGCGGCAACGG
>UQIE01000011.1 GCA_900541065.1 uncultured Collinsella sp. | reverse complement strand
TTGGAGAGAGCGCTCCCGCAAACTGCCTCTTGACAACTTATAGGAGCGTCGGTTTTGTTTTCGCACTTTTCAGCATGGTCGGGGATATCCGCGTTAACGTAGTAGATGGGCCCCTTTTGTGGCAAGGGGACTGATCTGCGGGCCAGGGTAGCTAAAAGAGCCCTGTCCCAAAAAGACTGATTGGGAGCTGGGGCGCGGCGTTGCGTTAGTATTGCATGGTGGTATTCGACTAACCGAGGGCTTTATGGAACAGCACCAGCATTATCAGAGCCTGCAAGATCAGGCATACAACGCATTGCGCTCCAAGATCATCTATGCCGAGCTCAAACCCGGCACACGTCTTTCGGCGATTGGTCTGGAAAAGGAGACGGGAATCGGGCGCACGCCCATTCGCGAGTCTTTTGTGCGCCTGCGTGAGCAGGAACTGGTGGAAACTCGTCCCAAAAGCGGCACCTATGTCTCAAAAATCAGCATGGAGCGCGCCGAGAACGCCTGTTTCCTGCGCGAGAAACTCGAGAGAAGCGTGCTCATTAAATGCTGCTCTGCCGCCGCGCCCGAGCAAAAGCATCGGCTCGAGCAGATTCTTGCCGAGTCCGAGTCGCTCGACCATCGCGAAACGCGTCGCTTTTTTGATCTGGACAACCTGTTCCACGAGACGTGTTTTGAGATTGCCGGCCGCCACATGTTGTGGGATTGGATGAAGAGCGTCAACACGCATTTTGAACGATACAACTGGTTGCGTATGGTGTCGCAGGATTTGGATTGGGAGCCGATTCGTGGGCAGCATCGCCGGATTCTCGAGGCCATTAAGAGGGGCGATACCGACGCGGCGAGCTATCTGGCAGAGACACACCTGCACCTGATGCCCGAAGAGCAAGGTCCGGTTATCGCCTTGCATCCCGACTATTTTGAGCTGTCCAAAGACTCGGCCATCTAACTCGTCCCCTTCATTAGTTGCGGTGAAATAGGGATTGTTTTGCGGCTCTGATGGTGTAAGCAGTCCATATTTCACCGCAACTGCTGGGGCACTATTGGGGCACAAAAAAGCTGCGGCGCTGCTTGGAGGAAAAGACCGGAAGCAAGAGTCCATTCCTCCAGACGGCGCCGCAGCTGTTTTGGTGGCTCGGCTTTTGTCGAAGTGGCTCAGTTGAGCGTGGTTGCCAACCGAGTAGGCAAAGCGGCTCGGGGGCGTGTCGCTTCCGTCACGTTCTATCAGCATACAAGACGTTTTCGGTTCTTGTCCGTGACGGAAACGGCGCGCTTCCGAGCCGCTTTAAAAGAAAGGGGGCGAGGTCTAGGGCACGCCCCCTTTCACGATAGAGAGCTAAACCTAGCCGCGGACCTTCTTGACGACGTCCATGGCCTCGCGGGCGATCTGCTCGACCTTGGAGAAGTCGCCGTCGGCAAACAGGGCCGGCTTGACCATCCAGGTGCCACCGCAGGCGATGATGGCGGAGGAGCTCAGGTACTCCTCGACGTTGGCGGTGCTCACGCCGCCGGTAGGCATAAAGCGGTGACCGACAAACGGAGCGGCGAGGGCCTTGATGGTGTTCAGGCCGCCATACTGGGACGCGGGGAAGAACTTGGTGACCTTGAGGCCCAGGTTCTCGGCTGCGGTGACCTCGGAGGGGGTCACGGTTCCGGGAAGGACGGGCAGGTCGATGTCGATGCAGTGCTTCACGACGTCCTCGTTGTAACCCGGGGAGACGATGAACTTGGCACCGGCTGCGCGGGCCTGCTCAACCTGCTCGACGGTCAGGACAGTGCCGGCGCCAACGCACATCTCGGGCTCGGCCTCGGCCATAGCGGCGATGCACTCGGCGGCGCAGGCGGTGCGGAAGGTGACCTCGGCGGACTTCATGCCAGCTGCCATAAGGGCGTGGGCGAGCGGAGCGGCGTCCTCGACCTTGTCGAGCACAACGACCGGCACGATGCCCAGGGACTCAAGCGTGGTGTAGAACTGATCGAACATGATGTTCCTTTCGATGTGTGGCGCGCATGGGCGCGTGATTGCCAAATGTGCTGGTCAGGAGCCGATTTTGGATTGGTTATCGGAGGCACTGCTTGGGGTTCAAGCAATTCCAAAACCGGCTGCTCGACCAGTCATGTAGGAAATGCCAGGCAAAACCGGAATGGGACTGGTGGTTTTGCCCGGCCGGAGGAATCGGGGAGCGGGCCGCAGGGGTATGGGATTGGAAAGCTGCGGCCCGCGGAATGGAGACGGACTAGCGTGCGACGCGAGTGCCACCGTCGGCGGCTGATGCCACGGCTACGATCTCGTCTGCGGTCACCAAGTTGGAATCGCCCTTGATGGTGAGCTTGAGGATCGACGCTGCAATCGCGTAGTTGACGGCGTCCTGCGGGTCAAAGTCGTTGGTGAGGGCATGGACGAGGCCGGCGTTGAAAGCGTCGCCGGCGGCAACGCCCTCGAGCACGTGCACGTCGTGAGCAGGGGAGAACCAGTGCTCGCCGCTCTCGGCGTCAAAGAGCATGCCCATCCAGATGGAGCGCTCGACGCAGGAGATGTTGCGGACGACCGAGGCGACCTTTTTGCAGCCGTACTCGGCGCAGATCTGACGGGCCATCTCGACGTAGGTGTCGCGCTCCTCGATGCCATGGGCAAGGGAACCAGAGACGCAGGTCATGCCGAGGCCGGCGGGCGCATCCTCGTCGTTGGCGATGCAGATGTCGACGAGCGGCAGGAGTTCCTTCATGGTGGCCTGCGACTTCTCGGGCGACCACATCTTGCCGCGATAGTTCACGTCGCACACGGTGGTGATGCCCTTGGCGCGGCAGGCGGCGAGTGCCTCCTTGCAGGCGGCGGCCATCTCATCGGAGACGGCGGGGGTCACGCCGGAGAAATAGAAGACATCGATGCCCTTGAGGATCTCGTCCCAGTCAAAGACGTCGCGTTTGGCCATGTTGATGGCAGAGAACTTGCGGTCGTAGACGCAGCCGTTGCCGCGCTGCGAGGCGCCGACCTCAAACACATAGGAGCCAAGACGGTCGCCCTGACGCACGACGCGCGTTGTGTCGACGCCGTAGGCCTTCAGCGAGCGCAGCGCGCACTCGCCTAGGCGGTTGGCCGGGACAACGGATACGTAAGCGGCCTTGTCGCCTTGGTAGGCTAGGGAAAGAGCGGTGTTGGCCTCGGCGCCACCGTAGCGGACGTCAAACTCGGTTGCCTGCTCAATGCGCAGATGATCTTTGGGCGAGAGCCTCATCATGATTTCGCCGAAGGTAAGAACCGTTTTACCCATGGTCGCGCAGCTCCTTCTTGCTCGTGCGTACACCTTTGATATGGCGTTGGCGCGGAGGTGCCAAGACGGTAGGGTACATCTTTGCACCTCCGCGCCAACGCTTGCCGAAATCGGTTTACGAAATCGGTTTCGTTTCGAGTTGTAGTATACTCACCTACAGCGTTTTGCAAGCGAGATTTTTAAAAAAATGCCTAAAATGGCTCAGACTGCTGACAATTGGGAAACGGGGTGCGCTATGGCGCAGATGAGAATCAAGGACATTGCCGTCGAGGCGGGTGTGAGCCCGGCCACGGTCTCGCGCTATCTCAATAACCGTCCCGGGCAAATGACCGAGGAAACCCGTGCTCGCATCGCGGCGGTTATCGAGCGCACCGGCTATCGCCCGCGTGCCGCCGCGCGCAATCTGCGCAACTCACGCACCAACCTCATCGGCGTGATTTTGGCCGACATCGCCAACCCGTTCTCGAGCGCCATGCTCGAAGGACTTTCCGCCAGTGCCGCCGCGCGCGGCTGCTCGCTCATGACGGCCATTAGCGGCAACGACCCCGCCAAGGAGACAGAGTCGCTCACCAGGCTTATCGATGCCGGCGTGGACGGCCTGGTCGTCAACACCTGCGGAGGCAATGACGAGGCGATCGCCGCGGCCGCGGGGCGCCTACCCGTTGTACTGCTCGACCGCGATGTTGCCGACGGTGGCATCGATCTGGTGACATCGAACAACCGTGAGCTGGTCGCCGGCTTGGTAGACGAGCTCGCCGCTGCGGGCTGTGAGCGCCTGTGCCTGCTCACCGAGGCAAGCGACGACAGCCCCGTGCGTCGTGAGCGCGCCGAGGCCTTTGCCGACGAGCTTTCGCGACGCGGCCTTGCCGGCGAGGTCGTCACCTTGGCCGATGGCGGTGCCACGGGCGTTGGTCGCTTGGACGAGACCATGCGTGACTATGCCGGCAAAAAGCTCGGCCTCATTGCCGTCAACGGCTTGGTCTTCCTGCGTTTGACCGAGGCGCTGGCGCAGCTTGGTCCCTCGCTGCCGGCTGGTCTTAAGATCGCGACATTTGACGATTATCCCTGGAACCACGTGCTCTTTGGCGGTGTGACCACGGCCGCGCAAGACACCCTTACCATCGCCGAGCGCGTGGTCGAGCGCCTGTCCGAGCGCATCGACGTCGTCACCACCACGGTGGGCGAGGCCGCAAAGCTCGCCCCCAAGCGTATCGAGGTCCCCGGCCACATCGAACACCGCGCTTCGACCTCGCGCTAGTCTGTATGATAATATATAGACAATGTCATACAGGAGGTATCCATGGCTGCGTCTGTACTGAGTGTACGAGTGGACTCGTCAATTAAAGATTCATTTGCCGAGCTGTGCGAAGAACTCGGCATGACTTCGTCTGTAGCGGTCAATATGTTTATGAGGCAGATGCTGCGCGAGCGCTCGCTGCCGTTTGTTCCTTCACTTGGTAAAAACTCTGCGAGCGAAAACGTCGCCGCAGACATTTTGGATATTGCTCAGATTGAGTCCGCCGTCCGCGAGGCGGCCAGCTCGATTCCCGCCATCAAAACCGTGATTCTTTTTGGCTCGTATGCTCGTGGCGAGGCGCGTGCCGATAGTGACATTGACTTGCGTCTCGAAGTCGATCGCGATCAGGGCTTTGGCCTTTTCGCGTTGTCGGCGTTTGGTGAGGCGGTGCGCAAAGAAACCGGGAGGCAGGTCGACCTCGTCTCGAGTGATCATCTTGATGACGATCTTGCCGCGGTAATCGAGCGCGAAGGAGTGATCCTTTATGATCGCGCGTAAGTCAGACGGCCTTCGCGCTCAAGAGGTTTTGGAAGCCATCTCTGAAACGAACGAGCGCATCAGGGCTTTTGATATCACCGAGGACCAGTTTCTGCATGCGAATGACGTGCGGACGAGGGCGTTGGCGGACTCCCTTTTGATGTGTGCGCTTAGGGTGACGGAAGAAGCGGGTAAGTTGTCGGAACGCTCGCAGCGGCTTCATCCCGAAATCGAATGGCGTGGAATTATCGGCATGAGAAATTATCTTGCGCATGATTACGGCAATGTCGACCGCTCGGTTGTATGGGATGCGGTGACGATGGAGTTCCCTACGCTGGAACGAGCTTGTAGACAAATTGTCTCCGAATCTGAACGCTAGCCACTCGTTCGCAACTGCCTGTTCGCGCACGTTTTTTGAGCGCTTGATACGCTTTAACCCTGCGGAAACATTTTTCTGCGATAGTATCTGCGATATAGAACAGTCGAAACCCGCCCGAAAGAAAGGGGAGCGACATGAACCAGCAGAACATCGATTACGTACTCCGCTCCGTAGAGCAGCGTGACATCCGCTTTGTGCGTCTGTGGTTTGTTGACATTCTCGGCCGCCTCAAGAACTTTGCCATTAGTCCCGAGGACCTCGAGGTCGCTTTTGAGGAGGGTATTGGCTTTGACGGCTCCGCTATCGAGGGCTTTGCCACGCCCGAGGAAGCCGACATGCTCGCATTCCCCGATGCTTCGACCTTCCAAATCCTGCCGTGGCGCCCGAGCCACAACGGTGTCGCCCGCGTGTTCTGTGACGTGTGCACTCCCGATTGCAAGCCTTTTGCCGGCGACCCGCGCGATGCCCTGCGCCGCATGTTCCGCAAGGCCGAGAAGGCCGGCTATCTGCTCAACGTGGGCGCCGAGCTGGAGTACTATTACTTCCCCGACGAGCACACCCCCGAGCCGCTCGACAACGTGGGCTACTTCGATCTTTCGGTGAGCGATGCCGCCCGCGACCTGCGCCGCAACACGGTCCTCACGCTCGAGAAGATGTCCGTGCCCGTGGAGTACACCTTCCACGCCGCCGGCCGCTCGCAGCACGGCATGAGTCTGCGCCACGCCGAGGCCCTGAGCATGTCCGACGCCATCACTACGGCCAAACTCATCATTAAGCAGCAGGCCCACGAGAGCGGTTGCCATGCCTCCTTTATGCCCAAGCCGTTGGCGGGCGAGGACGGCAGCGCCATGTTTTTACATCAGTCGCTGTTCGACCACGACGGCAACAACGTCTTTTGGGGCGAGGACGACGAGAAGTACCACCTCTCCGATATCGCCAAGCACTATATGGCCGGCATCCTGGCGCATGCCCGCGAGATTAGCGCCATCACCAACCCCACGGTCAACTCGTACAAGCGCATCACCACGGGTGGCGACTCCGTGCCGCAGTACGCCACGTGGGGTCTGCGCAACCGCGCGAGCATGATCCGCATCCCGGTCTACAAGCCTGGCAAGCAGCTGTCCACGCGCATCGAGCTGCGTAGCCCCGACCCCATGGCCAATCCGTACCTGGTCAACGCCGTCACGCTGGCGGCTGGTCTCGATGGCATCGAGCGCAAGCTGGAGCTCCCGCCCGAGGCCACGGCCGAGACGCTCAAACTCACCGACCGTCAGATGCTCGAGGCCGGCTACACGCCGCTGCCGCGCTCGCTCAAAGAGGCGCTCGACGTCTTTGAGGACTCGCAGTTTATGAAGGATGCCCTCGGCGAGCACATCCACAGCTTCTTCCTCAAAAAGAAGCGCAACGAGTGGCATAAGTTTGAGTCCACGATCACCGAGTGGGAGATCAAGCATTATCTGGCGAACTCCTAATCACGCTGGCTTGTTCCAGTACGATTGAGCTCATTTCCTTGGAGGCCGATATGTCCGAAAAGAGTGCCCTGTTCATGGCGCGCACGACGCGCTTCCACGAGTTTGCCCGCAGCTTGACGACCACCCTGGGTGTCGAAGTGAGCCTGGCAACCCCCGATTCGCCGACTGCGGCGCACGACTTTGACCTGCTGATTCTCGACTCCGACGGCATCCGCAGCGACCGCATCGATCAGATTGCCAAGTGGCTTGACGATCGTGGCGGCGTCCCCATGTTGGTGATCGTCGACGACGAGGCGCTCGGTACCTTGCGCCTGCCGAATCACGCGCATGCCGACTTTGTATGTCCCACGGCGACGCCCAACGAGCTTAAGGCTCGTGCGCAGCGCCTGATGGGCGAGGAAGAGACCGTCGCCGCCGACGATGTGCTCAACATTGACAACCTCGAGATCAACTTGGCCACCTACCAGGTGACGCTCGATAACGAGCCCATCGACCTGACGCTGATGGAGTACTCGCTGCTGAGCTTTTTGGCGACGCATCCCAACCGCGCCTACAGCCGCGAGGTGCTGCTGCACCGCGTGTGGGGCTTTGAGTACTGCGGCGGTACGCGCACCGTCGACGTGCACATTCGACGCATCCGCTCCAAGGTGGGCCCGCAGATCGCGGCGCACATCACCACCGTCCGCGGTGTGGGCTATCTGTTTAAGGACTAGATTTCCACCACAAAGGGGACAGGCACCTTCGTGGTGGTTTTGCCGCATGCGTGGATCCCTTTCGAGCTTGCAGCAGAACTTAAGCCTTCCTAAAAGATTGCGTTCTCACACACGTACGCCCGCATATTGGGGTACAACTCAACGTGAACAATGATGGCCCGCCACGTGTTTGGCGGGCCTTTGGTTATTTGACGAAAGGATTGCAGCTATGAGCGAGAACGATTCCCGGCGTCCCCAGGATGCGGGCCACGCCGGCGAGACTCAGCAGCAACCGCGCGTGCAGGTGGAGTCGACGCCTGCCGACGGCAACATTCCCTACGTACAGGCCTACGACACGCAGACCGGCCAGCCGCTGGGTGGCCAGCAGGTCGTGAACAAGCACACGGTGGTCAAGACCAAGACCAAAAAGCTGCCGATCTTTATTACGGCACTTGCCGGCTGCGCCTGCGGCGCCCTGCTGGTCATTGCGCTCATTATGAGCGGCACGCTCGATATCGGCGGCGGCAGGAACGCTGTGACGGCGGGCGCTTCGGGTTCATCGACGCAAAAGATTACGATCGACTCCGAGGACACCACACTTGCTGAGGCCGTCTCTGCCAAGGCCCTGCCCTCCGTCGTTTCCGTCACCGCCACTTCGAGCGGTAGCCAGAATGGCTCGCTTTCGCAGTCTGCCGATGAGTCGGATAGCTCGGGCAGCGTCGGTTCGGGCGTCGTGCTCGATACCGAGGGCCACATCCTCACCAACAACCACGTGGTCGACGGCTACGACCAGTACGTGGTCACCATGGACGACGGCACCACCTACGAGGCCGAGTTCGTGGGCAACGATGCTTCGAGCGACCTGGCCGTCATCAAGCTCAAGGACGCCGACGCCTCCAAGCTCACGCCGATCGAGATCGGTGATTCCTCCAAGCTCAACGTGGGCGAGTGGGTCATGGCGATCGGTTCGCCGTTTGGCAACGAGCAGTCTGTCTCCACCGGTATCGTCTCGGCGCTCTACCGCTCCACGGCCATGAGCTCTACCAGCGGCAACACTATCTACGCCAACATGATCCAGACCGATGCCGCCATCAACCCGGGCAACTCCGGCGGCGCGCTCGTCAATGACAACGGCGAGCTCGTGGGCATCAACTCGCTCATCGAGAGCTACTCGGGCTCCAGCTCAGGCGTGGGCTTTGCTATTCCCGTTAACTACGCCAAGAACATTGCCGACCAGATTATCGACGGCAAGACGCCGGTGCATCCGTACATGGGCGCTACGCTTTCGAGCGTCAATGCGCTTAACGCCCGCACCAACAAGTTGAGCACCGATAGCGGCGCGTATGTGGCGAGCGTCGTTGAGGATGGTCCTGCCGTCAAGGCCGGCATTCAGGAGGGCGACGTCATCACCAAGCTGGGCGATGACGAGATCACGAGCGCCGATGGCCTGATCATCGCACTGCGCAGCCACGAGGTGGGCGAGAAGGTCGAGATCACGCTCGTGCGCGGCAAGGAAGAGAAGAAGGTCACGGTCGAGCTGGGTTCCGACGAGGAGCTGCAGAACCAGCAGCAGAACGACAGCGCGACCGACACCGGCAACGGTGGTATTACCGATGAACAGCTGCGCCAGTACCTGGAGGAGCTGCTGGGCCAGCAGGGCCAGGGCCAGGGTCAAGGCTACGGCCAGGGTTTCTAACGAACCGTATCGCACATGTCGAAGCCAGAGGGGCTGTCCCGCCAACGCAGGACAGCCCCTCTTTTCTTATTGATCCGTTGGGGACGGAGGAAAACGGATCACTTGGGGCTGACAAGAGGCCTGGTTCGGAATGGTCTGGACAGTTAGTCCAGATACGTATAAATCTGGGGCAGCTTGGGATGCGTTTTGAGCAATTTTTGATTGGGATGGGGCACGAATTGGTGTTTGGAAGGGAGAGTGGGACGTTTACATGGTCTCGAGGAGCCCAAATTAGTTGAAACAGGGGTGTTCGTGCCTGATCCAGCTCTAGGATTTATACGTATCTGAACTAACTGTCCACCCCAGTCTGGCGGCTGCCGATTCGGTGCGGTTCGAAAGGGTTATTCGACCCCATCGCGACCGGTGGTACTCTTGTATCCGTTTGAAATCGAGCGAAGGAGTGCCGCTATGGAGCAATCGAGCCTGTTTGGTGACGGTGTGGACATCGATACCGAAGCGCCCGCGAGCGCGGATGCCGCTGCACCGGCCGACGCCCATGCCCAGGCGGCAGCGCGCGCGGCTGAGCTGCGCCACGAGCTCGATTACCACGCGTACCGCTACTACATGCTCGACGCACCCGAGATTACGGACGCCGCCTTTGACAAAATGCTCGTTGAGCTGCAGGAAATCGAGGCGACCTACCCCGATTTGGTAACGCCCGACAGCTATACCCAACGCGTGGGCGGCTACGTGAGCGAGCAGTTTACGCCGGTAACGCACATGGCACGCATGTATTCCATGGACGATGCCATGGACCTGGACGAGCTCGACGCATGGCTCCAGCGTACCGAGGATGCGCTCGGTGCCGGCAGCGTCACCTATACCTGCGAGCTCAAGATTGACGGCTTGGGCGTTGCGCTTACCTATCAAAACGGCACCTTCGTGCGCGCGGCCACACGCGGCGATGGCACCACGGGCGAGGACGTGTCGCTCAACGTGCGTACCATCAAGGATGTGCCCATGCACCTGTCCGAGCCGGCGCTCGCTCATATGGGCGCCGACCGCGAGCGCGCCATCGAGGTGCGCGGCGAGGTCTATATGCCCAAGGGCAGCTTTGTTCGTCTGAATGAAGAGGCCGATGCTGAGGGCCGCGACCCCTTCGCCAACCCGCGCAACGCCGCCGCCGGTAGCCTGCGCCAAAAGGATCCCAAGGTCACGGCGCGCCGCGATCTGGCCACCTTTATCTACGCCATCGCCGATACCGACCCGTTGCACGTCCACAGCCAGCGCGAGTTTCTGGACTGGCTGCGTAGCGCCGGCTTTAGCGTTAACCCCAACGTGGCACGCTGCGCCACGCCGGCCGAGGTCCACGAGTTCTGTGCCCAGGCGCTCGAGCATCGCGGTGACTTGGACTACGACATCGACGGCGTGGTCGTAAAGGTCGACAGCTTCCAGCAGCAGCTTGACTTGGGCTTTACCGCCCGCGCGCCGCGCTGGGCCATTGCCTTTAAGTTCCCGCCCGAGGAAAAGCAGACCGTCCTGCGCGAGATTCGCATCCAGGTGGGCCGCACCGGCGTACTCACGCCGGTCGCCGAGTTCGACCCGGTCACGGTCGCCGGCTCCACCATCGCGCGCGCCACGCTGCACAACATCGACGAGATCCGCCGCAAAAACGTGCGCGAGGGCGACACTATCATCGTGCACAAGGCGGGCGACGTGATTCCCGAGGTTGTGGGCCCGGTGCTCGATAAGCGCCCGGCCGATTCGGTCGACTGGCACATGCCCGAGGTCTGCCCCGTGTGCGGCAGCCCTGTGGTCCACGAGGATGGCGAGGTCGCCTACCGCTGCGTCTCCATCGACTGCCCCGCGCAGCTCAAGGAGCGCTTGCTCCACTGGGTGAGCCGCGGCTGCATGGACGTCGACGGCCTGGGCGACGAGATCGTCGACAAGATGATCGCCGCCGGCCTGATCCACGATGTCGCAGACTTCTACCAGCTCACGGTCGATGACATCGCAGGCCTGGACACGGGGCGCACCTATGCCAGTTCCAACAGTAAAAAGGGCGTCAAGAAGGGCGATCCCATTCCGGTAGGCCTCAAGACGGCCGAGAAAATCATCGCCGAGCTCAACAAGTCCAAGAGCCAGCCGCTCGGTCGCGTGCTGTTTGCCCTGGGCATCCGCCACGTGGGCAAGAGCGTGGGCGAGGTCATCGCCGAGCGATTCCTGTCGATTGACAAGCTCATCTTGGCGAGCGAAGAGGACATCGCCGAGTGCGAGGGCATCGGTCCCAAGATTGCGGCGAGCGTCAAGCAGTTCCTGGCCGTGCCCGAGAACCTTGCCGTGCTGGAGCGCCTGCGCCAGGCGGGCCTGTCGCTCGAGGTCGACTTGGGCGCCGCGCACGCGCAAGCCGCAGCCGACGCTGGCGTGGCGGGCGAGCTCGCCGACGCACAGCCACTCGCGGGTCTGACCTTCGTGCTCACCGGCACGCTCGTCAACCGCACCCGCGACGAGGCGGGCGCGGCGCTCAAGGTGCTCGGCGCCAAGGTCTCGGGTAGTGTGTCAAAGAAGACGAGCTATCTGGTTGCCGGTCCCAAAGCGGGCTCCAAGCTCACCAAGGCTGAGCAGCTGGGTGTGCCCGTGCTGGATGAGGACGCACTCGAGCAGATCTTGGCTACCGGTGAGGTGCCCCAGGCTTAGGACATCGATAATCAAATTAGAAAACCTCCCGGAAAGGTTGATACTTTCCGGGAGGTTTTTATTTGGGCGTGGTGGCGGGCAGCATGATCTGCGTCATGTAGGTTGCTGAGGGTGACCCTGCGGACCGGTGCCGTTCCGGAGCGATAAGAGATTCATACGAAGCAGAGGCGCCAGTAATGGTTGATCGCCCCCATTGTGGTGATTCTTATACACGTTAACATTAACATTAACGTGTATACTTAGCAGTGAAGATATATGTTGAGAGGAGCAGTTATGGTTACGGTCGCGTTTTCGGAGCTGCGCCAAAACCTTACGCAGGTGGCCGAAAAGGTTGCTAATGAGGGCGAGGAGGTTGTGGTTTTCAAGCGGAGCAAGCCGTTGTTCAAAATCGTGCCGCTCGACTATCAAGGCCCGGTTGCAGTGGAATATGACGCTGCCCAGGAGCGCGGGGGTGCAAAGCCGACGCGCGGCTCGGACAAGCCCAAGCGCGACGTGGGTACGATGTGGCATCCCAAGATCACCTGGAAGGAGATCCGTGAGATGCTCGCGGAGGATGAGGACTACCAGGAGTATCTCGATATCGTAGCTAACATGCCAAAGGGAACGCCGCTCGATACGATGACGGTTGAAGATGAAAAGCGCGTCGCGAGGGAGCGCTACCTATGAGGGCATTTCTCGATACCAATTTTCTGCTCGATTGCGTGCTTCCGGGCCGGCCGGAGCACGCAGCGGCGCAAACGATCAAGGGGCTCGTTGACGTGGGACTTATCGAGGGTATTGTTTCGGCCTGCTCTCTCAAGGACGCGTACTACATTCTCACTAAACAGGCAGGCGAGGCGCGCGCCCGCGAGGTAGTGCGCGACTGTCTTAAGAGCTACTCGGTAGAGCCTCTCGACCAAGAAGCTTGTTTTACCTCCGCCTATTCCGATGAGCCGGACTTTGAGGACGGCTGTATCCGTGCGATGGCCGAGCGTGCCGGCGTGGACTTTATCATCACGCGTGACCGCGCCGCTTTTGTGCGCTCGACCATCAAGACCTTCTCGCCTGCAGAGTTCATCCGTGCGTTTCCGATTCCGGAGGAGTAAAACCGCCATATCGGGGACTGTCCTCGACATGGCGGTTCTCCTGTAGCTGATGCTCGTTAGCTGAGCTATACTTCATAATTATGTACACAATTATGTTAGGAGTGTGCCATGCCTGTTTGCGTTCCAATTAAAGATATGCGGGATACCGCGAAATTCTCGGAGCTCGTTGAAACTACTACTGGTCCAGTGACTGTTACAAAAAACGGCTATAGCAAATTTGTTGTACTTCGATCCGAGGACTACGACCTCATGGTTCAGGAACAGGCTAAGGCACGTCTGATGGCTCGTATAGCTGTGGCCGAGCGGGAGCGTGCTGCTGGCACGGCGCGTGATGCCTTTGAGGCTCTCGATGACCTTGAGGCAAAATATGGCCTATAACGTCAAGATTCTGCCTACAGCTGAACAAGAAGTTGACGATATCGTTGATTATCTATTGGGGCATGGTATTTTTACTGCCCGGCACTTTCTTGATAAATACCGTAGCCAGCTCCAGCTTCTTCAAAGTGGTGTAGTTGACTACGGCTTATCGAAGTTACCCGAGCTTGCAGTGCTTGGTTACCATGCCTGCCTCGTTAATTCTTATGTAATGCTTTATTACTACGATAACGAGGACGTTGTGGTCGCCCATGTCTTTCACCAAAGCCAAGATTATGCCGCATTGGTGATATCTAGAAATCGATTCGAGTTGCTGGATGATGATTAGTAAGAACCGCCTGGAAGCGCGATGCCTTCCGGGCGGTTCTTACTTTGCTGGAGCAACGGGCACCGTGATCTGTGTCACGTAGGTTGCCGGGTCGTTGCTGATGATGTCATCGATCAGGGCGATCTCGCGTTGCCCCGCTACACCATCAGTTTGTCAAAAGCTCCGCGGCGGTTGAGTACGGTAAACGCGATAACACAGATGACCGCCGACAGAATCGACCCGCACGGCGAGGCGATACCCATGGGAAACAGCGTGTCGGAATAGGCATTCGACAGCAACCACGCGCCCGGCACGCGAATGAGCGCCACGGCCAGCACGTTGTGCGCAAAGCCGATGTAGCTCTTGCCGTATGCAGCGAAAAAGCCGCTAAAGCAAATGTGAATGCCGGCAAAGATTGCGTCGAAAATATAACTGTGCATATAGCCGGTACCGGCCGCGACCACCGCAGGGTCCTTGGCAAAAAAGCCAATAAACGCCGGTGCCACCAGCCACATCAGCACCGTGATCAGGCAGCCGTACACCACCGAGATCGTCATGGCATTCTTGAGCACCTGACGCGCGCGGTTGCCCTTGCCCGCACCGGCATTTTGCGCCGTGAGCGCGCTGACGGTGGCACCCATGGAACTCGGCACAATGAACAAAAAGCTGATCATCTTCTCGACCAGGCCCACGGCGGCAGCGTCGACGAGCCCTCGGTGGTTGGCGATGACGGTGATAAACATAAACGCCACCTGGATGCAGCCGTCCTGGACGGCCACGGGCACGCCGATCTTAAGGATGCTGCCGAGCACCTCGGGCTGGGGGCGCAGGTCGCTGCGCTTAACGTGGATGTTCGTGCGGCGGCGCTTGAGCCACACGAGCGCGAGGGCAACGCTGGCCGTCTGGGCGGTTACCGTGCCGAGCGCCGCACCCACGGGGCCGAGCCCCATGTGGCCGATAAACAGAAAGTCGAGTGCGATGTTGATGATGCACGCCACACCGATCACGTACATGGGCGAGCGCGAATCGCCCAGGCCGCGAAAGATGGCCGAGAGGATGTTGTACGCGGCGATAAAGGGAATGCCGACAAAGCAGATACGCAGGTAGGCGGCGGTGCCTTCGACCGCCTCGGGCGGCGTACCAATGAGCGCCACGATTTGCGGGCATAGTGCAAACAAGATGACGGCCAGTACCACCGAGACGCCCATAAAGAGCGTAATGGTGTTGCCGATGGCGGTCTCGGCGCGGTCGAAGCGACGCGAACCCACGGCGTGGCCGACGATGACCGTCGTTCCCATGGCTAGGCCCACAAGCGTTACGGTAATGATATAGAGCGTCTGCGCGCCATTGCCAACGGCGGTGATGCCGGCGGCGCCGCTAAACTGCCCCATCATGTACAGGTCGGCCATGCCGTAGAGCATCTGTAAAAAGTACGAGAGCATATAAGGCAGGGCAAAGACCGCGATGGTCTTAAGGATATTGCCGCGTGTGAGGTCGTGTTCCATAGGTGGGGCTTTCTGGCTGGGTTTGTTTACGTACCAGTGTAGTGAAAACCCTACAACGATTGTAGAGTCAAGGTTTGTGTCGGCAGTGGGGCGAAAAAAATCGCGCGCACCATTATTCCGAGTGAATATGGACACACGTCACGAGAACTCGCCGCCGTCGCTAACCTTGCAGAAAACGATTTCGGAATACTTGACACCATTATTCGGCGCGCAATAATACGTGCGTTTGCGAACAACGTTTGATGGGGGATGAACCTGCGTGCGCAATCTCAAGATCCTGTTTTCCTACTTGGGGGAATACCGTCGCGACGCCATGTTCGGCGTGCTCTTTGTGACGGCCGAGACGGCGCTCGAGCTGTTTATCCCGGTTATCATGGCGAACATCATCGACGTGGGCGTGCCTGCGGGCGACATCAACTACATGCTGCTGCAAGGTGCGTACATGTTGGTATATGCGGCGTTTTCGCTGGTATTGGGCTTGGGCTATGCCCGCACATCCGCTCGCGTGGCCTCGGGCTTGGGCGCCAACCTGCGCGAGGCAGAGTATCGCAAGATCCAGACGCTTGCTTTTGGCAACCTGGACAACTACGATGTCAGCTCGCTCGTCACCCGCATGACCACCGATATTACCGTCATCCAAAATGCCATCGGTAATGGCTTTCGCCCCATGGTGCGCGGCCCGGTGACGCTCGTTGTCGGCCTTATCTACGCGCTGGTGCTGTCGCGCCCGCTTGCCACAGTCTTTGCGATCATTCTGCCCGTGCTGGCGATCGTGCTGGGCGTTATCACCTATCGCGTGAGCCCACTCTACCGCCAGCTGCAGACCTCGATGGACCACCTCAACGGCGTGGTGCAGGAGGACCTCACTGCCGTGCGCGCCGTCAAGGCGTATGTGCGCGCCGAGCACGAGGAGGCCAAGTTCGACACCGTCAATACCGAGCTCGCGCATACGGCGACGAAGACGTTCGGCAATGCCGTGCTCAACCTGCCGGTGTTTCAGCTGTCGATGTACGTGGCCGCGCTTTCTATCCTGTGGATCGGCGGACGCATGATTCTCGCCGGCGAGCTGGGTGTGGGCTCACTCACGGGCTTTATGAGCTACGTCCTGCTGATTATGAACTCGCTCATGATGATCTCCAACGTATTTTTGCTGCTTACGCGCGCACTCGCCAGTGTGGAGCGCATCTCGCACGTCCTCGATGAGCGCTCGCTTACCGAGGCGCCCGCGGCAGACGCGGCTGTGTGCGAAGTTGTCGACGGAAGTGTCGAGTTCCGCGATGTGTCGTTTAAGTACCGCGCGGATGCTGTCGAGGACGTGCTCGAGCATATCGACCTTCGCATCGAGCCGGGCTCCACGGTGGGCGTGCTCGGCGGCACGGGCTCGGGCAAGAGCTCGCTTGTGCAGCTGATTGCGCGCCTGTACGACGCTACCGAGGGCGCCGTGCTTGTGGGCGGACACGACGTGCGCGACTACGACCTCGCCGCCTTGCGCGACGCTGTGGGCATTGTGCTGCAAAAGAATGTGCTGTTCACGGGCACCGTGCGCGAGAACCTGCAGTGGGGCGCGCCCGATGCCACCGACGAGGAGCTGCTGAGTGCCTGCCGTGCGGCGTGCGTGGACGAGTTCCTGGACCGCATCGGCGGGCTCGACGGTGAGTTGGGCCAGGGTGGCGCCGGCGTTTCGGGCGGCCAGAAGCAGCGACTGTGCATCGCGCGTACGCTGCTCAAGCATCCGCGCGTGCTCATTTTTGATGACTCGACCAGTGCGGTCGATATGGCGACCGACGCCAAGATCCGCGAGCATATCGTCCAGATTCCCGACACGACGGTGATCATCATCGCCCAGCGTATCGCAAGCGTGATGGATGCCGACCGCATCGTGGTGCTGGATGACGGCCGTGTCCACGGTGTGGGCACGCATGAGGAGTTGCTGGCAGGTGACAACATCTACCAGGAGATTTACGCCTCGCAGATGGAGTTCGCGGGTGATGCGAGCGATGCAGAGGGCGACGGCGGCAGCGAAGACGTTCAAGGTGATCCGTTTTCCTCTGTCCCCGGCGGATCATTCCAGGCGGCGAAAGGAGATGAGCGCCATGCCTAAGACTTCCGCTCAGGCACGTCCGGCCAATCTGCGCCGAACGCTTCGCCGCTTGCTCTCATACACGGGCCATGCCAAGTTCTCGCTGCTGGCGGTTGGTGTGCTGGCCTCTGTCGCCGCCATCGCGAGTTTTGCCGGCACCTATATGGTGCGCCCCATCGTCAACGGCCTGGCCGCGGGTGGGGAGGAGCTGCTTACCAAGCAGGTTCTCTTTACGGCCGTCATCTACGCCGCGGGCGTGCTCTCGGCCTTGGGTTACTCGCAGATTATGGTGCGCGCGGCCCAGCGCGTGGTGTCCGATATTCGCCGCGACTTGTTCGCGCACATCCAGACGCTGCCGCTCAGTTACTTCGACAGTACGCGCTCGGGCGACATCATGAGCTTTTTCACCAACGACGTCGACACGGTCTCCGAGGCACTCAACAACAGCTTTGCCAACGTGATTCAGGCGACCATTCAGGTGATCGGCACCACAGCCATGCTCATCATTCTTAACTGGCAGCTCACGATTATCACGCTCGCGTGCGATGTTGCCATTGTGCTGTACGCGCGCTACTCGGGTGCCCGCTCCAAGCGCTTTTTTGCCGCCCAGCAGGCATCGCTCGGCGACTTGGACGGATACGTCGAGGAGATGGTCTCGGGCCAAAAGGTCATTAAGGTCTTTAACCACGAGCAGGCCAATGTTGCCGGTTTTGACACGCGCAACCAGGAGCTGCGCCGTACCGGTGGCGCCGCACAGGCCTACGCCAACTCAATGGTGCCCATGACCGTGGTGATCGGCTACGTCAACTACGCCATCGTTGCCGTGGCGGGCGGCATGCTCTGCATCAAGGGACTTGCCGACGTGGGTGCGCTCGCGAGCTACCTGGTCTTTGTGCGCCAGGCGGCCATGCCCATCAACCAGTTTACGCAGCTGGGCAACTTCTTACTCAACGCGCTGGCCGGTGCCGAGCGCCTGTTTGCTGCGATGGACCTTAAGCCCGAGGTGGACGAGGGCTGCGTGGAGCTGGTGCAGACGGGCGACGCCGCGTGGGCGTGGAAGATTCCCGAGGGCCAGGGTGTGGGCACGTATGGACATCTGCACGATGTGGCCTCAGTCGATGACGCGGGCCGTGCGGTGGCCGCCGACGGCACCGAGCTCACGTGCGGCCTTGTCCCGCTCGCCGGCGACGTGCGTTTCCATGCCGTGGACTTTTCCTACGTGCCGGGCACGCGCGTGCTCACGGACCTCAACCTGTTCGCCAAGCCGGGGCAAAAGATCGCCTTTGTTGGCTCGACGGGCGCCGGAAAGACGACCATCACTAACCTTATCAACCGCTTCTATGAGGTCGATGATGGCGAGATCACGTACGACGGCATCGACGTCAAGCACATTGCCAAGGCCAGCCTGCGCGGGTCGCTCGGCATTGTGCTACAGGATACGCACCTGTTTAGCGGCACCATTGCGCAGAACATCCGCTTTGGCAAGCTCGACGCGACCGACGAGGAAGTGCGTGCCGCCGCTGAGGCCGCCTGCGCCGACTCGTTTATCCGCCGCCTGCCGCAAGGCTACGACACGCCGGTCACGGCCGATGGCGCCAACTTGTCGCAGGGTCAGCGCCAGCTGCTCGCCATCGCGCGCGTGGCCGTCGCTGACCCGCCGGTGCTCATCCTAGACGAGGCCACAAGCTCCATCGACACGCGCACCGAAAAGCTCATCGAGCGCGGCATGGACCGCATCATGCGCGGCCGCACCACATTTATGATTGCGCACCGCCTGTCCACCGTCCGCGACGCCGACGCCATCATGGTCCTCGAACACGGCCGCATCATCGAGCGCGGCACGCACGAAGAGCTGCTCGCCCAGCGCGGCGAGTACTGGCAGCTGGCGCATGGCTTAAAAGAGCTGGATTAACCCGTTCGAGCACGATGCCTTGACCTCTCCGTGCCCCTCACCTCGCCTCAAACCATCACAACATTCGACGTTTTTTGCCAAAATCGGGAAAAGCATCGAATGTTGTGATGGTTTTTCTGCCACTCGACCGGGTGGAATCGCTTTCTTGCGCACGAAGGTGTGTGGACCCGTGGACAGGGGAATAAGGTCGGTTATCCGACTCCATTGGAGGGCTCATGGACCTGCCGATCGTCCTGTCCCATAAGACTGCCTGGCAGTACCACAACGTGGCGCGCCCGTCCGAGCCGCTCTCGCGAGCAAGCAGCCTATACGATGAGGACTCGCTTGCCGACGAGGCGGGGTCGACCGCGGGCCTGCCCAAATTGGGACTCGACGCCAAGGAGCTGAGGATATCTACGGCGGTCGAGATTGTCACCGACTACCTGGTCTCACTTGGTATTCCACATGAGGAGCTCGATCGTATTGACACGCTGGTTAGCTTCGATTTTGAGCGCGCTCGGCCGGCTGGCCTTCGACGTCACGTGTTTGGGGCTCCCATTCCTTCGGACCATCTCATCGAGGTAGCAGAAGGTCTCTTGGTGGTTGACGAGGCCATGTGCTTTGTCCAGGCGGGCTCGTGGATGAGCGAGCCCGAGCAGCTGGAATATGGGTATGAAATCTGCGCCCGATACCATTTGAATCATTTGTCGTCAGGCGATTATATCGAGATGGGGCAGAGGCATACCGTTGCCGACCTGATCGCTTATTGCGATGAGAACCGATCTCGTCAGGGGGCTACACGTGCGGCCGCTGTGCTCAGGCGCGTGCACGATGGCGCGCGGTCGCCCATGGAGACGGCCACTGCAATCATGGTCGTCGCGAAGCGTTCCCAGGGCGGGCTTGGGTACACCAGGGTCGAGCTCAACCATCCGGTCGATGTTCCCAACGAATTCAAATATCTCGCTAAGGCCGCGTATTTCGAGATCGATGTATATGCACCTGCGAGCGGTACGGGGATTGAATACAACGGCTCGGACCATCTCGATAAACAGCGCAATGCGTCGGACGCAGAGCGTATGACCGTGTTGAGCGCGCTGGGCTTTAAGATGATCGTCCTCACCGGGACTCAGTTTGCCAACCGGCTGCAATTGCATCGGGCGATGAATGCCATCGCACTCGCTATGGGCCTCAAGTGCGACCGAAGCGAAGCGTTCCAGAAACGGCAGAATGACCTGCGGGAATTCGTGATTCGCCACTGGAACGGCGGCCTCTAGGGGCGCTTTGGTCCTTCTACGGGGTGCCGTGGGCAGGCAAACCATCACAACATTCGACGTTTTTTGCCAAAATCGGGAAAAGCATCGAATGTTGTGATGGTCTGTGTTGAGGATGGGCTTGGAAAGTCCGTTTTGCTCGAAGCGACCTGTCCTGTCGTACGGGTGTCGGCATGATTCTCTCGTGGGGTATTATGTTTTCCGAAGAATAAAACGCCGCGTGAGGGGAGGCTGCGTGGACGGGCATGTGCAACATGACGGCTTTGGTCGCGATATCAACTACCTGCGCATTGCCGTTACCGACAAGTGCAATTTCCGCTGCATTTACTGCATGCCGGCCGATGGCGTGGCGCCCCGCGCACACGACGAGCTACTCAGCGCCGAGGAAATTGCCCGCTTTGTGCGCCTGGTGGCGGGAGAGGGCATTCGCCGCGTGCGCCTGACGGGTGGCGAGCCGCTGGTCAGCCGCCGTATTATTCCGCTCATCCGCGACATTCGCGCGATTCCGCAGATCGAGGACATCTCGCTCACCACCAACGGCGCCCTGCTTCCCAAGTTGGCGCCGCAGCTCAAAGATGCCGGACTTAACCGCGTCAACATCTCGCTCGATACGCTTGACCCTACGCTCTTTGGAAAGATCACGCGCTTGGGTCGACTCGAGCAGACCATGTCTGGCATCGACGCGGCGCTGGCTTGGGGCTTTGAGCCCGTTAAGGTCAACTGCGTTGTTGTGCGCCGGCTCAACCAGGATGTGGCGGCCCTCGCGCGGCTCACGCTCGATCGTCCCATCCACCTGCGCTTTATCGAATACATGCCCATTGGCGACGAGCACACGAGCTCGCATTGTGCCGTAGACCCTCACGCGCCCACACTCAATCCCGAGCTGTGGGACGCGAGCGATACCGTGCCGAGCGACGAGCTGCGGGCGCGCATCAATGCCGGGGCCGCTGCGACGGGACTGGGCGAGCTCGAGCCGCTCGACATCAACGACGCTCCTGCTGGTGCGGGCCCCGCGCGCTATTGGCACTTTCCGGGCGCGGCGGGAACGGTCGGCTTCATTAGCGCCATGTCCAATCATTTTTGCGCGAATTGCAACCGTCTGCGCCTGACGGCCGACGGAAACGTGCGTCCGTGCCTGTTCAGCGATGCCGAGTATTCGGTCCGCGAGGCGCTGCGCCGTGGTGATGATATGCAGGTACTTTCGATTTGGCGCGATGCCGTGGCCCACAAACCGCAGGAACACGCGATAATTGAGGGCACGCAACGATTTATGTCCCAAATCGGAGGATGATCATATGGCCAAGAGCAGGTACGCCGATGCCACCAAGGCCGCTCGCAGGGCCGCGATGTCTGCCCGCAAAGTCACGGCGAACGCCGGTAGTCCCGCCGCGTCCGCGACCGCGCAACCGGCCGCGAGCGACAACGCCGCCGCGCCCGTCCGCGACGCGCGTCGCGACGAGCTGACGCACGTGGACGCCAAGGGCGAGGTGCGTATGGTCGACGTATCCGACAAGGCCGAGACGCACCGCATCGCCATCGCCGAGGGTACCATCCTCATGCATCCCGAGACGCAGGCCATGGTGCTGCAGGACCGCGCCAAGAAGGGCGACGTGCTCGCCTGCGCGCGCGTGGCGGGCATCATGGCCATCAAGCGCACGAGCGACATCATCCCCATGTGCCATCCGCTGCTCATCACCAAAAGCAAGTGCGATATCGAGCCAATCGCTCCGGCGGGAACGCCGGCCGACGAGACACCCGAGGGCTGGGCGTCGGCGCGTCACGACGGACAGGTCGGCTTTCATGTGCTGGTCACGGCAGGTGTGACGGGTAAGACGGGCATTGAGATGGAGGCGCTGACCGGCGCGAGCGCCGCGTGTCTGACCATCTACGACATGTGCAAAGCGGTCGATCGCGGCATGGAGATCGTCGACGTGCGCCTGCTGCACAAGGAGGGCGGCCGCTCGGGTGTGTGGGATCGCGCAGAGCGTCAGGCCGCTGCCGTTGAGGCCGTGGCCGCTGACGGCGCCGCGCCCGCAAGCGCACCCGTCGCCGTCGCGCCCACAGCTCCGACACCGGCCGTCCCCGCGATCGCGTTTATCGGCTACCAAAACTCGGGCAAGACCACGCTCGTCGAGAAGGTCATAGCCGAGCTCACCCGCCGCGGCCTGCGCGTGGGTTCGCTCAAGCATCATGGGCATCACGGCTTTGATATCGATGTGCCTGCTAAGGACACCTGGCGCCATCACCAGGCCGGATCCAAACACGTGGGCCTCATCTGCGCCACGCGCTGGGCGGAGTACGCCGACACGCGCGAGGAGGACGAGATGCCCGCGCGCGAGCTGCTGTCGCGCTACAACGATGTCGACGTGGTGATCATCGAGGGCTACAAGGCCGAGGGCTTCGACAACATCGTCGTCGCGCGCTCCGGTGTCGACCGTCTGCGCGGCAAGAGCTCGCTCGACCTGGTCGACGGTCACACGCTGGCCCTTGCCTGCAACGAGGCCCTGGCACGCCAGGCCTTCGACGCAGGCTTTGCGACCCGAGCCATCAACATCAACGACGCCCGAGCCATCTGCGATCTCATCCAAGACCACCTTTAAGGGCCGGCTCGCTGCGCTGCCATAACCTGCCAAATAGGGACAGGTTTATTTTGGCAGGTTTTATCTGGGCAAACGTTACTTCCACCACAAAGGGGCCAGGCACCTTTGTGGTGGATTTTGCTTTAGTAGATGTGTGGGACATGCCTTACAATCTACCAAGTAGTTCATACTGAGCGAAAAACGGAGAAAAGGGGCTTGATGCGTCCTTAATGTATCATGCGGATAGATTGATTTGACAGACGGTGGCGAATGCCCGCCGTCCGCATTCGTATGAAACAAGGAGTCTCCATGCTCGTCTCTCTTTTCTCAAAGCCTCAATCATCGCTGTCCGTGCAGGCCAAGCGCCTGGTGGCAATGCGCTTTCTCATCTACACCGGTTTTCAGACCAGCTACTTTATCGGCGTTATCGGAACGCTCACCTATGCGGACGACGCTTCGGTCGTTGCGACGTCGCTGGCAGTCCTCTTTATGAACGTCTTCGTGATCCTGGGATCCTTTGCGGGTGGAGCGGCACTCGATGCCTGGGGCCCGCGCCGCCATTTCTTGCTGAGCATCATCGGCGCTCTCGCAACTGGCACGGCAATCATCGCCTTTGGTAGCGCGACCGGCGTCGTCCTGCTCGGCGCGGTGTTTCTGGGCTTTACGATGGGATTCGCCCAGCCCATTGCCACGTCCTATCCGGCCTACCTCACCGATGATCCCGTCGAGCTCAAAGACATCAACTCCGCTATCGCCATGTTCTCAAACGTGAGTATTATCGTCGGACCCACGTTGGGTGGCTTTGTCGCGGCGGCTGCGTCGTCGCGCGCGGTGTTTGTGCTCATGATGTTCTTTACAGTGTTGGCGCTCGTCGCTGGTTGGGGCTTTAGGCCGCAGACCAGCCATGTCGCCGGGGATGCGGATGCCGATTCGGCAGAGGAAGGGGAGCGTGCGGGACAAAGCTCCAACCCCAGCACGTCCGCCCGCGCCACCTTCGCGACCAGCATCAAGACGGTCTTCACCAACAGCGTCCTCGCGCTACTTTTCTGCATCATTTTTCTTTCGAACTTTGGCTATGGAGCCTTCGATCCGCTCGAGTCGTTTTTCTATCGCGATGTCCTGCATGTCGGCGTTGAGTGGATGGGCTGGCTCTCGTCGGCCTCGGGCGTGGGCGCGGTGCTGGGTGCCGTGCTCGCGCTCCGCTTGCCGCCGCACCTGGTCAACCTTAAGACGCTGCTCGTGGCGCTTATGTCTGTGGGTCTGGGAAGCCTGCTCTATGTGGGGACACCGTACGTGGGTGTGGCCTTTGTCGGCCAGGTCGCCCTGGGCATAGCTTGGGGTGTCGTCAACCCGCTCCACAACACCATCGTGCAAACGACGGCTCCGCTCGAACAGCTCGGTCGCGTGAACTCGGTCATGGGTTTTGGCAACATGTTCGCCGGCGTGGCCCCGCTGGCGATTGCCCCGTGGCTGGCGGCGACGTTTGGTGTGCAGCGGACGCTCGTAGGGGCGGGCATGGTCGTGATGGCGGTTCCCGCGGCGTTGCTGCTGTTTGGACGCCGGCATTTTGATCGTGCCGCAAGGCAGTAAAAACCATCACAACATTCGATGAAAATCGCGATTTTGCCGAATAACGTCGAATGTTGTGATGGTTTGCGCCCCAGGTCCGGTCACCCTGCGGACCCGGTCGCCACAAAGGGGCCAGGCACCTTTGTGGCGATCGGGTCCCAACGGTCTGCGCCTTGGTATACCATGTACGCCGTTCACGAATACACCCCACACCGCCGCACAACCCAGAAAGGTCCCCATGGACACCACCTTCAGCCACATCAAAGCCGTGTTCTGCGATATCGACGGCACGCTGCTCACGAGCCAGCACACGGTGTCCCCGCGCACCGTGGCGGCGATCCGCGCCCTGCGCGAGCGCGGCGTGCTCTTCGGCCTGTGCACCGGGCGCGACGCCCACGCGACCGAGGCCATGTACGAGCTCTGGGGCATCGAAGGCCTGGTGGACGTGCTCGTGGGCTGCGGTGGCGCCGAGGTCATCGACCGCGCGCACGATATCAACGAGCTGAGCTATCCGCTGCCGGGCGAGACCATCGCGCGCATCTGCAAGCACATGGCGGACCTTCCGGCAACGCCCGTCTGCCCCCGAGACGGCGTGTTCTACGTGCCCGAGAGCAACGCGTGCGTCGAGCACCTGTCGCGCGTCGACGGCGTGTCCTACAAGGTGGTCGATTTTGCCGAGTTTTTGCGCGAGCCGCAGCCCAAGGTGATGTTTACCATGGCACCCGAGGTAATGCCGCAGGTGATTGAGCGGGCGTCGACGTTTGCCGATGACACTGTTAAGGCAGCGGCTCTGCAAACCACGCAGCGGCTCTACGAGTTCATGGATCCGCGCGTGTCCAAGACGCGCGGCCTTGTGCGCGTGGCGGAGCTCAACGACATGGAGCTCCAGGACATCTGCGTGTTTGGCGATGCGGACAACGACACCTGCATGGTGGCTGACGCCGGCGTTGGCGTTGCCATGGCAAACGGCAGCGACGCCACCCGTGCCGCCGCCGACTTTGTAACCGCCAGCAACGACAAAGACGGCATCGCGATCTTTATCGAGGAGCATCTGCTGTAGCGCCGGGGGAGAGCCGCCACAAAGGGGCAGGCACCTTTGTGGCGGCCTCAGGCGATTTGGGCGAATTGATGCCTAAAATCTGCGCGAAAATTCAAATATTGTTGTCTGAACATCATGCTTCTAACCACCGATGAGTTAAAGATATTCCCATCAATTTGGTAGTCTATTCCTCCCGGTTAATGATCTACCGTTCACGGTCGATTTTCGACCGTTCACAGGACGCATGCTCTTGAGCAAAATGTTGTGCAAATAAATAAAATGCTATTAAAAAATGATAACTAGCTTAATTACCAGTAGAAATAGATATTTCATAGCGAATAAACGAAGGTAAATCCGAGCAAATGTCAAGAGAATTGAGAATTCGCTACAAAACTATCGGTATTTTTGCTTAGATGTTCAAACAATCGTTACAATATGAACTATAAGCGTGCGCAATTACAGATTGCGCAGATACGTTTGATAGTGAAAGAGCAAGATCGCGGTCTCTTGGGGAGGAGACATCGATGAAAGCGAATTCAGAAAAAACTAAGCAGAGTAAAAAAGCGACGCGCCGCGTACTGGCAGGCGTTTTGTGCGGAGCCTCCGTGTTGAGCCTGGTACTGTCGCTCGCCATGCCTCCGATCTCGCAGGCCATTGCCAACGATGCCCAGACGGTTCCTGCCGAGGAAACTGTGATGGGGGGGGGTTCCTCAAGTGAGTCTACTGATGTAGATAACACCAACAACGGGGATACCGAAAAGCTGAATAGTGACGACGCAGAGGGTGGCGAAGCCGACCCTTCAAATGGTGTTGAGCAGGGTCAGCCTGAAGGTAAGCTGCAGGCCGAAGATGGCGAGTTGTCGGATGGCAACGCCGTAATGCTGGCTGCGGAAGGTGGGCAGACTAAAACGGCATCCACTGAAATACAAACAGCTGACGGGTTGAAAAGCCTGGAGAATGCAAGTGGTGCGGCTAGCTTCAAGCTTATGAATGATATTGAGACCAGCGAGACGATCACGCTCAACAAGGACGGCAGCAATATCACGCTGGATCTAAACGGCCATAAGATTAAGCATACGAGTCAAGGTCAGTCTTTGTTCAATATCACCGGTGGCGCGACACTTACAATTAAGGATACTGATCCTAATAAACCGAGTGAAAGTGTCGACAGCGGCAAGCAGCTAAATGATCAGGGTCAGGATTTAAATCCCGACAATTATGGTAAAAAAGCAGTGTTGTCTTACGACAATGGCATTCCGTCTAACCTTACCTACTATGTGACCCAATCGTCCCCGAGTGCAACAGACACAACCAAGACAACTGAGACGCTTTACGAACATAGCGTCGATATTAAAGGCGCCATCGTGGCATGCGGTGGCGATGAAAACCTGAAGCTCATCTACATCAATGGCGGTCATTTCAGTCTTGAGAACGGCGTGCTCACACAAGAGAAAGACTACTATGTCCGAAACCTGGTGTACGCGGAGAATGAGTCGACCGTCAATATGAACGGTGGTTACGTTTGTGGAGGTTATTGTCGGTACAATGGTGCCGGCGCAGGAATATCTGTCAATAATAATTCGACTCTTAGCATTTCTAACGGCGTAATTGCTGGCAACTGCGCTCCTAGTGGCGGCGGCGTATATGCCAATAGATCTGCAGTCAAGGTGACCGGCGGCGTAATCTCCGGTAATAGCACTAACAGTAACGGATATGGTGGCGGCATCATGGCCGAAAATGGCGGCAGCGTTACTGTTTCCGGCGGTTACATTACGAACAATCGCTATGCTAACTTCTGCTATAGAGATGGCGATGGTTGTCATGGTGGCGGCGGACTTGCTGCCACTAAGGGCGCCCATGTCACCATTTTCGGTGGCCAGATTACTGGCAACTATTCCGAGGAAGCTGGCGGCGGCGTTTACGTTACCAATATTTTTCAACAAGATAGTAGGGTATGGCTCGACATTAAAGGAGGAAATATTGCCTCTAACGTGAGCTATCGATCTGAAGGTGCCGGCATCCGAGTGGGCCAGAGGGTTGACGCGATGATAAGTGGAGCGTCAAAAGATAGCCCAGTCTACATCACTAATAACCACTGCATGTCTCGCTTTGACTGGGGCGGCGGCGGCATCTTTGTTCAGGGTGATTCGAATGTTGCAGCATCTAATGCTGGCAGGCTCTTTGTGTACAACTCGTACATTAGCGCCAATACAGCTGGCGGCTACGGCGGCGGCGTTGCAGTCTGCCCCACGGGCAAGACGTTGGTAACGAACACTGAGGGCACGGCAATCTTTGGCAATTTGTCTGCCGGCGAAGAGCATGATGATAATCATTTTAATAATGAAAATGTTTACAACAAGGAGAAAAATACCGGCAATGAAGCTAAACCCCATCTTTCAGGTGGTGGTGAAAAGACTGAAGATAGAGATGCATACGGATCGGAGGTGTTTCGCAAGCACGGTCATGCCGATTTCTTCCTTGCGGCAAAGAAGGGCCATACGGATCCGATTGCGGCAGTAATGGGCAAGATGCTCGGCGGCGGAGATGCCCAGTATTCGGGAAGTAAAGAGCTCAAGGAGCCGATTGATATTCCCGCCAATGGCGGTGTGCAGATTTATCAAAGCATAGGATTGACTTCGGGTGTTCAAGCCGGAAGCGATGAGGCGACGGCTGCGCAGAAAGCTGCGACAACCTTCATCACCGGAAATTATTCCTGGGATCATGGCGGTGGCATCATGTCGAATGGCGATCTGTACTTGGGTCAGCCTGCGGATACGTATGTCTACCCGAGCCTTAAGCTGAAGGCGACCAAGAAGCTAATCGATTCGCAGACTGATAAGAACAAAACGCTCACTGGGAATGAGTTCACCTTTATGGTCTACCGCAAGGATTCGGAAGATCCTTTCGTTAATGGGAAATTCAATCGCGACGCTTGCGCTGAGGTGGGAACTGCAAATAATGATGCAAGCGGCAACATCACGTTTAAGCTTGGTGAACAGTTCGCAGCGAGCGGTACGGCTGACAAAATCACATACTACTTGGTCGAAGATACCGGCGAGGACTCCGACATCACATACGACTCTGCTGTGTATGAGATTGTGGCATCGGTTAAGGATACAAAGACCGAGCTCATGACTGTTCCGACAAAAGAAAACCCGAACAAGCAGATACCCCTCAACATCCATAACTACACGATTGAAAACGTCAGAGTGACCAAGCATGAACTCGACAAGTCATCTGGGGTGTGGAGTGTCACAAATTCATGGGACAATGTGCAGAATAGAGATGGCTATTATCCAATTGCCTGTGAAGATAGCTCGGTGACTTTCACTAACGAATACACTCCGTACAACTCGTACGGCTCCTGGACTCCTAAGGCGACCAAGGTCGTTAAGGGTGGCGAGATGAAGGAGTTTACGCTCGAGTTTGCGGATAACGAGGAGTTTGAGGGTAATAACGTCAGAACTGTGAAGACTGATGCAACGAGAGGCGCGACTCAGACACTTCCGTTCTTAAACGATTCTAACGAAGGGATCAAGTATTCACTTTCTGATATCACGAAGGACCCCTACACTCCTGGTGACTCCACGGGTCGTGGCGCTTCTAAGACCTTTACGTACTATGTGCACGAGAAAGACGAGAGTTCGCCTCTCTCGCACTACAAGTATGACAAGTCGGTTTACAAGTTCGACGTTACGATGACGGACCAGAAAAACCGCTCAATCGTTGCCACGAGGGTGACCTACACCCAGATCAAGGATGCTGACGGTGAGAAAATTGATCCCAATAAGCAGGTCTCCGTCAACTTCGACGGTACCAAGCCCGCCTCCACCCCCACCTTCACCAACACCTACTCCACCTCTTTGCCCCTTTCTGGTATGTCGGGCGTCACTCTGACGTACCTTGCCGGCGCGGCGGTGCTTTGCGCTGCTGCGGCCTGGATGCACATTCGCCGCAAGGCGAATGCGAAGGGAGGTAAGCGTCGTGAATAAGAAAGTTTGCTCCTTCCCGATCTTGTTTGCGCTGCTCGCCCTCCTGATCGGCACCTGCGCGGTTGTGTTCCCCGCTTCCGCGCAGGCTGCGCCGACCTCGACCGGTTCCATCACGGTGAGCGGCACCGTGGCGAGCAGCTACGACGCCTACCAGATCTTTAGCGCCAACGTCGTCGACGGCGACAGCGACGCCAAGATCGCCACCGACCTCGCCTGGGCAAGCGACGCCGTGCGCGACGCCGCGCTGCCCGTGCTGCACAGCGCCGGCATGCCCAAATCCCAGACCACCGCGCAGGAAGCTGCCGAGTGGCTCAACGCCGATTCCCACCTTACGAGCGCGCTGAGCGCACAGCTCGCTCGTTCCCTCCAGAGCTCCGACGCCGTGTCCGAGGCCCTTAACGCGGGCACGGCGGCCGAGCTGACCTGCGGCTACTGGCTCATCGTCGCCGACGACGACGCCATCGCCCAGAACGAGGCCGGCACCGCGCCGGTCATGGTCCTGGTCGGCGGCAGCGCCGTCACCGTCAAGCCCAAGGCGGCGACGCCCAAGGTGGCCAAGCACGTGCTGGAGGACAGCGCGGCCGCATGGCAGAAGGCCGCCGATGCCACGGTCGCCGACGACCTGTACTGGCGCCTCTCTGCCACGGTTCCGGCAGGGCTAACGGCCTACGACACCTATACGGTGCGGTTCGTCGACATCATGAGCGCGGGGCTCGACCCCTCCGAGGTCGTCGCGAGCATGCGCGTGTACGTGGCGGCGGGCGCGGACGGCGGCTTCGACGCCGTCTCGGCCGGCAGGGACGGCCGCGCCGGCACCGAGCCCGCGCAGGGCTGGACCGACATCACGGCCCAGTGCGCCACCAAGGTAGCGGCCGACGGCAAGACCTTCACCGTGCGCACCGGCGACCTCATCGCCGCGCTCGGCGGGGCCGACGCCTTCACCGCGGGGGCCCGCGTGGTCGCCGTGTACAATGCGCCGCTCAACAGCGCGTGCAACCACGGCATCGCGAAGGGCAACCCCAACGAGGTCTACCTGCGCTACCCGCGCTCTCCCTTTGCCGACCAGTCCGGCGACGCCGGCTTCACCCGTACGCCGAGCGACGATGCGTGCGCCTACACCTGGGATCTCGCGCTCACCAAGCGCAGTAGCGACGGCGACAAGCCGCTTGCCGGGGCGGTCCTGAGCATCGCCGACGACCGCGGCCGCACGCTGGAGGCCGACGGCACGTGGGATGCGGAGGGCAAGGCCACCGTCACCACGGGCGAGGACGGCCGCGTGACCGTCTCGGGCGTGGACTCGGGCAAGCTGGAGGTCTGCGAGCTCAAGGCGCCCAAGGGCTACACCGCCTTTAAGGGCACGCGCTCCGTGACGGTCAAGGCCGAGGGCCTGGACGTCGACCAGGTGGCCGCCGCCAAGCCCAAGCTCACCATCACGGCCGAGTCGCCCCTGCGCACCGACAGCGCGGACGGGTCGACGGGCAGCCTGGAGGCGTCGCTCATCAACACGCCCACCGGCACACCCCCTAGCATTACCACCGGAGGCTTTATGCCCTCGACTGGCGATATGGCAATGTACGCCGCGGCCGCCGCAGCGGTCGCCGGAGCCGCGCTCATCGTGGTCGCGCTCCTGGTCAAGCGGGGAGGTGGCAGCCATAAAGAGTAGCTGGCAGCCCCGCAGAGAGCGGGGCGAGACGTAGCGAAGCAGATGCTAAGACACAGACAGACAGATTTAGATCAAATGGAATTCGAGCAGAAAGCAGAGGAAAAGAAGATGAGTATGAGCAAGAACATCGCCCGCCTGGCAGTAACGGCAGGCCTTACAGCCGCGTTGAGCTTCGGCGGCGTGATGGCTCCGGTGACCATGGCGTTTGCTGAGGGTACGCCGACGGTGGCCGAGAACGGCAGCGTGACGATTAAGGAGGATACCTACAAGGATACGACCTTTAGGGGAATCAGGATTTTCTCGGCGAAGGTCACGCAAGACCAGAAGGATGATGGTACCTGGGACTCCACTGCGGAGAAGACGCTTTCCGATATCGATTGGGCAAGTGATCCCGTAAAGCGCGCAGTGACTACGGCATTTAATAACGATGACCCCAAGCCTGATGGCTTGCCGACTGGCGAAGATGCTGAATCTGCTCAGGCGTGGGCTCAGTTCATCAAAAAGCACGAGAACGAAGTTGTGAATAAAAACGTCAAGGCCGGAATCGTGCTCGACAAGATCGCTGCTGCTGTTGAGAAGGCGAACATTCCTGAAGGCAATAACGGCTGGCAAAAGGCTGACAACACCGGTTCTTTTAGTAACTTGGCTACTGGTTACTGGCTCTTCGTGACTAAGAGTGTCGGCGAGTATGCTAATGCTGAAAAGGGTAACACGGATACCTTCAGTTCGCCCATTTTCGCCGTTGTTGGCGGTTCCGCTGAGAACTTAACTCCCAAGAAGCAGGTCCCCACTGTGACCAAGGCCGTCAGGGACGACAAGGATGGCAGCACGTTCGGTACCGATGTGTTCAAAAATCCCAACATGGCTGCAGACTCCCGAATGGACCAGTTTATCGACTATCAGCTCGTTGGCACCGTTGCGGGGAACATCAACACTTACAGCACCTACGGGTACACCTTCACGGATAATCTTCCCAAATCCATGACGCCTGAGCTCAAGAATAACAACGTGACACCTGTTGTCACGGTCAAAATCGATGGCAATGTGGTCAAGTCTGGCTACGAGCCGACCTATAGCGGCGACGTGCTCACGGTTAACTTCACTAATCTTAAAGCGTGCCAAGACGAGAACGACAAACCTATCGTCCTGAATGACAAGTCTAAAGTGACCGTTGAATATAAGGCCAAGCTCGACTCTAGTAAGGTTTGCAATCCTGACGGTTCGCTCAAGCCAGAATTCAGCAGTTTGCTCGGTACCGCACAGACGAATACGGTTAAGCTTACCTACTCCAACAACCCGCACGGTGAAGGTGAAGGCACTACGGTTGACCATCCTGCCTATGACTACACCTATGGTATCGATGTTACCAAGGTCGGTAGTGACAAGGATGGAGACGGTAACCTCAAGACGCTCAAAGATGTTGAGTTCACCTTGCAGGAGGTTGTTGGCGGCAACGCTGAGAACCAATTCATCGACGCCCGGGGTGTAAAGCACACCGACGCCAAGGAAGCCACGCTCAAGACGACGAACGAAGGCAAGATCAACGTTGTCGGTCTCGACGAGGGCACCTACATCCTCAAAGAGGTTAAGCCTGCTCCTGGTTACAATAACTCCGCCAAGGACGGTGTCACCTTTACTATCAAACGTGACAGCAACGATCAGCTCTATCAGGCTGGTCAAAGTGTTACTCCGAGTACGGAGTCTGTAATCAGTGCAGCATCTGGCGTTGTGAAGGACGGCACGGCCGCCGCAGCTACCGGTAAGCTCAGCTTCACCATTGTCGACCAGAAGGGCTCCGGCCTCCCGTTGACCGGTCTCAACGGCGTGACCTTCACTTGGATCGCTGGTGGCGCGGTGCTGTGCATCGGCGTGGCGCACCTCATCCGCAGCCGTAAGCAGGCTGAGGAGTCCGAGCACGAGTAACGCTCGCTCACCCATCACTTTGGCAGGTGGGATGTGATGGCCATGAGACTTGCGGACACTTTTCTCGTCCATCTACGCTCTTGCTTTGCCATTCTCTTTTCGGGGCAAACTCCGCACTGGAGTTTGCCCCGTTTTTTTGGGACAACGCAGCCAGGCTCCATTGCTCGATGGATCAAGCGTATGAATATCGAACAGATGTTTGCAATTATTGCGTTTACCAGCTGCGGGTGCATACGCTCGCAGTAAAATGGCCTTGCGACGCATCCCGTGCGCGGGCGGCCGACGACTCGATCGGAGGTCCCCAAATGCTGAAATTCCTTAACGCGCTCGCCGCCCTCGCGGCGGTGGGCACGTTCGTCATCGCGTTTCTTGACTCGTATGAGGTTCGGTTTAAGGTCCGTAGGCGCACGCGCGGTGCGGACGGTAGAAGGCATTTGCGCCGCAACAAGCGCAAATAAGAATGCCCGGGGGTCGGATCCCGGGCATTTAACAAAAGCTGAAAACTAGGCCGCCCGCGCTCTCGTACACTTACGCGGGATGCGTCGTTTTCTATTGACATTGTATCCCGAATCGCCCCGCCGATCCGGGACATTCTGAAAACTCAAATGCGGGCTTATGCACGAAAGGAATCTCGTCAATTCCGAAAATTATGTATAATTCCAATATAAACTGGAATCAAACGAAAATGATGGAAATGAACGAAGCGCTAATCTACTTACAAGAAGCACTAGGCCTCTCCGCCAAGGCCAAAACTTGGCCTGGATCCACACGCTTGCCGCTGCATCTGCGGGCGGTTGAGGTCCGCGCTGTTGACGCAAACGGTTTTTCGTTTTTGCTTGCAAGTTTGCCTACTGGCGTCGGGCTTCCCGAGGCTAAGAGAGTCTATAGTCAGCTAGCCTTACGCGCGGAGACTCCTGTTGTCGTTTCGTTTCCTGATGCCGATGCACGTCAGCGCAAAGCATTGATCGCACAAGGGATTCCCTTTGTCTGCCCAGGTAGACAGGCTTTTCTTCCATTTATGGGCACAGCCTGCACGGAGAGGGGCGGTGCCCGGTTTCGCAATCGCGCGACCAAGATGTCACCCAACGCACAGGCTGCCGCAATCTGGGGAGTAGCCCAGGAGCCATATCGTCCCTATGACCTTTGTCGTGCGCTTGGGATTTCGGCAAGCCGCGCGAGTGAGGCCATAACCGAGCTTGTTGACAGGGGGCTCGCGAGGCGCGAGCGTCGCGAGCGACGTGTCGTCGTGTTCCCTGTTGCTGTTGATCTTTTGCTCAGTGAGCACATGGCAGAGCTCTCCTCGCCTGTCTCGAAGGTCTTTTATGCAAGGAAGACGCCGCAGATCGACTGTCTTGTTGACGCCGGGGAGACGGCGCTCGCCGCGCGTTCGATGCTCGCTGCGCCGGGCATGGAACAAAAGGCCGTCTTAAGAAGTGCATGGCGTCAACTGAGCGACCTTGAAGTCGCAGACGGGGAGTTGCCGGATAACGAGACGGCGATGATCCAAGTGTGGCGCTATGCGCCCGTGTTTGCCGACTCCTCCCGTGTCGACAACATTTCGCTTGCGCTATCTTTGGCGGCAATTGACGATGAGCGAATTCAGCTCGAAGTCGATCGAATGTTTGAAAGGGAATATCCATGGCAAGAAGCGCTGTAGAAGGCCTCCAAGAATTTCAGCAGCATATGCAAGAAGCTGCAGGATCGTATGCCCTTATCGGCGGCACGGCATGCGACATTTTGCTTGCGGAGGCGGGACTTCCGTTTAGGGCGACTCACGATTTTGATGTGGTAATTGTCGCCGATGACCGGTTGCCTCAGACGGCAGAAGCCATATGGACTTTGGTGCGTGATGGCGGTTACCGCTGCGGCTGGGGCGAAGGCAAAGGCTCATGTTTTTATCGGTTCACAGAGCCTAAGAGGCCAGGTTACCCCCATATGATCGAACTCTTCGCGAAGTGCCCCGACTTTCTAAAGGGTCGTGAGGGGATTGATGTGGCGCCAATTCACGTTGATGAAAACATAAGCAGTCTTTCGGCAATTTTGTTGGACGATGCTTACTACAGCTTGTTCCTTCAGGGAATTCGGACCGTAGGCGGCGTTTCGGTCCTGGGTACGGAATACATTGTCCCGTTCAAAGCGAAGGCGTATCTCGACCTAAAAGCTAGAAGGGAAGCGGGGGAGAACGTTGATTCGAAGAAGGTAAAAAAGCATAAACGCGATGCGCTGAGGCTTGCTCAGCTGCTTGGCGAGTCGGAAGGTGTCGACCTGCGCGGAGAACTGAAGGACGATATGATTGCGTTTGTTAAAGATTGTGAGGTGGGCGACGTCAATCTGAAACAGATCGGGGTTGCGGGCGCAACGATGGCGCAGTTGCTTGAGACGATGAAAGCAACATATGGCTTGATTGGTTGAGTGTGGTTACGTGGCCCGGACGGTGCAGTCTAGCGGCGTTGTCCGGCTCAGGAGCTCGCTAATCGGCTATTATTTGTTTAGACAACATGAGCTGTAGAGGAGTGACCGGCGATGGTGCAGAGCGCCAAACATATGAAGAGCAATAACGCCGCGGCCAACGGCGGATCAAGCCCTCAGCCCAATCCTCAACCAAAGCCCAAGCGCCGCCGCAAGCGGCTGCCGCGCTGGGCCGACCGGCTCATCACCATCGTCATCATCCTTATTGGCGTGGGCCTTATGACCTGGCCGTGGATCTTGGACCGGCTCGAGGCCTCGGGCGTGTTCAACCAGATCAGCACGGTGTCCAGCACCGTGGACGCGCTGTCTGCCGAGGAGCGCGAGCGCATCCTGCTCCAGGCGCGCTCTTTTAACGAGCAGCTGGCGGGCGAGGCCACCGAGCTCCCTGCCGACCAAATCGAGCCCTACGCTCAGCAACTTATCTTTGACCGCGACCCCATGATGAGCTGGGTCGAGATCCCCTCCATCGACGTGAGCATGCCCATCTACCACGGCACGAGCGAGGAAGTCCTTATGGCGGGCGTCGGCCACCTGGAGGGCACGAGCCTGCCGGTGAGCGGCACCTCGACGCATTGCGTGCTCACCGCGCACTCGGGCATGCGCAACTTGAGCATGTTCGACGACATCCATTCGCTGGAGCCCGGCGACCTGGTGCTGCTGCACACCATGAACAAGACGCTCGCCTACAAGATGGTGGACTCCGAGGTGGTGCTGCCCGAGGAGATGGAGTCGCTGACCATCGAGCCCGGCGCCGACAAGGTTACGCTCGTTACCTGCACGCCCTACGGCGTGAACGACCATCGCCTGCTGGTGCATTGCGTGCGCACCAAGTACAGCAAGAAGGACGTCGACAAGCAAAAGTCGCTGGCCGGCCGCCACTGGGGCAAGCGCGAGTTTGCCGTGCTCATCGTGGTCGTAGCCATTGTGCTGCTACTGCTGGACATCGTGATCCACGCGGTCCGCAAGCGCCGCAAGGCCAAGGCCTCGGCATAAGACATCGTTCAGAACAACCACAAAGGGGACAGGCACCTTTGTGGTGGTCGGGACTTCCAAACCATCACAACATTCGATGAAAATTTCGATTATGGCGAAAAGTGTCGAATGTTGTGATGCTTTCCATCGCGGGCGAGACGGTCTTCGTTGCGGGCGAGACGATTTTCGCTATGGACGGTGCGGTTTCGTTGCAGAACCGCCAGTCCGCCGCCTGCCAGCCCGCTGTCCTCGTTACGTTTTCGCTGCATTTGGGTAAAGCACCTGCTCCAAGCGACGTTGCCTTGTATACTAGAGCGGTTTAACTGTTATGCGGAAGGGAGCGCCTATGGCACTCAGCGAGAAAGACGTGCGCGGCATCGCCGAGTACGCAAAGATCGCACTGACCGATGACGAGCTCACCCAGATGACGTCCTACCTGAACGACGCCGTCCAGATGCTCGAGCCCGTCTTGCAATATGACTTGCCCGACGTGGAGCCCACGTTCCATCCCATCGGAAGCCTGTCCAACGTGATGGGCGATGACCTGCGCGAGCCCGAGCGCGACCTGCCGCTCGACGTTGCGCTCGAAAACGCCGGCAGCGCGCGCGACCGCTACTTCCGCGTGCCGTCCATTTTGGGAGAGGGGGAGAGCGAGTAATGGCGCTAAGCTTCGATTCCCTTACCGCCGCCCAGATTGCCGCGGGCGTTGCCGCCGGCGACTTTACCGCTACCGAGGTGGTCCAGGCCTCCCTTGCCGCCATCGAGGCACGCGAGGACGGGGTCCAGGCATTCCTGCAGGTGGCGCCCGAGCTCGCGCTCGAGGCCGCCGCGCGCGTGGATGCCGACCGTGCCGCCGGCAAGCCGCTGCCCCCGCTTGCGGGCGTGCCGCTGGCCATTAAGGACAACATGAACCTCGTGGGCACGCGCGCCACCTGCGCTTCCCGCATGCTCGAGAACTACCAGAGCGTCTACACCGCCACCTGCGTCCAGCGCATGCTCGACGCCGGCTGCCTGCCCATGGGCAAGGCCAACATGGACGAGTTTGCCTTTGGTAGCTCCACCGAGAGCTCGGCGTTCCACCGCACCAACAACCCCTGGGATACCGAGCGCGTGCCCGGCGGCTCCTCGGGCGGTTCCGCTGCAGCCGTCGCCGCGGGCGAGGTCGCGCTCTCGCTGGGCTCGGACACCGGCGGCTCCATTCGCCAGCCGGCGTCGCTGTGCGGCGTGGTGGGCTTTAAGCCCACGTATGGCGCCGTGAGCCGTTACGGCGTGGTTGCCTTTGGCTCGTCGCTCGACCAGGTGGGCCCCTTTGGCCGCACGGTCGAGGACGTCGCGCTGGCCATGAACGCGCTCACCGGCGCGGGCCACGATCCGTACGACTGCACCAACCAGGATTGCGCCGTCGACTTTACCGAGCGCCTCAACGACAGCATCGAGGGCAAGCGCGTGGGCATCATCCCCGCGTTTATGGAGGCCGAGGGCCTGACGCCCGAGGTCAAGGCCGCTGTTCAGCGCGCCGCCCAGGAGCTGCAGAACCAGGGCGCCGAGCTGGTCGAGGTCGACCTGCCGCACCTAGACGCCGCCATCGCCGCCTACTACGTCATCGGCCCGGCCGAGGCGTTCTCCAACCTGGCTCGCTTCGACGGCATTCGCTACGGCTACCAGGAGGAGGGCTGCGCCAACCTGTCCGACCAGAGCTCGCTCAGCCGCGCCCACGGCTTTGGCGCCGAGGCCAAGCGCCGTCAGATGCTCGGCGCCTACCTGCTGAGCTCGGGCGTGTACGACAAGTACTACTACGCTGCGCAAAAGGCCCGCACGCTCATCACGCAAGACTACGACGCCGCGTATGCCAAGGTGGACACCATCCTCATGCCCGCCTCGCCGCGCACGGCCTTTAAGTTTGGCGAGATCAGCGACCCCACGCAGATGTACCTCTCCGACCTGTACACCATCTCGCTCAACATTTGCGGCAACGGTGGTATCTCGGTGCCGCTGGGCCTGGGCGAGGATACTCAGCTGCCCGTTTCTGCCCAGCTGGTGGGTCCGGCCTTTAAGGACCGTCAGCTGCTCACGTTTGCCCGCGCCCTGGAGCGCGGCTTTGCCGATGCCGCCACGGGTGCGCCCGTGCTTTCCGTCGCGCCCGATTTTGCCGGGAAGGGAGGCGAGCTGTAATGAAGGAGCTTTCCGAGGTCCTGCAGGATTGGGAGGCCGTGATCGGCCTGGAGATCCATACCGAGCTCACCGCACTCGATACCAAGATGTTCTGCAACTGCAAACTCAGCCACGATGACGAGCCCAACGCCAACGTGTGCCCGGTGTGCCTGGGCCTGCCCGGCGCCCTGCCGGTGCCCAACAAGCGCGCCATCGAGAGTATCGTCAAGGCCGGTCTCGCCACCAACTGCGAGATCCAGCGCCACTCGATGTTCTACCGCAAGCACTACTTCTATCCCGATATGGCCAAGAACTTCCAGACCACGCAGGGCCCGGTCGCCTTTGCCATGTACGGTCACCTGGACCTGGACGTGACCGGTCGCGGCGCCGCCGAGCGCCCCGACTGCGCGTTTGGCGAGGCCGAGGCCCAGAGCCTGGCGAGCGCCTCGGCCAACGCCGAGGGCCTGTCCACGTCCATGACGTCGACCATGCGCGAGGGTAACCAGCGTGCCGGTCACCTGGCCAGCTATGATGCGTCCAACCTGCAGATGCCCGAGCGCCGCGAGGACGGTTCCTACACGGTACCCATTCGCATTCTGCGCATCCACATGGAGGAGGACGCCGCCAAGATGGTGCACGTGGGCGGTGCCGAGGGCCGCATTACCGCCGCTGCCGAGTCGCTCGTCGACTACAACCGCTGCGGTACGCCGCTGATCGAGCTCGTCACCGAGCCCGACCTGCGCACGCCCGAGGAGGCCCGCCTGTTTATGGAGAAGCTCCGTCGCATCTTTGTGACGCTGGGCATTTCCGACTGCTCCATGGAGAAGGGCTCCATGCGCTGCGACGGCAACGTGTCGCTGCGCCGCCGCGGCGAGACCAAGCTGGGCACCAAGACCGAGCTTAAGAACCTCAACTCGTTTAAGAGTCTGCATGACGGTCTTGCCTATGAGATCTGTCGCCAGGCCGAGGTGCTCGAGGAGGGTGGCATCATCTATCAGGAGACCCGCCACTGGGAGCCCAGCCGCAAGCGCACCGTGGTTATGCGTGTGAAGGAGACGGCCGACGACTATCGTCTGTTCCCCGATCCCGACCTGGCGCCGTTTGACCTGGACGACGAATTCATCGACCGCTGCCGTGGCGAGATTCCCGAGCTGCCCGATGCCAAGCGTGCTCGTTTTGAGGCCGATTTTGGCATTAAGGCGGCCGATGCCGAGCAGATTGCCGGCGACCCCGAGTTTGCCGAGTTCTTTGAGGCCGCCGCTGCCGGCATGGCTGGCAAGGAGGCCCAGACGGTCGCAAACCTGCTGGTGAACGAGATGATCGCCTACCTTAAGGGCGCGGGCGTCTCGCTGGCCGAGTCCGGCATCGCGCCGGCTCAGGTGGCAGCGCTGGCTAAGCTGCTGGCGACCGATGCCATCAGCTCCAACCAAGCGCACGAGGTCTTTGAGGCCATGGCTCAGACCGGCGACGATCCCAACAAGATCGTTGACGAGCGTGGTATGCGTCAGGTGAGCGATGCCGGCGCGCTGCAGCCGATTGTGGATGAGGTGCTGGCAAACTGCGCCGAGCAGGCGCAGCAGTACCGCGACGGCAACCAGAAGGTCATCGGCTTTTTGGTGGGCCAGTGCATGAAGGCGAGCCGCGGCAAGGGCAACCCGAAGCTCTTCAACGAGTTGCTGAGAACGTCGCTCTCGTAGCTGCGAGGCCGGGGAAGCCCCGAGTCGCCGGGGTGTTTCCTCCAAATTTCAAACAGTCCTATGCAAGACGAAGGCCACATTTAGTGGCCTTCTTTGCATGCGGAACTCATTTGGAGCAAACACCCCGGCGACTCGGGGCTTCCCCGGCCAGACGACTCGGCCGTTCGGGTCAGGTGGGCTGAATGGAATTGAGTGAATGGGCGCGCCGCTGGCGCGCCCATTGTTTTGAAGGGAACTCATTTTGAGCAAGCACCCGCCCTGCCGGGGCTCCCGGGTTCCGTGACGACTCGGCCGTTCGGGTCAGGCGGGCTGATAGGAAAGATGGTGGCGGAGGCGCAAAATGCGCCTCCGCCTTTTGAATGTGATGAAAGTGTGGCGAAATGAGCTTAAAACTTCCGTAAATGTGATAAATGTCACGTTTTACCTAGGGTAAAATGTGGGAAATATCACGTTTACGGAAGTTTCTTTGCGGGAGGTTCGGTCATGCAGCGAGATATCATTGCCAAGCTTAACGCTTGGAAAGCGTCGGAATATCGTAAGCCGCTTATCCTTAAGGGGGCGCGCCAGGTTGGAAAGACGTGGGCGCTTAAGGAGTTCGGTCGAACCTCGTACCGCAATTATGTGTATCTGACGCTCGAGGAACCGTCACCTGGGGTACAGAGCGAGTACGCTCAGTTTTTCGAAGGTACGCGCGATCCTCGGCGGATCATCTCAAACCTTTCCCTGGCACTTGGACAGCCTATCGATCCCGGCGAGACGCTGCTTATTATTGATGAGATCCAAGATTGTCCTTCTGCAGTCGGCGCCCTTAAATACTTCTGTGACGAGGCCCCCGAGTATCACGTCGCATGCGCAGGGTCTTTGTTGGGCGTTCGCTTGTCCCGTGAGACCAGCGCTTTTCCGGTGGGAAAGGTCGAGTTCATGGAGATGCACCCTATGAGCTTTTCCGAGTTTCTGAAAGCCGAGGGCGCTGCAAACTACGACGAATACCTTGGCGGCCTGGATCAGATCGAGACAGTGCCCGATTTCTTCCATATCCGTCTCGTCGAGCATCTTCGTCGTTATTTTGCATGTGGCGGCATGCCAGAGGCTCTTGGTCGGTGGGTGGAGACGGGCGATATCGTTCAGGTCGATAAGGTGTTGTCCGATCTCTTGGATTCCTACGAGCGCGATTTTGCCAAGCATGGTGGCCGTGCGCAGTTCGCCAAGCTTTCGCAAATATGGAACTCGATTCCAACTCAGTTGGCGCGCGAGAATAAAAAGTTCGTTTGGGGTGCGGTGCGCGAGGGGGCTCGTGCTCGAGAATACGAGGATGCTCTGGAATGGCTTGCCGATGCTGGGCTCATCATGGCGGTTCGCCTTAATGCTGCCGGTGGCGTGCCGCTCTCTGCATACGATGACCTCAAGGCATTTAAAGTCTACTGTCTTGATGTCGGTTTGCTGCGCCGCATGGCAAGACTGGATGCGTCCGCTTTTGCCATCTCGGATGCGCTATTTTCGGAGTTCAAAGGTTCGTTCGCCGAGAATTATGTGCTTCAGGCATTACTTTCACAGTTAGATGCTGCTCCGCGTTATTGGACAAACGAGAAGCCGAAGCACGAAGTCGATTTTTTGATTCAAGTCGGGAACGAAATCGTGCCCGTCGAGGTCAAATCGGGAGAGGTGGTTCATTCCAAGAGTCTTAAGTACTATGCCGACAAGCATGCGGAGACGACTTCACTGAGGGTCCGCTACTCACTTAAGAACCTAAAGCTCGACGACGGGGTGCTCAACATTCCGTTGTATTTGGCTGATCGATCTGCCCCTCTTATCAAAAAGGCGCTTGATTGTGCACATCTTGACGTTTAGATCCTGGGCGAGCTGATGGGCGGCGGCTAATTAAATCGCTCCGTAACGGCCAAGGAGCTTGGACCTTAGCGGTGCTTGCTTCGCCAAGCCGTGGGTGTCATGCCGGTGTATTGTTTGAACGCTTGGGCGAAGGCGGCTTGCTGAGGGTAGCCTAGGCGCTCTGCCACCTGCGCTATTGTGAGCGCGCTATCGGCCAAAAGGTCCTGTGCTCGCTCCATGCGGCGCCTTCGTATGTAGGTGCCCAGGGACTCGCCGGTTTGGGCCTTAAAGGTGGCGCATAGTTTGGAGCGGCTTGTGTAGAGCCTCTCGGCCACCTCGTTGATACCCACACGTCTGCCTTTGTCGAGCGCGCGCTCAATCATTGCCGTTGCTTCTTCGGCAATGGTCATGCTGACGCGTGTGCCTGCCGCCTGCCGCGCCTGCTTTTGGGCCGCGCGCGAACAGGCGAGCTCCGCGACCATGGTCTCCACGATGCCCTGCATATAGACGTGTCCGCCTACGGTGCGGGCGCGGTCCTCGTTAATCCGGCGCAGCGTGTGGCAGATGGCAGACGTCGCCTCCTCGTGCCATGGCTCGGCAAACGCCTCAAAGATTCCCGCGAACTCGGTGGGATAGCGGTGCTCCAGTTCGTCAAAATATCCAGGCAAAAAGAGCACCGAGCGCGAGTGATAGAGCTCCCCCGCAAACAGCGGGCTTAATTCCTCGCCGCAACTATCTTGGATAAAGCTGCAAACGGCATTGTTTGGCCACGGTCCATGCAATGGTTTAAGGTTCGCGGGCGTTATGCCAGCCGCGGGCATGCATGTAAGTGTGGGCGCGCTGACTTCGCTCACGCAGGCGTATGGCTCGGGTGTGTATTCGGCCAGGTACATATCGTGCGTCGGGGTGATGAAATGCTCCATGACAATGCAGGCGGGGGAGAGGGGCATGATCCATGCGCGGCCGTGCGCCCGATCGTTTGCCACCTCGCCGGTAAAGACAGCGCCCTTGCCGGAAAGCTCCAGGCCAAACTGCTCAAACTGTGGTGCGTAGAGCTCAGTTATGTCGGTTGCGGCCCGATGCATTTTCGAAAGCGTCCCCTTCCTTTGCAGAAACGTCCACGCCTGGCTTGATTGTGAGCCATGGCTAACACGTCAATGATAAGTTGATTGCGGTTAACTCTCAAGCCGTTAGAAAGGAATCTCATGGCAAAGGGATCAAAAAAGGAAGGTGGCGGTATCGGCGAGCTGCTCGCGTATGCCGGTGACCGCAAATTCCTAACGTATTTGGGCATGGCGCTCTCGGCGCTCTCGCAGTTGCTGAGCTTTGGCCCGTACGTGTGTATTTGGCTTGTCGCGCGCGATTTGATCGCCGTGGCGCCTAACTGGAGCGAAGCCACCGATATCGCGATGTATGGCTGGTGGGCCGTTGGTTTTGCCCTGGCAAGCATCGTAGCTTATTTCGTGGGGCTCATGTGCACGCACCTGTCTGCGTTTCGCTGCGCGTCCAATATCCGCAAGACTACGAGCGAGCACCTGCTTAAGCTGCCGCTTGGCTACTTTGACACGCACGCCACCGGTGAGCTGCGTCGTGTTGTAGACGGATGCGCCGCCTCCACCGAGACTTTGCTCGCACACATGCTGCCCGACATCGCCGGCGCCACCGCCATGGTCGCAGGCCTGCTCGTGCTGCTTTTCGCCCTCGATTGGCGCTTGGGCGCGGCATGCCTCATCTCGGTAGCCATCTCGTTTGGCGCTATGGCCGCCATGATGGGCGGCAAAGGCGGCGAGTTTATGAAGGCCTACATGGGAGCGCTGGTCAAGATGAACAAGACCGGCACCGAATACGTACGCGGCATCCCTGTGGTCAAGGTGTTTCAGCAGACGGTCTACTCCTTTAAGGCCTTCCACGATGCGATTGCCGAATACGCCGATATGGCACAAAACTATTCGGGCACGTTCTGTCGAGGCCCGCAAGTGCTCAATCTTACGGCGCTCAACGGCCTCGTGGCATTCTTTTTGCCCGTGGCGTTGCTGCTGGCTCCGGGCGAGACGGATTTTGCGCACTTTTTGACAAACTTCACCTTCTACGCGATTTTTTCGGCCGTGGTGCCCACAGCCATGACCAAGCTTATGTTTGTGGGCGAGGCGTCTCAAATGAGTGCCGATTCGCTGGCGCGCATCCGAAGCATCATGGAGTCTGAGCAACTTCTGGTGCCCGCTCAGCCTAAGCGTCCTGTTGGCAGCGATGTGCGCTTTGAGGACGTGAGCTTCACGTACGAGGGTGCCGAAGCACCTGCCGTCAGCCACGTAACCTTTAACGTCCCCGCAGGCAGTACCCTTGCGCTGGTGGGTCCCTCGGGCGGTGGTAAGTCAACCTGCGCAAGCTTGATCCCGCGTTTTTGGGATGTTTCCTCGGGTCGAGTGCTCGTAGGCGGTGTGGACGTTCGCGATACGGATCCGCACGAGCTTATGGACCAGGTCGCCTTTGTGTTCCAGACCAACCAGCTGTTCCGGCAAACACTTGCCGATAACGTGCGCGCCTCCAAGCCTGCGGCCACTGACGACGAGGTGCGTGCGGCCCTCTCCGCAGCTCAGTGCGACGACATTGTGGCCAAGCTCCCACAGGGCATCAATACCATGCTCGGCGCCGGCGGGGCATATCTTTCGGGTGGCGAGGTCCAGCGCGTGGCATTAGCCCGTGCGATCCTTAAAGACGCGCCTATCGTGGTGCTCGATGAGGCCACGGCGTTTGCCGACCCCGAGAACGAGGCGCTCATCCAGCGCGCCTTTAGCAAGCTGGCGGCGGGCCGCACGGTCATTATGATCGCGCACCGACTCTCGACTGTAGTGGGCGCAGACCAAATCGTGGTACTCAACCAGGGCAGCGTGCGGGAGTCGGGTACCCATGCCGAGTTGCTGTCCCAAGAGGGTCTATATGCCAAGATGTGGGCCGAATACGAACAGGCCGCGAGCTGGAAGATTACTGCTGCGACCGCGGATGCCGCCGTCACGAAGGGAGGCGAGGCCTAAATGTTCGCCTCATTCCAAAAGAAGTATTTCCTATCCGATAAAGGCATCGCCGGCGTAAAACGCGGCATTTTCTGGACCACGCTCACCAATCTTATTACCATGGCCGGCATGGGCTTTTTGTTCCGGGTTATGGCCGGCTTTGTCGAGCATCTCGCCAGCGGGGCCGACCTGCCGGATGCCCTGCCGATCGTGGGCGGCCTCCTGGTCTTTTTCGTGTTGCTCTTTGCCTCTAACTGGCAGCAGTATTACTACACCTACTGCATCTTTTACGAGGAGTGCGGCAAGCAGCGCATGGAAATTGCCGAGCGCCTGCGCAGGCTGCCGCTATCGTTTTTTGGACGTCGCGATCTGGCCGATTTAACCGAGACCATCATGGGCGATGTCCAGACCATGGAACATGCCTACAGCCACGTGTTGGGAGAGCTTTGGGGCGCCATTATCGCAAGCGCTATTGTGTTCGCAGCATCGCTGTTCTTTTGCTGGCAGTTGGCGATCTCGGCGTTCTGGAGCGTTCCCGTGGCCTTTGCCGTGCTGTATTTGACGCGCGGCCCCATGGTCCCGGTGTTCGACCGTGTTCGCGCCGAGAAGGTCAAAGTCACCGAGGTGATCCAGGAGACGCTCGATTGTGTGCGCGAGATCCGCGCTACCAACCAGGAGGCCTATTATCTTGAGGGACTCGGCGCCGTGATCGATGACGAGGAGCGCGAGACCACTAAGGGAGAACTCGTTAACGGGCTTTTGGTCAACTCTGCCTTTGTCATTTTGCGTCTGGGGGTCGCTTCCACGCTGGTAACGGGTGCCGCGATGGTTGCCTCGGGGCGGGTCGACTTTTTGGTGATGTTTGCCTTCTTGCTTATGGTGAGCCGTATCTATGCACCCTTTGACCACGCGTTGATGCTGGTGTCCGAGCTGTTTGCCGCCGAGTCGTCTGCCAAGCGTATGCGTTCCATCATGGAAGAGCCTGTGGCGCGGGGCAGCGAGAAATTTGAGCCCGTGGGCCACGATGTGGTGTTCGATCACGTGGCATTTGGCTATGGTGCGGGCGAGGACGGCCGCGCCGGCGAGAAAGTTCTTACCGATGTGAGCTTTACCGCTAAGGAAGGCGAGGTCACGGCACTGGTCGGCCCTTCGGGTTCCGGTAAGTCTACGGTGAGCCGCCTGGCCGCGCGCTTTTGGGATGCCACCGAAGGCACGGTCACCGTGGGTGGCGTGGATGTTGCGAGCGTGGATCCCGAGGTACTGCTGCGCGACTACGCCATTGTGTTCCAAGACGTGCTGCTCTTTGACGACACGGTGATGGGAAACATCCGCCTCGGGCGTCGTGATGCCACCGATGAGCAAGTGCTTGCGGCCGCGCGTGCCGCCAACTGCGACGAGTTTGTGAGTCGTATGCCGCAGGGCTACGACACCATGATCGGCGAGAACGGCTCCAAACTCTCTGGTGGCGAGCGCCAGCGCATCTCCATCGCCCGCGCGCTGCTTAAAGATGCGCCCATCGTGCTGTTGGACGAGGCGACGGCAAGCTTGGACGTGGAGAATGAGACCGTGGTGCAGCAGGCACTTTCCCGTTTGCTCGCCGGCAAAACGGTCATTGTGATCGCCCATCGCATGCGCACGGTGGAAAATGCCGACAAGATCGTCGTGCTCAAGGATGGCGTGGTTGCCGAACAGGGCACTCCGGCGCAGCTCAAGGCGGCAGGTGGAGAATTCGCCCGCATGGCTGCGCTGCAAAAGGAAGCGGCTGCCTGGCAGCTGTAGGAAAGGGGACCAAGATTTCCAAAGGTTAACTTTGGTTGACCATAATAGTTCGACTAAACTAGTCTCAAAGCGTGCTCGAGCAAACTAATGAACTCGGGTGCTAAGGCACCATGCCGCGCTTGTGCGGCAAAAGGGAGAAGCAACATGAAGAAGTCGACGTTTAACACCCTGCTTGTCGGTGGCGGTTTTCTGCTTGGCACGGCCGGCATCAAGCTGCTTACCAGCGCTCCGGTAAAGAATGCCTGCGTGCAGGGTATCGCGTGCGGCATGCGCATCAAGAACGGCTACCAGGACATGGTCGAGCAGGCCAAGGCTAATGTCGACGACATGGTTGCCGAGGCTGCTTACATCACCCAGAGCGAGGCCGCTGCTGACGAGGCAGCCGAGTAGCGCTCCCAGACACAAACTATGAGATTCTCGATTATCAGCGAGATCCCTGGCAGGACCCGCCTTCAGTTGGCGGGTCCTGTGCCAGAGAGCGATCTCGATGCGCTTCTAAAGCTTGGCGGCGACATCGATGGCGTGCGCAAGGTGCGCGTGTATGGCCGCATTGGCCAGATGGCGCTGGAGTACGACGAGCCGCGCCGCGCGAGCGTGCTCGATGCCTTGGGCGCGCTCGATGCTCAAGCTATCGCCGATGCCAAGTCGGGCTACGTGATGCAACTCGAGCCGCGCAAGCACAAGCTCGTCATGGATCTTGCCACACTTATCGGCGCCCACTACGCGCGCCGTTGGTTCTTGCCGACGCCTCTGCGTGCGGTGTTTGTCGTGGCCGGTTACATGGCATTTTTGCGCGCTGCCCTTCATGAGCTGGCACAGCCGCGCCTGACCGTTCCTGTGCTCGACGCTTCGGCCATCGGCATTTCGTTCGTCAAGCGTGATGTCGACACCGCGGGCCAGACAATGTTCTTGCTCAACGTGGGCGAGCTGCTCGAGGACTACACTCGCGCCATGAGCGAAAACGAGCTCATCAACTCGCTGCTCGATGTGCCCGACAAGGCGCAAAAGGTTGTCGGCGACACCGAGGTAAGCGTTGCCGCGACCGAGCTCGAGCCCGGCGATTTGGTCGCCGTGCGCACTGGCATGTCCATTTGCATCGACGGTGTTGTCGAGCAGGGGAGCGCTATGGTCAACCAAGCGACCCTGACCGGCGAGCCGCTGGCCGTCGAGCGCAGCGTGGGCGACGATGTGTTCGCCGGTACCGTCGTGGAAGACGGCAGCATCTTGGTGCGCGTGCGCGCCAACACGGCGCAGACCAAGCTCCGCTCGATCGTCTCGCTCGTGCAGACGGCCGATTCGCTCAAGTCCGAGGGCCAGTCGCACATGGAAGACCTCGCCAACAAGATCGTCCCGTGGAACTTCCTGCTCGCGGGCCTGGTTGCGCTTACCACCCGCAGCCTCATCAAGACCTCGGCGGCACTGATGGTCGACTACTCGTGCGCACTCAAGCTCACGGGTTCCGTCGCCGTCATGACTGCCATGAGCGATGCTGCCAAGATGGGTGTTATGGTCAAGGGCGCCAAGTACTTTGAGTCGTTTGCCAAGGCCGACACCATTGTGTTTGATAAGACCGGCACGCTTACCGAGGCGCAGCCGCGTCTTGCCTGCGTGCTCACCACCGATGGTTGGAGCGAGGACGAGATCCTGCGCCTTTCCGCTTGCTTGGAGGAGCATTTTCCGCATCCGGTGGCGCGTGCCGTGGTCAACGCCGCCCGCGAGCGCGGGCTCGAGCACCGCGAGCGCCATGCCGCCGTCGAGTACATCGTGGCGCACGGCATCGCTTCGTCCATTGAAGGGCGTCGCGCCATCATCGGTTCCGCGCACTTTGTATTTGAGGATGAGAGCGCGCAGCTCGAGTCCGACATTAAGGAGCAAATCGAGTCCCAGATGCAGGGGCTGTCGCCGCTGTACCTGGCGGTCGATGGCACCGTTGTGGGCGTGCTCGGTATCGAGGACCCGCTTAAGCCCGGGGTTCGCGAGGCTATCGCCGACTTGCACGCGTTGGGCGTTAAGCACGTGGTCATGCTCACGGGCGACTCGGAGCGCACGGCCGAGCGCATTGCTCGCGAGGCGGGTGTCGACGAGTTTAAGGCCGAGCTGCTGCCCGAGGACAAGTACGCGTATGTTGAGCGCATTAAGGGCGAGGGGCGCCACGTTGCCATGGTGGGCGACGGCGTCAACGATTCGCCGGCACTCGGTTTGGCCGACGTGGGGCTGGCAATGGGCGGTGGAAGCGACATCGCCAAGGAGGTCGCCGATATCATCCTGACCGATACGGATCTGGCTGCGATCGTGCGTCTGCGCCGTATGAGCCAGGGCCTCGTTGATCGTCTGACGAGCTCCTACTCTAAGGTAATGCTCACCAACTCGGCGCTCCTGGCACTGGGCATTACCGGCGCGATTACCCCGCAGGCGTCATCGCTGCTGCACAACGGCTCGACGATTGCCTACAGCCTGAGCAACGCGAAGGCATATCTGCGCTAGCGCTTTTGCTTTAGTTTATGGCCTGCATTCGGGCGGCACCGCAGCCGCCAGGGTGCAGGCCTTTTTAGGCAAGTGAAGCTTTGATGGCGGGGCTTTCTGCGAGCTGCTCGGCTGCCTTTTCGTCGGAATCGTTTAGTGCTGTCAGACTGCGGTAGACCCACTCGTTGACCTGGGTGTTCTTGACGCCTGCGGTCTGCATAAGGGCGCCTACCTCGCGGATTGCTGCGAGCAAATCGGCTTTGGGACCCGCGAGCTCGACCTCGATGCCGTGGTAGGCGGCCACGCCGCGGTTTTCGCTCACGTGGTCGATAAAGCCCTCGACGGTCTCAAGCTGCTGGGCGAGAACAGCATCATCGTCGGCGTCCAGCGCGACGAGTGCGTTCGATACCGTGAGGGCGGGATGTCCGCAGGGGACAAAGCCCTCGATGACATCCATAGCTTCGGTAATGGTTGAGCCCAGGCCTACGAGGGCATTGACGAGTTGCTGCTTGGTATCCATAACGGTCCTTTCAACGGGTCAATTGTGCTTGGCGAAAATATACGTGACGCAATCGGTAGCAAAAGTGTGAAGTACAGCGCACATTGGGGTCTTCACAGCTCGTGCATAGAACAGCTGTCCGCTTTCAGAACGTGGTAAGATAACACTCCACAAGCGGGGCTCGCCCCGTATGTTCCTTGAAAAGTCGACGGGTGTTGGGTACTCGTGTCCAATGCCATCCAGACTTTCCCGACATTCGGGGGCGACTGGTTTCGACACGATAGCTCTGAGAGAGGAAGCAAGCCGAGGTCTCCTCGCCTCGTTAAACAGGGGTACCGTCAAATTGAATTGACAACAACTCTTCTTTTGAGCCTATGGCTCTCGCTGCTTAGTTTATAGCGGCGCGTCAACCCGGTGATTTCCCCGACACCGGCGCGACGTCATGTTAGGGGAATGCTCCCGCGCACGTAATCGGTATGGCGCGGGCTAAGACCGAACCGGTTGGGATGCCGCGAGCGTGTCGCTGCGCGCAAAGCGTCCGAGACTAAACCAGCGACTGAGCTTGGAGATGCCAATCAGGGGGCTTTCGTGGACCGGAGTTCGATTCTCCGCGCCTCCACCATAAGTAACAGGCAGGTAGATACTTATATCTACCTGCCTTTTTATTTCTTGTCCGTACCGCGGAGAATCGAACTCTATGCAGGGCGCGAGCGTTAAACAAATGCGAAGCGTTTGTAGCGAGCGGGCGAGGACGCCGGCAGGCGGCCGAAGCCGGTGCGTATTTGCGAAGCAAATACGCGGATTCTCCGCGCAAAGCCCCAACCCAAAACAGATGCGATGTTTATCGAATCTCAGCCGGTCATGCGCCGCATCAACGGATCCCCCCCCTACCGCGGAGAATCGAACTCTGCGCAGGGCGCGGGCGTAAAGAAGGCACTGCGGCAACGCAGAGTGAGACGTGCATTCCCAATGGCAGCTCAGGCGGAAAGCGCGTCCCGGAATCCGCGCTCAGACTGGGACGTAGTTTCCGGATGGTGCCTCAAGCGGAAACTACGACCCGGAATCGAGCCGTAGAGTGGGACATGCTTTCCCAATGGCAGCTCAAGCGGAAAGTACATCCCGGAATCCTCGTTCGGAATGGGATGCAGTTTCCAAATGAATGGCTAGCGGAAAATTCATCACAGAATCGCCCCTCAGACTGGGACGCGCTTTCCCGGCGGCAACTCATGCTCTGGGGTTGGTTGACCGCCACGCCCTTCTCAACTCCAAAACCTATGCGCCCTCCATTCCAAAACTGGGTAGAAGAAAGCCAAAACGCAATCGCAGGAGGTCAATATGACTGCAGAAGATAAAGCAAAGAACGCCGGCAAGGTCGCGCTCGTCCTGGAGGGCGGTAGTTTTCGTGGACAGTTCACCGCAGGCGTGCTCGACGTTCTCATGGAGGCCGGCGTCGAGATTCCGGCGGTATATGGCGTATCGGCCGGCGCCCTCAACGGCGTAAACTACAAGTCGCACCAGATCGGCCGTGCCAACCGCATCAACCTGGCTTTCTGCAACGACAACCGCTTCATGGGCGCCGCATCGTTTGCGTCCACGGGCTCCATCGTGGGTTACGACTTTATCTTCAACGATGTCCAGGACCGCCTGGACCCCTTCGACAACGAAACGTTCGACGCGAGCCCCATCGAGATGTACGCCGTCGCGACGGACATGCTCTTTGGAACCGCCACGTACCTGCCGGTCAAAAGCGCCGTACTTGACCTTGACGCCGTGCGCGCCTCGACGTCACTGCCGCTGGTGACGCCGCCGGTCGAGATAGACGGGCACAAATACGTCGACGGCGGCGTAGCCGATTCGGTTCCTATCGAGCATGTGCTGGAGGAAGCGGGCTTCAATCGCGCGGTTGTCATTGTCACGCAGGACCGCTCGTACGAGAAAAAGCCCTACGAGTTTATGCCCGCCGCACGTGCTCGCTATGCCGACTACCCCTACCTGCTCGAGGCTATCGAGACGCGCCACGACCGCTATAACATCCAGCGCATGCACCTGTGGAAGTATGAGCGCGAGGGCCGTGCGTTGGTCGTTGCTCCGCAAAAGCCGGTCGAGGTCGGCCATGTCGAACACGATCCGGCAAAGCTGCTCGACCTGTATATTCAGGGTCGCCAGGAGGCAAAGCGCCTACTGAGCGATATCGAGGCATTTGTCGAGCGCTAGTGTCGCGACGTCATGACCCATGGATGACATGTGCAGAAACTCTGGTTGGAGCCAAAATACCTGTTGACTCGGGCGGCGAGCGGGGTAATATGGACGGGTTACTTGCAGAGCCCCGTGAATCTCTGTAACAACACGTACTGTACATGGAGGAGTCTAAGTGATTTCGAAATCGACTCACTACGCCAAGCAGGGCGAGGTCCAGCGCAACTGGGTTCTCGTCGACGCCGATGGTGCTGTCCTGGGCCGTCTTGCCACCCAGATCGCAATGATCCTGCGCGGTAAGAACAAGCCCCAGTTCACGCCCAACAGCGACTGCGGCGACTTCGTTGTCGTCATCAACGCCGATAAGGTCCAGCTTACCGGTAACAAGGCCGACACGAAGACCTATTATCGCCACAGCGGCTACAACGGCGGCCTCAAGGCTGAGAGCTTCCGCCAGGCTATGGAGAAGCACCCGGAGAAGGTCATCGAGCGCGCCGTTCGCGGCATGCTGCCCAAGACCACCCTCGGCCGTGCCCAGATGACCAAGCTTAAGGTCTACGCTGGTGCCGAGCATCCGCACGCTGCCCAGAACCCCACGAAGATTGAGCTGGAGGCTTAAAGATGGCTGAGAACACCGTTGTCTACCAGGGTACCGGCCGTCGTAAGAACGCCGTCGCCCGCGTCCGTCTCGTCCCCGGCACCGGCAAGGTGACCATCAACAAGCGTGACGCCGAGCAGTATTTCGGCCGTCATCAGCTCGTTGAGAACGCCCTTGCTCCCTTCAAGGTGACCGACACCGCCGGTCAGTTCGACGTTATCGCTCTGTGCGATGGCGGCGGCATCTCCGGTCAGTCCGGCGCTCTGCGCCTGGGCATCGCTCGTGCTCTTCTGAACGCTGGCGATTACCGTGCTGACCTCAAGAAGGCCGGTTTCCTTACGCGCGATGCTCGCGTGGTCGAGCGCAAGAAGTACGGCCTCAAGAAGGCCCGCCGCGCTCCCCAGTTCTCCAAGCGCTAAGGTTTTATCTCCTTACGAGATACAATGTACAAGCGGGGCCTGCCGATTGCTCGGCGGGTCCCGCTTTTCTTTTTCGACTAGGGTGGGCGACTGCGTTTTGCCCACTTGGGAAGGAGCAATCCTATGCCCCAGAACATCTTCGGTACCGATGGCGTCCGTGGCGTCGCCAATGCCGACCTCTCGTGCGACCTCGCGTTTCGCCTGGGCCGCGCGGCGACCAAGTTCCTTGGTCCGGATATCTGCGTCGGCCGCGACACGCGTCTTTCGGGTACTATGCTCGAGAGCGCTCTGACCGCCGGCATCATGGCCGAGGGCGGTCGTCCGCACTGCTGCGGCGTCATCCCCACGCCTGCCGTGGCGCTGCTCACCGTCCAGAATGAGCTCGACGGCGGCATCGTCATCTCTGCTTCGCATAATCCGCCGGAGTTCAACGGCATCAAGTTCTTTAGCCGCAAGGGCATGAAGCTTCCCGATGCGGTCGAGGAAGAGATCAGCGCCTGGGTCATGTCCGAGGAAGCCATGGCTGCCGACACGCTGCCGACCGGTGCCGGCGTGGGCCACATCATCAAGATGAAGGACGCTCGCAAGGCATACGTCGACCACGCCATCGATACGCTTGATGGCCTGAGGCTCGATGGCCTGGTGGTTGCCGTCGACTGCGGTCACGGTGCTTCCTGCCAGACCACGCCTGCCGCGCTGCAGCGCCTGGGTGCCACGGTCCATGCCATCAACACCGATTACTGCGGCACCGACATCAATGTCGAGTGCGGCTCTACGCACCTCGAGCCCCTGCGCGAGCTCGTGCTGCGCACCCATGCTGACATCGGTCTGGCCCACGACGGCGACGCCGACCGCGTACTGTTCGTGGACAGCGAGGGCAATGAGATCGACGGTGACTACATCCTGGCTATCTGCGGTTCTGACCTCGCCGCCCGCGGCAAGCTCGCCAACTCCGAGATCGTCTCGACCGTCATGTGCAACCTTGGTTTCTCCATCGCTATGAAGGAGCAGGGCTTCGAGATGGTTCAGACCGCTGTGGGCGACCGCTACGTTCTGGAGCGCATGCTTGCGGACGGCGCCGTCATCGGCGGCGAACAGTCCGGCCACATCATCTTCCTGGAGCACAACACCACCGGTGACGGCCTGGTGACGGCTCTGCAGCTGCTGGCCGTGCTCAAGCGCACCGGTCGTACCCTCACCGATCTTGCCGGCATCATGAAGAAGTACCCGCAGGTACTCGTCAACGTGCATTCGGACAACAAGGCCGGCCTGGACGACTGCCAGCCCATCTGGGATGCCGTCGCTGCTGCCGAGAAGGAGCTTGACGGCCGCGGCCGCATTCTGGTGCGCCCGAGTGGTACCGAGCCGCTGGTCCGCGTTATGGCCGAGGCCGAGACGCACGAGCTGACCCAGCGCGTTGTCGACGACATCGTCGAGGTTGTCAAGCGCGAACTTCCCTAATGGTCAAAAACCGTTGCCAAGTGGTAAACTGTTAAGGTTATTTTGATTGATTGGTATGTCCGAGGGGGAGCATGTTCACTAAAGTCCTAAGGTCTTTTGGTATGCGTGGTCGAGTCCTTACGCTGGATGCTCCCATCTCGGGCGACGTCATTCCGCTCTCCGAGGTAAACGACCAGACGTTTGCCACCGGCCTTTTGGGCCAGGGCGTGGCGATTCAGCCCACCGGAACGCGTGTGATTGCACCGGCTGATGCCAAGGTCGAGGCCATTTTTCCCACGGGACACGCTGTTGCGCTTAACACGGTCGATGGTTTGGACGTGCTCATCCACGTTGGTTTGGACACTGTTCAGCTCGAGGGCAAGCACTTTACCGTGCATGCGCAAGTGGGTGACATCGTCCATAAGGGCGATGTACTCATTGAGTTCGATCGCGAGGCAATTGCTGCCGAGGGCTACGATGTGACGGTTCCCATCTTGGTGTGCAACTCCGTTGAGTTCTCGAGCATCAAAGGCTCCGTTGGTGTGCATGTCGAAGAGATGGACCAGCTCATCGTTGCTCGCGAGCGCTAACAAGTGCACGTGGCCATTAGCCTACAATTCAAACACGTTTACGGAGGGCGCCCTTGAAAGAGGGCGCCCTCCGTGGCAAGATGGGATCTGTCCGAAGCTAAACAGCTTCGGGTCACCGTGGACGGGCAGGGGCCTCGACGCGGCTAGACACGAGACACATACATTACGCGACCTCGCCCTGGTGGCCGCACACGTTGGTTGCGGCCGACGCGGGCCGCGGGCAAGTGCTTGTAAGGGAGCCTTGCCTCTCTTGTACGAGAAAGGACGCGTAATGAAGATCATTAAAGCTAAAGACTACGAGGATATGAGCCGCAAGGCCGCCAATATCATCTCGGCCCAGGTTATCCTCAAGCCCGACTGTGTACTGGGCCTTGCCACCGGCTCCACCCCGATCGGTGCCTACAAGCAGCTCGCCGCTTGGTACGAGAAGGGTGACGTCGACTTTGCCGAGGTCAGCACCTACAACCTCGACGAGTATCGTGGCCTTTCGCACGACGATCCCCAGAGCTACCACTACTTTATGCGTGAGAACTTCTTCGATCACATTAACATCGACCTGAACAACACACATGTGCCCGATGGCTCCAATCCCGACGCTGCCGCTGCCTGCTCTGAGTACGACAAGATCGTCGCTGCTGCCGGTTACCCTGATCTGCAGCTGCTCGGCATCGGTAACAACGGTCACATTGGCTTCAACGAGCCCGATGACCACTTCTCCAAGGGTACGCACTGTGTCGACCTCACCGAGAGCACCATTCAGGCCAACAGCCGCCTGTTCGACAGCATCGACGACGTGCCCCGTCAGGCCTACACCATGGGTACCCAGACCATCATGTATGCCCGCATGATCCTGGTTGTCGCCAACGGCGAGGCCAAGGCGCAGGCCGTGCATGACATGTGCTATGGTCCGGTTACCCCCGAGTGCCCTGCCTCGATCCTGCAACTGCACACCAACTGCGTTGTCGTTGCCGACGAGGCCGCCCTTTCGCTCTGCAAGTAGCGAAAGCCTATCACCTCGACATAGCTTTGCCGAAGGCCTCCGCTTTGCGGGGGCCTTTTTGCTGAGCGTGCGCCGTGTGCTTGACGAAAATCTGGCCGCGAACTGGACGGGTGCGTCTGGTGCAGCATGATTCATTCCATAACAGATACTATGCATAAATGCTATGAAAAGGTCGCAGACGGTAGCTGGCGTTAGGTGAGTTGCGCTACACAATTGAACAGCGCTCATTTGAGGTACACTGCCAAAGGATGGGACAAGCTGGCAAGCGCATTGACCTGCGCAAAGACTGATTGGTTGGGGGATAAGTTTCAATCGGACCACGCTGAACAAAAACTTGCCATTTGCGTACCAACAAACATCCTAAACCGTAGCATCGCTCTATTCATCTAGCGATACATATGGTCTAGCGTTACGGTGTCCATGTGGTCGAGTTGAGGAGCGGGCATGGTTAACGATTTGGGCAATACGGACGACCTCGAGCTTATGCCGCTGGGCAGTAGTTATACGGTGCGGCGCGATCGCTTGATGAACGAACTTATCGCCAAGGGCCGAAAGACCGGCATCGTAGTCCTCTACGCGCCTGATGGCTTTGGGAAAACCTCGGTGTTGCTGCAGTATGCCCAAGAGGTTAAAAGCGATCCGACGCGAGGTCCCGTGCGAATCATCGAGGCAGACCGCGCCATTGGGCGCGAGGTGTTTATGCAGCTCGAGGTCGTTACCGAAGAGCTTAAGGACAAGCCGCACTCCCTGATTGCAATCGATAACGTGCCTAACCTCAGCCAGAGCGAGACCGAGGAGCTGATCGACCGAATCCGAAGCCTGCGTGCTATGGGGGTTGGGGTCTTTATGAGCTGCCGTCCTTCGAATCGCCAGCTGATTCATGGACTGGGCGATTCGATTAAAGTCAACGCGCAGATGCTCAAGGTACATGCCTATGAGTATTCGGCGTGGGCATCGGCGTTTTCGATTAGCACATCGCTCGACTTCTATCAACTTACGCAGGGCGTGCCCGAGCTCGTCTCGGCTATGCAGTCGGGGCTATACGGACAGGGAGACGTTGCCCAGATGCTCGAAAACGAGATCGTCAATATCTACGGTGCGGCACTTGTTGATCTGGCGTCGCTCGAGAACAACGCCCTGTTTAGTGTGGCATGCTTGATGGTCTTAATGGGCGAGGGCAATATTTCGGAACTCGAGGCTTGCGGTGTTAGGCTTTCGGCAATTGATCAGTCCTATCTTGTCCGCGATTATCCCATTTTTGGCGTTGATCCGGCAGACCGGAGCTTTACCTGCTTGGGTACCGAGGACAACGCACGCCTGCGATTGCGCAAGCTGGTCGCCGAAATTCGCCCCGAACTTGTTGTGCGGGCGGCGCGTATTTTGATTAAAGCGGGGCGCTGCGATACCGCGATGGACCTCGCCGACGCGTTTTTGGACCGCAGCGCGGTGTTGGAGCTTGCCGGGCAGTATGGGGTCGATCTGGCCCTGACGGGGCATGGAGGGGATATCTGCCGCGCGGCGCCGGGAAAGACCGAGGCAGATGGCCGGGCATCGGAGCCGACGCCTGACGAGGCGCTCGGCATCTATCTGGCGGCGGTGAGCGTCTCCAATACAAAGCTCGCGCGGTATATGGCCTCAATTATCGAGCATGCGGGCGAGCAAGCGATTTGCGAGCTCGATCCCGTGTCGTGGAAGGTGGCGCACGCGTTTACGGCCGCCTGTTATGGAGATAGTGGTCTGGGGCTTCCGACAGGCCATGCAGCGCTGGAAAGTGAGGCGTCTTGTGCCGCACTCGACATGCTGTCCGCACATGTTGAGATAAAGCATGGGCTGACCGAGCGGGCGAAGGGTGGTGAGATCCTCGCGAGGCTCAAAACAGATAAGGCCTACGATTGTGAGCTCGATATTGCGGGGACGTTTGTGCGGGCGGACCGCATGTTGACGGAGCTGTTTGATGGGTCGTATGCAGGGACTGACGAGCGTGATGACGAGATGACCCTGACGCTCGAGGCACTCGAAGCGCGTGGAATCCGAGCACTCGCCATCTGGGTGCGCATGGTATTATCGGCGCGGCGCCTGTTTGCCGGCATGCCGGTGACCGACGAGCAGGCATTCAATGAGCTCGACCGTTTTGCCGTGCGCGTGCGTGACAATCAAGTCCAGTTGTTTGGCTTGATATTGGAAGGCTGGCAGTCGTTGGCTGAGGGGCGTCCGGTCAATGCCAAATTCCGTGCGGTGCAGGTGCTCAGGCTTGCCGAGGAATCGATTGGATACATACGCGACAACGCACTGCTGCTAGAGCGCGCGGCATACTTACGCAATACATCGATGGTATCGGTGCGCGAAGAGGCAGAGCTGCTCGATTTGAGTCGGACGCAGGTCGGTGGTGCCGAGGCTTGGATGGTGGCGTTGCATTTGGCCTCCGCGGGCCGCGATAGCGACCTTGCAGCCTGGATGTCCATGAACCGCCCGGGGATTTTAGATCCGTCGTATCGGCTGTTTGCGCGTCTTGCGATGCATTGTCTGGGTGAGCCGGCTGCTAGAATTCGAAAGAAGCTCCCGGTGCGCGAGCTGTCGCGGTATTCGCTGCGTGACGACTTTGAGGGCGAAGGCGAGCGTCTGTTCCAGGCCGGCGATGCCGAGGGTGTCGATGTGATTGGCCATATCGAGATCCGCATGTTTGGGGCGTTTCGCGCCGAGCGCGACGGGTTTCCCATCACGGATAAGATGTGGCGCCGCAAGAAAGCGGCGACGCTTGCCGAGCGGCTTGCGCTGGGTATGGATGCACTGGTCGACCGCGAGACGCTGGCCATGGAGCTGTGGCCCCATGCCGAGTTCAATAGCGCCCGCAACAACCTGTACTCGACGATATCGCGCTTGCGTTCGGCCTTGGGGCCGACACCGGACGGCAAGTCGTGTGTGCTGATCCAAAACGAGTGCATTGGGCTTAACGGCGATTACGTCAAGACCGACGTGCGGTTGTTTGATCAGATAAGCCGCGAAGTTTTGGGAAATCGCACGGGTGCGCGCGGACCCCATCTGATTGAGCTGTGCCTTAAGATTGAGCAGCTTTACGCCGGCCCGTTGTATGTTCCCAATGGCTGTAATCCCACCTACTTTTTGCGTATGAGGCGCATTATGGAATCTAAGTATATCGACTGCATGATTCGGGGCGCGAATGCCGCCCTAGAAGAAAACGACCTGCAGTCGGCGGTATGGCTGGTGGAGTCGGGGCTGCGGCAAGAGACGGCGCGCGAGGACATGGTGCGTTGCGCTATGCGCGTCTACGGTGCGGCGGGGCGACGACGCGATATCGTCGAGCTGTACAGTGGGCATATGCATCACCTGAGGGAGCAGGTCAATGGCGTGCCCGAGCCCGAGACGCGGCGTCTGTACGAGCGCTTGGTGGAGGGTAGGCTTAACCGCGTGCTCGTCGAACGATAAAAAATGATCGTCCGAATTGCTCGGACGCTCGCAAGCTTGATGTATGTTGGCTCGCCGGATTGTTGGCTCTTAGACGAGCTTAATCTTCTCGATGTCCTTGCGCGAGGACTCGCGATACAGCGAGAACTTGCGGCCGATAACCTGGACGACCTCGGCATGGCAGCGATCGGCAAGCTCTTCGGCGGCCTCGCGGGCGGATAGGCTGGAACCATCGAGTACGGAGCACTTAACGAGCTCGTGCTTCTCCAGGTAGGCGACCGTCTGCTCGACGGTGCCCTCGTTGATGTCGGACTTGCCGATGATGATGGCGGGGTTGAGGTGATGGGCCATGCTGCGAAGCTGCTTGACCTGGGCTCCTGTCAGTGCCATGGGTTCTCGCTTTCTATGTATGGGGCGCCCCGCGATGGGGCCTTAATCTACGTGAGCTGTCCCACGATAGCGCAGGAACGGCGCGGTGTGGGGCGTGTTTGCCCAGTTCAAAAAGAATGCGGATGCCGAGCGGGAGAACAGCGCGGGTTACGGGCGGACGTGTGCGGCGGCCGAAAGCGGTCTATGGACGGCCCGAAGAGACCGGCTCCCATGCAATAAACGCCCAACGGACCTTGCGGACGTGGTCGAGCATGTAGCGTCCCTGCGGCACCCCTTTGGACCCCGGCTCGCCAGCACGGGGATTCTCAATCATATGTTGAGCGACGTAGTCGCGCAGACGGTCGATCTTATCCTCGTTACCGTGCTCGAGCATGCGGGAGAAGTCCGCCACTCCCGCCTCAAGGCTATCGAAGGTATCGCGACGAGGCGATTCAAAGTACGTAACCTGCGGCAGGGCACCCATCTGAATGAGGATATCAAAGGCATACACAAAGCCATTACTGCAGGTAACCGAGGCACCGATGGCGTTCATCAGGTGCAGGTCATAGCGCGGGCTGGAGTTGGCGACCATCGTGACAGCACAACGTCGACGAGCCGTTCGATCAAGCTTGGCAAGCGCGCCTTTTAGGTTGGTCGTGGTGACAGAGCGACTGGCAAAGGCAACATCTACCGCTTTCGCGACCGGTCCAACCAAATCCCAGTCATCATCCCAAGCAAGCTCAAGCGGTGTAATGCGATCCTCGAGCCCATAGTACTCAATGCCGGCATCAAGCGTGCCCAACATGGCAGGGGAAAAGTCAGCAGCAATCACAGGATGCCCGTCTTGCGCAAGCGGAATAGCAATCGACCCAGCCCCACACCCCATATCAAGCACGGATTCACCAGGCTTTAACGCCAACAGCTTCATAAAGTCCCGGGCATACGGAGCAGTCTCAAGCGGCCGAAAATGCCGAGCCCTTTTGTCCCACTCAAAAGAGTCATCAGCCCGCCGCCGACTAGTTTGCAGACGCATCCACTCCTGGTTCCAATCTGTGGAAAGCAGCTCAGAACGATTCTTCCCATCAACCACGGGCCAACCTCCTAGCAACAAAAAAGCGACTCCTCCCAAAAGAAGAGCCGCAACCAGCATATATCAGAAAGAATTGATCCAACGCCAAACCGCCGTATCGACCATGTGGTGCAGGAGCGAAGCGACTGCAACCGGGATAGAACTCAATCGAGGTCCCGTTGTGCGGGAGCCCCGGGGAGGGCAAATATATAAGGTCGATCGCGAGTTCCGCACGAGCCGGAGAGCACTTAATGTGCTCTCCGTGCGAGTCAGGACTGTCCGAGCAGGCGACCTTATATATTTGCCCTCCCCGGGGCTCCTCGCCAGTCCCCCTCAGCTAGTTCTTGAGCGAGTTCAGCGGCGCCGGGAAGCGTCCACCGCGGTGGGCAAGCACGGTGCCGGCGTTGGGGTTCACCGGCATGATGGGCGCACGGCCAAACAGGCCGCCGTACTCGACGCAGTCGCCCACGCCCTTGCCAATGGCGGGAATCACGCGGACGGCCGTGGTCTTGTTGTTGATGACGCCGATGGCCATCTCGTCGGCGATGATGCCGGCGATGGTCTCGACCGGGGTGTCGCCGGGGATGGCGATCATGTCCAGGCCGACGGAGCACACACAGGTCATGGCCTCGAGCTTCTCGAGCGAAAGCGCGCCGGCTTCGACGGCGGCGATCATGCCGGCGTCCTCGGACACGGGGATAAAGGCGCCGGAGAGACCGCCCACGCTGGAGCTGGCCATGACGCCGCCCTTCTTGACGGCATCGTTGAGCATGGCGAGCGCACAGGTCGTGCCCGGGCCACCGCAGGTGCCCACGCCGATAATCTCGAGGATGCGCGCGACGGAGTCGCCGATGGCGGGTGTGGGAGCCAGCGACAGGTCGACAATGCCTTTCTCGACACCCAGACGGCGGGCTGCCTCACGGCTCATGAGCTCGCCGGCACGGGTGATCTTAAAGGCGGTCTGCTTAATCTTCTCGGCGACCTCCATCATCGATGCGGAATCGGGCAGCGTCTCCAGGGCTGCGGCCATAACGCCGGGGCCCGAGACGCCTACGTTGATGACGGCGTCGGCCTCGCCACCGCCGTGGACGGCGCCCGCCATAAACGGGGAGTCCTCGACCATATTGGCAAAGCAGACAAACTTGGACGCGCCAACGGAATCCTGGTCGGCCGTGAGCTTAGCGGCATCGATGATGGTCTGAGCCGCCATGAGCACGGCGTCCATGTTGATGCCGGCGCGCAGGCTGGCGACGTTGACGCTGGAGCAGACGCGGCTCGTGGTGGCGAGCGCCTGCGGGATGGACTGGATAACGCGGCGGTCGGCGTCGCCGATGCCCTTCTGGACGAGTGCGGAGAAGCCACCCAGGTAGTCGATGCCGAGGGTCTCGGCCGCGCGGTCGAGGGCATGCGCGATGGGGGTGAGGTCCTCATCCTTGCAGCACGCGGCGATCTGCGCCACCGGGGTGACGGAGACGCGCTTGTTGACGATGGGGATGCCGTACTCGCGCTCGAGGTTCTCGGCGGTCTCGACCAGATGCTCAGCCGTGTGCGTCACGTGGTCGTAGATCTTCGTGCACATGCGGTCGAGGTTCTCGTCACCGCAACCCATGAGCGAAACGCCCATGGTGATGGTCCTGATGTCGAGGTTCTGCTCCTCAACCATGCCGCGGGTTTCCGCGATTTCTGCGGGCGTGATCGCCATCCTTGCGCTCCTATCTGCCAAAACGAGCATAGTCTTATCTATTCTAACGTGCCGCACGTGCCAAGTGGCGCATGCGGCACGTTTTGGTGCTCGGTTGTTTCCGTTGTGTTACTGCCCAAAGACCTCTTCGGCGATACGAGCGCTTTCGGCGGCGTCCTTGGCGTAGTAGTCCGCACCGATCTGCTTGGCGTATTCGGGGGTGAGCACGGCGCCGCCCACGATGATCTTGACGCCCGGAACCTCGGCATGGAGCAACTTGATGGTCTCTTCCATGGCGACGACGGTGGTGGTCATAAGCGCCGAGAGGCCGACGAGTTTGATATCGCGCTCCTTGACGGTCTTGAGTACCTCCTGCGGATCGACGTCGCGGCCCAGGTCAAAGACGGTGTAGCCGTAGTTGTCGAGCAGCATTTTGACGATGTTCTTGCCAATATCGTGGATGTCGCCCTTGACGGTGGCCACGCAGATCTTGCCCTTGTCGGCAATCTCGCCGGCGGGCATCAGGCGCTTGATGGTGTCGAAGCCCACGCGCGCGGCTTCGGCCGAGGCCATGAGCTGCGGCAAGAAGAACTTGCCCTGGTCAAAGAGGACGCCAACCTCGTCGAGGGCGGGGATAAAGTGATTGTTGATGAGGTCCATGGCGTCGTGGTCTGCCAGCAGACGCTCAGTCTCGGTCGCGATCTCGCCCTTACGGCCCGAGACGACCATGCGACGAATTGGGTCGTCGTTGCCGTCGGTGCCGGCGGTGCCAGCAGCGGATACGGTGTCGGTCGATGCGGCCTGAGCTGCTGCCGGGTTTGCGGCGATCTTGTACGGATCGGTCCAGCCGGCGTAGCGCTCGATGTATCCGGTCGAGCCCTCGTCCTCAACGCTCAGGACGCGATAGCTGTAGACGGTATCCATAAAGCGCTTGGAGCCCGGGTTCATGATGGGGGCGTCCAGGCCCGCGCCGAAGGCGGCGGCCAAAAAGACCGAACCCAGCAGCGGGCGGGCAGGCAGGCCAAAGCTGATGTTCGACACGCCGAGCGCGCATTTGACGCCCAGACGCTCCTTGCACAGGGACATGGCGCGTAGGATCTGCTCAGCCTGGCGTTGATTAGTCGAGGCGGTCATGACCAGACAGTCGATGAGGATGCGGTCCGGGCCGATGCCGTAGCGGGCGGCCTCGGCCACGATGCGCTCGGCGATGGCGAAGCGGGCCTCGGCGGTATCGGGGATGCCGCCTTCGTCGAGCGTAAGGCCGACAACGTTGGTGCCGTAGTGGGCGACCAGCGGAAAGATCTCATCCATGATCTGCTGCTTGCCATTGACCGAGTTGATGATGGGCTTGCCGGCGTAGCGGCGCACGGCGGCCTCGACGGCTGCGGGGTCGGTGGAGTCGATCTGCAGCGGCAGCAGCGTGGAGCCCTGGAGCTGTTCGGTCGCCTGTTGGATGATCTTGACCTCGTCGATCTCGGGCAGGCCCACGTTGACGTCCAGAATGTCGGCGCCCTGTTCCTGCTGGCTGATGCCCTGGCTCACAACGTAGTCCAGGTCGCCGTCGCGCAGGGCCTGCTGCAGGCGCTTTTTGCCGGTGGGGTTGATGCGCTCGCCGATGACGGCGATCTTGTGGCCGTCGCAGGGAAGGTCCACGACCGTTTGGGCGCTCGTGACCGACATGCTGGGCTTGCGGCGGCGCGGGCTGGGCGTGTGGTTGTCGATAAGCGTGCGCAGGGCCGCCATGTGCGCCGGCGTGGTGCCGCAGCAGCCGCCCACGACGCTCACGCCGTCGGCGATCATGCCGGCGACGGCCTCGGCGTATTCGGGGGCTTGGATATCAAAGACGGTGTTGCCGTCGTCGTCCACATGGGGGAGTCCCGCATTGGCCTGCACCATAACGGGCTTGTCGGTAACGGTGAGTATACGTGCGGCGAGCCCCCGGAGCTCGGCCGGTCCTTGGCTGCAGTTGATGCCCAAAACGTCGGCGCCGATGGCATCGAGCGTGATGGCGGCCACCTCGGGACTCGTACCCAGGAAGGTGCGACCGTCTTCCTCAAAGGTCATGGTGGCAAAGACGGGCAGGTCGGAGTTCTCGCGGCAGGCGAGGACGGCAGCCTTGATCTCGGCAAGGTCGGTCATAGTCTCGATAATAAAGAGGTCCACACCCGCGGCGACGCCGGCGCGCACTTCCTCGGCAAAGAGGTCGTAGGCCTCGTCGAAGCTCAGAGTACCCAGGGGGCGAAGCAGCGCGCCGATGGGGCCGATATCGCCGGCGACGTAGCGGGCGCCGGCCTCGCGGGCGCAGGTGACGGCCGCGGCAAAGACGTCTGCCACGGTGGCAGCACCGTCGAGCTTGTGGGCGTTGGCGCCAAAGGTGTTGGCGGTGATCACGTCACAGCCAGCCTCGACATATTGACGTTGGATATCAGTGATAACCTGGGGCTCCTCAAAGCTGAGCAGCTCGGGCAGGGCGCCGGCCTTCATGCCGGCCGCTTGCAACATGGTGCCCATGCCGCCGTCGAACAGCAGGTGTCCCGTGCCCTCGATGGCGGCGCGCAGGCGATCGTCCTTAATGCGCAGATCGCCGATCGTGCGCGTCTTGTACGTGGCACCGTTGCGACGTGCGGCATCAACGGGTGCCGCCAATGCAGTGCCGTCCAGATTATGAGTGATAAGTATGTTTGAGCTATTCGCCATGTGCGTCCATTTCGTCTAGAGCCCACTGAGGAATTTCTATTTGAAGAGATTTGTCGGGCTCGATATCTTCGATTCGCTTGTTGTAGTGGGCAAGAAGCCGTGCGACATTTAATCGAATTAGGTCTCGCTTGTAGAACGATAATTCTTCAATATTGATGCCGATAAACGATTCGAGCGCGATGACCTGTACGCGACTGCCGAGTCCCTCACTTTCGAACAGTCCGTAAGCGAAGGAAACTTTATCGTAGGGGACAACGACGATGGGCCGAATGCCATTTCGAATGTTATCTCGGCATCGATCGGTCAATTTGGCCATTGGCGATACAGTCACATGAAATGCAGCATCATTGATTTGGAAATCGCCAGAACGGTCTGTCTGCTGGTCGGCGGCGTTTGAGTTGTCCTTTCCGATTTCTATGGTTGGAAATAACATCTCCAGTTTTGCACCTACCAGGTGCTGTGCGACGGTGCCCGTCGGCTTATCGGACCGTAGGCTTGCTTCGGCTAGGATATCATCGACAATGACAGAAATTGGTTTTTGAAGATCGATTTCGACTTTGATTCTCTGCCGGTTAAAGAAATCGACCTGGATTCGCTCGACGAAGAAATTGGCGATTGCATTCGCAGCTTCAAGACGAGTGTCTTCGCAAGTGTCACTGGGTAGGGCAGAGTTGATAATTGTGGCAAGCTCAAGCGCCATCGGGAGTGTACCGCGTGAGGTTCTGCCGCCCTCTGATGCGAAGGCACGCGTTTCCCCATGTCTGGCTAAAACTGTTTTGATGCATGCTCCACTTAGGCCTCGTACTTGGCTTCCCTTGTCCGATTGCACATAATCGTCGGTGAGCGGAAAACGGTTTTGCAACAGCTCGCTTATGCCTATGCCAACCGCCATGACGTTACGGTTGACATTGCCTCGCTTGCTGCGCTTGGATTCGTACCAGAGTTCAATGGCATCCAAGATACCTTTATCGGGCTCGCTCAAGGAGCAATTGGTCATTTCCATTATTGTTCACTCCGTTCCTTGAAGACATGAGCGCGGGCTTGACTGCATTTTTTATAAGCCAAGTGACAACTGGCACGGCAACTGCATCGCCGAATGCGTAGCGAATCTGAGCATCCGAGAAGCCGCTAAACTGACATGAGTCAGCACCTTGGAGACGGGCATATTCAGTTCCAGTCATCCAGCGAACTTCTATCTTTCCGTTTTCGCATATAACGACTGCCTGTCTTGATGAGCCGCCGCGAGCCGTTCTTAGACATCCGGCAATTTCTTCTTCACGGATTTCCCAGCGCACAACGCCTGATCGCGTGCGACGGTAAGCAGTGCGAACAATTTTTTCTTTGGCATTTAAGAAGCGCTGAAGGCGCTCTGCTTGATGCGGTGCAAGTGAGTCGATAAATGCTTGTACTTGGTTTTTGTTCCACCAACGCTTGTCGTCCTCGGGAATATTTTCAACAACCGTTGCAAGGCCCGTCATGCGAAGTGGGCTCGGCTCGTTTAGGTGAGAGACGTGCGTAATGAGTGAAGGGTCGGAGTGAATCCAGGAGACTTTTTCAGGTCGAAGCGAGGAATCGAGTCGGCTGTTGGGAAGAGGGTTTTTTAATCCGACGACAAACATGCGGGGGCGTGACTGGGGAAGCCAGTGCCGTGCATCGATAAAATAAGCGTCACATGAATAACCTAAACGATTGAATTCCTGGCAAACGAGTCTAAAGTCATCACTGTTATTAGACGTGGCAAGGCCGATGACGTTTTCGAGAACAAGTGCCCGCGGGGCACGATCGCCCATTCCTTCGATGGCCTTAATAAAGCCAAAGAACGCACTGGACTCTTTGCCAGAGATAAGTCCTTCCCTGTTTCCCGCGAGAGATAAGTTTGTGCAAGGGCTTGACGCCCATGCGATGTCGGCTTGGGGTATTAGGTCGGGGTCGAGTGTGTGGACATCCTGCTCGACTAGATGCTCATCGCCCCAACACTGGCTGTACATGGCGCATTTAGTATGGTCTATGTCATTTGCCCAGATTGTTTTGATTCCGGCTTTTGCCATGCCGGCACGAGCCAAGCCAATGCCTGAAAAAAACTCAAGCGCGGTTAGTTGTGGCGAGAACTGCAGAATGTTGTGCATGTACTGGCTTTCAGATAGTTGTTATTTGGCATCTTATGGTACTTGTTTGTGAGGACATCCGCTTACTTACGGATGAGATTCCCTCGATACCGTGCCATCAATTGACATTTTATTCAGAATGCGAATAGCAGGTGGTGTGGGCGGCGCGGAAGCGGCAGTGCTCGCGCATGCGGCAGATATTGCAGGTGGGGCGGCTCTGGGCGTCGTGGACTTCGCCGCCGAACAGGCCAATCACAGCGGTCACGCTCTTGGTGGGCATGAGCAGGCTGGTGGGGGTGACGGTAAGTCCAATGAGGCGCGTGGCATTGAGTGCATCCACGATCGAGCGCTGGGCAGAGAGCGGGCAGTCGCCATAGCCGGGACTGAAGCGCCAGTTGCCGGCGAGCCCGTGTGCAGCGGCTGCAGCCTTGACCTGCTGGTCCATCTGCTCGACGGCGGCCTCCACATAGGCAGAGCATGCGGCGTCGAGCACGGCGCCTTCCAGGGGTTGCTGGGCTCCCGTGGTGCGCAGACGGCGTTCGGCAGACATCCCGAGGGTGCAGGCCATGAGCGCCGCCAGGCGGGCGTCTTTGAGATGTCGATAGATATCGCGACCCCGCAGCTCAACGTTGGTGCCGACCAAGCGAATGCAAGGCTCACTTTGTTCGTCCACGCCCGTGGCATCGACGGCAAACACGCGGCGCACGCCACGGGGCTCAATGTCCAGTTCCAGACGTTCAACGACAAGCTCAATACGTCGTGACAGTTTGGGCTCAATCTGCTGGCCGCCGTAACCCAGATACCGCAGCATCTCGGCACGGTCGACACGGGGATGGTGCGCGGCATCGACACGGTAAAGCGCCGGCGACGCAAGGTCGGCCGGCACTTCGACAGCGGTTGTATCGATGTGCGGTTTTTCCATTACCCCAGGCGCTCCATAATGGTCGCGGCGATCGCAGGACGGTTCATAGTGTACAGGTGCAGGCCGTCGGCGCCGTGCTCCTTGAGGTCGCAAAGTTGGCGGGCGGCATAATCTACACCGGCTGCCTGCAGGCTCTCGGGGTCGTTCTCGTACTTGGCGAGAATCTTGATGACGGGGGAGGGCAGCGACGCGCCGCACATAAAGACCATGCGGCTGATCTGGGACTTGCCCATAAACGGCATGATGCCCGCGGTAATGGGCACGGTGATGCCGACCTTGTCGGCAAGCTCGCGGAAGCGGTAGAAGCACTCGTTATCAAAGAAGAGCTGCGTCACAAAGAAGCTTGCGCCGGCGTCCTGTTTTTGCTTGAGGTGTTCGACCGAGAGGTTGAGATCCTCACAGGCAATGTGGCCCTCGGGGTAGGCTGCGGCGCCCACGCAAAAGCCGGCGTCGACGAGCTCGGGGATGAGGTCGCGGGCGTAGGCGTAGTCGGAGGCGGGCTTGTCGTCCTCGGTCGCGCCGGCAGGGAGATCTCCACGCAGGGCCAGGATGTTTTCAACGCCGGCGGTACGATACTCGTCGATCTTGGCGGCGATATCGGCATGCGAGCGGCCCACGCAGGTAAGGTGTGCCACCGAGGGCGTGTCGAATTCGCTCGAAATCATATGCGCGATGGGGGCGGTGGTGGCACCGTTGCCCGAGCCGCCGGCCGAGCAGGTGACCGAGACAAAGCTCGGCGAAAGCTTGCACAGATTGCCTGCCACTTCGCGAGCCGTGTCGAGGGTGAGCTCGCCCTTGGGCGGGAACATCTCAAACGAAACGGGCGCGGTGCCCTGGGATGCTGCCTGCTTAAAAACCTCGTCGACGCGCATATCGTGCTCCTCTAGATACGTAATAGTGTGATGTGTTGTAAGGATTCTACAGCACCACTGTGTCACGGTGGAGTTTCACTCGTTATTCGGGGATACCAATCAAAGATGCCTTGCTATCGGCTTTCTCTATAACAGAGCGGCTAATCTAGGCACGGACTATAAAGACTGGTATCTGATGCAAAATACCAGTTAATAGAGCTCCATCCCAAATTGACTACCCTTAAACCATGGGGAGAGGTCTGCAATTTATGCAGTTGATTGGCTGTTGAGGGTGGCAACGCCGCCTCGATAGGGTAACCTCATTGATTGGTTTCGCGACAGCAACATAACGGTAATGTCGCGGAAACACGGCGAGTCTAAGCTATGACTCGTTCGTTAGTAATCAACACCGCTTCTCACGCGGTGCCGATACGAAGGGAGTTCCGTATGGCCGATCTTACTGACCGCTTCGGGACCATGGTGTTCTCTGAGGAAGTCATGAAGGACTACCTCCCCAAGGACATTTGGAAGCGCCTTGCTGCAACCCTCGAGGGCGGTGAGCCGCTCGACCTGGATGTGGCCAACGCCGTCGCCCATGCCATGAAGGTCTGGGCCATCTCCAAGGGCGCGACGCACTATGCGCACTGGTTCCAGCCGCTTTCGGGCATTACTTCCGAGAAGCACGACAGCTTCCTGGAGCCCAACCACGACGGCACCGCCATTACCAAGTTTACGGGCAAGAACCTCATCCAGGGCGAGCCCGATGCCTCCAGCTTCCCCAACGGCGGCCTGCGTGCTACCTTCGAGGCCCGTGGCTACACCGCTTGGGACCCCACTAGCCCCGCCTTTATCAAGGACGATGTCCTGTGCATCCCCACGGCTTTCTGCTCCTACACGGGCGAGGCCCTGGACAAGAAGACCCCGCTGCTGCGTTCCATGACCGCGCTCTCGCGTGAGTCTAAGCGCGTTTTGGCGCTGTTCGGTAAAACCCCCAAGAAGGTCGTTCCTTCCGTGGGCGACGAGCAGGAGTACTTCCTGATCAAGAAGGACGCTTACCGCAAGCGCAAGGACCTGGTCATCACCGGCCGCACCCTCTTTGGTGCTGCTCCATGCAAGGGCCAGGAGCTCGAGGAGCACTACTTTGGCGCTATCCGCCCCACCGTCTCGGCCTACATGAAGGACCTGGACGATGAGCTGTGGGCGCTTGGCATTCCGGCCAAGACCAAGCACAACGAGGTCGCTCCCTGCCAGCATGAGCTCGCACCGGTCTATGGCGAGGTCAACGAGGCCATCGACCAGAATCTGGTCATGATGGAGAAGATGAAGCTCATCGCCTCCCGCCACGACTTGGTTTGCCTGCTGCACGAGAAGCCCTTCGAGGGCATCAACGGTTCGGGCAAGCACAACAACTGGTCGCTTGGCACCGAGTCCGAGAACCTGCTCGATCCGGGCGACACCCCGCTCGACAACCTGCAGTTCATCGTCTTCCTCACCGCGGTGATCGAGGCCGTCGATAACTATCAGGAGCTCCTGCGTGCCTCCGTTGCCTCGGCCGGCAACGATCATCGTCTGGGCGCCAACGAGGCTCCTCCGGCGATTATGTCCATCTTCCTGGGCGACCAGCTTACCGAGGTCGTCGAGAAGATCATCGATGGCAAGGCTTCCGTCCATGCCACGCGCGGCGTGCTCGACCTGGGCGCCGATACCCTGCCCAAGCTGATGCAGGACAACACCGACCGCAACCGCACCTCCCCGTTTGCCTTCACCGGCAATAAGTTCGAGTTCCGTGCCTGCGGCTCCGAGCAGAACGTCTCCGACTCCAACCTGGTGCTCGATGCCGCCGTGGCCAAGTCGCTCAAGTCCTTCGCCGACGCGCTTGAGGGTACGCCCGAGGATGAGTTCCAGGACGCCGCGCTCGAGTACTGCAAGAAGGTCCTGACCGACCACCAGCGCATCCTGTTCTCCGGTGACGGCTACTCCGACGAGTGGCCCGTTGAGGCCGAGAAGCGTGGTCTTGCCAACAACAAGACCACGGCCGACGCCCTGCCCGCCTTTGTTTCCGAAAAGGCCATCGCGCTCTTTGAGGAGACGGGTGTCCTGACCAAGGCCGAGGCTCAGTGCCGCTACGACTGCAAGCTCGAGAAGTACAACAAGCTCATGAACATCGAGGCCACCACGATGGTTCGCGAGGCGCGTCGTACCTATCGCCCGGTCATTACCGCCTATGCCACCAAGGTCGCTAAGGGCCTTGAGACTATCCGCGCCGCCGGCGCCGAGGCCGCCATGCAGTGTGAGCAGAATACGCTCAACAAGCTTTGCAACGGCATCACCACCATCAACGACTCCATCAAGGCGCTCGACGCCGTGCATCAGAAGGCCGAGGGCCTCGATGGTCAGGAGCAGGCCAACGTCTACGCGCACGAGGTCGTTCCCGCTATGGATACGCTGCGCGCCGCCGTGGATGCCATGGAGGAGATCGTGGCCGCCGACTACTGGCCGGTCCCGACCTACGACGACATTCTGTTCTATGTGTAACAGACACGTTTGATTTTGCGTGCGAAGGGGTCTCGCCTGTGCGAGGCCCCTTCTTTTTATGTCGCTCGGACCTGCTTTGAACTTGCAACCGAGCAAGCGTTTCGCGCGGGGCATCTTAAAAGTTGTAACCTGTTTTGGCATGCGGACGTTTCGGGCGTTTGTTCGTAAAGGGGAGGATTATCCGATGAAGGTATTCGATATCGTGTTTAGCCCGACCGGCGGAACGGAAAAGGCGTCTGGCTACATTGCCAATACGTTGGAAGGGGAAACCGTTGCTGTAGATCTGACCGATAGCGGGCTTGGTTTTCGCACGGTTGCGATGACAAAAGAGGATGTAGCCGTGATCTCGGTGCCCTCGTATGGCGGGCGAGTCCCGACTGTGGCCGCGGAGCGTTTGGGTATGATGCGGGGAAACGGTGCGCAGGCGGTTCTGGTTTGTGCTTACGGAAACCGCGCGTATGAGGACACGCTGGTCGAGCTTGAAGACGCGGCAAAGGGCGCGGGCTTTCGGGTGATCGCGGCGGTTTCAGCCATCGCCGAGCATTCTATTGTTCGCCAGTTTGCCGCCGGCCGACCAGACCGACAGGACGCTGCGCAGCTCGCTGGGTTTGCGAATCAGATTCAGCAAAAGATATCTGCAGGTGATGCTTCTGAGCCGGCAATTCCGGGCAATCGTCCCTATAAGAAGACAGGGGGCACCGGTATGGTGCCCAAGGCCACAAAAGAGTGCACCGCTTGCGGGGCTTGTGCCGCAGCGTGCCCTGTTGGCGCTATCGATAAAGACGATCCCAAGCGGGTGGACAAAAAGGCCTGCATTTCCTGCATGCGCTGCGTTGCCGTATGTCCGCGGGGCGCTCGCGCGGTAAATCCCGTCATGCTCTCTGCGGCTACCAAGATGTTGAGCAAAGCCTGCTCTGAGCGAAAAGAATGCGAGCTGTTCATCTAGCGCAAGGGCATTGAGTGCTTTTCGTTTTATAACGGCAAAAAGAACGAACCCGTCGGACCTTACATCCGGCGGGTTCGTACATTTTAAAGTTGGTGCCCCCAGCGGGATGTCCGCGTGCGGCTGACGCCGCCCGCATTCGCTGCGTCGCACCGCTCCTTGCGTGCTGCGCTGGAAAACGCTTCGCGTTTCCTCAGCTCCGCACCCTGTCGGGTTCGAATCCCGGCATAACGGTAGCAAAAAGCCCGTCACCGCGTGGGCAACGGGCTTCTCAGTTTAAATGGTGCCCCCAGCGGGATTCGAACCCGCGATATCCACCTTGAAAGGGTGGCGTCCTTGGCCGCTAGACGATGGGGACAGCGGGAAAGAGTATAGCAGACTTTTTTGCCGGCGCGTATATCGTTGGTAAACTGGAAAACCACCACACAGGAGCCTTGATTATCGACTTCATCCGAACACCTCCCACATTCATCCGCACATGTGCGGA
>UQIE01000010.1 GCA_900541065.1 uncultured Collinsella sp. | reverse complement strand
CGCTGCTCGGCGAGGGGCCGGGCGAGACGAGGCTGTTCTACTGCGACCCCAGGCGCAGCGACCAGAAGGGCGCCTGCGAGCGCAACCACGTCGAGATCAGGAAGCTGCTGCCCAAGGGCGCCGGAATCAGGTTCGACCGGCTCGTCCCGGCCGACCTGGCGCTGGCCATGTCGCACGTGAACTCCGAGCCCCGCGGCGCGCTCGGCTTCGCGACGCCCGCGCGCGCCTTCAGGGCGATGCTCGGGGAGGACGCGGCGGCGCTGCTGGACGCCTACGGCGTGGGGGACGTGCCGCTCGGCGACCTCGACCTGACGCCGGGGCTCATCGAGAGGGCCCGCGCAGAGAGGGGCGATGCCCCGCTGGCCTAGCCTGGAAGAAAAACGGAATAGACGGGCCGACCGTCCGGCTGAGTCTGGGAAGAGGCGCCGGGCGGCGGGCGGAGCATGGCCACCGGACCCATCGAAACACATCTCCACCGTTCCTTCAACTGGGAAAACGGCGCCCCCGGACCCCAGAAGGGGCCGCGGGGGCGTTCGGCTAACTGCGGGAATGGCCTATTTGCTCAATGTGTTCGGCTGAGATCGGAAATCAACCCACCACACAGGAGCCGACTCTCTATCCCGATCTTCAAACATCTCAACCTGTAACATCTGGGCGGGCAAATCGGCTCTATCTGTTACAGATCGAGACAGACGGCGGGCGTCGGGACGAACATCTCAATCTGTAACAGTAAGACGACTTTTAACGGTCTAAATGTTACAGATTGAGACAAACTGCCGTGGCAGATCAAAACCGCCACAAAGGTGCCTGTCCCCTTTGTGACGGTGGGGCGTTAGGGAAGGAGCTTAATCGCGGCGTCGTGGGCGGCGTGCTCGTAGGTGTCGTCGAGGGGTTTGAGCGGCAGCAGGGCGGCGGCCTGTGCGTCGCCACGGCGCTCGAGGGCGTGGGCGATGAGCCAGTCGGCGAACTCGGGGTTCTTGGGCAGTGCCGGTCCGTGTAGGTACGTGCCGATGACGCCCTTGTAGATGAGGCCCTCAAAGCCATCGTCGCCGTTGTTGCCGGTGCCCGTGACAACGGACGTTCCGAGCGGCGTGGCCTCTGCATCGAGCAGGGTGCGGCCGCCGTGGTTCTCAAATCCCACAAAGGGCTCGGGTGCCAGGTCGGTCTTGACGGCGACGTTGCCGATCAGGCGGTCGGAGCCGCGCACAGTCTCGGCGGCAATGACGCCCAGGCCCTCGATGCGATTCTCGCCCATATAGTACGAACGGCCGAGCAGCTGATAGCTGCCGCAGATAGCAAGCAGCGATCCGCCATCCTCAACATAGGCCGCGACCTTGTCTTTTTGAGCGAACAGCTCGTGTGCCACGGCCAGCTGGTCGCGGTCGGAGCCACCGCCCATCATGACGATGTCGGCGTCGGTGAGATCGAGCGTCTCGCCCATGCGGACCTCGTCCACGCGCGCGGGAATGCCGCGCCAGGCGCAGCGGCGCTCGAGGGCAATGACGTTGCCGCCGTCGCCATAGAGGTTGAGGGCATCGGGATACAGGTAGACGATGCGCAGCGGGCGCGAAAGCTCGACCGGCGCAATATCGGTGGGGACAGCGCTGCCATTGGCGCGTGTTACGGCGTGGGAGGTGACCGAGCTCGCATCGGCGCCCTTAAGCTCGTCGAGCTCCTTGACCAGTGGTGGGAAGGCCGTGTAGTTGGCGACGGCGTAGAAAGTATCGCCAGCCTCCTCGTCTGCCACGGCGCCGATCGCCTGCTCGATATTCGAGATGATGGCGGCGTCGATGCCGGCGTACTTCAGGCGTACCTGCATATCGTGCGCGCGCGTACCTCCGACAAAGGCGACAAGCCCTGGGGTATCGGCGATGCGCTCGAAGTCGACGTCGTAGATCCACGAGACATCGTGACCGTCGGCGTCGTTGTCGTTCAGGAAGAAGGCACAGAGCCTGCCGCCTGCCGTTTTAATGGACTGGATCTGGCGATCGAAGCCCACGGGATTTTTGGCCAGGTTTGCCTCGACGGTACGGCCGGCGATCTCCCAGCGGCCCATGCGTCCGCCGGCGGGGACATAGGCATCGAGCGTGGGCTGCAGATGCGCCGCGTCTACGCCCAGCTCGCGCGCCGCAAAGAAGGCGGCGGCAACGTTGTAGACCATGTACAGGCCGTTGTAGCGCGTGGCGATGTGCGTTGTGGGTGCGTCGGTATCGGGTCCAAAGTTCAGGTCAAAGCCGTAGCCGTTGCAGGTGAGCTCAACGTCCGTCACGCGACGGACAAGCGCAGGGCGGGCCCAGCCGCACGAGGGGCAATGGTAGGCACCGAGCTGGCCGTATTGCACGTAGTCATACTCCAGCGGCGCGTTGCACTTTGAGCAAAAACGTGAGTCGCTAATACGGTCGGACTCGGTGTTGGTGGCGCCGTCGATGCCAAAGGCGATGCTTGCATTGGGAACGCGTGCGGCGATCGCGGCACACAGCGGGTCGTCTGCGTTGTAGATGAGCGTCGTTGCCGGCGAAAGTTCCAACGCGTGGGCGATGACCTCTTGGGTGTGATCGATCTCGCCATAGCGATCCAGCTGGTCGCGGAACAGGTTGAGCAGCACGAAGTACGTCGGCTTGAGCTTGGGCAGGACGCGCACGGTGTAGAGCTCATCGCATTCAAAAACGCCCACGCGCTTGCCGCCGCCGGCTCGCTTGAGGCCGCTGCGCGCCTCGAGCAGTGCACCCACCACGCCCGGCTCCATGTTGTTGCCGGCGCGGTTGCATACCACGGTGGCGCTGCTGGCGGCAACGGCGTCGGCGATGAGGTTGGAGGTGGTGGTCTTACCGTTGGTGCCGGTGATCACCACGCTGCGGTCGACAAGGCCGGCGAGGTCGCTTAGCAGCTCGGGGTCGATCTTCATGGCGATGCGGCCGGGGAGTACGCCGCCCTGGCGTTTGAGGACAGAGCGCAGTCCCCAGCGAGCGATATCACTCGAGGTACAGGCGAGAGATGAGCGGAGGTTCATGAAACCGTTCCTAACGTAAACGACATGGTCGGGTCGAGTGCGTCACTAAAAACCGTAGCGGCGCGCAAATTCCTGGGCAAGCTGTGACACGTCTTCACAGGCATTGGCCCAGGGGGCAAAGTCGGGAGTGTCCGAGATAATACCGTCCGCTTCCCAAACGGCCTGGTGCGAAAGATCCCAGGGATCGCGCGGCTCGGGCCGGCAGGGAAGGTACGGCGTCTGGTACATGGGGTTCAGCAAGAAGAACGCGCCGCCCTCGCAACGGTTGGCAAACTCACGCAGCGCGCGTGTCGCCGGGCGCATCTTGTTTGTTTTGAACAAGAGGATGGTGCGGGCGAGCAGGTACCAAGGGGAGTTCTCGAGTGCATCAGCCCCGATCTCTTCCTCGAGCTGGTGGGCCAGGGCAAAAAAGCCGTCCTGGTCTTCCAGGCGAGCGAGGGCGAGCAACACGGTGCCTGCGGCTCGGGTGGGGTAGCCTTCCGCCTTAAGGACGCGGCGGGCGTAGTTGGCAGCAGCGCGGTAGCGGGCGCTCGCCATGCACAGCTGCGAGATGGCCTCGAGCGTGTGGAGCCACCCGATAAGAGCCGGCTCGCTCACGGTAAGGTCTGCTGCGGTGACACCGTCGGTCAAAACATTATTGGCCCAGTAGTGCGGGGCTTCCATGTCGAACCCGGGCACGCTTTGCTGCAGGTAATCGGCCGTGGTCGCTTCGAGCTTCATCAGGTCGCCCAGGCAGGCGTCAACGGGCGTGTCCGCCAAAATGATGGCGAGCAGCTGGGCGTCGAGGACATGCGCATCGATGCGGACGATCTTGAGCAGCTCATCGCGCATGTCGTCGAACAGACGATTGCGCGTCTGCTCGAACTCCTCGTCGCTGCCCATGTCCTCGATGCGATGGAGCTCGTCGAGCAGGTGGCGATGAACACCGGCATAGGACAGCAGCGCTTGGGCATGCTCGGACTGCGCATACTTTTGAGGATTCGCGCTAATGTCGTTATGGACAAGCTCGCGTGCTGCATCGGTGAGCTCGGGGTGCGACGCCAGATAGGTGCGCTCCAGGTAGGCGGGGATGTAGACGCTCGGATCCATTAGAGGTCCCCTCCCTTAAATGGAAGCCCCTGCTCGGCCGCGCGCAGGATGCGCTCGTCGATCTGGGAACGCACGATATCGTTGGTGGCGACCCAGGCGGCAAAGCTGGCGTTGTCGGGGGCGCCCAGGCCCTCCTGCAGTACCGGCGTCGCCTCGGACAGCGCAAGGACGAGCTCGTCGGTGGAGCCCACACCCACGTTGACGCGGGCATAGACGCCATCGGGAAACTCGGTTTGGAAGTAGAGTGCCTCGGCCGCGTGCGGGCACGAGCGTGCGAGGATGCGCAAATAGTGCTCGGCGCCCTCGTAGTCCAGCTCGCGCCAGGCAGCGCTCATCAGCGCGATGAGCGTCCATGGGTCCAAGTCGCGCTCCGCGTCCTTGGGACGACGGCGCAGCGGCGTGTTGGCGAGATAGGGGACGGAGTGTGCAGAGCGAAACCGTTTGAGCTCCTCGGCGGGGTATTCGAGCTTTGCCATGGCGAGCATTGCGGTGTGGCGGACACCAGCGGGGTCGTTGGGCGCAAAGTCCAAGCTGCGATTTGCGGCTTCGAGCGACATGCGATAGCGGCCGCTAATGAGGGCGCGTGACGCAAGGGCGGCAAGCCAGCGCAGGTAGGGGCGGCGCATGAGGTCGCCTGCGGCCTCACGCTCGTAGGGGTCCTGCGCCGAGGCGATTTTGAGCGCCAGGTCATGCTCGACTTCATCGCGCTTGGATGCCAAGTACTGTACGTATTCCTCGTTGGAGCTGGCGGTGAGCGCCGTCAGCATGCGCTGGGCATCCCAGTTGGCCGGATCGAGCGCGGCTGCCTCGCGGAGCATGTTCTCGGCTGCGGCTTCTTCCTGCTCTGCCTGGGTATCGTCAGGGATAAAGGGAATGCGGTAGTCGACAGCCTCGACCACCTTGGCAATGAGGTGCCCGGCGCGGTCGCGGTCGTGCACGATGAGCGGTGCGGGGTTGCGGGTGAATTGTTCCATCAGACGCTCTACGGCAGCACCGTCGGTGAGCGGGATATTGTCGCGGCGCAAGGCCTCAAGAACGAGGCGATGGCAATCCTCTTGAATGGGATCGAATGCCATGGGGCCTCCTTTGCTGCGGTTAGGGTTCAAATGTTTCTATATAAGGTTCTAGTTTACCCGCATGTGGCACACCGGGGATGCCGCACTTGGACTTGCACCTTTGCACCACGAAGACGGATGTCGCACAAATGTCGGCACCTTGGACGACCGAGTGGTATCACGGTGCCGCAAACGGTCGATTTTTGGCGGCGAACGGTGCATATTTTGGAGGGGCACCGTCCCGCCCGGGATATGTGGTCAACCTTGATAAAACGTTTGCCCAGCTTGGGAGTATGAATGCCGCACAAGGGTCTTCAGGGATAGAAAAAACGTTTCATCATTGGCGGCTTTAGGTGAATAACTGACCAACCAGAACGGTAAAATAGTGTTTGTCTGAGCGTTGAGACGTTTAGACATCGCGCATTGTCATCGCCGGCAACGCGCAAAATGGTCCTAACGGAGCCAATCGGGTGCTCCGTTATATACGCAAGTCTAAGAGGGGCTTGTTTAGGAGGCACAGTATGGGACGTTTTACCAATCCTCGCGATCTGTACTTTGGTGAGGGCGCTCGCCACGAGGTGAAGAACCTCAAGGGTAAGAAGGCCATCATCGTTTCTGGCGGCAGCTCTATGCGCCGCGGCGGGTTCCTGCAGGACGTTGAGGCCGACCTCAAAGAGGCCGGCATGGAGGTCAAGCTGTTCGAGGGCGTCGAGTCCGATCCCTCCATCGAGACCGTCATGAAGGGCGCAGCCGCTATGCGCGACTTCGAGCCCGACTGGATCGTTGCTATCGGCGGCGGCTCGCCCATCGATGCCGCTAAGGCCATGTGGGTCTTCTACGAGTATCCCGAGGAGTCCTTCGATAACATCATCCAGCCGTTCAGCTTCCCCGAGCTGCGTCAGAAGGCTCATTTCTGCGCCATCTCCTCTACCTCCGGCACCGCTACCGAGGTCACCGCGTTCTCCGTCATTACCGACTACGCCAAGGGCATCAAGTACCCGCTGGCCGACTTCAACATCACCCCTGATGTCGCCATCGTCGACCCGGAGCTCACCTACACCATGCCCGCCAAGCTGTGCGCTCACACCGGCATGGACGCTCTGACCCACTGCATGGAGGCTTACGTTTCCACCTGCGCCTCTATGTTCACCGACGCCAACGCTCTGCACGGCATCCGCGAGATCGTCGAGTGGCTGCCCAAGTCCTATGCTGGCGACCATGAGGCCCGTCAGCACATGCACGAGGCTCAGTGCATCGCCGGTATCGCCTTCTCCTCGGGCCTGCTGGGCATCGTTCACTCCATGGCTCACAAGACCGGTGCTGCCTTCGAGAACGGTCACATCATCCACGGTGCTGCTAACGCCATGTACCTGGGCAAGGTCATCCAGTGGAACTCCAAGGACCCGCGTGCTGCCGAGCGTTATGCTTACGTGGCCAAGGAGATCCTGCACCTTCCCGGCGAGACCAACGAGGAGCTCATCGCTGCGCTCGTCCAGAAGATTCGCGACCTCAACGACCAGCTCAACATTCCGCAGTCCATCAAGGATTACGCGAATGGTGGCGTGAAGGTCGACGCCGAGAACCCGCAGATGGTCTCCGAGGAGGAGTTCCTCGCGAAGCTCCCCGAGATCGCCGCGAACGCCGAGCAGGACGCCTGCACGCCGGAGAACCCGCGTGAGACCAAGGCTGCCGACTTCGAGAAGATCCTCAAGGCCTGCTACTACGACACCGACATCGATTTCTAATCGACTCTTGTTATCGTAACGAGGGGCTCCGCACGTATCTGTACGGAGCCCCTTTCTTTTTTTAGAGAATGGGATAGTTATGGCTGCAATTTTCAATAGCCCCAGCAAGTACATCCAGGGCCCGGACGAGCTGGCCAAGCTCGGCTCTTACGTTGAGCCGCTCGGCGCTAAGGCCCTCGTCATCGTGACGCCTTCGGGCAAGAAGCGCGTCGGCACCAAGATCGAGGGCGGTTTTGCCGAGGCTAAGGCCGAGCTGCTGTTTGAGGACTTTAACGGCGAGTGCTCCAAGGGCGAGGTCGATCGCCTGGTTGCGCTCGCCCGCGACAACGGTTGCGACATCATCGTCGGCGTCGGTGGCGGCAAGATCCTCGACACCGCCAAGGCCGTCGCCTATTACCTGGAGTCCCCGGTTATCATTTGTCCCACCATTGCTTCGACCGACGCCCCGTGTTCGGCGCTTTCGGTGCTCTATACCGATGACGGCCAGTTCGACAAGTACCTCTTCCTGAAGGCAAACCCCAATATCGTCCTTATGGATACGACGGTCATCGCGGCGAGCCCGGTGCGCCTGACGGTTTCCGGTATGGGCGATGCGCTCGCAACCTACTTTGAGGCCCAAGCGACGCATGATGCCGACGGTGGCACTTGCGCCGGCGGCAAGGGCGGTATGGCTGGTCTGGCACTTGCCAAGCTCTGCTACGAGACGCTTATGGCCGATGGCGTGAAGGCCAAGGTCGCGTTGGAGAAAGGTGCGCTGACGCCTGCCGTGGAGCACATCATCGAGGCAAACACGCTGCTTTCAGGCATTGGCTTTGAGAGCTCGGGCCTTGCTGCTGCTCATGCCATCCACAATGGCCTGACGATGCTGCCCGAGTGCCACGGCATGTATCACGGCGAGAAGGTCGCCTTTGGCACCATCGTCCAGCTGGTACTCGAGGATGCTCCGACCGAGAAGCTCGAGGAAGTCTTGGGCTTCTGCATTGAGCTGGGCCTGCCGGTCACGATGAAGGAACTTGGCATTGCCGAGCTTACGCGCGAGCAGGCCATGATTGTTGCCGAGGCCGCCTGCGCGCCCGATGACACCATGTGCAACATGCCGTTTGAGGTGACGCCCGAGATGGTCGCAAACGCCATCCTGGGTGCCGACGCGCTGGGCCACTACTATCTCATGGATGAGTAAATCAAGCTAAGGAAGGGGCAAAGCCGGCAGACGGCTTTGCCCCTTTTTGCTATGGTGCAAAGGGGTCAGGTTGCTTTGCACCAATTGTTGTTGATGAAAGGGCGGATTCTCGTATGGCGCTTCCCATGGTTTATGGCGGTCCCGGACGATATGTTCAGGGGCCGGGTGAGCTCTCGCGTCAGGGCAGGTATTTGTCATGGTTGGGCTGCGCTGCCTATGTCTTGTTTGACCAGGGCACCGAGGATCGGCTGTGCAGGCAGATCGTCGATGGATTTCTGGATGAAGATCTAAGCGAGCCGTTCTTTAAGATTTACAACGGTCCGTGTACGGAAGATGCCGTTGTCGAAATGGCCAAGGAAGCCCGGGCCGAGTATTGCGACATGGTGGTGGGCATTGGCGGCGGCAAGATGCTCGATATCGCCAAGGCCGTTGCGTTTTATGCTGAGCTGCCGTTGTGCGTATGCCCCACGGCGGCCTCAATGGATGGTCCGTGCAGTGCGATTTCCGATGCCGATCTGCAGAGTGTTGCAGATGCGGTCTTTAGAAACGAGCGTAACATAGCCAACGAGCAGGCCAAGGTGACCAAACAAAAGCTCGTGCAGCTCATGTGCGAGGCATAGTTTGGCGCTTGATTGACCTTGTGCAATCGAGGCGGCGATAGGCCATAGGCTATTTGTCCCAAAGGTGCTCCGCGTGTAATTTGCTCGAGGCACGGGCCGATGGCGTATCATTATTTCTTGCTTGTTTGCACTGCTCAGGGAGGGGCCGCGCATGGCGCAGGAACACGATCTGTTTGATGACATTATCGAGATCAGCAAGGGTTTCGACTTTCTTAAAAACCCGCTTGGCGGCGTGACCGATGCACTCGATCCGTCGGCGCCTCAGTGGAATCCTGCCGACTACAAGGAGCGTCCGCGCGGCAACACGATTCCGTGCCTGACCTGCAAAAACGAAAAGAGCGGCTGCACCGCGTGCATGGACGTGTGCCCGGTCAACGCTATCGAGGTCGAGGAAGACGCCATCGAGATCCTCGACTCCTGTCGCAAGTGCGGCCTGTGCGCCGCTGCCTGTCCGACCGAGGCGATCATCTCGCCGCGCCTGGCGCCCAAAAACCTGTATGACGATATCGTCTCTGCTGCTACGAGCCACGAGACCGCCTACGTCACCTGCACACGCGCCCTCAAGCGCATGCCACGCGAAAACGAGGTCGTCGTCGCCTGCGTGGGCGATATTACGGCCGAGACCTGGTTCTCGGTATTGGCGGACTATCCCAACGTGAGTGTGTACCTGCCGTTGGGCGTGTGCGATAAATGCCGCAACACCGGCGGTGAGGACATTCTGGGCGAGGCCATCGCCACTGCCGAGGAGTGGGCCGGTACGGGCATGGGCCTGGAGGTCGACCCCAAGAGCCTCAAGTGCCATAAGCTTCGCGAGTACGAGCGCAAGGAGTACATGGAAAAAATCGCCCGCACCACGGGCCTAACCGTGACTAAGCTCAACCCGGCGACTGCGGCGTTGGCCTCGGTGACGCAGAAGTTGAAGGCCCACCGTCACCAGATCACGCAGCTCGAGCGCACACTCAACACCATGTGCGGCACCACGACGACTAAGCGTCGCCGTTCGCTCACCCATGGGCGGCAGCTGGTGCTCTCGACACTGCAGAACCATCCCGAGCTTGCCCAGAACATGCAGGTGAGCACGCCGGAGTGCGATTTTGACAAGTGTACGTCGTGCGGCGAGTGCGTCAATGTATGCCCCACGTTCGCCTGCGATTTGGTGGGAAGCGGTCGCTTTGCACTGGAGTCCACGTATTGCCTAGGTTGCGGAGCCTGCGTCAAGGTGTGCCCCGAGCATGCGCTCAAGCTGGTTGAACATGATGCATCCAACCTAGTCGTCGTCGATCCCGAGGCCGAGGAAAAGGCCGCCCAGAAGGCTAAGGCCCACGAAGAGGCCCAGAAGGCCAAGGCCGAGGCAAAGGCTAAGCTCGACAAGATGCTCGACCAAGTGGAGAAGCTCGCGGACTAGCTAGCGACCCAATCTCTGCTTCATTTGCGCTGCCGCGGTGTCCGGATTCGCCCGGATGCTGCGGCGGCGCTATACTTATACGGTTTGAAGTACCTGTACCAAAAGGAGCTGTCGTGTCCCTTTCCATCGGTATCGTGGGCCTGCCCAACGTGGGCAAGTCGACGCTGTTCACCGCGCTTACCAAAAAGACCGGCCTTGCCGCCAACTACCCGTTTGCCACGATCGACCCCAACGTGGGTATCGTCGACGTGCCCGATAGCCGCTTGCAAAAGCTCGCCGACATCGTCAACCCGGGTCGCATTGTGCCGGCTACGGTCGAGTTCGTCGACATCGCAGGTCTGGTGAAGGGCGCTAACGAGGGCGAGGGTCTGGGCAACCAGTTCCTGGCAAACATCCGCGAGACCGATGCCATCTGCGAGGTCGTGCGCTACTTTAAGGACCCCAACGTCATGCGTGAGGTGGGCCGCACGGGCGAGTTCGTCGATCCCGCCGGCGATGCCGACACCATCATGACCGAGCTCATCCTGGCCGACATGGGCACGCTCGAGAAGCAGCTGCCCAAGCTCGAGAAGGAGGCCAAGCGCGACAAGGAGCTCATGCCCAAGTTTGAGGTCGCCAAGCGCCTGCTTGCCTGGCTCAACGAGGGCAAGCGCGCCGCATCCATGGAGATGACCGACGAGGAGCGTGCCGCTGCCAAGGGCCTGTTCCTGCTCACCATGAAGCCCATCCTGTATGTGGCCAACGTGGACGAGGATATGCTCAACGAGGACCTGGCGCCCATCGATGGCGTCAAGCCGTTGCCCATCTGCGCCAAGATTGAGGCCGAGCTTTCTGAGCTCGATCCCGAGGACGCCGCCGACTACCTGGAGAGCTTGGGCCTGGAGCAGCCCGGTCTGGACGTGCTCGCGCAGGCGGCCTATAAGCTGCTCGGTCTGCAGTCGTTCTTTACGGCCGGCGAGATGGAGGTCAAGGCCTGGACGGTTCGTCAGGGCGCGACCGCCCCGCAGGCCGCCGGTGTCATCCACACCGACTTTGAGCGCGGCTTTATTAAGGCCGAGGTCATTGGCTATGACGACTACGTCGAGCTCGGCGGTGAGCAGGGCGCCAAGGCCGCCGGCAAACTGCGTATTGAGGGCAAGGACTATGTTATGGCCGATGGCGACGTCGTGCACTTCCGCTTTAACGTGTAAGGACGACGCGCATGTTTAAATATGGCAAAAAAGCTGGCTACATGGGTATTGCGCTGCTCGTACTTGCGGTGATTCCGCTGGTGGTCGCAGCGTGCGTTATCCCCAACATTGGTCCCGAGGTGGCAACGAAGTTTAATGCCGCCGGCGAGGCGACGCGCTGGGGTAAGAGCTACGAGCTGTTGGCGCTGCCGGTACTCAATCTGCTGCTGAGCGTGGCGACGTACTTTACGGCGGGACGCCAGGCAAAAAATAATGATGACTCCGCCGCCATGGCGCGCATCGTGTGCGAACGCTACCTGCGCAACGGTTGCATCACGGGTGTGTTCCTCAACGTGATCAACGTTTACTTTATGTACTCGGCGATTACCGGAACGGGCTTTGGCTTTGGTTTCTAGCTTGTCCTTTTAGGCAACGAGCCTGCACGCATATTCAATGGCTGATGCGAGGCCGCCGCTCGATCGTGGTTGAAAGACTACATCGGCGGCGGCCTCGTTTTCGTATCCGGCGCCGCGAAGGGCGAGTGCTATGCCGGCTTCTAAAAGGAGCGGCAGGCCGCGTTGGCTGGTTGCGATTACGGCAGCCTGATTGAGCGAGCAGCCGTGCGTTTGGCATTGGATGGCAAGTTCACCTTTCGCCGGGCAAGGGACCAGAACGGCGACGACGCGACTTGATAGCAATGCAAATGCTGTGCGCTCATCGGGCGAAAGGCATGCAGCTTCAACGACGACGAGCTTGGGCGGCGCGCTGTTTGTGCGAAGCGTGGCTCGGTACATGCGGACCGAAGAACCCGACATAGAAAACTCCTGTGTATTCGGCAAAACGTAAACTATAGTTTACGTTTATGTTCGACTCCATTTCAAACTCGGCTGCATGGACGAACGTGCGAAACAGATTCTTGGCAGGCGGGTCGAAGAGACACGCAGGGACCTTGGTATCTCCAAGGTTGATTTTTGTGTGGCGACAGGAATCAGCCGACCCTACCTCGACCGAATCGAAGATGGGACGGCAAATTTCACGCTCAAGGTTCTATTTAAGATCGCGCCCGCACTCGGCATGACGGTGTCAGAGCTTCTCGAGGGTATCGAATAGGGCGTTCCCCCGCTGTATTTGACGCTCTTTGGGCGGGTCCCCCTGGTTGCGATGTGCAAAATCGCGAGTATTCAGCACCAGTTCGGCCGTAGATGGTAGCTCGAGCGGCTGGCTTTGCCTTTTTGACAGTAGATAATCCACACGCTAAATAAAAATGAGGAATAAATATTTACTAGACGGACCCTTCGTCCTAAAAGTTCGTCTAATAATCGGCCGATTCTATGTCTCCGGAGGAGAAATTGCAGAATACTCCGATTTTTGCACGGCCCGAGGGGGACCACCTGCCGTTTAAGGCTGCGATAATCGGAACTGCCTTAGGGATTAAGCCATCGGGATGCGGTCGTGGTTGACTTGGCTGTAGAACAGGCGCTGAATCTCGGCCGCATCGCGTGACTGGCTGAGTGCCCACATGGTCTTGGCCACGAGCGTCTCGGTGGTCATGTCATCGCCGCGCAGAATGCCCGGATGATCGGCGTAAGCGCGGCCGACCTCATAAACGCCCAGATCGAGACCCTCTTCGGGGACCTGCGTGGTCATAACGACGGTGCGGCCCGAATCGACCCAGCGGAAAATCGCCTCCTGGAATGACTCGCCGGACTCGCCAAACTCGGGAATACCGCCAATGCCAAAGGTCTCAAGAATTACAGCATCGTAGCTATCGGCTAGGGCGTCCAGGATACCCGGGTTTACGCCGGGCGTAAGCTTGAGTACAAACACGCGCGGGTCGATGCTGTCGTAGAAACGCACCGGGTTTTCGCCCTGATGAGTGCCGTGGAGCCCGTTGCGCACGATGCGGTCGTTGCGGATGTAGGCAATGGGCGGATAGTTGACGCTAATGAACGCGTTAAAGCTCATGGTGCGCTGCTTGCGGGCGCGCGTGCCGGCAATGGCGACGCCACCAAACACAATCGACACATCGTGCGAGTGCTCGTCGAGCGCATAGAGCAGGCTCTGGTACAGATTGAGCTTGGCATCGGTAAAGGGATTGCCCATGGGCTTTTGCGAGCCGGTGAGTACGATGGGCTTGGGGCTGTCCTGAATCAGGTAGGAAAGCGCTGCCGCGGTGTAGCTCATGGTGTCGGTGCCATGCAGAATCACGAAACCGTCGTGGTCGGCATAACCCTCGACGATGACGTCGCGGATACGCATCCAGTCGCTCGGGCGCATATTGGTGCTGTCGATGTTCATGGGCTGCACGACGTCGAGCTCGCAGAGGCCCGAGATCTCGGGGACGCTCTGGGCGAGTTCCTCACCGGTCAGGGCGGGGGAGAGGCCGTTGCCGTCCTCGGTCGATGCGATGGTGCCACCCGTGGCGATGAGAAGGATGCGCTTCATGCTGGTATTCCTATCGTGTTTGCCGCCCCAGAGGCGGAGTCGTTCGGCAGTATTGTGGCACAGGGCGTCCAATGTTCAAACGTATTACATCATCTGTAACGTTTGGTAACACTTCAATTGCCGTCAAATAGGGGCCCAGGTCGTGCGTTTGCCGTGCGCTGATGGCTGCGAGGGACGAGAAACCCCATATAACGTGTACACTATGGAGGTTATTTTCGTTCATTCACGCGGGTGGGCACCGGCTCCCCGCCAACAAGAGGGGGAACCATGGATCAAAAGGCTTCCGCAAAGGTCCTCGTACTCGACTTTGGTGCGCAGTACGGTCAGCTCATTGCCCGTCGCGTCCGCGACCTCAACGTGTATTCCGAGATCGTCCCCTGCGACATCTCGGCCGATGAGATTCGCGAGATGAACGCCTCTGCGCTCATCCTTTCCGGCGGTCCGGCCTCCGTGTACGCCGAGGACGCTCCGTCCATCGATCCTGCCATCTTTGACCTGGGCCTTCCCGTCCTGGGCTTTTGCTACGGCCATCAGATCACGGCCGTGACGCTCGGCGGCAAGGTCGGCCACTCCGAGGTGGGCGAGTACGGCCGCGCCACTATCACGCGCACGGCCGGCGCCAAGCTCTTTAACTCCACGCCCATGGAGCAAACCGTGTGGATGAGCCACCGCGACGCCGTTTCCGAGGTGCCCGAGGGCTTTACCGTTACCGCCAGCACCGACGTGTGCCCGGTTGCCGCCATGGAGTGCGTCGAGCGCAAGATCTTCACCACGCAGTTCCACCCCGAGGTCAAGCACTCCGAGTATGGTCAGCAGCTGCTGAGCAACTTCCTGTTTGAGATCTGCGGTCTGGAGCCCAACTGGAGCATGGACAACCTGGTCGAGACCATGACGGCCGAGTTCCGCGAGAAGGTCGGTGACGACCGCGTGATTCTGGCCCTGTCCGGTGGCGTCGACTCCTCCGTCGTGGCCGCCCTGGGCGCCCGCGCCGTGGGCAAGCAGATGACCTGCGTGTTCATCAACCACGGCCTGCTGCGCAAGGGCGAGCCCGAGCAGGTGGAGGAGGTCTTCACCAAGCAGTTTGACGTCGACTTTATCCACGTTCACGCCGAGGACCGTTATGCCGAGCTTTTGGCCGGCGTGACCGAGCCCGAGGAGAAGCGCCGCATCATCGGCACGCAGTTCTGGAAAGAGTTCTTCGCGGTGGCGCAGCAGCTCGAGACCGATGGCAAGCCGGTCAAGTACCTGGCTCAGGGCACCATCTACCCCGACATCATCGAGTCCGGTGCTCGCAAGACGGGCGGCAAGACGGCCACCATCAAGAGCCATCACAACCTGATCCCGTTCCCCGAGGGCGTGCACTTCGACCTTATCGAGCCGCTCGATCACTTCTTTAAAGACGAGGTCCGCGCGCTTGGTCTGGCGCTCGGCCTGCCGGGTCACATTGTCTTCCGCCAGCCTTTCCCGGGCCCGGGTCTGGCTATCCGTATCATCGGCGCGGTCGACAAGGAGAAGCTCGAGATTCTCAAGAACGCCGATGCCATCGTGCGCGAGGAGCTCGACGCCTACAACCAGCGCCTGTTTGAGCAGACCGGCGAGCGCAACTCCGAGCACAGCTGCTGGCAGTATTTCGCGGTCCTGCCCGACATTAAGTCTGTCGGCGTTATGGGCGACGAGCGCACCTATCAGCGCCCGATCATCCTGCGTGCCGTCGAGTCCAGCGATGCTATGACCGCCGACTGGGCCAAGCTGCCCTACGACGTGCTGGCCCGCATTTCCGGCCGCATCGTGGCCGAGGTTCCCGGCGCCAACCGCGTGTGCTACGACATCACGTCCAAGCCGCCCGCGACCATCGAGTGGGAATAGAACAGACGTTCGATTCTATGCTATAGTGTTTGCCAATGGGCGCGGCATCTTCCGAATCCGCGCCCATTGCTATACGGGCCTTACGATGACGAGCGGACGATCATAGGCGCCATGCGTGCATTTGCGGCGGAACGGGGATATGCGCCCGACTTCTCCGAATCCCGCCTCTGTCACGAGATTTACCTCTCCGACCCGCGCAAGTACGCGCCGGAGAAGCTCAAGGCCGTGATTCGCCATCCCATCAAGCCGATTTAGCGAAACGAGCGCCGCCGTGCGGTCCGGCTTTTGGGGTTTATCAATTGGTAGTCCGCGTCGATCGAGCAAGCTGCCCTGCCTCCCGGCAGGTGCGTAATCCCCTTGGTCGATCCGTCTCGAGGTGCGCTCTTTGCTCATCTTGTGGCGTGGAGTTACGATACTCCTAAAAGTGTAACCAGATTCGAGTTTTAGGAGCAGCTTTTGAAGGGTGGCAGACTCAGGAACCGCGATAGATACCTCGAGGAGGCGATGCTCTTCCGTGACACCGACCTCATCAAGGTGATCACGGGCGTGCGCAGGTGCGGCAAGTCGAGCCTTCTCGATCTAATTAGGATGGCCATCGAGTCTGAAGGAGTCGCTGGCCGCGGCTTTGTGAGCGTCAACCTGGAAAGCAAGGGTACGGGCATCAAGACGGAGGACCAGCTTTATGATTACGTTCGCGGGCGCCTGTCGGACAAGGGTCGCACCTACGTTTTCATAGACGAGCCCCAGAGAATCGATGGCTGGCAGGATGCGGTCAACGCAATGAGGGTCGACTTCGATTGCGACATCTACCTCACGGGCTCGAATGCGTATCTTCTCTCGAGCGAGCTGGCCACCTATCTCTCCGGGCGCTACGTAGAGGTAAAGATGCTGCCCCTGTCCTTCTCCGAGTTCGCCGACTTCTGCGGAATCGAGTTCGTATCGGGAACTTCGGTGGCTCTCGCTCCCGAGGGGGATCCCGTTCTCTTCGACGACATGCTTACTCGTTACCTTGAGTACGGGGGCATGCCAGCCATCGCATCCCTCTCGACGACCCAGGCGCAGCACTCGGCGTACATGTCCGGCGTCTACGAAGCCATCGCCGTGCGTGATATTGTCAACCGTGGGCGCGGGAAGGGCAAAAGTGCGGTGACTGACCCTTCCCTGCTGCGCCATGTGGCCGAATTCCTGGCGGACAACATCGGCAACGAGTGCTCGTCGAGTCGAATCGCCGGCGCGTTAACTTCTGCGGGGCCGAAGACCACGAACAAGACCGTTTCCTCGTATGTGGGTGCGCTTGAGGAGGCCTTCCTGTTCTATCGTGCCACGCGTTACGATTTGCACGGCAAGGCGCTCCTCAAGACGAACCCAAAGGAGTACATCGCCGACACCGGCTTCAGGACCTGGATGGCCGGCTATAGGGTCACGGATACTGGCCGCCTGTTCGAGAACGCCGTGTATCTCCAGCTGCTCTACGAAGGATGGAGCGTGCATGTGGGCAAGCTCTATGGCAAGGAAGTCGACTTCGTTGCGACGAAGGACGGGCGCGTGCTCTACGTGCAGGCGACTGACGAGATGTTCGCAAGTGAGACCAGGGAGCGAGAGATCGCCCCTCTGAAGTCGATACGAGACAACCACGAGAAGATCGTGGTCGTGAGGCAGGGTTCCTACGACACGGATATCGACGGCATCCGCATCGTGAGCGCGAGGGACTTTTTCCTCTAGGGCCATGCGATTCATCGCGAGGCAGTTAGGTCAAGTGAGAAACATGCCTGACATCGGTTTGCTGACGATCTAAAACAGTAAGGAGAAGCTTGGACAATCGCAAAATCGAGCAGAACGCGGTCAATGCTGTCAAGCAGGCTTTCGGCGATGTCGCTTGCGTCTATGCGTATATAGATGAGAACGACAAGACCGAATGCACCGACGGGCACCTGCAAGTCTACTCGTCTTCTTCCTTCACGATTGAGACCGTTGAAGGCCAGTTGCCGCTTCAGGTCAAGGGGACCACTTCGAAAAGAAAATCGGACCGACCTAAGCGGCAAGTTCGAGTTTCAGACCTCAAGCACTATCTCAACATTGCTGGAGGCTGCATCTATTTTTACGTCTACTGTGGGAGCGAGGCTCGTTCAGCGGAGGTTTTCTACAGACTTTTGCTTCCCTATGACCTAAAGAAGATTCTGGCCGATATTCCGGAGCAACAAGAGCGCATCTCTTTGCGTTTCGACCGGCTTCCATCAGACGCGGCGGAATTGACGCGGCTTGTCAGAAGGGCGGTCAAGGACAGAGCAAAGCAGCGAGCAGTCGCTGGCATCGCCCCCAAGACAATCGAGGAATTTAAGGACGCCGGCCTTTGCTTTGATGAGTGCGAGTTTGGAATCGAGCTGCTCGAGGGCGAGTCGCCCGCAAGCTTGGCTCCATACAGGAACGGGCTGTATATCTACGGGAAGAGCCCCTGGGGAGAGCTGTATCCCTTGAATAAGCTTGAAAACATAGTTGGCGTCGCGATTGGATCTCGGCATGACGTCAGCTCTGGTGATGTTTCCCTAAATGCGGTGGTCATGGCCGGAGAAAATGAGAATGGCGAGCACGTTTTCTTCAGGGGTTTCGACATATGCCTCTCCACCAACACAATCACCCTCAGCGAGACCGGAACTCTTGTCGAGCGCATGGAAGAGTTGGCCCTCATGCGCGCATTGATGCAAACCGGTACGCTTTCCATAGACGGAAGCGGCTTTGCTCGCGGGTGCAAGTTGAGCGGAGGCGACCTCGACGCCCTTGAGAGTCGATTGCAGTCGCTGGAGATTATCAAGCGGGTTGTCGACGCTCTTCATTACAAGCCAGAGCTCGACATCAGTGCGTTGACCACTCAGGATTTAAGAAACATCGAGACAATTTACAAGGGATTGGTTGAGAACGCACCCCTCCACTACAAGGATCGACAAAACGGATTCGGATATATCAATCTGGGGAACCATCCGATTAAGCTCGTGTTTTACCAAGTATCTGAAGATATGTACCGAATGGTCGATGGGCTTCGACTGGATGACCTGACGGTCTCGGTGTTCTTCCGGGGCGAGGGGGATGCCCCCGTAGTCGTCGCGCCTCTGTTCGTCCAAACGATGCAGGACTATATGAGGCTTGCCAATATCGATGCCGAGGTGTTTGCCGCTACGTTGAAGCAGTATCCAGTCACCGAAGTTAGCTCTGCCTACGTCAACGACAAGATGCTTGAAATGCTATCAGCCTACGATCAAGATGCGTGCTGTCAGGAAGAGTTGCTGAAATGCTGCGAGATGACCGTAGACGCCCTGGAAGCTTTTGCGGATCGAGAGGCAACCCTGATAAATCGATATCAAATTGCCGCTCGAAAGCGAGATCTTACTAGCGAGGAGAAATCTGAGTTAATGGCAATCCAGCTGAATTCAGATAGTGCGCTGTCGAAAGCATGCGCAGCAGCCTTGCGCGGAGACTCGGACATGGCCTCTGCGCTCAGAGCGTCACTTGACGAAGAGGCACGAACGACGCTCGGCTCATGGCCGATCGGCCGTTTCTTCGCATAAGACCGCATAGACTTTTTGAGGCATCGAAATGAAGCTACTCGTCGAATCGATTAGAAATGCGGTTGAGAAAGACTGCCTTATCCATGCCCTTATGTCTTCCCTTACCATTCCCGACGCCATGGGGCAGCTTCTTTATCCCAATCTCGTCCTTCATAACGGGAAGAGAGCGGCGGGGCGGCAGTATGTGAAGTGGTTTGATGACTGGGCGGCAAACGACTTCCTGTTTTCGGGAGACCCCTCGAACGAAGGTGAAACGATTCCAGGTCAAATCTTTAATGGGAAGATGTGCTGGAAGCTCCGGTGCTCCCTGTTGCATTCAGGCGACTACGATGTGTCGGTCGATGCTCCCGAGAAAGACGAGAGCTTCGACTATGACTACAAGTTCGAGCTTGTCCTCCACGGGTGCAACGCCCTCTGCTCTTCCTGGCCGTCGCCCAAGAGCGGGATGCGTGCGACTAAGAGCGTGACGTTCCGCGTTGATGCGGCGTCGCTCGCGAGCTCGCTGTGCAACGCCGCGGAGGCCTGTCTTAAAGAAACGGGCGAAACGGTCAGTTACCCCAATCTGGAGTTATTCGACGTGGCTGCATGGGCGGATAGATTCAATACTCGCTGAGCCATCTCGTCAAACTCCTTGTGTGCTAAACGTTGGTGTTGGCGCCCCGGAAAAGGGGTGTGGCCAGCGCCTAGAATCTTCAGCACCACGCTGAGACGATAGGAGATGACCACATGGACACTATGGCGCACGAGGCGCCCGCGACGCCGTTGCTTGCGTTTCGCTATCGCTGCTCGAAGCGTGTCGCTTGGGGCCCTGGCCGGAGGAGAGACGACCGCTCCCTGCGAGACTGCGGAACCACCTATATCCGCTTGCTGCGGGCTTGCTTGAACCAGTTCCTCTTGAAAGAACCTATACCTCCGAAGAACTTGTTGTACGTCTCACCGTTCTCCTTGGCCTCGTACTTGACCAAGGCAAGTTCGATAGTGTAGAGGTAATCCGCCACTTGCTCGAGGCGGTAGTCGGTCATCGAGGTCTTGCGGCGTCGGACGACCCCTTTTGAGAGGACCTTGCCCACCGAGTCGTCTCGCCCGCGGAACAGAAGGAGCGCATCCTCGCGACCTTCGGCGACCTGTGCTGCGAGATGGAGGGCTGCACCATCGCGCAGGCCGCCTATCTCAACGGCGTGCCCCTCGTCGTCGTGCGCGCCATCAGCGACAAGCCCTGCGCCGAGGGCCAGGTCGTCGACTACAACACCTTCGAGAAGAAGGCCGCCTGCGACTGCGCCCGCATCGCCGCGCGCATGGTTAAGCTTTAGGCCCTGCGCGCCGGGGCTCTTCTTTATGTTGGGACCCCGGCGCGCAGGGCCCTTTCCAAAGCGAAGTGTCGAGTCGAAGTGTTGAGCGTCGGCCCTGAATGTTCAATGGCCGTTGTTTTCTGCCCCTCAAGTGGTGAACTTCTCCTCGGGGCTGTTGATTCCCCCACGCGCCCCCTTCCGTTCTCTGTGTTCCCCTTATACTCCTTGTACAAGGGTAAGAAGTCATGGACAAGACCGCACAGGACAGCTTGGCAAAGAAGCCCGCCGACATGAGGGACAGGATTCTCGAGCATCTCGAGGCCCTCACCTCTGCCGTCTCGCTCGATGACCTTGTCCGTCTGTCCACCTCCGACATCGCCGAGACGCTCATCATCTCCAGGAGCCTGGCGAGCCAGTACCTCAACGACCTTGTTCGCGCCGGCCTTGTGGTTAAGGTGGCGGGCAGGCCTGTCCGTTATTTTCATCGCCGCGCGTTCCAGAAGCGTTTTCAGGTAAAGCTCTCTGCAAGCGAGTACGCCTCGCTCGCCGACCTCATCCAGGCGACGGGAATCGCCGATCACCGCGACTTCGCGCGTGCCGTGGGCTTCGACCTGAGCCTCAGCTCCGTTGTCGAGCAGTGCAAGGCTGCGGTTCAGTACCCTCCGTTTGGCCTACCCATCCTCTTGAGCGGCGGCGTGGGTGTCGGTAAGTCTTTCCTTTCTCGCCTTGTGTACGAGTACGGCAAGAACCAGGGCTTGCTGTCCCGCGACTCCTCCTATGTGCGCATCGACTGCGCCGGGGTCCCGGACGCCGCCTCGTTCAACGGGCTTCTTGACGAGTCGATCGCGAAATCGCGCGGGGGTGTGGTTTTTGTCAACGGCATCGAGGCACTCTCTCCCTCTGCGATGGAGCACTGCCTTGCGACGGCCCTCGGGCTCGATGCCTCCCAGGATGCGCCGCGCGCTCGCCTCGTTCTTTCGACGACGCTTTCCGCCGATGACCTGAAGGTTTCCTCGGCCTACAGCAAAATGCCCATCTGTGCCCGCGTCCCCTCACTCAAGGAGCGGACTCCCGAGGAGCGCGAGGATCTCATCTTGAGCTTCCTGCGCAGCGAGGGGTGCCGAATCGGTTCTGATGTGAAGATTAGCCGCGGCGCATACCGTTGCCTCGTGAACGCGGACTTTTCCGATAACATCGCCGGCTTGCGCGCCTGCGTGACGAACTGCTGCGCCAAAGCGTTCCTCAATCGCGAGGGCGACTACGTCGTCGTTCGCCCGTATCTTCTTCCCAGCGGGCTCCTCTCCTCCGCGCAGATCGATCAACAGCCCGACGATGGCGTTCTGATCGACGCGTCCCTGGATGCCGCCGAGAGCACAGGGCCGGTCGAGCAGGCGCTCGATGCCCTGTGCTCTCTCGATGAGCGATTCTGCGCCGGGGAGCTCTCTGTCTCCGAGCTCGTCTCGCAAGCTGTCTCCGCTGTGCGCGGCGTTGAGGATCACTTGATCTTCGGCCGCGGCGTTACCTCCTCGAGGTCGCGCGCCTTCGAGCGCATCGTGGGCGCGGTCCTTGCCGACGCAGGCTCTTCTTATGGCATCGAGCTTTCGAGGAAGGTCGCTTTTCTACTGGCCCAGGAGATTTGCCTGCAGTTGTGGCCGGGCATCGGCCTGGCTAAGCGAAAGTCTGCCTGTGCGGAGCAAATCTCCCATCTCCTCGGTGCCGTGACCTCCGAATTACCGTTTGCCTCGAGCGTCTCCGATCAGGTCGCCGCAGACGTGGAAGGGGCGCTGGGAATCTCGCTCGATCACTTCACGAAGACGCTTCTGACGCTGTGCGTCGCATCGGAGTCTCGCGATGCGAAGGCCCTTCGGACGCTCTGCGTCATCTTGTCCCACGGCTACTCAACGGCGACGAGCATCGCCGACGCGGCGAACCGTATGCTCGGCATGCATGTGTACGAGGCTGTCGACATGCCCTACGACCAGCAGCTGAAGGACATCGTCGGTCCGCTCCAGCGCCTCGTCGACCGCCATTCCTACTGCACCGGGGTCGTGTTCCTCGTCGACATGGGCTCCTTGGAGGAGGCCTATAAGGCCCTCGAGAACGTTACCGACTCCACTATCGGCGTGGTGAACAACGTCTCTACCGGTCTTGCGCTCGAGATCGGGGTCGGGCTGCTCGGCGGCAAGTCCATCGCCGAGGTTCTTGGCGATGCGACCGCCGCGTGCGTGACGCACTGCAAGGTGATCGAGCGCATCAACCGTGAGGACGCCATCGTCTTCTGCTCCGAGTCCGGGGTCGACGCCGCGGAGAGGATACGCCAGCTCGTCTCGCAGAGCCTCCCGCGCACCATAGGCGCGCGCCTGCTCACGAGGCCCTTCAAGCAGCTCGTCGCGAACGGGTCGAATGACGCCGTTTTCTCCGAGCACCGCGTCTGCGCCGTCATCGGCACGGGAGACCCCGGGGTCGCCTCCGTCCCCTTCGTCGCCCTCGAGGACATCATGTCGACGGCGTCCGCCTCTAAGGTTGATGCCGTGTTCGGCAGGTGGCTTGACGCTTCCGAGCTCTCTTCTTTCCACGAGAAGCTGCTCTCGAACATGACGCTGCAGAACGTCATCCGCTCCATCACCATCCTCGACCCGGAGCGGCTATTCCATGAGATCGAGAGCGCCGTGCACGAGCTTCAGCGCAGGACAGGCGAGAAGATCGGCAGTAACGCCATCATTGGGCTCTACGTTCACCTCTGCTGTCTCGTCGAGCGCCTTGTTACCAGAAACCCCATTGAGACCTACGTTGGCCAGGACCGCTTCGAGGAGGAACGCGCCGATTTCATCGAGTCCTTCAGGCAGAGCTTCTCGAGCATCTCGACGCGCTATCGCGTAGAGGTTCCCGTAAGCGAGATCGCATATGTCTTCGACTACATAAGCGTGAGCGCCGCCCCGGCGCGAGAAGAGCGCCTCGGCTCCTCGGACCTCCTGCTCGACGAGTGACCTTCCCCGCGCCGCCGCAAGCTGACCGCGCGTCCTCAATAATCCGATAACCCCTTGCCCGGCGCGAATCCGGATAGCGCCGAGGCAGTACCGAACGTAAAACTTCATTTGATAGGAGCAAACATGAGTGTTGTTATGGCACGAATCGACAATCGCCTGCTTCACGGCATCATCGTGACGCAGTGGGCCCCGGTGTCGGGCGCGACCCGAGTCATGGTCATCGACGACAAGGTCGCCGGCGACGAGGTCCTGAAGTCCACCATGAGGATGGCGCGCCCCGCGGGCATGGCCGTCTCGATCATCTCCGAGCAGACCGCGCTCAAGAACTTCGCGGCGGGCAAGTACGACCGCGAGAAGGTCTTTGTCATCGCCAAGGAGCCCGAGACGATCCTTCACCTGGTCGAGTCGGGCATCGAGCTCCCGTCGCTGATCGTCGGCGGCTCGCTCGTCAAGGAGGGCGGCGTCCAGCTCACCCAGCGCGCCTATGCCTCCGCCGAGAACGTCCAGAGCTACAAGGCGCTCATCGCCCGCGGCGTCAAGGTGACGGCACAGTTCGTGCCCGCCGACAAGCCCGTCTCCGTCGCCGACCTCATCTAAGGAGGGATCATGGTCAACTTCACTATCCTGCAGGTCGTCCTTTTGACCCTGCTGGCCTTCATCAAGCACGTGGACTACTACGGCATCCCGATGATCTTCGTCAACTATGCCGTCTTCTGGGGCCTTATCACCGGCGTCGTCATGGGCGACTGGCAGACCGGCCTCGTCATCGGCGGCACCATCCAGCTCATGCAGCTCGGCGTCGCGGGCTTCGGCGGCTCGTCGATTCCCGACTACGGCACGATGGCCATCATCGCCACCGCCTACGGCGTGACCCTGGGCGCGGACACGGGCCTCGCCATCGGCCTGCCGGTCGGCATGCTCGGCATCCAGCTCGACGTCATCGTCAAGATCCTCAACGGCTTCGTCGTCGAGAAGTCCCAGAAGTTCTGCAACGAGGGTAAGTTCAATCAGATGAACGCCATCCTGTGGGTCTGCCCCGCGCTCTTCGGCCTGTGCGCCGCCCTGCCCGTCTTTGTCTCCGTGACGCTCGGCCAGCCCGCCGTCAACTGGCTCCTCGAGGTCATGCCTCAGTGGTTCCTCTCCGGCCTCACCCTCGCCGGCAAGATGCTCCCGGCCATCGGTATCGCCATGCTGCTCCGCTACATGCCCACCGGCAAGTACTTCCAGTACCTGCTCGTCGGCTTCTTCCTCTCGGCCTTCCTGAACGTGCCCATCATCGGCGCCGCCATCGTCGGCGTTGCCCTCGCGATCGCGTTCTACCAGCGTGCCGAGAGGGACACCGAGCTCGCCGCCCACGCTTCCGCAGACGCCTTCATCGGAGAGGATGAGTAACCATGGAAAACGAGAACATCACCGCCGTCGCCGAGGGCAAGCCCTCCGGCTACAAGGTCACCAAGAAGGATTTGCGCAACGCGAACTGGCGCTGGCTCATGAGCGTGTGCACCTTCAACTACCAGACCCAGCAGGGCGCCTCAGTCGCCTACGCCCTCTCGCCGGTCCTGAGGAAGATCTACACGAACGACGAGGACTATAAGCAAGCGCTCAACAACCACTTCCGCTACTACAATACCCAGCCTTGGCTCGCCGCCATCATCCTTGGCGCCTGCGTGGCCATGGAGGAACGCGACGGCCTAGCGGCGGCGGACGCCGTCCAAGACCTGAAGATCGGCACCATGGGACCGCTCGCCGGCGTCGGCGACTCCCTGCTCATGACCATGATCCCGACCATCATGGGCTCCATCGCCGCCTACATGGCCATCGAGGGCAACCCCGTGGGAGCCGGCATCTGGTTCGCGCTCATCCTGGCCATCTTCTGGGTCCGCATGCACGCCCTCGAGTTCGGCTACAAGCAGGGCGTGAAGCTCGTCACCGACTTCAGCGAGAAGCTTCCCAACCTCACTGCCGCCGCCTCCGTGCTCGGCCTCACCGTGGTCGGCTGCCTCATCGCCTCGGTCATCGGCGTCACCTGCCCGATTAGCTTCAGCTTCGGCGACGTCTCGATGGAGATTCAGCCGCTGCTCGACAAGATCCTGCCTGCCATGATCCCCGCCGCCATCACGGGAAGCGCGTATTACCTTCTTACCAAGAAGAACGCGAGCATGACGGTCCTCATCCTCGTGGTGATCGTCCTCGCGATGGTCGCCTCCGCCGCTGGCATCCTCGCTTAGCTTCGACCCAAGAGATTGGTGAATCAATGAGAAAGATAGTTGTGGCGAGCCATTCCCTTCTCGCCCAGGGCTTCAAGGACACCCTCGAGTTCCTTACGGGTAAGAGCGACGCCGTCAACGCCGTGTGCGCCTACGTGAACGACAACGGCGAGGGGCTCGACGCGGCGGTCGAGGCGGCTCTTTCGGGCACTGACGAGGTCGTCGTCCTCACCGACGCGCTCGGCGGCAGCGTGAACCAGCGCTTCTCCCGCTTCGCCTCCGACCGGATCCACGTGATCGCGGGTGTCAACCTCCCGCTCGCCATGACGGTCGCGCTCGCGCGCCCCGACGAGAAACTCGACTTCGACGCCCTCGTCGACGAGGCGCGCCAGCAGATCGTCTACGTGAACGGTGCCAGTTCCGCCGAGTGCGAAGACGACGAATAGAGGAGGTCGACGATGAGAGAGTTCCTTAAGGACGTGTGGATGCACGGCGGTGAGGAAAGCCGCGCCATCACCCCCGAGAACATCACGGGCGAGAAGGGCCGTGCCGCCATGTCGGCCAGCCACCTCGGCGTCGGCCGCAAGGGCTCGTGCTGCGTGCCCCTTGAGTCCGGCGAGACCATCACGCTCGCGGACATCGAGGGCCCCGGCATCATCCGCCACATCTGGATGACCGTCCCCGACAAGACCGCCGCCGGCAGCTTCGTCATGCGCGACCTCGTGCTGCGCTTCTACTGGGACGACGAGCAGACCCCCTCGGTCGAGTGCCCTGTCGGCGACTTCTTCTGCAACGGCTTCGGTGAGCGCGCCATCGTCAACTCGATGCCCATCTGCGTGAACCCGACGGGCGGCATGAACTGCTACTTCGAGATGCCTTTCAGGAAGCACGCCAAGGTCACGCTTACGAGCGAGCACCCCGGGTTCATTAAGTACATCTTCTACACGTTCAACTACGCGCTCACCGACGTGCCGGATGACGCCATGTACTTCCACGCCCGTTTTAACCGCGAGCGCAGCACCCGCAGGGGCGTCGACTACACCGTGCTCGACGGCGTGCGCGGTAAGGGCTACTACGTCGGCACCTACATGGCCCTGTGCGCCCTGGAGCGCTATTGGTGGGGCGAGGGCGAGATGAAGTTCTTCCTCGACGGCGACGAGGAGTTCCCCACGGTCACCTCGACGGGAGCCGAGGACTACTTCGGCGGTGCCTGGGCCTTCCTCGACAGGCCGCCCCACGCGCTGCCCGAGGCGCAGTGCTTCAACACGCTGTTCGCCGGCTACCCGTACCGCTCGACGCGCGACGCCACGCGCGACCGCTTCAGCGCGGGCAAGCCGAACCCGAACCCGATGCTCGCGACCAACGACGACGCGCTGCCCAGGCACGGCCTCTACAGGTGGCACCTTCCCGACCCGATCTCGTTCAAGGAGGACCTGCGCGTGACGTTCCAGGACCTCGGCAACGACGACATCAAGCTCTACGAGCGCGAGGACGACATCTCCACCGTCGCCTACTGGTACCAAAGCGAGCCGCACGCCGTGCTCGCCCCGTTTGCCGCAAGGCAGGACCGCGTGCCCAGGTAGGGTCGCCTCGAAACAAGCCAACGTTATGGGCGTCCGCGGTTGACCATGACTGCGGGCGTCCCTTTGTAAGGAGGATCACATGAGCGAAAAGCAAATGAGGCTCGGCGCCCTCGAGGCCGGCGGGACCAAGATGGTCTGTGCCGTGGTGTCCGGCGACGGCGAGGTCCTCGACCGTATGGAGACCCCGACGCTTGCGCCCGCCGAGACCGTCCCGCAGATGATCGAGTGGTTCACCGCCCGCGATGTGGACGCGTTGGGCATCGGCGCCTTCGGCCCGACCTGCGTCGACCCCAACGACGAGCGCTACGGCTCCATCCTCCAGACGCCCAAGCTCGCGTGGCGAGGCCATGGTCTTCGCGCCGCGTTCGCCGACGCCCTCGGGATTCCGGTGGCCTACGACACGGACGTGAACGTTGCCTGCCTCGGCGAAGTGGTCTTCGGCTGCTGCAAGGGGCTCGAGGACGCCGTCTACGTGACCATCGGCACCGGCGTGGGCGCGGGCGTCATGTGCGCGGGCAGGCTCCTTCACGGCATGCTGCACCCCGAGGCCGGCCACATGCTGGTAAGGACCCGTCCCACCGAGGAGGGACGCTGCGTCTGCCCGAGCCACGCGAGCTGTCTCGAGGGCCTCGCCTCCGGCCCCGCCATTGCCGCGCGCTGGGGAAAGCCCGCGGCCGAGCTCGCGGACAACGATGAGGCGTGGGCGCTCGAGGGGGATTATCTGGGGCAGATGTGCGCGAACCTCGTGCTCATGTACTCGCCTCGCCGCATCGTCCTCGGCGGCGGCGTGATGCACCAGGAGCAGCTCTACGGCATCGTCCGCAAGAAGACCCTCGAATATCTGGGTGGCTACATCCAGACCGCCGAGCTTAAGGACATGGAGAGCTACATCTGCGCCCCGGGCTGCGGCGGCGACCAAGGAATCCTCGGCGCGGCCGAGCTGGCAAGAAGGGCGCTCGCGTAACTTGCGCTCTCTCCGCCATACAACGCGTTAAGAAAAGACGAGCGCTTCTTGCCAATTGAGCGGCAAGAAGTGCTCGTCTTTTGCATTTTTGTCTCTCAAAATCTTATTTTCACGATTTGCATTTTCATCCCGTTGTCACCGACCCTTGCGAGAAACCGGAAAAAGCCGCTGACAGAAGGGTCTCTCAAATCGTTATAACCCAGCATATAGCCGCGACTTGTGACCTGCAGACGGCTGTCCCACGTGCCGATTTCCTTGGCGGCATCCGAAACCGCAAAATATGCCCCCACATCCTTGATTTTTGCAGTCTTAAGCCATGTTTTTGCGATCATCTTCACTGCCGTCCGATTGGCAGCATCAAAGACCAGCACACCGCCGGGGAAAGCGTCCGCCATCCCCTGCACCAGTTCCCGGACCTGCTGGGTCAGGAAGTAATAGAACACCCCGGAGGCGAAGAACACCGCCCCGCCGGAGGCATCGATTTTGCCAAACCATGCGGTGTCTTTCAGGTCGCAGGGGATATTTTGTTCCCGATCCCCGGCGGGCAGTAGCTGCTGCCGCAAGGCGATTACATCCGGGAAGTCCAGATTGTAAATCTTGCATCTACCGTTGTCGCAGGTTCTGCCGGTGTTGTCCAGCCCACAGCCCAGATTGACCACCGCCGCATTGGGGTGGCCTTTCAGGTAATCCCGCACCTCGAAAGCAAGATCACTCTGCCGCATGGCCACCTCCAGCGCACCAAAGCGCTGCATCAGACTGCGGGAGTTTTTCTCTGCCTCTGAAAAGTCGTAGTCGATCTGGTCGAGCAGACGAACCGCTGTTTCATCCCTGTAAAGGTTCGGGTACAGCTCCGTACACAGCTTTCGGGAATACAGCGGGAGGATCAGCGTCTCCTGCACGGTGTTTTTCTCAATTTTACATTTCATAGGTTCCCTCCTCAGTGAATAAAAACTGTCATAATTGCCGCCAGCACAGCCGCTATAACCGTCATGCCTATCGCCATGTGCAGGATGGATGCAAAAATGCCCGTGCTTGTTACCCTTACTTCCGTGCCGCAGCCGCAATCTAGCACCTTGGCGTTTGGCGCAAGTCGTAGAAATCGAAGTCCTCACCGCGCCACAGGGCTGTGGCCCAGATTCATCATGGCAACCATAAGTTTTCCGCTGAGGCCCACGGGCTTGCGGGCGTTTTCAAAGAACGACATCTGGCCCCTCCGATTTCGTGCATTCCGCATAGGTCAACGGGAACGAGGCCTTTAGCACCGCGCTTTTCTGCACCGCCCAGCCGTTTTGACGCAGGAAACGTAGGTATTCCTCGCTTGTCCACCTGCTGTGGAGGGGGAATCCCGCCATACTCATGAAAAAGGCTTTTGCCTTGCCGGAAACCGAGCTCCCCGCGTGGGTGAAGGTTGGCGCGATGAGCACGCCGTCGTCCTTCAGCACCCGCCTGATTTCTTGCAGGGCCTTTTCCGGATGCGGCACTATGTGAAGCGCGTTGGACGCGATCACCACATCAAAGGACTTCTGTGCATAGGGCAGGCGGAACATATCTTGTACGGAAAAGTGCAGCTTTGCGGATTGATTGTCACGCTTTGCTTCAAGGATCATCTTTGCAGAAGCGTCCGTAGCCTCGATGTGCGCCGCCGCATTTACGATGCTCTTTGCGATAAGCCCCGTGCCGGTGGCAACCTCCAGTACGGTTTTTGCTTTCACCACCGGCCTGATCAGCTCATACATCTTCCCATACGCCGCCCGGTCCTTTCGCATGAAACGGTCGTACCGACCGGCATTCTTGTCCCAGAAGCCCTTGCGTTCGTGCATTGCTATCGCCCCCAAATAGTTAGAGACATCTAACTATAACACACGAATCATGCAGTAAGTCTTTGTGTCCGTTCATGAGAGGCTCGGAGTGAAACGGAATGTTGGGGAGATCGCCCCTGGCAAGCTTGGCCTCATAGTCCGTGACCGCCTCGGCGATGCTGTCTTCCTGGTCGTGAAAGACGAGTGTGAGCAGGTAGTAGCGAGCCTTGTCGCCGCGGCCCGCTCTCGTCGACGAAGATGCTGAGCTCCTAGGCCAATGGGGACTCCTAATGGAATGGATAAAAAAATAGCCGGGGGACTCCCCCGGCACTTGGAGGTAGCTCAATGGGCCACCAGTAACCTTATAGCATACTCTAACGGTAAGTGCAGGGGGGGCGAGCCGGTACATGGCGTCGCGGCTGATGCACAGCATCGCGCACGCCTCGTCGGCGCCGAATATCGCGTTGGTCGATGCGATGAGCCTCACCGGGCTCCTGCTAATGCTCTTGGTCATGGTCGTCCTCGAGCTCCTTTCGTCTCGAGGCTCCTTCGCGTGCCCGGCCGCGGGCGGCTCACGGGGTGGTCGCCGCCGTCATTTGCGACGTGCTTGAAGCGGAGGCATCCGATCAGGCCGGCCATGCGTCCTGGGTCGCTAACATCCGTGCGGCGGTGGACGAGATGGCGACTCGCATCGCCGACATGCTCATGCGCATGGGCGGCGACTAGCCAGGGCGATCCCTGCAACGGGTATTATTATCCGGGAAGCGTTTGATTGCGAGGCACTCCGGTGTGAGGGCCTGAGTCGTCAGGCCCCGCACAGGGGGACCGCGATGGTGGCCACCGCGCCGCCCGAGGGGCTGTTGGCGAGCGAGACGGAGCCCCCGTGGGCGCTCGCGGCCTCGGAGGCGACGTGGAGGCCGAGCCCGTAGTGGCGGCCTCCGTCGCGCGAGGAGCGAGAGGAGTCGTCTGTGAAGAGGCGCTCGCAGCCGCGTTTGAGGGCGGCGGGAGAGAAGCCCGGTCCGTCATCGGTTACCTCGATGACGAGGTGTCCGTCCGCGACGTCGCAGGAGACCGCCACGCGCGAGCGCGCGTGCTCGGCGGCGTTGACCACAAGGTTCGCGGCGGCTCGCGCCAGGGCGGTTCGGTCGAGCGGGGCCTCGGGCGCGCCCGCGACGGCAGGGCCCGTGGCCGCGTCGAGCGTCACGCCTCGCGCCCGGGCGATCTGGGCGGCCTCGGCGAGGACCTGCTCGCAGAGCTCGGCCGGCCGCATGGGGGCCCTCTCCGCCCCGCCGGACCCGCGCGAGGCCTCGATGAGCAGGCGCACGTAGCCGTCGAGCCTTTCGACACTGCCGGCTATGTCGCGCGCGGCGGCCGCGAGGTCGGCGTCTTTCTCGTCTTCCAGCTCCTCCGCCACGAAGTCGGCGTTGGCGCGCAGCACGGTGAGCGGCGTCTTGAGGTCGTGGGCGAGCGACGCCACCTGCTCGCGCTGCCCCCGCTCCGCGGCCCAGCGGGCCTCGAGCGACTCGGCGAGGGAGGCCCGCATGGCGTCCATCGCGGCGAGGACGTCGTTCACCTCGCGCACGTTGGTGCTGCCGACCGCGAAGTCGAGCTCCCCCGCGCCGACGCGCTCCGCCGCATCCGCGAGCGGCGCCATCTTGCGCGAGATCACGCGGCTCGCGCGGCGCGCCACGAGCGCGAGCGCGCTTCCCGCAGCGGCACCGACGAGCATGAGGTTCTGCGGGTTGGGAAGCAGGCCGGCGAGGTCGCGCGAGACCCACTGCGGCAGGTACTCACTGACGAGTGCGCAGGCCCCGCCGCCCTTGAGCGGGAACGCGGCACAGGTGAGGCCCGAGCCCCCGCCCTCGATCTCCACTGTGCCCGGATCCGCGGCGAGTGCCGCACGGGCCATTTCCGTCGCGTCCTCGAGCCGCGTGCCCTCGAGGTCTGTCATCAGCACGTATCCGTCCTTGTTCAGGATGAGGTAGCGGTACGCCGTCGGCACGTCCTGCTGCCCGCAGACGCCGTCGCGTGCCAGGCCCTCCGCGACCTCGCGCGTATTGGCCGGCCCCCAGCTTGCCTCGTAGACGAAGCCCGCGTTGATCGCCGCGGAGAGCGCCATGAACGAGGCGAGCCACGCCGTGGCGACCGCCGCGAACGCGTAGGCGAAGTAGCGCGCGATGACGAAGGAGAGCGGCATGCCCCCGCGACCTCGCGCCCCGGTCCTCAGAGCTGCCACTTGTACCCCATCCCCCAGACGGTCGCGATCGGATCGGCGCCGGCCTCGGAGAGTTTCCTCCGGGCGCGGCTGACCTGCATGGATATGGCCGCGTCGTCGGCGTCGCTCTCCCAGCCGAGCACCGCCTCGCGGATCTGCGCGCGGCTCATGACATGTCCGGGGTGGCGGGCGAGGTACTCGCAGATGGCGTACTCGGTGGGCGTGAGCGGCACGGCCTCGCCGCCCACGGCGACCTCGCGCGCCCCGAGGTCGATCCGCACCTCCCCGAAGGAGAGGGCGTGCGAGCGCGGCCGGCGCTCACGGCGTAGATGGGCCGCGACCTTGGCGCGCAGCTCCGCGGCCCCGAAGGGCTTGCGGACGTAGTCGTCGGCGCCCAGGCCGTAGCCGGCCACGGCGTCCTCCTCGGCCACGCGCGCGGTCAGGAAGATGATGGGCCCGTCGAAGTCCGGGCGGATCTGCCGCACGAGCTCGAAGCCGTCGAGCCCCGGCATCATGACGTCGCAGAGCACGAGGTCGAAGCGCGAGAGGTCCATCCCCGGGACCGCCGTCGGGTCCGCCGCCTTGACGACCTCATGGCCGTCGCGGCCGAGGACGCGCGCGAGCGCGTCGAGGATCGCCCGCTCATCATCCACTGCCAGTATCCTCGCCATGTTCGACCTCCTGAAACTCCCGTCGGAATTGTACTAGCGCCGCGCTCAGCGGTCCAGAGCCTCGCGCGCAGCCGCGGGCGCCTCGGCCGCATCGCACGCGCGGTAGCGCACGCCCGAGCCGCCGCGCGCCTCGATCTCGAGCCAGCCCTCGCCGTCCGACTCCCGTCCGAAGAAGATGAGCTGGAGCTCTCGGACATTGCCCCTGTCGTCCGCCGCGTCCACCAGGTAGACGTAGTTCGCCCCCGCCCCGGTGGCGTCGGCGTAGGAGCTCGCGTGACTGCCGGGCTCGGGCGCCGACGCCCACATGGTGATCTCAGGGTTGGGCAGCACGCGTTCGGCGATCGAGTGCAGCGCCGACCCCCAGCCGGCGTCGAGCAGGGCATTCCCGCCCAGGACGAGCGCTGCGGAGAGGAGGGCGAGCACGGCGGCGAGCGGCTTCCTACGCATCTGCCCTCCCGTCCTCGAAGCGGCAGAACCAGGCGATAAGGACGGCGGCGGTTGCCAGGGTGAGCACGAGGCCAGCGATCGCAGTCGTGAGGAGAGGGGCCGCCGCGCGTGCGGCGTCGATGAAGACCTCCACTCCGAGCGACCCCAGGCGCACGGGCCAGGCGAGCGGCACCCAGCTCAGGGGCGTCGCCAGGGCACCGGTGAGCTCGCCGGTCATGAGGCCGTGCGCAAGTCCGCCCACTGAGAAGAACGCGAGGAGCATCCCCGCCGCGCCGGCGCCGATGACGGCGTTGCGGCCGAGGCGCAGGGACACGCCGAGCCCCAGCGCGTAGAGGGGCAGGCTGCCCAGCACGATGCCCGCCCAGGCGGCCGCAAGCGGAGCGGGCCCGAGCGGCAGGCGCCCGGCGACGGCGAGCACGGCCCCGAACACGCCGAGCGCCACGGCCAGCGCGCCCGCGCCGAGCGCCGCAAGGGCGAGCAGCTTCGCCGCGACGGCGCGCCCGCGCGAGGGGACCGCCGTGAGGTTGGCGAGGCGCCCGGCAGCACGCTCTTCGTCCACGGCGAGCCCACAGACGATGGCGGACATGAGCGGCATGAGGGCGCCGAGGAACTGGACGTAGGCGTCCGCGCCCAGCGCCGGGTCCCATCGGGTAACGGAGAAGTACTCGCCGCAGGCAAGACCGGCTGCCAGGCCGCAGACGAGGTGCACCGCCGTGAGCGGGGAGCGCGCCAGGCGCAGGGCCTCGGAGAGCAGGGCCCGCGGGAGAGTCATGCGCGGCGTCGGGTCGGAGAGTCGTGTCATGGCCATCACCTCTCCTCGGAGCGCGCGAACCAGGCCGCGCCCGCCGCCGTGAGCGCGGCGAACGCGAGCGCGCAGACCGCAAGGCCCGCCAGTGTGAGCATGCCGTCCGCCGTGAGCGCCCCGCCGAGCGCCATGTCCGCCGCGAGTGGCTCGCCGCTCGGCAGCACGGGGATGAAGCTCGTAGGGATGACCATGCTCGCCGACGGCGGAAAGAGCTGCGGCAGTGGCACCAGCGACCAGGCGAAACCACCCACGAGCTGCGCGGCGAGCGGGCAGAAGATGCCCGCGAGCATGCCAAGCCGCGCCGTGAGGAAGAGCCCTGCGGGGATCATCCACGCCGCGGTCACCGTGTTGACGAGCGCGCAGAGGAGCATCGTGAGCGTGCCCGCGACCGTGAGGCCCTGCGAGGAGAACGCCGATCCCACGAGGTAGATGCCGAAGACCACGAGGTTCGAGAGCGCGCAGAGCGCGAGGCACCAGAGCGCCTTGGCCCACCAGGCGCGCCTAAGCGGGAAGCCCAGGCCCAGAAGCCCCCGCATCCGCGTGCGCGCGTCCGCCCGCGCGACGCACGCCACCACGAGCGAGAGAGACACGGGCAGGAAGAGCGCGTACCAGTAGTTCCACGCGCTGAAGATCTGCACGCCCCGGTAGGGCATCGCGCCGAGCAGTGGCATCGGCAGCGCCATGAGCACGGCCAGGCGAACCGGTGCCGCGTGGCGCGACTTCAGGGCCTCGGCGCGCAGGCCCGCGAGCAGGCCGCCTTTCTCGCCCGTCATGCCGCCACCTCCCCGCGTGCTCGTCGCCCTTCCCGGCAGAAGCTCATGAAGAGTTCCTCGAGGTCCTGCCCGGGCCGAAGCGCATCCTCGTAGGCGAGGCGCCCTCCGCAGATGATGCCGATGGTGTCCGCCATCTGCTGCACCTCGGAGAGGATGTGGCTCGAGACGATCACCGTCGTGCCCGCCGCCGCGAAGCCGCGGATCTGGTCGCGCAGCTCCTCGATGCCGATGGGGTCGAGGCCGTTGGTGGGCTCGTCGAGCACGAGCAGGCGTGGCCGGGCGATCAGCGCCAGCGCGAGCCCCAGGCGCTGCCGCATGCCCATCGAGAAGCGCCCGGCGCGCTTCTTCCCAGTGTCCGCGAGGTCCACGGCGGCGAGCACCTCATCTATGCGGCTCTCGGGAAGGCCCAGCAGCGTGGTGCGCACGCGCAGGTTCTCGCGCGCGGTGAGGTTGGGGTAGAGCGGCGCCTCCTCGATGAGGCTGCCGATTGCGTAGAGGTCCTCGCGGCGCCAGGCGTGCCCGGCAAAGAGGATCTCCCCGGCCGTCGGCCGCAGCATCCCGCAGATCATCTTGAGCGTTGTCGACTTGCCGGCGCCGTTGGGGCCGAGCAGCCCGTACACCTCGCCCTCGCGGATATGAAGGCTCACGTCGGCCACGGCGTCCTGCGCCTGGTCGCCGCGGCCGAAGCGCTTGGTGAGCCCGCGCGTCTCGAGCATGTAATCCATGGGCTTATCCTTTCTCTTCCGGGCGCGCGGGCCGAGTCGCCGTGCCCGCGCGCCTTACCTTTCGGGTTCAACATCCATGGTGGGGCGCGTTTCTAACGAAGCTGTAACGGCCGTTGGGCTCTTTTGGCGCCAGCCCTTCTCGACCCGTACGCCACTCATGGTATGTTTATCGCGATAACAAGGACGGAGGTGCTCGTGGCACGCAATAAGTACCTGGAGGAGACGGTCGAGAAGATTCTCGACGTTGCCGAGCGGCTCCTCGTGGAGCGCGGCTACGAGCACACCACGATGATCTGAAGAGCAATACGCTAAATCGAAAAAGGCAAACCCTGGAGACGCGATTTTCGCCAGAACGAGCAAGAATATCGAAGATGTCTGCACACCATTGGCGTAGGAAGGGGAACAACCGGCTGCAATCAGCGGACACTCTTGCGCGTATGCGACCGATAGCATTATCCCGAGATACCTAGCATATTTAATCAGGGCTGCCAGTGACAGCGTGAGGGTAATTTAGCGGTGGCGGTTCTGCCCGCTGCCGTCCCGTGCTGATTCTGGCTTGCGAGGCGATTCTGCTATTCTGCGAGTTGAAAAGGTTCCATCCCGGCGACAAGAGCTCCCCTGCTCTTCCGCGAACAGCGGATAGCCGGGGTGGTCGTTTGTTGGTAGTACTTTTTTGAACGGTAAAGTTACCGTGATTATCAAGCGGTTGACTGCCGTTGCCTAAGCAGTCTTGTTATATCGTTGCCGCAGTCCCCGGCGCAGTGCGCAGCTCCTGCCGAATCTTCCGAAAGCGTTCCGGGACTTCGGCAAGCTCCATCTTCTGCGGGGCATCGACCGTACCCGCTTCCTTCGCCGTTTCGTAATACCAGCACTTATAATCCACCATCTCCATGGTGTGCTGCAATTCCGCCATCTGCTGTTTCAGAACTTCTTGTTGGCGCCGGAACATGGCAAGGCGCAAATCGATGGTGTCGTCTCCTTGCAGCGCCATCTCAATGTACTGCCGGATGTCCTTGATGGACATCCCGGCTTTCTTCATGCAGCCGATCACCTGCAGCCATTCGATATCCGATTCTCGGAACATGCGAATGCCACCGGAGGAGCGCTCCACGAAGGGCAGCAGCCCCTCCTTGTCGTAGTAGCGTAAGGTGGACGCCGCAACCCCCAGCAGTTTCGCCATTTCCCCCACCGTATAGACCATCTGAAAACCCCTCCGAATTATTCCAGAATCCCCTTGACTTAAAGTTAACTTTAAGTTCTAGGATGCACATGAAGTTTAAAGGAAGCATGCTTCCAAACAGAATGTTTGTCAATCATAAGGAGGGGAATCGAACGTGAACAGGCCGTATGTTTTCTGCCACATGATGTGCGCTTTGGACGGAAAGATCATGGGCGGTTACATGGGAACGCCGCAGGGCAGAGCGGCGGGCGATGCGTTCTACGACATCGCCTTTGGGAAAGAGCCCTTTTACCATCACCAGGGCTGGCTGTCCGGCAGAGTGACAACGGACGACAACTTCACCTTCTACAGGAAGCCGGACCTGGACGAAGATGCGCCGGTCGTTCCGGCAGGTGATTTCATCGCGCAGCCGGACTTCGGAATGTTCTATGTCTCCGTGGACCCCCGCGGCAAGCTGGGGTGGAAAAGCAGCACCCTGCGCTATGTGGACACCACCGCCCATGTCGTCGAGGTGCTGACAGAGCGGGTCGGCAACGCCTACAGGGCATTTTTGAGAAAGCTGGGAATCTCGTACATCATCGCGGGAGAAACGGAGCTGGATCACGGTCTGGCCCTTTCCAAGCTGAAAGAAGAATTCAACATCGAGACCCTGATGCTGGGCGGTGGCGGCGTGCTGAACTGGTCGTTCCTGCAAGCGGGGATGTGCGATGAGATTAGCATCGTGTTGGCGGCGGCGGCAGACGGGGGCCCGGATACGCCTCCGGTTTTCCGAGCCGCAGAAGGCATTTCGGAGAGCAAGGCCCTTGGCTTCACGCCGAAAGAGGCGAAGGCCATGGACGGCGGGGCGGTCTGGCTGCGCTATGGCGTGAATCGATAATCTTTAGCAGGAGGTTTCAATTATGAGGTATGAACGAAAAGAGCAGTTCGAGTAGGTCAACGCATTCGGCACGGGAACGGCGAACACCGCCTATGCCCAGTACTTCACCGGCGAGTCGTTCCTGAATCCGCTGACCGATCCGGAAGGCGGCCTGTTCGCCGCCAACGTGACCTTCGAGCCGGGATGCCGCAACAACTGGCATATCCACCATGCGGACAAAGGAGGCGGTCAGCTCCTGATCTGCACGGCTGGTGAGGGCTGGTACCAGGAGGAAGGCAAGGCCGCCGTCAGCCTGCACGAGGGCTGCGTCGTGATGATCCCCGCCAACGTCAAGCATTGGCACGGAGCGAAGAAGGACAGCTGGTTCAGCCATATCGCCGTGGAGGTTCCCGGCGTGAATTGCGAGAACGAGTAGTGCGAGCCGGTATCCCATGAAGAGTACGCAAGGCTGTAGGGAGGAACGAAACATGGCAGTCAAGCAGACGGCAGGCAGAGATGCCCTGGGCGAATTCGCCCCGAAATTCGCGGAACTGAACGATGACGTGCTCTTCGGAGAGGTCTGGAGCCGAGAGGGGCAGCTCAGCCTCCGCGACCGCTCCCTCGTGACCGTCGTCGCGCTGATGGCTCAGGGGCTTACCGATGAGAGCTTCCGCTATCACCTGACGACGGCAAAGAAGAACGGTATTACAAAAGAAGAAATCGCGGAGGTCGTGACCCATGCAGCCTTCTACTGCGGCTGGCCCAAGGCGTGGGCGGTTTTCCGCATGGCAAAGGATATCTGGGGCGAGGAGTAGAACGATGATCTTGAATGAAGCCTACCCGTTGGCAAACGGAGTTCAGGTTCCCAAGCTGGGACTGGGCACCTGATTCATCGACGATGCCGAGGCGGCGGAAGCCGTTCGCGAGGCGGTAAAGCTGGGCTATCGCCTGATCGACACCGCGCAGGCCTACGGAAACGAACGCGGCGTCGGCGAGGGCGTGCACACCTGCGGCGTTCGCCGGGAAGAGCTTTTCGTCGCCAGCAAGATCGCGGCAGAGCTGAAGACCTACGAGGATGCGGCGAAGTCCATCGATGAGACGCTGGAGAGGATGGGGCTCGGCTACCTCGACCAGATGATCATCCACTCTCCCCAGCCGTGGGGCGAGTTCCGTGTGGAGAAGCGCTATTTCGAGGAGAACAAGGAGGTCTGGCGTGCGCTGGAGGACGCGCGGGCGGCGGGCAAGGTCAAGGTAATCGGCGTGTCCAACTTCCTGCAAGATGACCTTGAGAACCTCCTGGGTTCTTGCCGCGTGATGCCCATGGTCAATCAGATCCTCCTGCACATCACCAACACCGATTCGGCATTGGTGGACTTCTGCAAGGCGCAGGGCATTCAGGTGGAGGCATACTCTCCCATCGCCCACGGCGAGGCGCTGAAGAATCCGGCGATTGTTAAGATGGCAGAGAAGTACGGCGTATCTGCCGCCCAGCTCTGCATCCGCTACGTCCTTCAGCTTGGAGCCGTCGCGCTTCCCAAGACGGCAGATCCCGCCCACATGGAAAGCAACGCGGGCGTGGATTTCGCAATCTCCGAGGAAGACATGGAAACTCTCAAGAACATGGAGCGCATCGCCAACTATGGTGAATTCAGCGCATTTCCCGTGTTCAGCGGAAAGCCTCTTGCATGAGGAGAAAGCGTGAAATGAAAACCTTGATTCTGTACTACTCCTACGGAGGCAACACGAAGCGCATCGCCGAGATGATCCAGAGGGAAATCGGCGGGGATATTGCTCGTATGGATACGGTTGTTCCCTACGATGGCGATTATGATGAAGTCGTCAATCAGGGGCAGCGTGAGATTGCCGAGGGTTATTGCCCGGAACTGAAGCCGCTGCACATTGGCTGGAGAGATTACGACACCATCATCCTGGGTTCTCCTGTCTGGTGGTACACCTTTGCGCCCGCCATGCGCAGTTTCCTGGAGCGGGCTGACCTGACCGGGAAGATCGTGTATCCGTTTGCCACCAATGGCGGCTGGCTGGGACACGCGCTGAAGGACTTTGAGGAAGCCTGCAAGGGCGCAATCGTGAAGCCGGGTCTCGATGTGCAGTTTGATGAATCCATGCTCCGTACTTCTGAGAAAGATATTCAGGCATGGATTAATACAATCCGCAGATAATCGATCTGCAGCTTTCGGTATCCGCCACAGAGCTGGCAAGGATTTGGGACAAAACGAAAGCTCAACGTCCTGAGTCCGAAGTGATTATATTGTAACTGTCTTGGCTTTTATTTCCGGAACCGACAAAGCGTGCCTCCGCCTCTTTTGCGTGAAGCCGGCCGGGATGTGGGGTAGTTTTGCGTCAGCAGATTTGCGCAAGGGGCCAACGGACGGGGCTTCATTGGCCCCTTGCGCATCGATTGCGAATTAGAACATGATAGCGTCGTCGGCCGTGAAGGCATTAAGGGATCCCTGCTTGACCTGGATGCAGACGTATGCGATGCCCGAGTCGGACGCGGCGCGGAACTGGCGGTGTGCGGCGGGGGAAATGCGCAGCCAGTCGCCGGCTGCAAGCTCGATTTCCTCACCGTCGATCGTGACCGAGCCCGCGCCCTCGAGCACGCCATAGATCTCCTCGTTTTCCTTGTGTGCATGGACGAACGGAACGCCAGCGCCGGCGGGAAGATTGTTGACACTCACCTCTGCCCCGGTAAGCCCGAGCACTTCGTGCAGCTCGACACGGCTCTCATTACCGATGTGGGTCTTTGCATAATTAGCCATAATGGTTCCTCTCTTGGGGTTAATTTACCTTGTAGGCATCTCCTGCGTGAGCTATATTCAACGCGAAGGCGCATGCAAATACGAGTACGCACATATTTGTAACTGTGTACTTTTTTGTGAAACCGGTATGGTCAAGGAGGTTGGGTCTCCCATGATGGCGAAAGAGGAGCTTCCGGAGTGTCCGGTCGCAACGGCGGTAGCGCTCATTGGCGGAAAGTGGAAGCTGCTCATTATCCGTAACTTGCGCGTACGCCCTTGGCGTTTCAACGAGTTGCGCCGCAACCTTGAGGGGATCTCTCAGAAGGTGCTTACCGACAGCCTGCGGCAGATGGAGGATGATGGGCTGGTCTTTCGCCATGACTATGGCGAGAATCCTCCCCGCGTTGAGTATGGCCTTACCGAGCTCGGCCGCCAGATGATGCCCATCATGGACTCGCTCGCAGACTTCGGCGCCTATTACAAGACGGTCGTTTCGTAGCGGACACGCTGCTTAGGGGGCGGAGAACCGCTACGAGTACGATAGCGATTCTCCTGCGGCTGCCGTTGATTCCGTAGTTATAGAGCGGAAGGAGACTGCAATGGGGTCGTCCGCCCCACAAGAAGGCCCTCCCTTCCCGGTATGGCGCCGACATGCGCACGCCGGCTCAAACTGCTCGATGCGCGAAGTGTTGTTATGGCTTCACTCGGCCTGTGGACGCCCAATCATCCGTGCACCACATTCTGCCCATGTGCATGGGCGGCTGCCCCCACCGCCATATGGTCTCCGGCGTGCGCCGTTGCCCCTGGTTCAAAGACGACCCCGATGCCTACGTCCTCGCCAAAACTCGCGCCGCCCGTAAGAGCCGCCAATAAAACCTCCGGCCCTGCTTGGCCCCGGGAATAAACGTCAGACTTGCCGATTCACGCCTCGCGCAAGGGCCGTTCTACTTCCCAAACCTGATCTGCCTGTCGCACAGCTCGAGGGCGACAAGGGAAGCCTGGGTCACCTCCTTGATATCCTCTGCGAACTACTGGAGTGCGGCACAGTCGGATGACTGGACCGTTTTCGTTGGAGCTTGGTTGTTTGCCTGTGTGAATGGCGTATTTGTTTTAGCTAGCGGTTGCGACGCCTTGTTGCGGAAATGCTAACTGATGCAACTACGCCACCGGCAACACTCAGGGCGACTGCTATCGCGCCGTTGTCGCCCGTAGCGGGTAGGGTGGTCCTGGCTGGTTTAACCGCCGCTACTGCCTTAGTGGAAACGGGATTTGCCGCGGGCTTTTCTGCCTTGGGCTGCGGTGTGGGCTCGGGCTTGGTTTCCGGTTCGGGTTTGACCTCTGGGCTCGGTTTAACACTTGGATCGGGTTTGGAACCGCTCGTATCGGTTGCAATCAAGTGCACGTCGCTGTCGAAGACGTAGCGGATGTAGTAATCGTGCCGCGTCTCGTGCGTAATCCCCTGCCCGCTGTCGAAGTCGCGGTCAACGTGTGTGCCGAGGCGGGTTGAGCTGGTGAGGTTCAGTCTGTAAGGGATTTGGTCGTCGGCGTAGCCGCCTGTAAAGACAGCGGTTGCTCTAACGTGATTGTCGATCATGGTCAGGGCAATAGAGACGCTGGCCTCTTTGGGGTTCTCGGTTTTTATAAGGCCTTCGGTATCGGTGTCGATCTTGAAGAGATGGACGGTGTCGTTAAGCCCGTAGATGAAGTCCTCGGGTTTGTCGGGGAAATCGTATACAAACGCCTCATTCTGGACCAACATGAAGGCAGGAGGGAGCTCCAGGTCATAGTTATGGTCGACAACGGTGGTAGCTGTGAGGCTGCCTTCTGCGTTGGCTTCGTTGCAGGTAATGGGTGCTGCGACATCGGTTTCGGGCATTTCTGTCGCCAGTGCTGCGCAGGGTAGCAAAAGCAGTCCTGCCACAAGAATGCTTACTCCGAAGGCGGCGATTCTGGCGTCTGCATGACGCTTGACGTCGCGGATAGACAGGCCAGTCCGTTTGTTATGGGTCTGCGGTGCAACATGCTGTTCATACATAAGACGCTCCTTGTTCGTAGGCCGGTTTCGCGGATCTATATTGCGCCTGGCCGATGCGGCTAGGCTCTTTCACGCGAACGCTTACGCGAGCAGGGAGAAAGCTCAAGCTAATTTTCCCACAGTCGATACTTTGTGAGCAACGATTTGCTGTTCAATTTTCGGAGAGAGAATCAAGACGGTCGAGGAGTTATCAGGCAATGAGATTGTGTCTAGAGAGCGCGAACGAGAGATGCGATCTACAGACGACTGAATAGCTCCATCTGTTTTGGTTACAACGAAATGTGTGCCGCGCGCCTGCGGCATGAAGAAGGGAGATTCTTATGAATATCGTTGTATTGAGCGGTAGCCCGCGCAAGGGCGCCAATACCGACACTATGGTCGAGGCCTTTGCCGAGACCGCGCGCGAGGCCGGCAATACGGTCGAGGTCATCCGCGTTGCCAGCAAGAAGATCGCTGGTTGTCTGGGGTGCCAGTATTGCTTCGCCCACGAGGGCACTTGCGTGCAGAAGGATGACATGGCCGACGTGATCGAGTCGCTGAAAGGCGCCGATATGGTTGTCTTCGCTTCGCCTATCTACTGGTTTGATATCACTGCGCAGGAGAAGGCCGCCATCGACCGCCTGTACGCCTTCGGTGCCACGGGCTTCCCGTTCACCAAGACGGCCCTTTTGCTCGATAGCCACAGCGAGGGCGTCTATGATGCGGCGATCGCTATGTACAAGTCAACCTGCGCGTACTGCAAGTGGGAGGACCAGGGCATTGTCACCGTTAGCGGTATGACCGAGCGCGACAGCATGGCATCGTCGCCCAAGTTGGAAGAGGTGCGAGAGCTCGCTCGCAAGCTGGCCTAAGGGCAAGAAGAACGCATGGCAATCGGTGTTGGTGGAAAGCCTACTTCCCTTGCCAAGAGGGTTACTGATTGCCATGCATAGTTGCTGACATTTTCTTTTGCAACTTTTGCTATTTTTTGCAAGTTTTGCTACCAGCTGTAACTGGCCTTTATCTGAGGAACGCTCCTTGATTTATTGCTTATCGTTGGTAGCTGTCACGGTCGAAATGTCTTCGCGGCAGTCGATCGGCCCTCGTCGAGCTCCTTCAGCCGGGAGAGGCAACGGTCCAGAAACCCGCTCCTGGCTTGCGCGGCAAGGAGTCCGTCGCAGAAGCGGTCGCCACGAACGCACCACGTGATGCATGCACGTATCAGGTCAATGTCCCCATGGTCGATGTCGCAGCTGTCTATGCCTTCCGAGGTGTCGATGCTATGGCGTTCAAGCGTCTCGAAGTAGCTGGTGTCCGCGAACCCGTCCAGTTCATAGAAATCGTCGACGAAATCCTCGAGTCCGAACGTCCCGCCCCCAAACTCGACATTCATGTTTCTGTCCGCCAGCTTGCCAGCGTACTTGGTTAGTCTTTCGAACATGTTCGCTCCTTAGCTCAAAAGCCCGTTGTCGCCCAGGTAGTCCACGAAGGCATCGATGATCCGTGCCGTGCGAGTCGCGATGTCTATTTCGGTGAAGTCTCCCATGACTTGCGTCAGGCGCTTGAGTTCCGCGATATTTGTTCCGGCTTTGCGCTTGCCATTGCCGTCGGTGTATCCCTCATAGTACTTGCGTTTATCGCAGAATCTGTAGTCGGCCGCGCGGATGTTTACACGCTTCTCGAGCAGCGCCTTGTTACCCAGCGCCTCCAGGCTGGATTGATCGACGAGCGGGTCTATCTCGTTGCGCTTCTTGGCATAGATGTGCTCAATTTCGAGCGTGGTGTCTAGGTCCATGAGTGGTTGATCTGGGTCTGCGTACGCCCACCAAGTGAGCATGGACTTCGTTACAGGCCTGCCGTTGGTGAACACGTAGGTCCGGAATCGCTCAGCAATATTTGCGCGATTGAAGTGGTGGTTAGGAAACTCCACCGGGCGGTGCTCCACGATGTTGATCATCTCGGGATACACTGGCGAACGCAGCGCGTTCACGCCGGGTCGCTCAATGGCGTAGGCGAAAATGAATGCCGTGATCTTGTTTAGAAAGCCGTAGAGTGCCTCGTCATCGAGGACACCTTTGCTGTCGCTGTTGGCAAGGAACCATACGCTTAGCAGATAGGTCCACATGCCGTTGGGGGCGTAGTTCAGCACGAAGAGCCTGCGGAGCACGCGCTCGCTGAATCCTTCCTGCGCGTCGACGCGTTGCCAGAAGCCGAGTAGGGCCTCAAGATCGCCGAGCGTGGCGTCCTCCTTGAGTATGGCGTAGCCATCGGCACCGAAGAAGTCGCGCAACGATGCGGTGGTCGTGTCGCGGATGCCTTTCTTCGCGCGGCGGTAGTACATATAGCGCGTAAATAGCTCATCGGTTGGTGTACCGCGCATGGGCCGGAAGATAGCGTTCGCTCCCTCCTCGAGCCCCTTCCAGCGACGGATGAACTCATCCTTGCGCCCCGTGTCGGAATAATGCTTGTAGAACTGGCTCTTGAAGATGTCGGCATCCGAGAGAGGCAACCCTCGGTCGTTTAGAGTCGAGAAGATGCGTAGCGCGGTGTCCTGCGACTCCGCTTCAATGGGCAACAGTATCACATTGTTGATGACGCGTGTGGCCATGTAGACGGTGTAGGTGGGCCACTCGCTCACCAGTTGCTCAATTTTCCTCTGGAAGAAAGCAAAGTTGCGGGCATAGGCGCTTTTCCAGCCATCGCCTACATTGCCCTCTCGTAAAATCTCGAGGAATTCATTTTTGTCGTTGTCCGATGCAACCTCGGAGTCGATCTTGAGACGCTCCATGTCGGGCTCGTCGAACTCGTCGGTCTTCCATACACAACGGGCGATTGCCTCGCGCATCTTCACAGACTGCTTATCCTTCATGTTGGTGAACTTGTCGTAGAACGCGCGGAGCAGCAGCATGATGGTGGTGAGGCGTTGCTGGCCGTCAATGATCTCGAGTTGGCCAGAGAGGTTCTTAAAGGTGACGATGGGTCCTAGGAAGTATTCGTCGTTCTCGCTGTCGAAACGCTCGTAGTCATCGCCTGGAAAAGCGAACGAGAACAGGTCATCCCACAGCGTTGCGCATTCATCCTCGCCCCAGGCGTAGGGCCTCTGGTAGTCGGGGATGAGGAAGTCTGATCGCTTATCGGTGAGAAGATCGCGAATCGATCGCTGGTCGATGTTGAGCTTGGACATGAGCTGTACCTTCCGCGCGGGAACAATCAAGATGACACGGATTATATCGCCGAAGTCGTCATTCGCTCTATTACTGCGAGCTACTGAATCTAGCAACCTCTGGCCAACCCTTACGGTTTCATGTCGTGATCCATATCGGCGCCGATCAATGCCCGTGATGCTTCTGCTTGCACCTTCTTTGGAGAGCGCGAACGAGAGATGCGATCTACAGACGACTGAATAGCTCCATCTGTTTTGCTTACAACAAAATGCGTGCCGAGCGCCTGCGGCATGAAGGAGGGAGTCTTCGCTTCGCCCATCTACTGGTTTGATATCACCGCGCAGGAGAAGGCCGCCATCGACCGCCTGTACGCTTTCGGTGCCACGGGTTTCCCGTTCACCAAGACGGCCCTTTTACTCGATAGTCACAGTGAGGGCGTCTATGATGCGGCGATCGCTATGTACAAGTCGACCTGTGCGTACTGCAAGTGGGAGGACCAGGGCATTGTCGCCATCAGCGGTATGACCGAGCGCGACAGCATGGCATCGTCGCCCAAGTTGAAAGAGGTGCGAGAGCTCGCTCGCAAGCTGGCCTAAGGACAAGAAGAACACATGGCAATCGGTTGTATCGCGAGTATATGAATAGGGGTGTATTCCCTCAAGTACCGTATAGAACAATTTTTAAACGCAGAAAAATAACTGAAAACAAATTAATCTGCGTTAAAATATTGTTGAACAGAAATTCATGAGGGAAGGTTGCGTATGCGTCGCAAGGCAGACGAGCTCCTTAGGGAATGGCGAGACAAGGCTGATAGAAAACCTTTGCTGGTCAAAGGCGTGCGCCAGTGTGGCAAGACCTATCTGCTCAGAACGTACGCCCAGGATCTTTTCGAATCGGTTGTCTACGTTAATCTTGAGAACGACCGGTCGGCGCGAGCGGATTTTTCGGGCGGTCTTGACCCTCATTCGATCGTACACGCGATCGAGGCTCGCACGGGGCAGCGTATCGTGCCTGGCAAAACCTTACTGTTCATTGACGAGATCCAGGCATGCGAGGAAGCGCTCACTTCCCTTAAATACTTTTGCGAAGATGCTCCCGAGTATTACGTTGCGGCTGCTGGGTCGCTTCTTGGGGTTGCCATTAACCATCAGTCGTATTCGTTCCCCGTTGGAAAGACCGACTTGATTGAGATGACTCCACTCGATTTCGAGGAGTTTCTCTGGGCGATGGGGCACGATCAGCTGGTCGACGAGATACGCTCATCATTCGAGTCAATGGGACCTCTTGCGCCAAGCCTTCATGAAAAGGCGCTTGGGCTCTATCGACAGTATCTTGTTGTTGGCGGAATGCCCGAGGCGGTCCAAACGTACATCGATGATCAGTCAATCATTGATGTGGCCGAAAAGCATCGGATTATTCTCGACGGATATTCCGCCGACACCAATAAATATGCTGATGAACGCTTGAGCGCAAAGACGCGTGCGTGCTTCGACTCCATTCCAAAGCAGCTTGCCAAAGAGAATCGTAAATTTCAATACAAGGTAGTGCGAGCGGGGGGCAATGCGTCTCTCTTTGGAGATGCTCTCGACTGGCTTGTATTGTCGGGTACGGTGGCGCGCTGCAGCCTAGTCGGGCAGATCGAAAGCCCCTTAGAGGCCTTTGTTAACCCTTCTGCTTTTAAAATCTATCAGGCTGATACAGGGCTGCTCGTCTCCAAAGCCGGTGCTCAACGCGCCGATATTCTTGCCGGTATCGGTGGCACATTCATGGGCGCACTTACCGAAAACTACGTTGCCCAACAGCTTTCAGCCATGGGCTATCCGCTGCATTATTGGGCGCGAGACAATCGTGCGGAAATCGACTTTGTAGTAGAGAAACAGGGATGCTTGTCTGCGATTGAAGTCAAGGCGGGGGAGAACACAAGATCTCGAAGTCTGTCCTCGCTAAAAAAGACCCATCCAGGCGTGCGCCTTATCAGGCTATCGACTAAGCCCTTTGGAATGAATGATGGGCTTATGTCTGTTCCACTTTATGCAGCATTTTGTCTATAGGGATGATGCTGCTGTAATGCATGGGGCCCGGGGCGCGATATTGCTGCGCTCCGGGCCCCGCTGCTTTGTAAAACTATGGCGGTTCTGCCGTCGTCCTAGTCAAACAGACTCGGCATGTCGTTTTCTTTCATGAGGGCACCGGCGGAGGGCAGACTCTGCGCGGTGAACTTCTCGGCCGAGACGCCGGCGCCAAGGATCTCTTCGGTTGTGCCGACCGTGGTGACCGAGCGGCCCTTCTTGGCCGTAAGGGCCTGGACGCCCTGCGTGTTGGTGGTCGTCTTGGTCTTGAGCAGCGACGTGTTGAAGTTCATCAGGCGATAGTCGCTCGAGACCAGCGCGATGTCGCGATCCTCCTTGAGCACCTGGGCATACAGCAGCTTGCTGCCACCGTAGATGGCGTTCTTGAGGCGCTTGCGGTTGGTTTTGGTGACGTATCCGGCAAGTGCGACACGCACCACGCGGCCGTTTTCAAAGACAAACAGCACGTCGGCCTTGTAGTCCTCGGGATCGATGACCCAGATGACGCTCTCGTCGGGTTCCATCTCAAGATCGGTCGGCAGGTACGAGCCCAGCTGGGCCGACTTGGTGTCCTCAAACGCCGCAACCTTGCACTTGTACACCTGGCTCTTGTTGGTAAACACGAGCAGCTCGTGCGTGTTGGAGGACGGGAACTCGATAAAGGGCTTATCGCCGTCTTTGTACTTGAGCGTGGTCGCCTTCTTGAGCACACGGTCCGTCATCTTTTTAAGGTAGCCCTCGCGCGAAAGCATGATAGTAACCGGGTACTCCTCGACCTCGGGCTCCAGGCTTACCTCGATAACCTCATGGGGCTCGATCCTGCCCGTGCGGCGCGGCATCACGTACTTCTTGTTGACCGCGGCCAGCTCGTCGCTGATGACCTTCTTGATGTTGTCCTCGCTGGAGAGGATCTCCTCAAGCTCGGCAATCTCACCCTCGAGCTTAGCGATGTCCTTGGTGCGGTTGAGGATGTACTCCTCGTTGATGTTGCGGAGCTTGAGCTCGGCAACAAACTCGGCCTGGGTCTCGTCGATGTCGAAACCCTTCATAAGGTTGGGCACGACCTCGGCTTCGAGCTTGGTGCCGCGGATGATGGCGATGGCCTTGTCGATGTCGAGCAATATCGCCTCGAGGCCGTGCAGTAAGTGCAGACGCTCGGACTTTTTGCCCAGGTCAAAGTTAATGCGGCGACGCGTGGACTCAATACGCCACTTGACCCACTCGTGCAGAATCTGGCGCACGCCCATAACACGGGGATAGCCGTCGACGAGCACGTTGAAGTTGCACGAGAACGAATCCTGCAGCGTGGTCGAGCGATAGAGCTTGGCCATGAGCTTGTCGGGGTCGACACCGCGCTTAAGGTCGATGGCGATGCGCAGGCCCGAAAGGTCGGTCTCGTCGCGGATATCGGCGATCTCCTTGACCTTGCCCTCTTTGGAGAGCTTGACGATGCGCTCGATGATGACATCGGTCTTGGTGGTGTAGGGGATCTCGTAGACCTCGATAATGCGCTCTTCGGGAATCCAGCGCCAGCGGGAGCGGATCTGGAAGCTACCAAGGCCGGTCTCGATAATCTTTTCCATCTCCTCGCGGCGGTAGATGATCTCGCCGCCGGTTGAGAAGTCGGGCATGGGCATGTACTCGAGCAGATCGCAGTCGGGATCCTTGAGGTAATGCATCGTGGCAGTACAGACCTCGTTGAGGTTGAAACCGCAGATGTCGGACGCCATGGCGACGCCGATGCCCTTATTGGCCGAGACAAGGATGTTGGGGAACGTGGTGGGCAGCAGGCGCGGCTCCTTCATGGCGCCGTCGTAGCTGTCGACGAAGTCGACCGGATCCTTGTCGATGTCCTTGAAGATCTCGGCGCTGATGGGGGAGAGCTTGGCCTCGGTATAACGCGAGGCGGCGTAGCTCAGGTCGCCCGAATAGTACTTGCCAAAGTTGCCCTTCGACTCAACGAACGGCGCGAGCAGCGCCTCGTTACCGGTGGCCAGGCGCACCATCGTCTCGTAGATCGCGGCGTCGCCGTGCGGGTTGAGCTTCATGGTCTGGCCCACGATGTTGGCGCTCTTCTGGCGCTCGCCCTTGAGCAGGCCCATCTTGTACATGGTGTAGAGCAGCTTGCGGTGCGAGGGCTTAAAGCCGTCAATCTCGGGGAACGCACGCGAGACGTTGACGCTCATGGCGTAGGGCATGTAGTTGACCTCGAGCGTCTGCGTGATCGGCTGGTCGGTGACCTCGGAGTGCAGGCCGATGACGTTCTCGGCGTTGACCTGCTTTTTCTTTGGCTGGTTCTTCGTCTTCTTCTTTGCCACGATTTCCTCTTGAACTTCTTATGGGCCGTCGTTATCGATTTACTGCTATTGCAGGTCCAGCTGGTCCAGGTATTCCTTGCCGTGCTCGGAGATATGGCGCTTGCGGCCCGCCTCGTCGTTGCCCAGCAACAGGTTGAACATGGTTTCCATCTTGGTGACGTCCTCGGGCTCAACCTTGATCAGGCGACGCGTCTCGGGGTTCATGGTGGTGAGCCACATCATGTCCGGGTCGTTCTCACCAAGACCCTTGGAGCGGTTGATCGAGCACTTTTGGTCGCCGATCTCCTTAAGGATGCCGTTCTTCTCGAGCTCGGTGTAGGCAAAGTAGGTCTTCTCTTTGCAGTTGATCTCGTAGAGCGGCGACTCGGCGATATACACGTAGCCCTCGTCGATAAGCGTGGGCACCAGGCGGTAGAGCATGGTGAGTACGAGCGTGCGGATGTGATAACCGTCGACGTCGGCGTCCGTACAGATGATGACCTTGTTCCAGTTGAGGTTGTCCAGGTCGAAGGCGCCAAGGTTCTTGATGCGCTTGTCCTTGATCTCCACGCCGCAGCCCAGCACGCGCATGAGATCCATGATGATGTCGGACTTAAAGATGCGCGGGTAGTCCTCTTTCAGGCAGTTGAGGATCTTACCGCGGACAGGCATAACGCCCTGGAACTCGGCATCGCGCGAGGTGCGAATGGCGCCTGCTGCCGAGTCGCCCTCTACGATGTAGATCTCGCGGCGGCTCTTGTCCTTGGAGCGGCAGTCGATGAACTTCTGCACGCGGTTGGCCATGTCGGTCTTCTGCTGCAGGTTGGTCTTGATGCTCTGACGCGTCTTCTCGGCGTTCTCGCGCGAACGCTTGTTGATGAGCACCTGCTCCATGATCTTGTTGGCAGCGTCTTTGTTCTCGATCAGGTAAGTCGAGAGGCGCTCCTTAAAGAAGGCCGTCATGGCCTGCTGGATAAAGCGGTTGTTGATGGCCTTCTTGGTCTGGTTTTCATAGGACGTCTGGGTGGAGAAGCAGTTGGTCACCAGCACTAGGCAGTCCTGGACGTCTTGCCACTTAATGCCGCTCTCGTTTTTGTTGTACTTGCCCTGTTGCTTGATGTAGGCATCGATGGCGCTGGTCAGAGCGCTGCGGGCGGCCTTCTCGGGCGAACCGCCGTTCTCGAGCCACGATGAGTTGTGGTAGTACTCCTGCATCATGAAGGTGCGCGAGAAGCACATGCACGCGGTAATCTTGACGTTGTAGTCGGGCAGGTCCTCGCGGTCGCGACCGCGACGGTCGGCCTCGATAAAGAAAGGCTCGGTAAGGTAGTCGGTACCGACCTTCTCGAGCACATAGTCCTCGATGCCCTTGGGATAGCAAAAGTCCTCTTCGGAAAACTCGCCATCGTCACCCTCAATACGCAGGCGGAAGGTCACGTTGGCGTTGACCACGGCCTGGCGGCGCATGGTCTCGCGATACCACTCGTGGGGGATGCTGATGGAGGTAAAGACCTCAAGATCGGGACGCCACTTGATGGTGGTGCCGGTGCGTTCCTCGTCGCTGGGCTCAATCTCGAGTGCCTTCTTTTTGGCGCCGACGACCTTGCCCTTCTTAAAGTGCAGGGAGTACTTGTTGCCGTCACGCCAGACGGTGACGTCCATGTACTCGGAAGCGTACTGAGTCGCGCAGGAGCCCAGGCCGTTGGTACCGAGCGAGAAGTCGTAGTCGCCGCCCTGGTTGTTGTTATACTTGCCGCCGGCGTAGAGTTCGCAAAAGACGAGCTCCCAGTTAAAGCGCTTCTCGGAAGGGTTCCAGTCGAGCGGGCAGCCACGGCCATTGTCCTCTACCTGGATAGAGCCATCGCGAAAGGCGGTAAGGGTGATGAGCTTGCCGTAGCCCTGGCGTGCCTCGTCAACGGCGTTGGACAGGATCTCGAAGGCGGCATGCGCGCAGCCATCGAGTCCGTCCGAGCCAAAGATGACGGCGGGGCGCAGGCGTACGCGCTCCTCGTCCTTGAGCTGACGAATACTGTCGTTACCATAGTTTGCGGTGTTTTTTGCCATGCTCGCTCTCTTGGTGCTCCTTTGCTGCGTTTTAGTCATATAGATAGTCAAGGTAGCATAGCCCAGCCCACAGACGATTCCAACCAACACGAAATCCATCGAACAATCGTTCGATTAGATAATGAATGCTTGGAATGCGGGAGGGACCTGTCCTGTCCTATCCAAACATCTGCGGCAGGTCGATGAAGACGGTTCGATCGCTTTCGCCAGCTTCGAAGCCCGAACGGGAGAAGAATCCATAGCGATGGCACTTGAGTCCCGTTGCCTCGACTTGGGCGATTTCCTCGTCGACCATTTTTTGCGTGATGGGGGATTTGCGGAACTTTGCTTCGTAGAATGCGTAGCCCTCGGGGTCTTGCGTTACCACATCGAATTCGCCGCTCGTTTTGTTTGCGGGGTCGTCGTACCAGTACTTGCCTATGGCGTCGAAAGCTGGTTCGATCTTGCCGGTCCTGTTCTGCCGCACGAGGTATTGACGGCAGATCTCCTCGAACATATGAGGAACGTAGTTTTCCTCGAAGTCTTGGAAGACGTGACGATCATAGAAGACTTCCGAGTCGAGCAGCTGACGCGCTGAGGCATTGCGGAAAACATAGCGATAGTAAAAGAGCGAAAGCGGATCCACTACAAAGTAGCCAGACTTGCGCTTGTTCGTAGGGTCGTTGATGGGTGCACGCTTTTGGACGATTTCGAGTGACATGAGCTTGTCGAGCACGTCTGCCATGGCCGGACCGCTCGAGACGTGCGACTGTGCCAGCACGTCCCCCCAACGGGAGTAGCCTTGTGCGAGAGCCCCGAAAACTTCGTTGGCGTTGGTCATCTTCGAGATCTCGGCGTTGAGATAGGACGGCACCTCGCTTTCTAAGCGGGCGCCAGGTTCCGTGACGAGCTCGATGATGTTGTCGCGTACGCTTTGGGATTGATCGATGAGGCGATTGTAAAAGGGGATACCGCCAAAAACGCTATAGAGCCGCACCTTGTCCTCGGGCGAGAACGCGGGATAGAACTTCGCAGCGTCAAAGTAATCCATGGGCTTAAGCTCAAGCGCGAGATCAATTCGCCCGTAGAGGGGGCTTTCATGCTCGATGAGGGATTTCATAATCTCAACGTAGGAGCCGCACAGGACAATGTTTAAACGTGAGTCTTCCCTGTGGGCGTCGATTGAGGTCTGAAGAATGCTGTCTAGGCCTTTAACCGCATCTCTCAAGTAGGGGTATTCGTCGAGAACGAGGGTAATGTTCTTGTCTTTAGCTTGGGCAAACAGAAATTCGATGAGCTCGCGGATGCCTGTGAAGGCGAGCGGAGGAAAGCTCAGCGCTTCAGCAACAAGGACGGACAGACTCTCGAGGTTGTCTGCCTCGGAGGTTTGGCGGCACTCGTAATAGACCGTTGCGACGTCCGACAAATCGGTTAGCGCCTGCTTGATGAGCTCACTTTTTCCGACGCGACGCCTGCCGTAGATGAGAACATTGCGCTGCTCGGGTGCTTTGAGCGTTTTCTTAATACGGGCGAGCTCACGCTCCCTGCCAATAAATTCCACTTACTCGGTTCCTTCCGACTCGGTTTTGTCCGAGTTAATTGTATCGCATGGATCAGTTTATGCTCGAGTTTACTCGGACAAAACCGAGTCGGTTCTGCCCGAGTAAATTTGAAGGCGGCCGAATGCGTCTTGCTGCGTTTGCGGTTGGATACGTTGTCGAAAACGTGTCGTGCGGATTGTTGGATCGAATCGAACATTGGGACAGACGTCTCGTTTTATGGGCCGGGGGCGTGCATGTGCGAGTTCTTTTGGCCCATAAGGAACGCTGGTGGGTCGTTATTTGGGCCACGGGTCACTTCGCCGGCGCCGTGTTTCGTCATACGCTCATAGTGGAAGCCGATGCCACGGGGTCGACTTGGGACTCGGGCAATGGATGAGCTGCAAGCCGAAAGGAGCGGTGAGAATGATGAGGCCCATGACAAAGAAACTGCTGTTAGGAATTCCCACCGTGACGCTTTCGGCCGTGCTGGCGTGTACAGTGGCCGGCTGTGGCGGTAGTGCTCCGAGCGGCTCGCCTGGCGGTTCGGGCGGCAGCGCGCCTGTGCAGGAAAAGCCCAGGGCCTATGATTCGCAGACGGTCGAGGTGGCAGGCATTACCTATGAGTCGGTGGCTCACGGTACGTTCTATCGCGGCGATGCCAAGCTGCAGGACGGCTTTTACCTGCACATCAAGATCACCAACAACAACACAAAGAACAGGACGTTCAGTTCCTTTAACGTGCATGCTGCCCAGGGCGATCTTGAGGCAGGCGACCCGTTGTTTACTTCCGGCAAGGCGGCCGTGCTCGACTACGTTGCAAGCGAGGCTCCCGATGAGCTGCACGAGGGCATCGACCTTTCCGAGAGGCCAGATATCGGCCCGGGCGAGACCGTTGAGTACGTGTATTTCTGGGCGCCCAAGACGGCGTACTACGGGCCCATCACTGTCGAGTTCGTAGACGCTTATGCCCCCGCCAAGAATCATGAGGCCATGCACTTTGACACCACGGGATGCGAGACCAAGGAGTTCAAGGCGGCCGGCGGCGTGGCCGATTCTGGCGAGAAGGCAGATTTAACGGGCATCGACTGCGCATCGTACAGCATCGAGGCCGCCGATGGGTACACGCTGGATTCGTCCGACGAAGAGCGCGAAAAGGCAAACTTCTTCCACGACGAGACTGGAGGACGCCTGAACATCAGCATCTTCCCGCGCTCGCCGGAGGAAGAGGTTGCAAGCCTAGAGCAGGTCTACGAAGGCAAGGAGACAACAACCGACCAGGTCGAGTACAACGGCATAACGTGGCTGCGCTTTACCGGTCCCGACAACGGCCATACGCTGTTTGCGACGGCTCCCGCGACGGGCGAGACCGTCCGCGTGTCGATTGGCTGGAAGATCGATTGGGACGCCGCCGCGCCCATGATGGAGGCATTGAAGCTCAAGTAGCGGGTTGCGATTCCCATGTCAGGCGACTCAGGGCTGGCTCCGAGTTATCGGGGCCAGCCCCTTTTGGTGTTCGATGAGCCGAGTCGGCGTCTCTCACAAAAGTAACTAGGAGCTAGCGAGACCTATCCGAATTGACCTCATTGGCGGTGTCTTTTTCGAGCGCCGTGCGGCGGGCGCTGTAGGCGATGAGGCCGGCGCCTGCCGCGGCGAGTGCTGTAGCGGCTGCCGTAAGGGGAGCATTGACATCGCCCGTGCCAGCGAGCGCGCCCGCTTTTCCGGAGCGCTTGTTATTGCTGTGGTCCTTGCCACTGCCGGAGCTCCTTCCGCCGGAGCCGCCGCCCTCGTCGGTACCGCCGCCACTCGAGCCGCCATCGTCGTCTACTGTCATCGGGGCGTCGTGAAGTTCTGTCGTATCCGCGCTGTCGCATACGCCGACCTGAACTTCTGAGCGTTCGCATGCCGCGTCGGGCACATGAAGCTCGTGCAGTACGGCACCCAGCGCCGAGTTTGCGCCCGGTCGAATTTCCTCGAGCGTTACGGGATCGAGCGCCACCAGATTACGCGCCTTCGCATACAGCGTTACGCGTTTGCCCACTTCGTCGCTCCAACTCTCGGGGATAGCGAAGCTCATGCGGAACTGTGCCGTGCAACCCGGTGCCAGCACGGCGTTGCCACTGTCGGCTACCAGCGGGTGCGTTGCAAAAGGTGTGCCCAGCGTTTCGAGCGCGTACTTCACGTGTGCCATGTCGTTGACCGAAGCGTCCTCGGCAAGCTCCGGATCGTAGATCGATGCCATGCGTGCGTTCGCTCCGAACCCGATGGATGCGCTGGAGAACGGCTGGCTGGAGCCCTCTCGGTACAGATCGATTGTGCCGGCGGTCAGCAAGGTGTTGCCGTCGTTTCGCACCGTGACCATGAAGGATTCGCCTGCTGCTCCGGGCACCACCGCGCCCGAGGTAGCGACTGCGCCCGTCGGAGTGGCACACGCCACCAAGGGCACTTCGATGCCGTGTAGTTCTGCCTCGCTCTTCTCCGCGCTCACAATGTGCGTGGCGAGCGCGGAGAGCATGCTCCCCGACGTCAAAAATGTCGTTATCTGATCGACGGGATGGTCCAGCTCGCACATCACGAACGGCTCCGTAAACAGATCGCCTGCCAAGGTGCTGGCGAAGATGCGGAAGTGCTTGCCCATCACTGCTACCGGGTTGCCTTCTTCGTCGTAGGTTTGCCCCACCTTGCCATCGGTGTTCTCTACATAGAGCACGCACCTGCCGTTGTTGCTTACGCTAAACGATGCCGGGCCACAGCCTGCGGCACCCACGGGCTGCGTTGCAAATGCCGATGCGCCTCGCGTCCAAGTAATATGCTGCAGTTGCTCGTTGACGGTAGCCAAAAAGCCCGTGTGCTGCGGCCACGGCACCGCGTGGGGTACTGTGGCATCTGGCGACATAACGCCCCAGCTCGCAATGGACTGGCCGATCACGGCGTACGATGCACAGCCACAACCGCCTGCGGTCTCGTATGCAATGGGCACCACCATTTTGCCGTTGATATTCTCGGGCGCGCCGAGCTCGATGCTCGACGGTGCCTGCGGAAAGCGGAGGACCTGACGGAACGTGAGACTGTCGCCCGAAACGTCCGACCACAGGGTAAAGCACTCCAGCGCAACCTCGGCCTCGCTGCCGAGCGTCTTTTCTGCGGTGGTTCCGCGGCGGTGGAGGTAGGCGCCCGACAGGCGCCCGTCGACAAGTGTCTTGCCCACCGTGATGCGTGGGCACTGCAGGCAATGGTAGCCATCCTCCTGAAGGCGGCCGCGCGAGATGCTGCGCCACGACGTGTGCGATACCACGCGAACTCCGTCGTTGCTTATGCGCAGGCGCACAACGGACAGTATGCCGGCTGTGCTTGCCATATCGAAAAGGGTGTCGTCGCCGGCGGGGCGCTCGCCCGAGACCAGCAGCACGTGGGCGTCCTGGTTTCCTCTTCCGTCCGTATACTCCACTACGTCGAAGTCGTAATCGTATATGCCGTCGCGCTCCACGTCGTTCTCGCCAAACCCAAGGGGAAAGTCCACAGGCGTGGGAGCGGACCACGTTCCGTTTGCCTTTGTGTGTACCACCAGGCGCGAGCGACCATTGTCGCCGTAGCGCACCGAGGCGATACGGAACAGGCATTCTACGCCGGCAATCATTGCCAGCTTCATGTGGGCTTCGCTGAGCACGCCGGCAAACAGCACGTTGTCGCTCGAGGGCTTGATGCCGCCACGCTCGTCCTCCGACACGCCGGCAGAATTGGCGTTCGGGTCCGCAACGGCGTTTGTTGCCTGACCGATATAGGTGTACTCATACATCGGCGCGGCATTTTCATCGTTCTCCATCAGCACGTGGACGAAATGTTCGACCTGTCCCGTGTCGTCGCTCTCCGCATCTGCCTCGAGTTCAATGCGCGTGACCGCTTGCTCCCAATCGCGTGCGACAGGCGCGGCGTTTACGGCAGCGGCTTTAACCTCGGCGCGCGCGAGCAGCTCGGCGTTGGTGACAATGGTGGCCGATGCGATAAATTGCGGCACGCCGCCCGCCTCAATGTTGCCGGCCGAGCCGAAGCAGGCATCCAGCGTATAAGGCGTATCTCCACCCAATGCGAGCTCAGAGCGCTGGAGCACATACTGGTCGCCATTGTTCACCGACATATTCCACGAATCGATGAGCGTGGGCCACGACCCCGACCAAGCCTTGGTGGTCCACTTGAACATTACGAATTGGAGTATCACATCGACATCGACGTCTGCACCTACGCGCAGTCGCGGAAGCTGGTGTCCATCTGCCTTCTCGTACCCAATGAACAGCGTGAGGGATGCGGCGCCGCGCACGGCAGACGAAGCGACGCCTGCAACGCCGGCGCCAAAGGTGACGGCAAGCCCGATCTGGATGGTGAACGAGCCCGACGTGTTTGAATAGTCGAGCGAAATGTTTTTAAAAAACGCCGCGCCGCTGCCGTGCGTGTGGGCACCCACGGCGAGCGCCAGTTTTGCCAGCACCCAGGGGTTGACGTTTAGGAAAAATGGCACCGGTCCTAGGGTAAACTGCTCGGTCCAATTGAGGTCGGTTCTTATCTGGAAGAGGGCCTTAATATTGCCGTATGCGGGGTCGTTGTTGTTACCCCAGGTTTTGCCCACCCAATCGTAGGCGAGCGAGCCGTACGGCTGTGTGGCGATATCCATCGTGAACAGCGGCGTGCAATGGTGGCGAAGGAGCTTGGTGTTTCTTGGATCGGTGCCCGAACCGGCACTCATCCTCTTGTACTGATTCCACTTCCCCTCCATCTCGTCGAGGTAGCGGTTTGCCTGCTTGGCGCCCGACTCGCGCGGCGATTTCTTCCAGTATTCCGGATCAGGGTTGCCCGAATCGTTCATATAGCTAGCTGGTTTGTACCCTCCGCCAAACAGCACGTATCCAGCAAACGAGAAATCGAACAGAATGGGAAATGTGGGCATCCAGCACGTGAACTTATTGCCGCCGATACCGGGAAACGCCGCGGGGAAATCAAACGGAGTGATCTCTTGGTCCATGGTGGTGGGAATGATGGTGGTCGAGCCCGATTCCGCCTTTGCGGCCGGCGCGGTGACAACGGCCATAGGGGATGAGAGCGTGTAGGTTTTGCCCTGGTAGTCGAGCATAAAGCGCAGCTTGCACCCTTCCTCCAGAAGGCCCGAAGCTGCATCGAGGAACGTGTCTTCGAGCGTGAACGTCGCCAGATTATCCGCGCCCGATGCGCTGGCCTTGATCTGGCCGATCTGCGTGACGGTTTCGGTTGAGCTGCCCGCAGCGGGCATCACTTTATTGATATGCAACGTTGCCTGCCCGCCCTGCGGCAGATGAGCCTGCACGGTAAAAGCGTGCGTGTCGGGCTGGTCGTTTGCTGCTTCGTCCGCTGGCATTGCCATAAACGTGGCGTCGGCGTACTGGATGTCCCATTCGTCGAACGTGAGCTGTCGAAAGTACGGCTCGCCATCGGAGAGCGGACGTGTGGGTGCGGTAATAGCGGTGCCGCCCTGGATACGCGCAAGGGGAATCTCGACATCGCGGTAGCCTGCCATGCTAATGGAGATGCCGCCGTTAAAGTCGTACGCGTCGAGAAGCGTTGCCTCGTCCACGTAGCCTTCTGAAAGAGGGGCGACCTCAAAGATGGCCGTGCCTTCGTCATCGGTCGTGGCGGTGAGCTGCTTGCCTGCGGCATAGCGCGATATGAGCGTGACCTGGGCACCCGTGATGGGCGTATTCTTGTTGGCGACGTCGACCACGACCACACCAAACATGGTGCGCGAGAGCACCAAGACCTTGAAGGGATCATCTTCGTCGGCGTATGCCTCGGCGGGGGCGAACGGCAATATGAAGGCGTTTGTGCTTCCCGGCACGCGCGGCAACATAATGCTCGCCAGCGAGGACGCTCCGGCAACAAGTAACGAACGGCGATCAAGCATCTTTGGCTCCCATCCCGCAGGTATCGGTGGAAATAATCCAATTTTGCGAGAAGGCATCCTGTCACGGTAGTGCCGTCCGAGGGCCAAAATGTCCAATTTGAGCGAGCGAAGCGCCGGGGCTCCGGGGCGCACGTGCCGCGCTAGGCAGTCTGGCCGCTAACGCAGCATATGCGCGACCAGTTCGGTGCGCGTGCCGATGCCAAGCTTTGCATACACGTTGGACAGTCGATTTTTAACGGTACCTGGCGACACGCCCATGTGGCGTGCGATTTCGGCGTTGGTCCATCCGCGGCAGGCGAGCATGGCCATGGTGAACTCCGTGGTCGTTAAATCGTCGGCAACGTCCTCGCCCGAATCGGGGTTGTGGATGCGCCGCCAGCCGTAGCTGAATCGATACGTAATCTCGATGATACGTGCGAAATCGTCAGGGTATTGCGATTTTAGGCATGCCTCGATGAGTCCCTGCAAAAGGCCGTGGTGTTCGCCGATGAGTTCGATAAGGCCGTCGGGGCGCGCAATGTCCCAAGCAGCTCCGAAGTGCGTTTTTGCGGCGTCGATGTCCTTGAGGCTCATGCATGCCATGGAAGCTGCCAGGTGCAGGAATAGTTCCGAGATGGGATAGCTTCCCTGTTTCATAATCAGGGCGTTTTCCGCCATGCCTAGGCTGCGGCCGTATTCGCCGCGCAGATACAAGGCGTGCGCCATCACGTAGCTGGCGAACAGGCGCAGGCCTTCGGGCAGATGCGCCGCAAGTGGATAAAACTCTTCGGCAGAATACGGGGAAGGCAAGTGCAACAGGACGCTCGCGGCCGAGGCGAACAGGATATGCGTGGCGTGGATGGCGGGCGATTCTTTGTCGGCTGGCGTATCGAGGATGCCCGCAAGGCACCGACGGGCGTCGGCGATACGGTTGAGCGACAGACTGGCATATCCGCAGATAAAGCATGCGGAATAGCGCGGTGCGGGATCGGTGGCGTCAAGATAGGGACGCGCCGTCTTGGCAGCGAGGGTGGCCTGTCCGCGAAAGTACAGCGCTTCTGCCGTGGCGATGGCGCGCGAATCGGGGTCGGAAATGCCTGCAACCGCAGCGTCAATCTGCCCCGGCACAAAGGCGGTGCACATCAACGGCATGGGAACGCATGGGTAGCCATCGCAGTCCATCTTCCATCTCCCAACAGCTGGCAACAATGCAGCAATTGTACTCCTGTTGCTCGGGACCCCTTTCGTTTTACTGTTCGGTTAACACTGCGGATCGTTTTGGAAGGCTTACGAGCATGGTGGTCCCGTTCTCGGAACTTGTTTCGACCTCTACCGTGCCACCGTGAAGCGCCGCAATCTCCCAGACAAGCGCTAGCCCGAGTCCTGCGCCGCCGTATGCCCTGCTGCGGGATTTATCCAGGCGAAAGAACGGTTGGAAGATGCTCTCACGGTACTGCTTGGGTATTCCCGGGCCCTGGTCCTCGACTCGCAGGAACACATGGCTGTCGTTGTCGCAGATGGAGACGTTGACATTCGAGCCGGGGCGGCTGTAACGGATGGCATTTTCGACCAGGTTAAACACCAGCCGATAGAGGAGCGTGTCGCTCCCGATTACTAAAGCGTCTCCAGCACAATTGAGGGCTATGCCCTTATTTTCGGCAAGTGGCGCAAGGTCGGTGAGGACCTCTTCGGACAAGGGACCAAGTTCAACATCGTCCTCGCAAGGAACGCTGCGGAGCTCACTCATCTCGAGCAATACCTTGGCCATTCGAGACATGCGCTCGGTTTGTTCTTGTAGCAGGCCGAGCAGCTCGGCCGTTTCGGGTTGCAAACCGGAGTGCTCGGAGATGAATAGTTCAATCTGTGCTTGCATAAGGGCGAGCGGGGTGCGCAGCTCGTGTGCGGCGTTGCCGGTAAACTGACGCTGTGCAGAGAATCCTTCGCCAAGACGGGCGATCATGTCGTTGAAAGAGGCGCTGCATCGTTGTAGCTCGGTGGGCACATCTTCATTGAGTCTGATTTCGCTTAGGTTGTCAGGCTGCACACGCTCAACCTGGGCTGCAAAAGCTCGTAGCGGTTTGAGCGCACGGCCGCTCACAAAGTATGCCAGCACGCCGCCAAGGAGTGTGACTCCAGCCGTGATGCACCAGGTTGTCGTGCCAAAAGACTCCTGCGCGTCGTTTACGACGATCGTGACCTTGTCATCGGGGGTCGCTTTCGTTGGGTCGAACGCCTGGGGTGAATTTTCGCTGGTTTCGTTAAAGGCCGAGATGTTACTGCCGATGGCATCCATGTAGCGCATGCCCGTATAGCCAACCAGGCAGTTCGTCAGCACGCATGCCGCACACGTGAGCAGTGCCGTCATGATCGTTATGCGCCATTGCAGAGAAAGCCTTTTCATTCGCTATCCTCCATAACGTAACCCTCTCCAATCCGATTGCGAATCGGGTCGTATCCCAAAGCGCTGCGCAACTTTTTTCGGAGCGACGAGATGTGAACGCGGGTTGCGTTGCTAAAGCTGTTCACGCTGCTATCCCAAACGTGCTCTATAAGCTCCTCTTGGCTTACCGGTCGCCCCTGATTAAGCATCAGGTATTCCAAGATTCCCGTTTCCTTGCGCGTAAGAGATAAAGCCTCGCTGTCCACGGAAGCGATGCGCGCCTTGGTGTCAAAGCGGAGCTTTCCGCAGGTTAAAACTATGTCGCTTTGTGTAAAGCGTCTGAGGGTAAGGCTGCGAATCCTTGCCGCAAGCTCGTCCAGATGAAACGGCTTGGTGAGGTAATCGTTGGCGCCGGCATCGAGTCCGGCGACTTTATCGGATACTCCGCCACGTGCGGACAGAATCAGTACCTTGGTCTCGCAGTCGGTTTTCCTAAGTTCCCTGAGCACAGTCATGCCGTCGATACGGGGGAGATTGAGGTCGAGTACCACGAGGTCGAAGGCCTCAACGTCCAGTAGGTCGAGCGCCTCCTGTCCGTCGTGACAGCAGTCGACGCTGTACGCCAAGTTTCGCAAGCTGCGCGCGATTGCATCGCACAGCGCCCGCTCGTCCTCGACGATCAAAATACGCATAACAGTCTCCTTGCACATTTCAAATCGCGCTTAACACGGATTTTATAGTCGATATGGTCCAATGGTCGCGTAACGAAAGGAGTGGTCGAGTTGTTCAAAGCGGTAAAACCCGTGGTACAGGTCGCTTTGTTGATCGTCGGAATTACCATGGTGTGCTTTGGCGTTATGCGTGGCGAGGCGGATGCCGTGCTGGCCAAAGCGATTAGGCTGTGCTTGGAGTGTATCGGAATTGGATAAAAGAGAAAACACTGCGTCGCATGTTTTGGCCCGATTTCGCGGATTCATTCAGGCGGCGGCGACGCTGGTCACCAATATTCACCTGCCAAACTTTGCCAAAGGAAGCATCTATCAGGGCGCGGGAAAAACAGTCTGCGTACCTGGACTTAATTGCTATTCGTGCCCCGCGGCATCGGGTGCGTGCCCCATCGGGTCGTTCCAGTCGGTGGTAGGTTCATCCAAGTTCAACTTTTCTTACTATGTTATCGGTACGCTCATTTTGCTCGGCGTGCTGCTGGGACGCTTTGTATGCGGCTTTCTGTGCCCGTTTGGCTGGCTGCAGGAGCTGCTTCATAAGATTCCCGGCAAAAAGTTCTCCACGAAAAAGCTCAAGCCGCTCACGTACATCAAGTACGTCGTGCTGCTGTTTGCCGTGGTGCTGCTGCCCGTCTTGGTGGTTAACGACGTGGGCATGGGCGACCCGTTCTTTTGTAAGTACATCTGTCCACAGGGTGTGCTCGAGGGCGCCATTCCGCTGGCGGCTGCCAATGCCGGCATTCGATCTGCGTTGGGACAGCTCTTTACTTGGAAACTTGCCGTTCTCATTGCCGTGGTAGTGCTGAGCGTTTTGTTCTACCGCCCCTTCTGCAAATGGATTTGTCCACTCGGCGCATTCTATGCGCTCATGAATAAGGTGTCCCTACTGGGGATCCGGGTCGATGCATGCAAATGCGTCTCGTGCGGCAAGTGTTCAAAGGTTTGTCAGATGGACGTTGATGTGGTCCGCGCGCCCAATCATGCCGAATGTATCCGGTGCGGAAAGTGCATCGGGGCCTGTCCTGTCGATGCCATCAGCTATCGCTATGGCCTGGATGTGTCGGCGGAAAAGCTTCCCTTGACCGCTGATAAAAAGTAAACAAGCTTCGACAAAACGGAGGAATGACTATGAAGCTTTCTAAGATTGCGGCCCTGTTTATGGTGCCGGTATTGGCCTTGTGCCTTGTGGCATGTTCGGCGCCCGGTGGCAATGCGAGCGAATCTGCGAGCTCCGATCCTAAGATCGCAGAACTCACTGCGCAGAAGCCGGCCAATGCCGACGAGGCTGCCGAGCTGTATGCGAAGCTCATGCAGAAGGAGAACGATATCCTTTCGAGTGATAACGCACTGTGGGAAAAGGTATTCAATGCGGCAAATAAAGAATCGACAATGATTGAGGACGGTAGCAATTACGGCGATTTCCTGCTCAAGACCATCGACGGTGCCAAGGATGAGTTCACGGCGGATGAGCTCAAGACGCTCAAAGCCGGTGCACAGCAGATCAAGGAGATCGAGGACAAGCTCGAGAGCTTGGAGAAGGAGTTCCCCGGCTGTGGAAGCACGCCGAGCGAAGGCGAGAGCGTCGACGCTTCGGCCGCTGGCATGACGGCTGGTGCCAATGCTTCGAGCGAGGCGACGAAGTTCCCCAGCTTTACGGGCAAAGACCTGGATGGCAACGACGTGAGCAGCGACGAGCTGTTCGCTAAGAACAAGGTCACCGTCATGAACTTCTGGTTCACCACTTGCAAGCCGTGCGTGGGCGAGCTGGGCGATCTTGAGAAACTGAATCAGGAGCTTGCCGAGAAGGGCGGCCAGGTCGTGGGCGTCAATTCCTTTACGCTCGATGGCAACAAGGGCGAGATTGCAGATGCCAAGGACGTGCTGAGCAAGAAGGGCGTGACATATAAGAACATCTGGTTCAAGTCGGATAGCGAGGCCGGTAAGTTTACGTCAAATTTGTTCTCGTTCCCGACAACGTATGTCATCGATCAGAATGGCAACATCGTAGGGGATCCAATCGTGGGAGCCATCAGCTCCGCCGAGCAGCGCGCAGCGCTCAACAAGCTTATCGACCAGGCGATTGCGAATAGCGAGCAGTAAAAAACGCGTAAAGCATAGCGTGGATCGTGTGTCGCTGTACAAAGTAGTCCGCTACCTTTCAAGATAAGCTCCACCATATAGAGGTCCCGCTCGGGACCTCTTTTTTGGGCACTGCCCCGTTCGTTTTTTGGCGCAGTTCGTTACATTCCACACTGGCGCCGGCAAAAATGGGGATAGAGTAGGACAAACGCGTCGAATACGAACGGCGGAGGAGAGCGGGCAAGTGCGCCCGTGCAGGAGAGGTTGCCGTCCATGCTGGAGCTCAAAGGTATTTGCAAAAGGTACGTTACGCAGTCGTTTACGCAGGTGGCGCTCGACAACGTAAGCCTGTCTTTTCGCGATAACGAGTTCGTGGCCATTCTGGGTCCCTCGGGTTCGGGTAAAACTACGATGCTCAACGTTATCGGCGGACTCGATCACTTTGATTCTGGCGACCTGCTCATCGATGGCATTTCGACCAAGGACTTCCGTGATCGCGATTGGGATGCTTATCGCAACAACCGCATCGGCTTTGTGTTCCAGAGCTATAACCTCATTCCGCATCAGACCATTTTGGAAAACGTGGAGCTGGCGCTTACGCTCACGGGTGTGGGACATGCCGAGCGCCGCCAGCGTGCGCGCGAGGCGTTGGAGAAAGTTGGCCTGGGCGAGCATGTTAACAAGCGCCCGAGTCAGCTTTCGGGCGGGCAGATGCAGCGCGTGGCCATCGCCCGCGCCCTGATTAATGATCCCGAGATTGTGCTGGCAGACGAGCCGACCGGCGCTTTGGATTCAACGACATCCGTACAGGTCATGGACCTGCTCAAGGACGTGGCGCGCGACCGCCTGGTCATCATGGTCACGCACAATCCCGAGCTGGCGTACCAGTACGCCACGCGCATCGTTAACCTGGCGGACGGCAAAATCACCGACGATTCCGATCCTTTCGATGTCGCCGACGCCACGCGCCGCGAGGCCAAGCCTACGCGCAAAACCTCGATGAGCTTTGTGACGGCGCTGGGGCTTTCTGCCCGAAACCTCATGACCAAGAAGGGTCGCACGGCCATGACTGCCTTTGCGGGCTCGATTGGCATTATCGGTATTGCGGCGATCCTGGCGCTCTCCAATGGCGTAAACGGCTACATCAAAAAGGTCGAGGAGGATACGCTCTCGAGCTATCCGCTCACCATTTCCAAGCAGGACTACGACCTGTCGTCCATGATGGGTGGTCAGGGGGCTGCGGATGACGAGGCGTCCAACGGCGAGGATTTATCCGACGGTACTGGTGGCAAGGCTCAGGGGACCGATAAAATCCCTGTGGTCACGGCCGTAAAGGATATGTTTGCGAGCGTTAAGTCCAACGACATGACGAGCTTTAAGGCATGGCTCGATGCCGGTGGGGATGGTATCGATAAAGAAGTCAACGCCATTCAGTACGGCTACGGTGTATCGCCGGTTGCCTATCGTGCCGGCAAGGGCGACGAGAAGCCTGTCCGGCTGGTGCCCAACGCCATGACCGAGGCCATGAGCGGAGGTGCGAGTTCGGCGGCAACGGTGAGCATGGAATCCATGGGAACCTCGGTCTTTAACGAGATGATTGACGACCAGAGCCTGCTCGACAGCCAGTACGATGTCGTCGCCGGTCATTGGCCCACGTCTGCCAACGAAGCCGTGATGGTGCTTTCGAGCCGCGGTACGGTGGGCGACTACACGCTCTACAGCATCGGTGCGCTGGATATCAATGAGCTTAACGACTTGGTTAACAGCGCCATGACGGCTGACGGTAAGATCGAAACGCCCGAGACCGGCGCCGACTTTACCTACGACGATGCGCTGTCCACGACGTTTAAGGTGCTGTCGCCGGCCGATGCCTATCGCAAAAACGAAGAGACCGGCATGTGGACCGACATGTCTGACGACGCCGACTTTATGGCTGCCAAGGTTGCCGACGGTATCGACGTGCACATTGTGGGCGTGGTGCGACCTAACGAGACGGCCAATGCGAGCGCGTTGTCTCCGGGCATTGCCTATACACATGCGCTGACTCGCCAGCTTATGGAGCGCGCCGCCGATTCGCAGATTGTGCAGGAGCAGCTTGCCCACCCCGAGACGGATGTCTTTACGGGCAAAACCTTCGACGAACTGCAAGGCGAGGCCAAGCAAGGCGTTGATCTGGGCAGCATGTTCAGTGTGGACGAGGCGGCGCTCAAGAGTGCGTTTTCGTTTGATGCGTCTGCGCTCTCGGGTGCGGCCGGCGACGGCATTGATCTTTCGGGCGTCGATCTGTCGGGCCTGGATATTGATCTTTCGGGCGTTGGCAAGGACATCGACTTTGGTGACATCATGGCCAAAGCGCCGGCTCCAGATTTCTCGGGCATCTTTGACGGCCTGGAACTCACGCCCGAGCAAATGCAGCAGGTGGGAACGCTAGCCAACCAGCTGTTTGAGAGCTTTTTGCAGTCTGATCAGTTTAGGGCGCTGTCACCCGATGATCTTAAGGACGCGTCAAAGCTTGCTGCCGCATTCTCGGCGTATCTTGAGAGTGATACGGCAGCCCAGCAAATCCTGGCCCAGCTCAAAGCGCTCGGCGGCGATGCCCTGGCCGAGCGCCTGCAGCAGGCGATGACCGACTATGTGCAAAAGCAGCTGGCTCCGTATCTGCAGCAGGCTATGGATCAGGTGATGAAGTCGATCAGCGATCAGATTGCGGCGACGGTGTCAGCTCAGCTCAGGGCAGGCGCAGCAGGGCTCATGGGCCAGATGGCGACGCAGATGTCGTCGAGTTTTGCTAACCTGGCGAGCGCCATGCGCGTGGATGCGAGTGCCTTTGCTCATGCCATCCATTTCAACATGGACGCCGAGGACCTGAGCTCGCTCATGATGAGCTATGCGAAGGCGTCGAAGCTTACCTACGACAACAATCTGACCACGTTGGGTTATGCGGACGAGGCAGATCCCATCTCGGTCAAGATTTTCCCGCGCGACTTTGAGGCCAAGGAGCGCGTACTCGATCACATCGATGCGTACAACAAGCAGGTCAAAGCCGCTGGCCATGATGATCGGGCAATTTCGTACACCGACTACATGGGCATCATCATGGGTTCGGTGACCGACATCGTGAACACCATCAGCTTGGTGCTCATCGCATTCGTGAGTATCAGCCTGGTGGTGAGTTCCATCATGATCGGCATCATCACCTACATCAGCGTGCTGGAGCGCAAAAAGGAGATTGGCATCCTGCGCGCGATCGGCGCGTCGAAGCGCAACGTGGCCAACGTGTTTAACGCCGAGACCTTTATCGAGGGCCTCATTGCCGGCGTCTTCGCCATCGTCGTCGTGGTGGCTGTGAGCTTTCCGGTTAATGCCTGGGCGCTTGCTGCCAAGCAGGTACCCAACCTGATGAGCCTGCCCGTGCAGGATGCGCTGGTGCTCATTGCGATTTCTGTGTTGCTGACGGTCGTTGCCGGCCTGCTGCCCGCCCGCAGCGCGTCCAGGAAGGATCCCGTGGAGGCCCTGCGCTCCGAATAATGTGACAAAGGGACAGTCCCTTTGTCACATTGAGTGGCTTGCAAAATCGAGGTCTAATACTTTTCCGAGAAGTGAACGAGTCAAAATGGACCCCCGAAGCATCGACACTTTTGAGATGCAATTTCCTGCGGTTTTGATTGTTAAATCCTGCGGTTTTGGCGTCAGAAAATGTCGATGCTTCGGGGGTCAAAAAACGGTCGTTCACTTCTCGGAAAAGTATTAGACCTCGAGATATAGACGATGTTCGCGAGCGGCAATTAGAGCGTAAGCCTTTAGTTCTTCTTTGCAGAGAGCATGAGCCTAATTTCCGGATGGGTGTATTCGTCGAACTCTTCTTTGGGCTCGGTGTCAAAGGCGTAGTACGACCTGATGGATTCGCCCTCCGTCTTGATACTGATTTCTTCATATAGGGAGCCGGCTAAAAATGCCTGCTTAAATTCATCCGACAGGCTGCATGGCGTGAGGAGGCCCGGTGTGGCAACGGAAACGTCCAGCCCATTGAGCGGGGCACAGAGCGTCGCGATATCCTGCTCGGCGCGGGCGAGGTTGTCTGCAAGGCTTGCCTCGGGGTCGATCTGACTGACGTAATCGACGTCCGTGAGCGTGCCGTCTACATCAAAAGAAAGGTAGATATAGGCTGCTTGAGCGCCGAGGTCATTATCGCGTAGATAGCCGATTATGCGGTAGCCGTAGTCGTGATACGACTCGTATGGGTCGTCTGCTGCGACGCGTTCGCACACGGGCTCCAAGGCATCTTGCGCGATGGCGAGCTGCTCGGCGGCTGCAGCCTTTCTTGCCTGAAGCTCGTTATTTCCCTGGACAAACTGCGGGATGTAGACGCCAAGCAGCACAATGGCGGGCACTGCGATGAGCGCGATAATCTGTTTCTTGGCGCTCGGAATCACAACGCCGTATGCGGCCGCCATGGCCTCGGCATTGCTCGAGGTTTCGGCCAGCACGTCTGCCGCCGTGGCGACTGCCCCTACGGCGCTGGCAACCTCAGCGGCACCGCCCAGGTTGCGCACGAGATCGTTGTCGCTGTTCTTGAGCAGGCGGCCGGCAGCTTGCGTGGCAAGCACGCCGGCGACCTCCGCGGAATGGTCCTTGTTGGTCTGGGCCACCGCAAGCCTGCTCTGCAGTTCCTTCCACTGTTTGCCCTGCATTCCAAAGCGCGGCGCAAGAGCGCAATAGCAAAAGATGGCGAGTTCGATTACGGTGAGTGCGATAGCGGTATATATGCCCGCGGGTTGGAATTCCTTTTGGTGGAACGCGATATCGTTGATCATTTGGAGCGGCAACATCAATAGGCATGCTACGAACGACATGACGAGTGCGGTCGCTGCGATTTTGGGGTATGTGCAGTACCGCTGGATGCGTTTCTGTTCTTGTTCGGTAAGCTGCTGCATGGGGGCCTCGACTCTCATCGTTTTTTGGGGCGATGCGCACACGCTCTTGAGTATAGATGAGTGGAGGATGTCTGTTGTTCATACATAGCGGTCAACAGCGTGCTGTTGGTGATCGTTTGATCGCGAACGTCGTCTTTTGGAGCATGAAGCCGCTGTCGATGCCCACAAACAGCAAATCGAAGGTGAATGGTTTCCCGAGAAGTGAACGACCTAATTTGGACCCCTGAAGCACCCACATTTTTCGACGCTAAAACCGCAGGATTTGAGTGATAAAACCGCAGGAATTGGCCTTCCAAAAGTGTCGATGCATCGAGGGTCCGATTTCACTCGTTCACTTCGCGGAAAACCATTCACCTTCGTTGCATGAGGCGCCGGATGGAAGGGTGATTATCGTCAAGCTGCTGCCTCTGCCTTGTGAATCATCTGGAGCACAAGGCATAATGCATGTAACAAGGGGGCGGTTCCTTTGTCACATCCGTTGATATGAGAGAAGAGTAGATGATTCTTTCGCTTGCCCCTATGGAGGGGATTACCGGGCATGTGTTCCGTCGCGTGCATGCGGAGTGCTTCGGCGCACTCGATTGCTATTACACGCCGTTTTTGCCGCCGCCGCGGGTGGGCAACCGCTTTGGCGGCAAGGCGTTTAAGGAGATCGATCCTGCCAATAACCAGGGGCTTAACGTAGTGCCTCAGCTGATGTCCAAGAACGCGGACGAGTTTGTGTGGGCGGCACAGGTGCTCGCCGACATGGGCTATCGCGAGGTCAATCTCAACTTGGGTTGCCCCTCGGGGACGGTTGTCGCCAAGGGCAAGGGCTCGGGTTTCTTGCGTAATCTCGACGAACTTGAGGTGTTCTTGAGCGACGTGTGCGAACGCTCGCCGTTGCCGGTATCGGTCAAGACCAGGCTGGGGCTGGAGAGTGACGACGAATACGAGCGCGTGCTCGATCTGTATTGCCGCATACCGTTGGCAGAGCTGATCGTGCACCCGCGCGTACAAAAGGACCGCTATACGGGCACGCCGCGCAAGGAGTTTTATGGCGAGACGCTGGAGCGTGCGCCGTTCCCCGTGGCCTATAACGGCGACATTTTCGATCTTGAGGATATGGATGCGCTGGTGGAGGCCTATCCCGGCACGCGCCATGTGATGCTGGGACGCGGCCTGCTTGCGAACCCCGCGCTGGCTCGCATGGTCAAGGGCGGCCCTGCTGCAACGGCTGCTGAGCTGCAGCGCTTCCACGACACGCTGTTTGCGGCATATGCAGAAGAGATTGGCGGTAATGCGGTCTTTCGCATGAAGGAGTGGTGGTTCTACGCCAAATGCGCCTTCGCCGACCCCGCTACCGTCCACAAGCTCGTGCGCAAGACTAAAAAGGTCGACGAATACCGCGCCGCCGTCGATCGCGTCTTTCGCGAGCAGCCACTTGCGCCCATAGCCCGCTTCCACAGCTAGCTAGTCATTGGGGACGTTCTTTAACGACTAGTCATTTAAGAACGTCCCCAACGACTCTGTTGCACTAGAGCAGGTTCTCCTGTGCCCATGCGATGATGTCGCTCGATTCGTAGAGTGGTTTGCCGTCGATGAACAGGCAGGGAACCTGGCGTTTTCCGCCGATGGCGATGAGTGTCTGTTCGGCATCGGAATCGGTCGAGATATTGCGCTCGGGAATGGTCACGCCGTTATCTGCCAGAAAGCGCTTGACCTTTATGCAATACGGGCAGCCGGTCATAACGTAGAGCACGAGCTCGTGATCAGTAGCCATGGGTCTCCAATCGGTTGAGGTTTTGATTGAAATACCCAAAGCCGCCGCGGTCTATGCGCGCGTCAACGACGACTCGATGGCCTGAACTAGAAACGCCGTGGCTCCGGTGCCGCATGGCTTGTCGTAGTAGTCGATAAAGCGCTGATCGGCGAGGTAGCCGTGGGCGAGCCCCAGATAGGCCTCGTCTTGGGGCTCGCTGCCCCAGTTGAGAGCTATCCAGCGGTGATGCATCGCGACGAGCTTGCGAGCCTCGCTTCCATCCGCATCGCCGTCGCCCATGGCAATCGAGAGCTGACCCAGAATAGCGCGTTCAAGTTCCTTCATGTCGTTCCATGTCTCGGGGTCCATGTCCAGCAGCGCTTCGTTTGCCGCATCGATAGCCTCATCGCCATAGCGCGCCCGGGCTTCGGCACCGTAGCGCTCCTCGTTTTCCTGCACGGTGCGCCAACGCTCCAGTTGCGGCAGGACGGCGCCCATGAGCGAGACGGCTTCGTCGAGCGACATGCCGGTGTTTTGCGCCAGCCGCGGGGCACAATCCTCAATCATCGCCTCCATGGTGGTGTCGTAGGTGTACTTGCCGTGGTCGTAGCACCACTTGCAGTAATGGTCGGTCGTGGCGCCCGTGGCGTCGGTGCCGCAGTCGTCGGGCGTGAGTATCATGCCGCAGCTCTGGCAATAATGCTCGGGCATTTCGAGCAGGTGGGGCAGCGGCTCTCCGGTTACGGCGGCAATGAGCTTCATCATGTCGATACCCGGGGTGACTTCGCCGCGCTCCCAACGGCTGACGGCTTGGCGTGTGACGAAGAGCTTGGCGGCGAGCTGCTCCTGGGTAAGGTGATGGGCGCGACGGATGGCAATGAGCTTTTCTGCAAAGGCCATAGCGGCTCCTTTCTGCTGGTTGGCGGCTTAAGCATACGCGGCAGCAGGTGCCCTTCCAAGCAACCGTTGGTTGCACGACGGGGAACCGCGGCGAAGAATTGCGCGCAACGCCCCACACCTTCATGCCGTACAATGGCCGGCATGGAACCTATTGCACACATACATACCGATCTGCCGCAGAAGTTCGGCATTCCGCGCAACAGCTTTTTGGCGCCTCATCTGCAGGGACACATCGTCTTTGAGCCGGAATTTGCCTCCAATGCAGCGGTTGAGGGTCTGGACTTCTTCTCTCACCTATGGCTGCTGTGGCGTTTTGAAAACGGAACGCCCGGCGGCACGGCTAAGGACATAGCTGCCGATGCCAAGTCGCAGGACAGGTCCGGAACCAACGCAAAATGGTCGAAAACCGTGCGCCCGCCGCGTTTGGGTGGAGCCGAGCGCGTGGGTGTCTTTGCCACGCGCAGTCCGTTTCGCCCTAATCCCATCGGGCTTACCTGCGTCAAGCTCGATCGCGTTGAGCTCACCGGCAACGGCCCCATCATCCATGTGCTGGGGGCCGACCTGCGCGACGGCACGCCCATCTACGACATTAAGCCCTACATTCCGTTTGCGGACTGCCACCCGGATGCAACGGGCGGCTGGATTGAGGACGCCCCGTGGCAAGAGCTCGACGTCGAGTTCTCGCAAACACTACAAGACAAAATCCCAAGCGCAAAGCTCCCCGGTCTGGTCGAGGTTCTACGCCAAGATCCGCGCCGCGCGGGCAGCAAGCACGAGCCAAACCGCGTCTATCATCTGGCCTACGCCGGGCTCGACATATCGTTTACGGTCGACGAAACCCAGCTAACCGTAGTCGCCGTCAACGACGCGCAAGACTAACCAGCCATTCGTCCGCACCCGTCAAATTAAGCGCCAAACTCCGCGCCAAAACTTCCCACGCTGGTGGACAATAACGCCTACCAAAACAATCACTTTGCACGGGAGCTCAGCATGAAATACGACTTTAGCTCGCTTATCGACCGCCACGGCATGGACTCCATCGCCGTTGACTCTTGGGGCGAGATCCCCGGTATGGCTCCGAACGCACCCGACGAGGGCTTCGACCGCATTCCCATGTGGGTGGCCGACATGAATTTTGCCACGGTGCCCACGGTCCAGGAGCACATCATTCAGCGTGCCCAGCACCCCATGTTTGGCTATTTCAATCCGCGCCCCGAGTACTTCGACCGCATCATCGAATGGCAGGGCCGCCGCAATGGCGTCGAGGGCCTGCGCCCTGAACATATCGGCTACGAAAACGGCGTGCTGGGCGGTGTCGTGTCGACGCTACGCGCGTATGTCCAGCCAGGCGATGCGGTGCTGGTCCACAGCCCTACCTACATCGGCTTTACCAAGTCCATCGAGGCCGCGGGCTATCGTATTGTCCACAGCCCGCTTAAGCTCGACGACCAGGGCGTGTGGCGCATGGACTTTGAGGACATGGAGCGCAAACTCGCCCAAAACCACATCCATGCCGCGGTGTTCTGCTCGCCGCACAATCCCTGCGGCCGCGTATGGGAGCGTGACGAGATCGAGCGCGCCATGGACATCTATCGCCAGCACGATTGCGTGGTGATCTCGGATGAGATTTGGTCCGATATCATCCTGCCGGGTCACAAGCATATCCCGACGCAGTCGGTGAGCGAGGACGCCCGCATGCGCACGGTTGCCCTCTACGCGCCCAGCAAGACGTTTAACCTGGCGGGTCTGGTCGGCAGCTGTCACATCATCTACAACGAGACGCTGCGCGACCGCGTGTGCGCCGTGTCCGACAAGACTCACTACAACGAGATGAACGTCCTCTCCATGCATGCGCTTATCGGTGCCTACCAGCCGCAAGGCTACGAGTGGGTTGACGAGCTCAACCAGGTGCTTGCCGGCAATATCGAGTACTTCTGCAATTACGTGGACGAGCATTTTGAGGGCGTGTCTTATTCGCGTCCGCAGGGCACGTACATGGTGTTTCTGGACTGCACTGAGTGGTGTCGCGAGCATGGCCGCGATATTCAGTGGTTGCTCGACGAGGGCGCGCGCGTGGGCGTGGGGTATCAGGACGGCCGCCCGTTCCACGGACCCTGCCACATTCGCGTGAATCTGGCGCTGCCGCTTTCGCGCGTAAGGGAAGCGTGCGACCGCTTGGACCGCTACGTTTTTAATGCACGGTAAGCGAGCACTGCATGCGGGGCCTTCTGTCAAGTCGGCTAGAAGGTCCCACATGGTAAAGCGTCTGTAACAATTGGGCACTCGTGTGGTTTTGTTTGCTATTATCTTTAACCATTTCAGTCTGTAAACAGGATCGTCTGGAGCTTGATGAAAAGACCCCGTCGCTCGGTTGCCATTTCGTTGTTTGCTGCGCTTGCAGTGGCGAGTGCCTTTGTCATAGCGATAGCTGGCTGTTCCGGGCACAATGACGAAGCCTCGACGCCAGCATCAAAAGCCCCGGACGCCTCGCAGGTCAAGGACGACAATCTTAAGACGCTCAACGTCGGCAGCGACCTCTATCCACCGTTTGTGTATGCCGACGAGTACGGCGATATCGTTGGCCTGGACGTCGAGATATTAACCGAGGCTTTGGCCCGCATTGGTTACAAGCCAAAATACCAGCTGATCGATTGGGAAAAGAAGAAAGAACTGCTGGCGAACGGCGAGCTCGATTGCGTCATGGGCAGCTTTAGCATGACGGGTCGCGAAAACGAGTATCGTTGGGCTGGCCCGTACCTTGCGAGCCGTCAGGTGGTCGCGGTCGATCCCGAGAGCGATATCTACACGCTTGCCGATCTTGAGGATAAGATCGTGGCGGTTCAGTCCACCACCAAGCCCGAGGGCATTTTGCTCAATCGCACAAATGAAAACGTTCCGCAGATCAAGGAACTCTATTGCTTTTCGGACGGTTCATATCTGAACCCGGCGCTCGTCGAGGGCCTGGTCGACGCTGTCGCCGCGCATGAGTCCTCGTTCCTCACCTACGAAAAAGACTATGGTGTGACATATCGCATTTTGGATGAGCCGCTGCTAAAGGTTGGTTTGGGCACCGCTTTCGATATCAACGATACGCGCGGCATCGACGTCAAGCTCACTCATGCCTACCAAGAAATGCTTGCCGATGGCACCATGGAACGTCTGGTGTCAAAGTACTTTGATGACCCTTCGCCATTTTTGAATATGGAGGGCCTGTCATGATCGATGCGCTCGACCACGCCGCTCAGGAGCGGACCAATCGTTCGGCAGGGGCATGGCTCCTTGTCGCTCTGCTGGGGATAGCGCTCTCGGTTGTTGCCGGCATGATGAGCTACGGTTACACGACGGCCCAAGCCGAGCAGCGCTTTGCCGACGTTGTCGATTACGTGGCGACGCAGAGCCTTTCCTACGACGCGTTCAACAGCGCCTATGCGACCAAAAACCTGATTCGCGTTATGGAGATTGCCGGAGAGGCTGCTCGCGATATGGAGCGCGACGGTTCGGTGGATAACGCCATGCTGGAGCAATACGCCGACCAGTTCAACGTGAGCGCGCTGATTGTGACGGATGCATCGGGCAATTTGGTGTCCGAGTCCTCGACGGGCGATGTGGGTTACGAGTCGCTTGCTACGTATCTCAAGGAAGCGCCCGTGCTGGAGGTGGCAACTCATCCGCTTAAGTCCTATACCGCCCGCATTACGCTTTCGGATGATTCGGTTGCAGACATTGGTTGCGTGACCCGGCGGGATGGCGAGGGTATCGTTATCGCGGTAAGGCATCAGAGCGCGAAGGCGGTTGCAAGCAATACGCTCAAACTGCAGAGTTTGCTCGAAGGCTATGAAACCATCGATAGCGGCAATATCGTGATCGAAAGCGACGGCAAGGTCGTTGCGACCAATGCCGTTGAACCCACCGTATTGGGCGTGTTCGATCTGCCTGCGACGGATGTCTTCATTGTCGACGGTATTAAGGATCGATGCCTGGCTGGTAAGGTCAGATTGGTTAACGCCGACGGCGAGTGGTATTTGGGCACATTTGGAAAAGCGCACAAATTCTATGTGTACACCTATGCCTCGGCGCAGCGCTACTTTGAGGTCGCCGCGGCTGTTGCCGCCGGCGTGCTGGTGCTCTACGGCGGTGTTATAGCCGTTGTTGTGACGGTGCGCCGCCGCGCTGATCGTCGACGTTTGACGGACTTGCTGCAGCAGGAGCGCGACTATGGCGACAAGCTGGCAAAGGCGGCGCGTGAGGCCTCGTCTGCCAACTCGGCAAAGACAGAGTTTCTGCGTCGCATGAGCCACGATCTGCGCACGCCCATCAACGGCATTCGCGGCATGGTCGAGGTTGGCGATGCCAATGCGGACGATCTGCAAAAGCAGACTGAGTGCCGCTCAAAAATCTGGACGGCATCGGGACTGCTGCTCGACCTTGCCAACGAGGCCCTGGATATGAGTCGCCTGGAGAGCGGGCAGATTGACTTGGAACTCGTGCCCGCAAATTTGGTGGCCCTCAATCGCGAGGTGTGCGATATTCTGGAGCGCCAGGCCGAGGAGCGTCTGGTCACAATTATCTGCGACCAACAGACGCTTAATCATCCCTATGCTCGGGTGAGCGTGACGCACCTCAAGCGCTTGTTGCTCAATATTGCCGGCAATGCCGTCAAGTACAACCGCCAGGGCGGCTATGTTCGCCTGGTGTGCCGCGAGGTGGAGCCAGCGGATGGCGTCCCCGTCTATGAATACACGATCGCCGACAACGGTATTGGCATGAGCGAGGAGTTCCAACGGCACCTCTACGAGCCGTTTTGCCGTGAGGAGCAACAGGTGGAAGGCGCTTCATCGGGAACTGGCCTGGGCGCGCCTATCGCAAAACAGTTGGTCGAGCTTATGGGCGGAACCATGAGTTTTACGAGCGTCTTGGGGCAGGGGACGACGTTTACCATCCGCCTGCCGTTCGAGAAATGCAAGCGCTCCGAGATTCCTCAGGCAGTTCGCGTGGATGGGGGCGATGGCGATGCGCTCCAGGGCTTGCGCGTTTTGCTCGTAGAGGATAACGATCTGAATGCCGAGATCGCGCAGTTTACGCTCAGCCGTGCCGGTGCCGTCGTGACGCATGCTAAGGATGGCGAGTCTGCCGTTGAGGCGTTTGCCGCGAGCGCACCGCACGAGTACGACGTGGTGTTGATGGACATCATGATGCCGGGCATCGATGGCCTTGAGGCCACGCGTCAGATTCGAGCGCTCGATCGCGAGGATGCCGCGGCCACACCGATTATCGCCGTGAGCGCCAACGCCTTTGCCGACGACCGCAGGCTTTCGCGCGAGGCGGGCATGAACGCGCACCTGAGCAAGCCTGTGAGCTCGCAAGAGCTCGTCGAGGCGCTAGCGCACATCGCCGCCGACGCTTCATAAGCATATGGCCCGGTTCCAAGGTGGGTTGGAACCGGGCCATATTGCTATTGATGAGGCCTGCTGAGGGGCTTACTTTTCCTGAATCTGCTTACCGCAGAGATGCTCAATCGTAATCTCGTAGAGCTGGACGCCCTTAATGTCCTTGGCGATTTCCTCTTCGACTTCCTCGGCAGAAGGGTAGTACTTAAGCGCGAGCTGGCGGACTTTGTCCTCGATAAACGCGGGGGTGTCATTTGCCAGGCGACAACGGCCAAAGACCACGGTACTCATAACGTAGGGAGCCCAGTCGCCGTCCTTGTACCACTCGTTGCCGTAAACGGTAAAGCAGACCTTGTCATCGCGCTTGAGTGCGTCGACCTTGTGGCCAGCCTTGGCGCCATGGAAATAAATCTTGTCGTGCTCGGCGTCAAAGAAGTAGTTGACGGGAATGGCGTACGGGTAGCCATCGTCGCCGTTGACGGCAAAGACGCCGCGCTTGCAGGTGGCGAGCAGTTCGCGCGCTTCCTCGTCGGTGATGGCGCGTTTCTTTCGACGTAAGGGCCTAAACATCGTTGGCTTCCTTTCTGGTCGTGCGTGGTTGCTGCAAAAACTATAGCGAAACGGATCCGTTTTTCTTGATGCGGGCGAGTATGTTTTTGAGCTTGTTAAAGTCGAGTGGTTTGGACAGATGGGCGTTCATGCCGGCATCGTGTGCCGCCTTGGCGTCCTCGGCAAAGGCATTGGCGGTGAGCGCGATGATGGGGATATCGGCTGCATCGACCTTCTCGCTCAGACGAATCGTGCGGGTTGCCTCATAGCCGTCCATGCCCGGCATCATAATGTCCATCAGGATCGCATCGAAGCTGCCGGCGGGATGCGACAGGTACAGATCGACGACCTCGTTGCCGTTGGCGGCGCGGGCGACCACGACGCCCTCGGATTCTAGCAGCGTCTGGGCAATCTCGGCATTCAATTCGTTGTCTTCGGCGAGCAGCACGTTCATGTTGGCAAGCGAGCAGTCGAGCGCCTTCTCGACCGTATCCGTCCGCGCCCGGGGGTTCTTGTCGATATCGAGCGGAATTTCCACGTAGAACGTGGTGCCCACATGGAGTTCGCTGGTGACTTCGATGGTGCCGCCCATCAGTTCAATAAGCGACTTGACGATTGGCATGCCCATGCCGGTTCCTTGGAACTTGCTGCGCGCATCGTCACCTTCTTGGGCAAACGGCTCATAGATATGCTTTAAAAACTCGGGAGCCATGCCAATGCCGGTATCCGAAACGCTAAAGCAAAAGAGCGCGCGCCCGTTGTCGAGTGGCTTGGTCTTTGAGCTAAAGGTGACGGAGCCGCCGTGCTTGTTGTACTTAATGCTGTTGTCTAACAGGTTGATCATGATCTGTCGGATATGGGTGGGACTGCCGATCATGTATGGCCCCGTGGCGTACGGCAGACTATTGTCCTGCATTGTGATGCCGTTACTGGACGCGCGGGGCTTGCACAGCACTAGCGTATCGTCACAGAGCTCTTTGAGGTTAAAAGGCGCATGCTCCAGTGTTAGCTTGCGGTCTTCGATTTTGCCCATCTCGAGGATGTCGTTGATCAGCGAGAGCAGGTGATTGGCGGCAACGCGCGCCTTGGCACGGCTCTCGCGGGCGACTTGCATATCGCCTTCCTTCAATTCCTCGATCTCGATAAGGCCCAGGATACCGTTGAGCGGCGTACGGATGTCGTGGCTCATGCGCGTGAGGAATGCCGTCTTAGCGGCGTTGGCAGCATCGGCTTTTTTGCGCTCGGTTCGAGCGCGTACGAGCGCCCAGATGAGCAGGACGATGCCGACCGACAACATACCGATGAGGGTAGCTGCAATGGCGGTGCGGTTGCGATAAAGGAATTGAAGCGTGTTGGATTCCTGGGCCGTGTACGACGTGGAGGAGAAATTGCTTGCGGAGAGCGATTCTCCGGCATTGATGATGCCCTTGTTGATGATTCCCAACAGCTCGGGTTTTCCGCGCGAAATCCAGCACGAGAGCTCACAGGTGTCAGGGAGCTCGGTCGTCTCGCAGTCCTCGAGATCGTAACGGTCACCGATGGTTTTTACGCGTGAACTGGGAGCGACGATGCAGTGCGCCGTTCCCTTCCTGAGGGCGTCGAACGCTTCATCGTCGGATTGGTATTCGGTTACGGTCGCTGTGGGGAACAGACTTTCAAGTGCATTTTTGTTGACAAACGATGATTTGGTACAGGCGATGTTCTGAAGGTCTTTGTTCAGGTTGCTGCCGGTATGGATGGCGGTGAGGGATATGGTCCCCAACGATATCGACTGCACAACGCCTGTTTGCTCGGCAAACCAGTAATCTCGGTATACCGGCAGCGCAACGTCTATGCTTTCCTTTGACAGGGCCTTTGACATCATCTTGTAGCTATCAAAGGCGACGGTTTTGACCGTAATGCCAAATTTATCGTGCAGCGTCGTCGCAAGCGATGCGAGCGAACCTTCCATTTCGCCGTCTTCGTTCTCGTTGCAGTAGGGGAGTTTGCCCGTAATGTAGCCGAGCGTGATGGTGTTGTCATTTGCTTTGAGCCAGGAGCGTTCGGGTCCGTTGAGCGATGATGAGCCGCTGTTTTGGGTCGAGTAGTGAGATTTTACTTCGTCGTTATAGCGTGGGTTGACGCGGGCGATTGCCGTCATGGCAGCATTGATGTCGTCCATCAGGTCGGGGCGGCTTTTGGGAACGGCAAAGTAGTAGTCGTTCGAACCAATGTAGAACATGGGGGAGGCATTGGGCGACGAGATTGTGTCGTTCATGATGACGGCATCGACTTCGTCGTTTGCGAGCGCGTCAAAGAGATCGGATCCTCCGTCATACTCCTTGTATGTGCAGGCGATTCCTTCGCTGGCGAGCCATTGCTGGCCAACGAAGGTTTGCATGACGTCGGGGTTGCAACCGATAGTGAGACCCTGGAGTGCTTGAGGGTCACCCTTTGCAAGGTCGTCACGGTCGGGCCTGGCGTAGATGTAGTAGCGCTCGGTGCCCTCGGGGTTCGAGGAAAAGAGCAGCTTTTGGGCACGTTCCTCGGAGTAGGAGATGTTGGGCATGAGGTCGATCTCGCCTGCCTCGAGCATGTCCATAAGCTCGGTGAAGGTGCCGGAGACGTATTCGTACCGCTAGCCGGACGTGTAGTACGACAGAGTCTGGAGGTACTCGTAACCCCATCCCGAGAGACGCTCGCCGGGGGTGCCGTCCTGGAAGCCCTCGTTGCTGACGAGCCAGCCGACGCGGACCGTCTTGACTTGCTGATCGGTATTGGCGGCATAGGCGGGGGCGGGCATGATGGTGTTCAGTACGGCGAGCGCAGCAAGCGCGACGGCCAGGGTGCGATATATAACTGAACGAAGGACAGTGGCAGCTCTCACATGCAATCCTAACGAATCGAGACATTACCGCATAAGGATACCAGCTCAGCCTGCCCAGTCGGCAGCTGTACCGCTAAACGCTCCCGCCCGGCAGTTGGGGACAGTCCCTTTCTGCCGGCACAGACGATATGAGCAGGACATAAAAACATTGAGAGCCCCTGCTGCATGAAAGACCG
>UQIE01000009.1 GCA_900541065.1 uncultured Collinsella sp. | reverse complement strand
TCCGCACATGTGCGGATGAATGTGGGAGGTGTTCGGATGAAGTCGATAATCAAGGAGTGCATTTAAAGTGAGAAAAGCCGTCAGAACACTTGCGCGGATTTGCGATGTCCCGTATCATAGACAGCCGTTGACGCCTCAGTTGCGTCACCACATGGCCGCCAGCGTAGCTCAGTTGGTAGAGCACCGCTCTCGTAAAGCGGGGGTCACCGGTTCGAGCCCGGTCGCTGGCTCCATTGCACAAGACAGCCGCCTTTGGGCGGCTTTTTTGTTACCGATTTTGAGTGCGTGCGTGCCAATCCACGTATCGTAACGGCCTCAACTCCCCTACTCAAAAACAGAAAGCCCCGCCAACCGCAATCCCCAAGGGAACCGCGATTAACGGGGCTCAAGCGCGCTCCTCAATGGAATCACGTCATCAGACGAGCAGCTCAGCCGAGCAGTGCGCTACTCCTCCCAGTAAGCGTCTGCAAGCAGCTTAAAGCAGATCTTCTTGACCGGCTGCGCGCCATCGCCCGGGAACTCGAGCGTGGGCATATGAGGCTCGCCGGCAACAAACAGCGCAAACTTATCGTCAGCAAGATCGCCGGCGATCGAGGCGTCGGAATCGACCAGATCGTAGTCGTCCTTCTCGTCAAACTCCTGGACCAGCGTCAAGCTGCCCGTAGCGACCTTAAAGGCCTCGCGACCCTCAATGTCGATCTGCAGGTCGTGATAACGCTGATGCGTCTCATAGTGAGCCTCGGCCTCGGGACGCGTCGTGGGAGCCATGACGTTCGCAAAGACCTTGTCGCCCAGAATCTGATGGCTGCCGACCTCGAGCTGCGCCGGATCGTTCTCCTCGAGCCAATCGATCAACACGTCGAGGCCCTTGAGCATTCCGCGGTACTCCTCGATATCGCCCAATGCACCGTAAATCATCTAAATCCCCTCTCGGATCGCTTCTTTGGCGGCTACTCGGCAAACGCGTTACCGACGCTGTTGCCACCCACATACGTCTCGACCAGGGTAAGGTCGGGATTGAACACGACAACGTCGGCGTCGCGCCCCGACATAATGCTATCGCACTTGTCGTCGACATGAGCTAGCAATCGATGCCGGGGCCGACGCCCAAGCCCTTACAGCTCGGTCACGACAACGCCGTTGTAGACCTCGTCCCAACGATCCATAACCAAGTGGCCAGTCATGGGATCCATGGCGTTGAGCTTGCCGCAGGTGTTGGCGGTACGCAGCACCGTCTCGTCGTCTGCGCCAGCAGCAATGGCATGCGCGAAGCCTGCGATAGTGGAGTCACCAGAGCCCGTGGCGTTAACGGCAGGGATATCGGGCGTCTTTGCGCGGAATGCACGGCCGTTGTGGAAGCCAACGGAGCCGGCAGCACCCATGGACACGACGACCCAGGGGATATCGGAGAAGCGGGCATCAGAGGCGAGCGCGGCGCGGAGCTCGTCCACATCGTCGGTGGTAAAGCTCGTGCCCAGAAGGCCGTTGATCTCGGTCAGGTTGGGCTTGACCAGCTCGGGCTTAATTTCGGACTTAAGGGCGGCCTCGAGCGAAGCACCCGAGGTATCGAGCAGCACCTTGGCTCCGGCGTTCTCTGCAATGCCCGTGATCTTGGCATAGTAGTCTGCCTCGACACCGCGGGGCAGCGAACCCGAGATGGTGACGACGTCGGCCTTGCCCGCAAGCTCGGTAAACTTGGCGGTAAAGGCATCGAGCTCCTCGGGGGCAATTGTCGGGCCGCTCTCGAGCAGCTCGGTCTGGTTGCCGGCGTGGAGGATGTTGAGACAAATGCGAGTCTCGCCCTTGATGGGCACAAAGTCGTTGTTAATACCGTTGGCGTCCATGAGCTCAGCCATGTAGGCGCCCATGTGGCCGCCGAGCAGACCGGTTGCCACAACGTCGTCGCCCAGCTGACCCAGCACGCGGGCCACGTTGAGGCCCTTGCCGCCGGCGGTCTTTTCGGGCGTCACACGGTTGACGTCGTCGATAATGAGCTCATCGAGCTGATAGCGCGTATCGACAGACGGGTTCATCGTAACGGTGAGGATCATTTTTAGCTCCTTATCTCGCAGGCTCCTTGTGCCTCGCGATACGAGTCGACAAAACGGAATTACAGAATCTCAATCGTGAACGAGCGAACGACGGTCTCCTTGGGCTTGGCGACAAGGCAGCCGCGCTTATGCTCAAGCACGTCGTCCTCATCGGAGCAGGTCGAGAGACCGCCCCAAGGCTCAACCGCCACAAAATCGCCCTCGGGCTTGCTCCACACAATGAGATATGGGAAGCCCTCAAAGCTCAGGCGGACGCCCTTGTCCTCGCCCTTTTTGGAAAGCGTGACCTGACGGCTCTCGAGCACGTCAAAGATGGTCTCCGCAAAATCGAAGAGCTCGTGCGACAGGGGCAGCGTCTTTCCCACCATGGGGTTCTTGGAGCGGTTTGCCACGTCAATCAATCCAGTCGAGGGAACGGCGGTGCAGAGCTCCGCAGCCTCGTCTTTCTCAAAGCGCAACTCGTAGTCCGTATAGGCCTCGCCCTCATCGAGCGGACACCTAAAGCCGGGATGACCGCCGATAAAGAACGGCATGTCCTCGGTGCCCTCGTTGGTGACCTCGTAGGAAACGCGCACGGCAGCGTCCTCGAGCGTATAGCGGGCGACAAGCTTAAACGGATACGGATAATCGCTCAGCAGCGCGGCGTTATCCTCCGAAGCCAGGCACATCGCCAACTCGTTCTCGCCTTGGCTCAGCAGCTTCCACTCCTGTTTGCGCGCAAACCCGTGGCGAGCGAGCTTTACATGATGCCCGGCAAATGTCATGGCGCTGTTGTCGCGCAAGCCTCCGCAAATCGGGAAGCAAATCGGTGCCTGGCCGGACCACACGGCGGGATCGCCCTGCCACAAGTACTCGCGACCTCCGGCCTCAATCGAGGTAAACGAACCACCAGCCGTGGACACCTTAATAGAAATCGAATCGTTGGAGAGAGCGTATTCCATTGCCCATCCTTTCGAACAACTGCTTTTTTTGCTCGCAAGAACCCGTCTCGGCCCTGACCAAAGGACAAACCCGCACGTTCATCGATACGTCCGGTATCCCAGCCATGCAACGGGGTACCATACAGACATTGATGCAATTACAGCTGAAAGGCCTTCTTATGCGAACCATCATCCTCTACGCCTCGCGCCATCACGGCAATACGAAAAAGCTCGTGGACGCCATCGTCGAGGCACACCCCGAGATCGATACCCTCGACGTGAAGTCACTCGGTAAAAACGAGTATCCCAACCTGCACGAATATCATCTGATCGGTGTCGCCACGGGAATCTATTACTCCGAGATCGACAAGGACATGGCACGCGTGCTCACTAACGTGCTGCAGCCGCAGGACAAGGTGTTTGGCCTTATGACTTACGGTGGCAAAAACAAGTGGTACGGCAAGGATATCGATGGCATCTGCCGCATGAGGCAGGCCATCTTTATGGGTGTCTACGGCTGCCCCGGCTTTGATACGTGGGGACCGTTCAAACTCACCGGCGGTGTCCAAAAGGGACACCCGACCGCTGAGGAAATTAAGGGCGCCGTCGACTTCTTCGACAAGATCGAAGACGAATATGGCGACATCATTGTCGAAGAGTACGCCAAGCGTGAGAAGCGCCTAGCATACGAGAAGGAGCATCCTGCGGGAGGTCTTGTGGCCGGCGTTAAGCGCACGGCAAAGAAGATTGCTAACAAGCTGTAACTGTGAAGGTGCTATTGAGCGTTTAACCCATACGGCGGGTCCGAGCAGATTCGGGCCCGCCGTCTTTTTCTATCGTTACTCGGTAAAGGCGTTGCCGACGCTCTGGCCGCCAACATACGTCTCGACGAGGGTGAGCTCATGGTCGAACACGACAAAGTCGGCGTCGCGACCCGGCATGATGCTGCCGCACTTATCCTCGATGTGTGCAGAGCGAGCCGGCACCTCAGTTGCCATGCGAATGGCGATATCGGCGCTGGCGATGCCCCAGTCGACGATGTTCTTGACGCCCTGGGCAAGCGTGAGCACCGAGCCGGCAATGCTCTTGCCGTCGGCGAGCCAGCACAGGTTGCCCTTCATGATGACGTCCATGCCACCACTGGTGTAGCTGCCCTCGGGCATGCCGCCGCAACCCAGGCAGTCGGTGATGAGCACCGTGTGCTGCCAGCCCTTTGCCTGCAGCAGCGCCTTGATGGCGGCAGGGTTTACGTGCTTACCGTCACAGATGATCTCGGCGTAGGTCTCGGGCGTGGACATGGCAGCGCCCACGACACCGGGCTCACGGTGATGCAGCCCGCGCTGGCCGTTATAGGTATGCGTAAAGCAGCTGGCACCGGCGTTGATGGCGGCGATGCACTCATCGTAGGTGGCGTCGGAGTGACCGATGCTGGTCACCACGCCCTTGGCGTTCAGAGCAGCCGCATAAGCAGCGGCACCGTCGCGCTCGGCCGCCATGGCGCTCTTAACGATGCGACCGCCCGCAGCCTCCTGCCACTGATCGAAGACCTCCTCGGAGGGATCGATAAGATAAGCGGGGTTCTGCGCGCCCACGTGCTTCATGGTAAAGAAGGGGCCCTCCAGATAGATGCCCTGAATGCGAGCACCGCAGAAGTCAGGGCCGCGACCCTCGTCCGCCTGGGCGATGGCGGCGCAGGCATCCTTGATCTGCTCGACGCCATCGGTGAACGTCGTGGGCAGCCAGCTGGTGGTACCGCGACGGGCGAGCTCGGTCGAGCTGATATCAATGCCCTCGGGATCGTTATCGGTAGTCGAGTGGTTATAGAAGCCATGGATGTGAGTATCGACCATACCCGGTGCGATCCACGATCCCGTGTAGTCCTTAATCTCGCAAGAGGGCTCGTCGGCCTGCCAGGCGCCAAAAACGCCATCCTCGACCATAAGATAGCCGCCCAGTTGCGGGCCTGCCGGCAAGAAGAACTTGTCAGCCTTAATTGCGTACGTGCTCATATGCACTCCTTGCTTCTAAAGCAGTTGACTGTGGTAATGCTTATACCCGGTCCATGTAAAAACAAAAAGCGCCCGCCCGCCGTTATGAGCGGACGGGCGCCCTTACAGGGGGACGCGATTAAGCGGTGAAGGGGTGAATCGTCACACCCTTGACCACGCGGTTGACCGTGCCGGTGGGGCTCGGCGTATCGGGCGTGTTGCCCACGCGCACGGAGTTGAGCAGGCTGATAGCCTGGGCAAACATCACGAACGGCAGGGCAAGGTAGCCCTCGGGAAGCGCCTCGTAGCCCTTAAAGGTGAAGGACTCGCCCTCGTAGACGGTAGCGCCATCCTGCTGAACGGCAACGGTGTGCTGAGCAATCTTGTCGCCACCGATCTCGTTGAGGATGTCGATGTCGTACTGACGGGTGTAGGCGTCGTTGTTGACGAACACGAAGACGAGCGTCTTATCGTCGACGAAGGACTTAGGTCCGTGACGATAGCCCATGGAGGTGTCGTAGGAAGTAGCAACCAGACCGTGAGCGAGCTCGAGGATCTTGAGCTGGCTCTCCTGGGCAAGGCCACCGAAGGAGCCAGAACCCAAGTAGGTCACGCGGTTGAAGTCGCCAGCCAGGTAATCGGCGATCTCAGGCTCACGGGAGATGACCTCCTCGCCCATCTTGGCAATCGTCTCGACCCACTCGGCCTTCTGCTCGTCAGAGGCAGTGTCGAAAATAAGGGTGGAGAGCAGGGTCATGCAGGTGTAGGAACCGGTCATGGCGAAGCCCTTGTCGTTGGCGCGCGGGATGAGCAGCGTCAGCGCATTGGGATCATCGGCGGACTCGACGGCGAGCTTGCCCTCGGGAGCGCAGGTGATGTTGAGGAACTTGACGTTGTGGACGAGCTCCTTGGCAACGGCAACGGCGGCAAGGCTCTCGGGGCTGTTGCCAGAGCGGGCAAAGGAAACCACGAGCGTGGGATCCTCGGCGCGCAGGAAGTCGCGCGGGGCGCTCACGATGTCGGTCGTGGCGATGGGCTTAAAGTCGTAGAGATCAGTGTTGCCAGCGTGACGCAGGTACGGGGCGCAGGTATCGCCAACGTAGTCGGACGTACCGGCACCGGTGAAGACAACGGACAGACGACCCTCGCCCATAGCGCGAGCCTCGGCCAGGAAGGCCTCGATGGCCTCCTTGTTCTCGCGATAGATGTTGAGCGTATCACGCCAAAGCTCGGGCTGCTGAGCAATCTCGGCCGTGGTGATCTGGGCGCCGAGCTCGGTGAGCTCCTCGACACTCTTCTCGAACATTTCTAATACCTCTCTCTAGAAGTAATCCTCTGACGTGCAATTATACACTTCGGTTGGTTATCTGGTAGTAACCAGTTAAATGCAAAGAATCACCATATGGAAACGATGCGAACACTAGTCGCTACGCTGGTGGTAAACCTTGTATTTAAACTGATCGGCACGAGCAACCGAGAGTGTGTACTCCACAACCTCGTTTGACTCGTTATACGTAGTCCTGACCAAATCGAGCACAGGCGAGCCCTCGACAATTCCCAAAAGGTGAGCGTCGGTGGGACGGGCTATGCTCGCATAGAACTCCTCTTCGGCCACGCGTATCTTTTGCTGAAAGTCTTGCTCAATCACATCGTAAAGCGGCTTACGCTCCAGCAGCGGTCGCTTTAGGGACAGAAATTGACGAACTGGTAGATAGCTGCGTTCGACCATCATGGGCATGTTGTCGGCAGAACGAAGGCGCTTAAGCTTAAAAATGCGATCACCTATACGCAATCCCATATGCTCGGCCAGATTTTTATCGGCCTCCATCTCGCAAAACTCGAGAATCGTGGTCTCGGGGTCGCGACCCATCGCGCGCATCTGCTCGGTAAAGCTGTAGGACTGCATGAGATTGGTTGCCTTTGCCGAACGGTCGGTCACAAAGGTACCGCGACCGTGCTGCCGAACCACCAGTCCTAAACGCTCCAGTTCCTGCAGAGCCAGGCGTACCGTAGTGCGCGAGAGACCATAGCGCTCCGAAAGTTCGCGCTCGGAAGGAATCATGTCACCGGCGCGATATTCATGGTCGATCTTTTCGGTCAGAATATCGACCAGCTGATCGTACAGCGGTTGCTTACGCGCTCCGATCGCCATCCTATCCTCCCTTTTGCTCGAATTCGGCTAACTACCTAGGGTGTTTAGCATTATCTGTCTGCCACACCCGAATCATCAAGAAAACAAAAGCCGCGCGCTCTTTCGAGCACGCGGCTTTTAACATACACATGGCTTAAGGGGTCGGGGTGTGAGCCGCGTAGGGACACACCCCTCAAGCTAGAGCCTTACCAGATGCTCGGCCAGAGACCAAGCGGGCCAGCGCCCAGGATGCCAAGGACGAAGAGCAGGAGAATGCCCTTGGTCGGGGTCCAGCTGTGCTTAGCGAACATGTAGTAAAGCAGCAGCGTAAGCATAAGCGGGACGAGCTTCGGGACGATGGTGTTGAGGGTGTCGGCAACAGAGAAGTTGACCGGATCCTCGGTAACGGTGCCGTAGGTCACGGACTCCATGCCGTTACCCAGATCGGTGACGCCGCACTCGACAGCGTTGCCGTCGGCATCGGAAGCGGTAAGGGCGTTGCCGTCCTTATCGGTCATGGCGATGGTACCGGCCTCAGCGGTCTCGGTATCGATGCCCTCCATACCGGTGAAGTTCTCGGCCTCCTTCTCGGAGACGATCACGGTAGTAGCGGAGAGGCCACGGGTGGTGCCGTTGGGGATCTGGAGGTTGATCTGGGTGCCACCCATGGTGACGACCAGGCAACCGACGACGAAGACGCCCATGATGGAAGCGGCACGCGTGAAGGCCTGCATGTTGGCGGTCAGAGCGTCAATAGCGCTGGTGCCAAGCTTGTAGGACCAGTTCATGAGCCAGAAGCGCAGAGCGAACTGGACGGCGTTGAAGATCACCAGGAAGATGATCGGCGCAGCAGCGTTGCCGTTGATGGCCATGTTGGAGGTGATGCCGGCCGTGATAGGCACGAGCGTCAGCCAGAACAGGGCGTCACCGATACCACCGAGCGGGCCCATTGCGGCGACGCGGACGGCGCGGATCGTGGGGATGTCAACCTTGTTCTGCTCGAGCGAAAGCACGATGCCCATAACAAAGGTGACGAGGAACGGGTGGGTGTTGAAGAACTCCAGGTTGTGGCTCATGGAAGCCGCGAGGTCGTTCTTGTTGGTGTGGATCTTCTCCAGACCGGGGATGATGGAGTAAAGCCAGCCAGCGGCCTGCATGCGCTCGTAGTTGAACGATGCCTGCAGGAAGCAGGAGCGCCAAGCCATCTTGTTGAGGGTCTTCTGGTCGAGCTGCGGAGCAGGAGTGAGATCCTCGTAGTGCTCCGGGATCACATACTCATTAGATGCCATCTTCGAAGTCACCTCCGTCAGAAACAGCTGCACCCTTCAGCTCGGTCTGCTGCTGGAAGTCCCAGAAAGCGATGCCGAAGCCGATGAGAGCGAGGATGAGCAGAGCAGGGGTTGCCAGCGAATCGTTGGCAACGGTGATGAGCGCGAGGCCGAAGCCCATGAGGAAGAAGCCCCACATATCGCGGTTCATCATAACCTTGAGCAGGACGGCGAAGCCGACGAAGCGCATCATGCCGCCTGCAGCGGACAGACCGGTCTGCAGCCAAGTCGGGATGGCAGAAGCGATGGTCTGACCGATGGTAGCGCCAGCGATGAAGAACAGGGTGACGACGACAGCGAAGATCAGGCCGAGCAGAGCCATGGCGAAGTAGTTCAGGCGCTCGATGCCCTTGGTGTCCGCGTTGTGAGCCATGTTATCGGCCGTGGACATAAGCGGGGACATAAGCGTGAAGACCAGGGTAACGCCAAGCTGGCCAAGCAGAGCGAACGGAATGGCGAGGCCGACTGCCGCGTTGGGCTCGAGGCCCGTGGCGATAGCGAGAATGGCTGCCATGATGCCGCCGATGACGGCGTTAGGCGGCTGAGCGCCTCCGATCGGCATGTTGCCGATCGTCATGAGCTGATAGGTACCACCCACGAGAAGACCGGTGTTGAGGTCGCCAAGGATAAGACCGATGACGGCGCCGGTGACGATGGGCTGATAGAGAGACTCGAGGAAGTCAAACTGGTCGATTGCCGCGATGAACGTAACAACGAAGACCAGAGCGATCTGGATGATCGAGTATTCCATCTTGCTCCTCCTTTCAAAATGTATGTACGCACTTTGGATATCACGTACAGAACGTCAGGGTTTCACTCCTGACAACGTGGATCACGAGGATTACGAGAAGAGCTTGCTCGTGTCCTCAACAGGCGTGCTCGGAACGCGCCTGATCTCCAACTCCACCCCCAATTCCTGCAGCTCTTTAAACGCAGCGACATCCTCGTCGTTAACTGCGACGGAGGTGGCGACTTGGCGCTTTCCTTCCGACATGTGCATGTTGCCGATGTTTACCTTCTTTATAGGCACACCGCCCTTGACGAGCGTAAGCACGTCTTCCGGTGTTTCGGCCACGATGAAGATCTTCTGGCGCGGGCTCGCCTTGCCAATGACGTCGATGGTCTTCTGCAGGGAGAAGAAACGCGTAGCGACGCCGGCGGGAGCGGCCATCTTCATGAGGTTCTGGCGCATGGTGTTGGACGCCACGTCGTCGTTGGCGACGAGGATGAGGTTGGAGCCCAGGGTGGAGTTCCACTGGGTGGCAACCTGACCATGAACCAGTCGGTTATCGATGCGGGTAAGAAGAATGTTGGGTTCTGCCATGTTGATCAGCTTCCTTTCGATATTTGCTGACGACAGTTACTTGATCTCCTGAATCGCGTAACGCGAAACATCTACGACGGCTCCGGATCGGACTTTGATCTGGACCTTCTCGCCTTCGATGCCTTTGACGGTTCCGTAGATACCGCCGGCGAAAAGAACCTCCTGACCCGGCTTGAGCTCGGTGTGCAGCTCCTTGAAGTACTTCTGCTTCTTCTTCATGTTGATTTGCGACCAGATGGTGTAAATCAAGCCCATGATGACAAGCAGGCCCAAAAGGGCGACCGAGGAGCTCAGGACGTTGGCTCCGAAATCGGCCATTAGATGCCGTCCTCGTCGCCGAAGATATCCTCTTCCTCGGAGCCGGCAACGGATGCGACCGTCTGGGCGGTGATGCCCGTCTGGCCAACGGTCACGGCCTGCTCGCCAAGCTCGGCGAGCGTGGCATTGCCGCGGAGGAACAGAAGCTCAATAACCGTGGGAAGGTTGGTGCCAGTCAGAACCTCGACGTTGTCGACATCCTGAGCAATCATCATCGACTGGTTGAACGGGGTACCACCGAGCAAGTCGGTAAAGACGAGCACGCCATCGCACTCCTCGCGCATGGCGGTAATAGCGGCGCGGAGATCCTCACCGTAGGATGCGGCCTGGTCGCCCTCAAAAGGAACGACGGTAAAAGCAGGCTGGTCGCCGGCAACCATAGCGATAGCGCTTGCAAGGCCGGGTGCGAACTGTCCATGACCGGTAAGAATAAAGCCAACCATTCAAATTTCCCTTCCGAAGGTGTGTACGATCTGAGTCCGATGATTTTCGGAAGCCAGCGGGCACTCGCCCTTAAAGCTTCTTAGAAAGCGTTCTTTGAAGACCAGTGGTTTCTAAACTGGTAGTAACCACGTGACGTGTTGTTGTCACTATATCACCCCAGAAGAGGTCGCTTTCGTTGATTCATACGGTAAAACGTTTTTGCACCGCTCACGGTGATAAATCGACCGTTTACCGGTCGTTAACACTTCTACCTGCGGTTTTGAAACCGTTTCGAAATGCTTTGGCAAAAAATCGGATCTTTTCCTGTGTCTAAACAACGCAGGGCGGCTAAAAATAGCGTGTAGAAAATTGCAGGTCATTGTGAAGATATGTGAATTGGTCTTTTTGACTTAATACCAGTTAGAACCAGTTTTGAGATTATCGGTGAACGGTAGTTTTCGACCGTTCACCGGTTACTTGTAATCGTTTGCAGTTGTTTTCCCATATGAATCGGGGAAACGCGATGGAGCGCTTGCGCGATCACACAATCTACCTTTCCAATCTCAACAGATGGCTCTACAACGCAAAACCCCCTAGAACGATGTCCGTTCTAGGGGGTTTCATCAGATATTTCAGCTTCGCACTCGAAAGGTCGGACAAACCTTACGCAAACAGGCCGTAGATGCTGATGTTGGCCTTGGCGTAGAGGCCATTAGCATACTCGGTCCACTTGGAGCTGGCGCTCGAAGCCTGCGAGGAATACTGCTGATAAGCAGTGTAGTAGGCGGTCATGGCCTGCTTGTAGGTGGCGCTATCGGTCGTAAAGGCATCATCGGCAAAGGCCTTGGCATAGGTGCTGTCGGCATCCTTCCAGGTGCCCTTTGAGCTATCCCACTCATCGCCGGCAAGGTTGATGATGTAGTCGGCGTAGTCCTTGCTCGCGGTCTCCTCGTTGCCGTCAGCAGGCTCGGTCGGGGCGGTCGGCATGCTTGCGGAGCTGTCTCCGACCTTCTTCTTGTAGAGCTTCTGCAGCGTCGCGGACTGACGGACGATCTGCTTGGCCTGGTCCTTGGACACGCCGTACTGCGTGGCCATGGTCTTGTAGTCGGAGGTGCCGATGGAATCCTCGGCGTACTTCTTCATCTCCTTAGAAGAGACGGTAATGCCCTCGTCCTCGGCAGCATCGAGCAGAATCTTGTTGCGCACGTAGGACAGAATGACGTCGGCAGAGGGAGCGGTGTAGTTGCCATCGCCATCCTTGACGGTGTCGAGGCTGTACTGGCTCTCAATGGCCTCGCGCGCGGTGATGTCGCTCTTCTTGCCGTTGTAGCTGTAGCTTGCCACGGTCGAATCGAGCTGGTCCTCGGTGAGGGTCGCCGAGCCGACGCCCTTGCCGCCAAAACCACCGTTGCCGATAAAGAAGCCGACCACAGCAGCGATCACGATAGCGACCACAAAGGCGGCAATCATCGTCTTCTTGTGCCTGGATGCGCGGTCGTCTTCATCGGAGTCGTCCTCGTCCTGCTCCTCGGGCATGAGGTTCTCGTCAGCGGCATCCGCGGCAATCTGAGCCTCCAGGCGGGCGTCCTCCTCCTCGGCCGTCGTACCGGCAGCAATGTGCTCGGCAGACGTACCGGCGACCAAGTCGATCTTCTCGTCCTCCTCACCGTCGGGGCCTTCGCCGCGCTCGATGATCTGGATGCCGTCGATCTCGTCCTTCTCGTCCTTCTTTTGAATCAGACCCATATCAGTTACTCCTTGTTAGGAAACATAGTCCGCAATAGAATACGCCCGACAGAGCGCCGGGCGTATTGATTCTCAGGTTATACGCAAACACTTAAGTACTATTTAGGCGTTTGCAGTCTGCATGCCTTAGGCCAGGTGCGCGATAACGGCATCGGCAAAGGCCTGCGTGCCCACAGCGCCCTCAACGGAGCCGGTCTGGGCACGACGAACGTCGCCGGTAACCTGCTCACCCTCGTCGAGCGTGGCAGAGACGGCGGCGCGAATGCGATTGGCAGCGTCGTTCTCGCCCAGGTGATCGAGCATCATCGCAGCAGAGAGGATCTCGGCCGTGGGGTTGGCGATATCCTGGCCAGCGATATCGGGCGCGGAGCCGTGCGTTGCCTCAAAGATGGCGCAGTCAGCACCGATGTTGGAGCCGGGGGCCATGCCTAAGCCGCCTACCAGGCCGGCGCACAGGTCGCTCACGATGTCGCCGTACAGGTTGGGCAGCACCAGGACATCGAAGTCGTTGGGGTTCTGGACCAGGCCCATGCAGGTGGCGTCGACGATCTTGTCGTTGAACTCGATTTCGGGATAGTTGGCGGCCACCTCGCGCGCAACGCGCAGGAACAGGCCGTCAGTCGCTTTCATGATGTTTGCCTTGTGTACGGCCGTCACCTTTTTGCGGCCGCAGCGGCGGGCATACTCAAAGGCATACTCCACAATGCGGCGGCTCTTGGCGATAGAGATCGGCTTGATCGAGATCGCGGAATCGGCGGCGAAGGTCTTTTGGCCCGAACGCTCGACGAGCTGCGAGAGCTCCTCGACCTCGGCAGCGCCCTCATCGAACTCGATGCCGGCGTAGAGGTCCTCGGTGTTCTCGCGCACGATGACCAGGTCGACGTCGCGGAAGCGCGAGCCGTCGCCCGGCTGCGACAGGCAGGGGCGCACGCAGGCGTACAGGTCGAAGTGCTTGCGCAGGGCCACGTTGACGCTGCGGAAACCCGTACCGACCGGCGTGGTGATGGGGCCCTTGATGGCAACCTTGGTCTCGGCGACCGCATCGAGCACGTGCTGGGGCAGCGGCGTACCAAACTCGTCCATGACGCCGGCGCCGGCCTCCTGGACGTTCCAGTTGATCTGGACACCGGTGGCCTCGACCACGCGGCGCATGGCCTGCGTAATCTCGGGACCGATACCGTCACCGGGAATCAGGACTACATCGTGCGCCATAATCTGTTACTCCTCGTCTTCGGCGTCGTCAGATTTTTTAACGCTAGCACGCTTCTTCTTTTTGGAGAGATCCAGGCCAAAACGTTTAACAAGCATTTCGCAAATCTCGCTCGAACGGGCCTTGAGATAGCTGCCCTTGCCGTTCTCGGCATCGAACTTAAGGCGCAGCGCAAGCTTCTCGGCGACCTCGGCGTCAATCTCGCCCTGGCCAAACTCGTACAGGCAACCGAGCATGTCGCGGTACTCAAGGTCGCCGTGGTAGCACTGGATGGCCTCGTCCAGGATGGGCCAAGCCTCGCGCGAACGCTCGACGCTCGTGGCGCCCCACACGCACAGCAGGCGGAAGGCGGCATAGCGCAGCGTGGAGGAAATCTCGTCGAACAGCGCGGTCTCGGCACCCTCAAAGGCATCGCCCAGCTGCTCGGGGCAGGTGGTGGCGAGCGCCGCAAGGGCATCGAGGGCCTCCCAGCGGGTCTGAGCCTCGGGGCGGTCAAGTGCCTCGATCAGCGCGGGCACGCAGGGCACGACGCGCTGCGGATCGCGCTCGGCAAGCAGGTGCAGCACGCGAGCGGCAAACTGACGGATGCGACGCGTGGGGCAGCCGAGCTCCTTGACCAGGCGGTCGACGGCGTTCTCGTTCTCCTCTGCCAGCTGAAGCTGTGCCAGCTCCTCGTCGGTGAGCTGTTCTTCCTTGTTTTCTGCCATAGTTACCTCTTCTTACTATTTCTTAGCGTGCTTGCCAGCACCCTTGCTGTCATCGGTGACCGAGATGAGCTGTCGGTCGGCTGCACCATTGTGACGCGCGCGGCGGCGCTCCTCGGCGTCGCCCGCATCGGCGGCGGCGCGGTGTGCCTTGTTGACGTTAAAGACCTCGTCGTGCTTGCGCCATGGGCCGACGGACTCGCCAAAGCTCATCTTAAGGCCGGCGATAAAGCCACCGAGCCAGCCGATCGGCGCAAACTGCACCAGCGGGAACAGCGAGAACACCCAGGTCAGCAGGACAACTGCCGCCGCACCTGCAAAATTGGCGATCCAGTAATCGCGCTTGGTGATGACGCGCTTTTCGCACGCCCACTGGCCGCACAAAAAGCCGATGTAGATCGCAAAGAGAAAGAGCACCAGCGCGAGCACCACGAACGTCCAGCTCATGGGCGCTACTCCTCGTGATGGTGGCCGCAGCAGCACTGGTGGCCGTCGTCATGGCCGTGGCCGCCGCAGCACTCGTGGTCCTCGCCATGGTGGTGGCCGCAACCGCACTCGTGGTCGTCGCCGTGCTCGCCGCAACCACAGCCGTCCTCGTGAGCGCCATGCTCCTCGGGACGATACTGCGACCAGTCCAGACCGGCGGCGATGGCGTCGGCCTCCTCCTTGTAGAGGACCGTGATGGCCTGGGTACCCAGCTTGGCGCCGCCGATGGCGTCGAGCATGTCATAGAGCGTAAAGGCGACGTCGGCGCCGGGCAGCGCGAGCTCGCGATCATCGGCGTAGGCGAGCGCCAGACGCAGGTCCTTAATGAAGTGCTCGACCATAAAGCCGGGCTTGTAGTCGCCGTCGAGCGCCTTGGGCGCCAGGCTCTCCATGGCGCCGGACTTACCGGTGCCGCCCAGGATCATCTGGCGGGTCTTCTCCAGGTCAAGGCCGCTCAGCTCGGCAAATGCCATGGCGTCTGCCATGCCGACCATGCAGGCGCCCAGCGACACCTGGTTGGCGAGCTTGGCAGCCTGGCCCTTGCCGGCGCCGTCGAAGCAGCAGATGGTTGCCGCAAAGGTGGAAAGGATATCGCGGACCGGCGCGATGTCGTTCTCGGTGGCGCCCACGATAGCCGTAAGCGTGCCGGCGATAGCACCCGACTCGCCGCCGGTGACGGGGCAGTCAAACGCCATGCGACCAGAAACCTGGGCGGCCTCGGCAATGTCACGGGCGAGCTCGGGCGAGCTCGTGGTGAGGTCGATCAAGACCGCGCCGGGCTTAGTGCACGCGAGCAGGCCGTCGCCCGCCAGGTAGAGCCCCTCGACCTCGGAGGGATAGCCCACCATGGTAAAGACGACGTCGGCGTTCGCCACGGCATCTGCCGGCGTATCGGCCCAGACAGCGCCGCGCTCGATAAGCGCGGCGGCCTTGGCCTTGGTGCGGTTGTTGACCGTGACGGGGTAGCCGGCGTCCAGGATGTGGCCGGCGATGGGGGCACCCATGATTCCGGTGCCGATGAATGCGACGGAGAGCTTGTTTGCCATGAAACCTTTCCTTTTGGGTTGGGTGTTGTTACCAGGTTGAATACTCGGTGCCAGCGTTTCGGCCGTGACTTGAGGGCGCTTGCAGCCGCAGCGCCTGCCTACTCGCCTCGCACACGGCGCGCGATGCGGTCGGAAAGCGAGGCTTTCTCGGCACGATTCTTGCCCCAAAACGCGCAGGCCACCATGCCGGGGCCCACGTGCGAGCCGATGGTAGGACCGACGGAACTACGGATGATGGTGACGTCGGCGCAGCCCTCCTCCTTGCGGATGGCGGCCTCGAGCCAGTCGCCGTCCTTTTCGGCATCGGCCGTCATGATGGCGATGGGCATGGTGCGATCGGGCACATAGTTCTCGCGGAACGACTTGAGGATGGACTTGAGCGCCTTCTTGCGGCCGCGGTTGACGCCGATCAGCGACAGCGAGCCGGCCAGGTCGTAGGAGAGCTCGGGCTTGACGTCGAGCTTTGCCGTGAGCTGCGCCGCCGCGGGCGGAATGCGGCCGCCGGCAGCCAGCGCGTCGAAGCTCTCGAGCGTAAAGTAGCCGTGGACGTAGGTCTTTGCCTCGTTTGCCCAGTCGACCAGCTGCTTGGCGGTGAGTCCCGCCGAGCGCTGGCGCACGGCCTCGAGCGCCAGGAGCGCGCCGGTCGCGCAGGGCAGAGCGTTGTCGACCACGTAGAGCTCAAAATCGGGATACTCGGCGCGCACGGCATCTGCCGCCTGGCACGCGGAGTTGTAGCTCGACGACAGCGCCGAGGTAAAGCACAGGTAGACCGTGGGCGTGCCTTCTTTGGCGCACTCGGTAAAGAACTCGATATAGCGACCGAGCGACACGGCGGAGGTAGACACGCGAGCGCCGGCGCGCATACGGTCGTAGAACTCCTTAGGGCTCATGCTCGACCAGATATCGTCCGTGCGCTCCTCGCCATCGATAATGAAGGGGAAGCCCAAGATATCGACATCGAGGTTCGCGGCGACCTCGGGGCTAAAGTCGCAGCAGGTATCGACGACGATGCGGCAGCGGTCAGAATGGCCGGTAGATGCAGCCTTGTCCATCAAAGCGACTCCTTACGTAAAAAGGCGGCCATCCGCATGGGATGGCCGCCAACCGTTAACTCATGCAAGTTAACGTATTTTACTCGTCAAGTGTTTCGATGCGGGGCTTGATGATGCCATATCCACCATTCTTACGGTGATACACCACATTGATGAGGCCAGTCGTCGCGTTCTCGAACACGTAGAAGTCGTGGCCGAGCAGATCGGTCTGCACCAGCGCCTGCTCCTCAGTCATCGGGGTGACATCGATGACCTTCTCGCGGACGAGCAGGTCATCCTCCTCCTCGGGCAGCAGCAGGTCGGCCAGATCCTCGACGCGCTCGACCGGTGCGACATCCGCTGCGCTGGCACCGCCCTGGCGGTTGTCCACGACCTTGGTCTTGAACTTGCGCAGCTGGCGGGTGACCTTATCGGCGGAGAGGTCGATGGCGGCGTACATATCTGCGCCGTGCTCGGCAACGCGAATCACCGAACCGCGGGCACGAACCGTAACCTCGACGATTGCCGGGTTGGGGTTCGAGGGGTTCTTCTCATAGCGAAGTACAACGTCGACCGTCATGGGCTCGATATCGAAAACCTTGAGCGCCTCGCCGATCTTCTCATCCACATGCGCACGCAGAGCATCGGTTACCGTCGTCTTGCGTCCAGAAACCTTGATATCCATACGTGGCTCCAATCTGCCTCGGGGACTTACTGTACTGGCTATGTACCCATTGCCGTGCATTTAATCACGCGGATTCCCAAAGACCCGAATAACGATTGCTTGATACCGCATACCGAAGTCTCGCACTTTTCTGTGGCAAAGTGCGCTATAGGAGGGCGACGACGACTTTGTATTTGGTCCCGAAAATTGGCTTTGACCTGCTGGTTTTATTGGGATGAAAAAGCCGGGCTCCCCCATCGGGGAAGCCCGGCAGTGCGTGTTGAAACCGTGAAGAGGCATCTCTCCTAGCGCATAGGAGACGCCACCCCTAGCAATAACTAGCTATTGAGCTTGTTAATGTCGTCGTCGGTGATAGTGCCCTCCTGGCTGGACGATTTATCCTCGGAGGTTGTACCCTCGCTGCTCGAATCGGAGGATGCGGACTCGCTGGATCCGGTGTCGGTCGACTGCACGTCGGCGCCCGAGACCGTCTTGGTGGTGAGATCATAGGGCATCGTGCCGTACCAGACGGAGTGGACCGCCTCGAGCGTGCCATCGACCGTGATACCGTCGAGGGCATCGCTCACGGCACGGCATAGCTCATCGTTGGCCGCGAGGCCCGCGACGTCGAGCGTCGAGGGTGTCTCGAGCGCGCCGACGTAAGAGATCTGGCTCATCAGGCGCGCAAGGTAGCCGCCGGCCGTGGAATCGCAAATCACGTAGTCGATCTCGCCGGACTCGAGTGCCTCAAAGCACTCGTTGATGTTGGTGAAGGTCTTCTGGTTGGCGGTGATGCTTTGCTTGGCAAGCGCCTCCTGCGAGGCCGAGGAGGTCTGAACGCCCAGGGTAGCGGTGTTAAGCGTTTCGGTGGAAACGCTCAGCGACTCGCCGTCGCTCGTCTTCCCGAACACTGCCGCAGCGTCGTACAGGCAAGTACCAAGCGTGCTGATGTCACCATCCGTGGAATTGATGTCGCCAATGAAGATGTCGGCCTTTTTGTCGCCGAGCGCGGAATCGGCAGAAGACGCATCGACGAAGGCGACCTTAAGGCCCATGCGACTTGCAAGGGCGCGGGCAGCGTCAACTGCGTAGCCCGTGAGGTTGCCATCGGCGCCCTGCATGGCCTGCGGGGCATCGGAGGTATCGAGGGCAACCGTCAGGGTACCGGGAGTGACCAGGGCATCGTCCGACACCGTAGGGGTAACGGTCTCGCGCTCGATCTGGTCAATCGTGGGTGTCGTGAACGTGGACAGTGGGTTGAACGCGCATCCGCTCAAACCCAATACGGCAATGACCGCCGCGGTCCCAGCACCTAACCGAGCCGCGTGCATCAAGCTGCCCCTCACCATGTCCACTACCCTGCCTTCTGTGTCGTATACAATCCGTGCGTTGCGCGGAATAACGGGTTGTTCCCACCAGCTGACCTGGTATTTGACCCCACACTTGCGCACCGGGGTGTTTGCTCGGGAGGCCGTAACCACCTTCACGACTGGCCCGCTCGCCCGCGAGGCGGTATTGCCCCAAAGAAAGTAGAACGGACGGTGCGGCTTACATCTAGGACGCGCCATGATCGCGCCGCGCGCACGCGGTCGCTTACGTGGATCCCTTTGACCGCGTCTGTCTTGGACTAGGATGGACATTTCGTCCGTCCGCAACCACAGCCCGGCAGGAACGTAGCGCATTATAGCTAAGTTCAAGCTAAAGTTTAAGGTTAGGGGCGTTATTCGCATCGCGAGTACAGATTTCGCAGGTCAGGACGGGCCGCACGCGCTCTGATTAAGCCCGTCGCTCCCCTATGGAAAGCCCCAACACACCCGTCTTAGGGCGCCGTGGCCAAAAAATAGCAAATATGAGTACTGTTACCAATTTTGTAACAGGCAATTTTGGCCTCTCTGACAGATTTTGCGCTTAGTGTCGCCAATCTGATGCTTAGTTATTCTACGTTTGTTTATTATCTTCTTTCTTTACGCCGCCTCCGAGTCCTAAATTCTTTGATTTTGCTGTTACTGATTTAGTGACAGTACTCATATTTGCCATTTTTTGGCCAGGGCATATGATTAACCCCCCCCCTCCTCCTTTCGACGTGAATTAGACCGGCTTAAGCCCAAAACACGCCCGCAGCGTGTTAAGCAACGCCTCTTGCTTCTTCCTGCGGGCATCGACACGATTCCGGTACCGCTTTCGCATACGCTGGTGGATGCGCCATGCGAGCGCTTCCATCGCTTCCATGTCGCAGAGCATTTCGTTGTTGACCGTCGCGACCTCGATTCCCATAGTAATCAAGCCCGTGTTGCGTTTTTCATCATGGACACGTCCCCTTCGAGAGGAATGACCCAGCTCACCGTTGTATTCCAGGTCAAACTGGGCTGCTTCCTGATACGCATCGCAAACTGCATGCGGCATCCCCGAGATTGCCTGCGCGCGGTCATCGAACTCGATCTTGTAGTCGGTCTTAAAGGGACCGCAGGCAAATCCGCCATAGGAAAACGGAAGCGAAAACAGAGCGAGCATGATGCACTCCATGGGCGAGCGCAGATTTTCTGACAGGTAGGGACACAGGCGCAGCAGCTGTTTGGCCACATTCCCCTTGCATGCCGCGAGGTAATCTACCAGGCAATCGGGTGTCAGCACGGACTCGACCTCAAAGTAACCGACATCTGGCGGCTGGTCTTTGTCCTTTGCCAATTTGTTCACGACAGGCGAGGTGTAGGGAGGCAGATACTTCCCGCGGTCACTCAGTGAAATCTTAGAGCACAGCTCCTGGGCCAGGGCAAATGCCTGGATGCAGCCGACCTCGCGCGCGGCGGCTACGCAAAGGGCCTCGGGAGATAGACTGTACACCCCCGGTTCCACCTCTAGAATCGAGCCGGCGGGCAACTCGGAGCATACGGACCAGCTCACGCCAAGAATACGGCGGCGCTGCGCTGCAGATCCTACCAGCAAGCACAAATCCTCTTGCACCTCGCCGCTTGCGGCCCCAATCCGCACCAAGTCGGGAAGATAGATATCCTCGGTCGAGGGCGACGACGCGCGCAGCACACGGCACTCTTCATCGGGGTTAAGGTCCTTCCAGCTGATATAGCCCATCTGCCGGCGCTCGGCGCGCATCATGCGCAGCGCCGAGGCGCCGGTCAGGATTATGGAAGCCGCTAGCTGTTCGCCTGTCGGCTCGTTGCGCCGCTCAATCTTTACTGCCACAAAACCACCCCTACCAAACGCGTGCGATAGCGAGGCCATCAACGGCCGTGGCACCGGCGCGCTTGAGTTCCGCCGAAGCCGCTGCCATCGTCGCACCCGTGGTGATAACGTCGTCGATAAGCAGCAGGCGGCGGCCGTGCACGTCCTCAACCGTCTCGTACATACCTCGGGCACGCTCGCGGCGCTCCTCACGACCGAGTTCGCGCTGGTCGCCATGCCCGTACTTGACGAGAGCATCGAGCAGAGGAACACCCGACAGCTCGCAAAATGGGCGCGCAATAGCCTCCATATGATCAAAACCACGCCGCCGAAACGCTGCCGCCGTCGCAGGCACAAACACCACCGCATCCGCACCGGAAAGCACGCCTCCGTAGAGATCGGGAGCTACGACCTGGGCATGCAGGGCGGTGTCGTAGAACAGCTCCGCCAGATACGGAGCCAGACGTCGCTCGCCCGCATCCTTGTACGCTTTAATGATGCGCGGCAGCGGATGCGCATAGACGGCGCACGCCAGGCAGCGGTCGAGCGCCTCCGCCATTGCCGAAGACGTGCCCTCGACCGAACACTCAGTGCACAGCAAATCCCCAAACGGGGCGCCACATCGGGTGCAGCTATGACGTGGGTCGATGAGCGTGAGCGCGGCCAGGCAGTCTTGGCAAATAAGCGCACCGGCGCGCTCGCAGCCGGTACATCGTGTTGGCGACAATGCCTCGAGCGCCTCGTACGTCGCGCGCTCGGCAAACGGTAGCAATTCGTCCGCAAACGGTAGGGCACCGGCACTCTGCAGACGGCTCAATATGTTCAGATGGCTCTTCAAGACACAACCCTCCCTACGCTCGATCGCAGGGAGGGTTGTTGATTCGGCGCTATGATACCCCGATGCGCTCGGGGCGAGGCAGGTTAAATCCGCTCGCGGGCGTTATTCGCCGGCGGGCGGTTGTGGTGCGGACGAAGACGGGGTCGAGCCCTCGCCACCATCCTGGCGCGGCTTGCGGGAACGACGACGGCGACGGCGCTTTTGACCCTGGTCGGCCGAGCCCTCGCCACCGCGATTCTCGCGCGGCTCGCGCTCGTCGCGAGCGGCGCCACGCGAAGCCTTGGCAGCCGCTCCCCCGCCATCCCCGGGACGACGGCGCGTGACCTTGACCTCGCCATCCGAGACCTGATCGGCCACGGAGGGCACTGAGGGCTTCTGTTGCGCGCCCGAGGAATGGCGACGGCGCGGACGCGGCGCGCGCTCCTCCTCGCCACGTGACTTGCCGCTCTTGTCGACAGGCGCATCGGAGGCTGAGGCGCCCTTGGAAGCGGCACCGGCCTCGCGAGCAGCTGCGGCGCGGAAGGCGTCCTCGCGCTCCTCGCTCGACAGATGACGGCGGCGGCGACGTGTGGGGTTCATGCCGCCGCCGCGATTCTGCTGCTGGGGCTGCTGAACCTCGCGCTCGCGAGAGGCGTTCTTGCCCGCGGCTGCAACCTCGGTAGCATCGCCCGAGCCCGCGCGCTTGCGACGGCGACGGCCATCGGCCGCCCCCTCGGCCTCGGGTGTCTCGGCCTTACCGCGGCCTTTTCCGCGGCCACGGCCCTCGCCCTGACCCTGACCGGCGCGAGCATCGGATTCAGCATCGCGACGACGGCGCTTGGGCATCGACGTGCCGGCCAGACGGTCGGCACTCGACAGGCCATCGCCCACATCGACGCCGTTTTCGCGATCGAGCTCCATGAGCGCCAGGCGCATCTCGGGCGACTCGATGCGCTCGAGCACGTCGCGCGTCACGCAGTCGGGGCGGCAGTTGCAGCCCTGCTCGGCGGCCTTCTTTTTGCAGCCCTCCGAGCACGTCATATCGGCTAGGTTGACCTTAAAGACTTTGCCGCTCTCCAGGCGCAGCACCAGCTGCTCACGCGGCGTGTCATACTCCTGAATACGCGCCTTGCCGAGCGGCGTATCGATGAGCGTCTTCTTTTTGGGCGCACGGCTCTTAAAGTCCCTGTACGCCTCGAACTCATAGCGCAGGCAGCACATCAGGCGGCCGCAAACGCCGCTGATCTTGGACGAGTTGAGCGGCAGGTCCTGCTCTTTTGCCATGCGGATCGAGACGGGCTCAAACTGTCCGCCAAAGCGCGTGCAGCAGAGCTCCTGCCCGCACTGGGCATAGCCGCCCACCAGGCGAGTCTCGTCGCGCACGCCGATCTGGCGCATGTCGACGCGAATGTGCAGCGTCGAGGACAGATCCTTGACGAGCTGGCGAAAATCGACGCGCTCCTCGGCCGCAAAGTAGAACACGGCCTTCTCGCCGCCAAACAGGTACTCGACGCCGACCGGCTTCATCTCGAGGTCGAGTTCTTTGACCAGACGGCGGAAATCGATCATGGCCTCGTCGCCCTGGATGGCAAGATCGTCGGCAAGCTGCAGGTCGATGTCGCTCGCCACGCGCAGCACGGGCTTGAGCGGCTGACCGATCTCGTCTTGCGGCACCTCGAAGGGATCGGCCGTGACCAAGCCGATCTCGGTTCCGCGCTCGGTAGAGCAAATGGCATAATCGGCCTCGAGGATATCCAGGTCCTGCGGGTCAAACCACAGGTCGCGCGAGGCGTAGGTAAACTTAACGGGTACGACTAACGGCATTTCAGTGCCTTCCTGATATCGAACAGCATGACCTCGATGGCCAGCTGGGGAGTAACGTTTCTGGCGATGTTGCGCTCGGCGGTCGCGACCGCCTCGAGCGCCTGGGTGGCACCCGCAACATTGGTCGCGGCGGCAAGCCGACCGATCGTGTCGCGCACATCCTCGTTCACCACGTCGGCTGCCTCGTCCTGAAGTGTCAGCAGCACATCGCGCATGAGCGTCCGCGCGCTCGCCAGCGCTTCCATGATACCCGAACGCTCGCGCGCGTTGAGTTCGCGCTTGTTGCGGTCCTCAAGCTGCTTCAATGCTCCACGCGACAGGTAGTCGGCGTTTTGCTCGAGTACCTTTTCCTGCGTGGACTTGACCTCGGCGAGCGGCGCCTTAACGGCGACAATGAGCGACTTGGCGCGGCTGAGCACGTCGGCCTCGTCGGCGGCGATAAGCGAATCGATGGCGCGAACCATCTGACGGCGGGCGTCCTGGCGCTCGGCGCTCTTGAGGAACCCGATGCCACGCGTGGGGCTTCCCGCCACGGCGACGGCCATGCGGCAACGCGCAGGGTCCTGACCGGTGGCGCGGCTCACGGCCTGCGCGGCGACGGCGGGCGATACCAGCCGAAACGGCACGCACTGGCAGCGGCTCACGATGGTGGGCAACATCACGTCTGCCGAGGTGCCCAGCAGGATGAACATAACGCCCTCGGGCGGCTCCTCGAGTGTCTTGAGCAGCGCGTTGGCGGTGTTGGCGCGCAGTTGCTCGGCACGGTCGATGATGTAGACCTTGGCCTTGGCACGGATGGGCGCCAGAGGCACGTCATCGAGCAGCTCGCGGGTCTGGGCGATGAGGTAGCCCGTGGCGCTCTCGGGCGTGTAATAGTGCACGTCGGGGTGCGTATGGCGGGCGACGCGCACGCAGCTATCGCATGAGCCGCAGCCATCTTGCTCGCACAGGAAGGCTTGGGCGAGCGCCCACGCGGCGTCGAGCTTGCCCGCGCCGGGCGCGCCCAAAAACAGGTAGGCGTGCGACGCGCGACCGCTGGCGACGGCATTGGTCAAAAAGTCGCGCACGCGCTCTTGGGTGTCGAGCTTGGCCAGCAGGCTTGCCTGAGCGGGGGCCATGTTACTCGGCCTCCTGGGCAAGCGCGGCGGTGACGGCGTCCTGGGAAATATCGAGGCCGTAGGCGCGAACCTGCTCGACCGTCCGCGCGAAGACGTCCTCGATGGACGCGGTCGCGTCGATGAGCTTTACGCGGTTTGGTTCCTCGGCGGCGATGGCGCAAAATCCCTGGTAGACACGCTCTTGGAAGGTCATGCCCTTAGCCTCCATGCGGTCGGCCGCGCCACGGGCTGCCATGCGCAGCGCCGCCTGCTCGGGCGTGATGTGATAGACGAGCGTGAGCGCCGGGTGCGTCCCCGCGACGGCCAGGTTGTTGGCATCGCGTACTATCTGGCGATCGAGGCCATCGGCAAACGCCTGATAGCAAGTTGTGGAATCGTAGAAGCGGTCGCACAGGACCACCTTGCCGGCAGCGAGGGCGGGCGCGATGACCTCGTGCACCAGCTGGGCGCGCGCGGCCTCGTAGAGCAACAGCTCGCAAGTATCGCCCATCGCCGTATTGGCGGGGTCGAGCAGCAGGGCGCGGATCTTTTCGCTGATGGCGGTACCGCCCGGCTCGCGCAGGCTCACAACCTGGTAGCCAGCGAGTTCAAGAGCGCGGGCAAGCAGGCGCGCCTGCGTGGACTTGCCGGCGCCATCGACGCCCTCGAGCGTGATAAAGCTATGTTGAGCGGGCTCAAAAGCCATGGGCGCAGCCCCTTCCTACAAGGCGCGTAAATGCAGATATATATCAACCAAGCCATGATACCCCAGTGCTCGGTGCGTCCCCAATGGCTAAAGGTGCCTTTCCAAAGTTGCGGTGAAATAGGGACTGATTGAAGCTCCGAGACCGCCAACAGTCCCTATTTCACCGCAACTTATGATGGGGAATTTTGGACGCTGGGTATAATCGTCGTATTGCATTGAAATGTGGCGAAAGGAGTGGCAATGTCTCGGTATTGCGCCTCGTGCGGCAAGCTTCTTGCAGATAATGCCAAGTTCTGCACCTCGTGCGGTGCACCCGTTGAGCAAACAACCGCGAGCGATAGCCAGCCCGCTTTTGAGCAGACAGGCTCCCTCGATACGCCGCAAGCCAAGGCGGACGACCCCCTCGCCTATCGACCCGACCCCGCCGCAAGCCCCGCGGCCGTCGAGACCACGCAGCGCATACCCGTCGCGAGCGGCTCGCCCCAACAGCAGCCGGCTCCCGCATACGCGCCCGCTTCGCCACAGACCCCCGCTCCCAAAAAGAGCGGCACCGGGCCGCTTATCGCCGTTATCGTTGTGCTGGTGGCGATCATCATCGCCCTGGTCATCTTCTTTGCAATCAGACCTTTCGACAACGCCGCCACGCAGACGGCTGCCGAGGTAGCTAAGCTGCACCATGACGTCGACGAAGATGACCTAAAGCCTCTCGGCGATCCCAACAGCCTGTACGACGATGACGACGATGACGACGAGGATGGCGGCGAAGCAACGCTCTCCGAGCAGAACCTCTACCGTCGTCTGAGCGAATACTACGACTTGCTCGAAGATCTCGACAACTACGTCCGTGGCTGCGCGCAGAACTTCAACGGCAGCTATCTGGAAGAGGATCGAACCACCCGTCAAAATCTCGCCGACGTCGCCGAGCGCACGGAGAACACCATCGAGCAGTATTACGACATCGTCGAGGACCTAGACGTTCCGACGAGCTCCAAGAACTACAGCTCCTGGAAGGACATCATCGCCCTGTACGACGACCTGGATCACCGCATTGACACAATCTGTGATGCCTGGGAGATCAGCCTGAAATACGCCAAGCCTGCGGACCACAAGAATGAGATCGTGGCGCCGCTGTCACGCGACAACGTGGCGGGCACCAATGACAATAAGTACCGCCTAGACTTTGAGGAGCGCTATCCCGGCGCCAAACCCGTCGAAGTGAACTAGTCGCATGCGACGGTCTTAAACGACTAGTCATTCAAGAACGTCCCCAATGACTACGCAAAAAACGAGCGAGGATCATGGGACCCTCGCTCGTTTTTGTTTTGGGCTATGTTTCGGCTGCGCCGCTACTTGTCGGCGGCCGCCTTCTTGGTGGTCGTCTTTTTCGCGGCAGTCTTCTTGGCAGTCGACTTCTTGGCGGTCGAAGTCTTCTTTGCTGCTGTGGTCTTCTTCGCCGTGATCGCCTTGGTCGCAGTCTTGCGGCCGCGGGCGGGCTTCTTCTCCTTGGTCGGGCAGTCCATATTGACGCAGATACGCCACGGACCGCGCGCCGTGTTGACCACCACGATGGGAGCGCCGCACTCGGGACAGGTCTCGCCCGTCGCCTCGAGCTTGCCACGCGCCGGCAGCGGATAGCTCACGCCGCAATCGTCATAGTTGGTGCAGCGGATAAAGCGCTTGCCGCTCTTCTCGCTCTTGTGTGCGATCAGGTCGCCATGGCGTCCGGCCTCGGCACACACCTTGCACTCGCCCACCTTAAGGTCGGGCTCGTAGTTGGTGGGGCACGTGGGGTTCACGCAAATCTCGAAGGCCTTCTGGCGGAACGGCTGGCATTTAATGCGCGGCGCGCCGCACTCGGGGCACACGGCTGCCTCGCCCTCGAGCGGGCTCACCTTGACGCCGCTCGGCACCGGATAGGTCACATCGCAGTCGGGCCAGCCCATGCAGCCGATAAAGCTGCCACGGGTCTTGGCGCTCGTCTTCATAACCAGGTCTTTGCCGCACTTGGGGCAAGCGCCCACGCGCGCATCGGCCGTGACGGCGTCGCTGATGGCGTCGCCCAGCTCCTGCGTGTGCTTGAGCAGCTCATCGAGCACGCCAGCCAGCAGCGCGCGCGAGTGCGTCACGACATGCTCTTCGGTATCCTCGCCGCGCTCCACACGGGTCATATCGCCATCGAGCTCGCTGGTCATATCGGGGCTCGTGATGCGCGGGGCAAACTGCGTCAGCGCGTCGATGATGGCAATGCCCAGCTGGCTCGGCTCCACGGGATCGTTTTTGAGGTAGCGCACGGCGTACAGGCGCTCGATGATGCTCGCGCGCGTGGACTTGGTGCCCAGGCCGCGCTTCTCCATCTCCTGCACGAGCTTGCCCTGACTGTAGCGCGCGGGCGGCTCGGTCTGCTTGGCCTCGAGCTTAATGTCGAATACGTCGACCGTATCGCCCTGCTCCAGCGGCGGCATCTGCTCGTCGCGTTTAAGGCCATACGGGTAGGCCTCGCGGAAACCCGGGGTCACGAGCACATCGCCCGAAGCCACGAACGGCTCACCGTTCACATCGAGCTCGAGCTTGGTGTTCTCGATGGTCGCGGGACCCATGAGCGTCGCCAGGAAGCGGCGGGCGATGAGGTCGTAGAGCTTGCGCTGGCCGCCGTCGAGCGTGGACGGATCGCCCTCGCCCGTGGGATAGATAGGCGGGTGGTCGGTGGTCTCGACCTTGCCGCGCGTGGGCTTCATGGGGCCGGCGAGGACCTTTTTGCATACGGGCGCCAGCGCCGGGTTGATCTTTGCCAGGTCGCTCACCACGGCGCCCAGATCAAGCGTCGCGGGGTACACGGTATTGTCGACACGCGGGTAGCTGATGAGGCCCGCCATGTAGAGGGACTCGGCGATGCGCATGGTACGCGCAGGCGAGATGCCCTCGGCCGCGGCGGCGGCCTGTAGCGAGGTCGTCGCAAACGGCGTGGGCGGCTGCTGCTTGCGGGAGCGCTTGGTCACCGCGGCGACGGTTGCCGTCTCGGCGCCGTCGACGTGACTATACGCCGTCTCGGCAGCATCCTTGTCGGTAAAGCGCGCTGTCTTGTGCGCGATCTTAAAGCGATCGTCCTCGGCAGCGCCTTGCGCGGCGCCCATGCCGCGAATCTGCCAATAGTCCTCGGGCACAAACGCCATGCGCTCGCGCTCGCGCTCGACCACCAGGGCAAGCGTCGGGGTCTGCACGCGGCCGGCGGAGCGCACGTTACCAAAGCCGCCAAACTTGGCGAGCGTCAGGTAACGCGTGAGCACCGCACCCCAAATGAGGTCGATGTGCTGACGGCTCTCGCCGGCGTCGGCCAGGTTCTGGTCGAGCGAGACAAGGTTATCGAAGGCCTGCGTGATCTCGGCCTTGGTAAACGAAGAATACTGGGCGCGGGCGACCGGCAAGTCGGGCGCCACCTCGCGCACCTTGTTGAGGGCGTCCGAACCGATCAGCTCGCCCTCGCGATCGAAGTCCGTGGCAATGATGACGCTGTCGGACTTTTTGGCGAGGTTCTTAAGCGAGCGAATGAGCTCTTTCTCAGCCGGCAACTTAATGACGGGCGCCCAGGTGAGGTAAGGCAGACTCTCGAGCTTCCAGCCCTTAATGGAGATGCCATCGGCAAGGAACGGCTTACGCTTGGTGTCGTAAGGCGGACGCGCTAGGCCATCGGGCATGTCGGCCGGCAGTATCTCGCCGTCCTCGGTGACCGAATACCAGCCCAGCTTTTTATCGAACAGCACGCTGTCGCAAAAATCAGGCGCAAGGATGTGACCGGCAAGGCCGATCGTCACGCACTCCTCGCCCTTCCACTCAAAGCGGTAGATGGCGGTGTTGTACACCTTGTCCTTTTTGGGCTTACCCGTGGACAGACGCTCGGCGATCTGACGCGCGGCGTCGTTTTTCTCGGCGATGATGAGCTTCAAAAGAGGCTCCTATCTCGTATCTCTGCGGCTACGCCCGCCCGTATGGCGGCCGACTTACGCCCTTGCTTGCTCAATCTGCCCGATGAGCCAATCGCACCAGGCATCCATGCCCTCGCCCTTGCGCGCGCTCACGGCAAACCGCGGCGCCTGCGGATTGAGGTCATCGAGTGTCTTAGTATACCTATCCATGTCAAAATCGAAAGCCGGAGCCACGTCGACCTTGTTGAGCAGCTGCGCGCCGGCGTGTTGGAAGATGCCCGGGTACTTGATGGGCTTGTCGTCGCCCTCGGGCACCGAGAGAATCATGATGGACAGGTTCTCGCCCAGGTCAAAGTCGACCGGGCAGACCAGGTTGCCCACATTTTCGATAAAGATGACGTCGATGTTTTCCAGACCCACAGCCTGGTCGAACGCGTCGACGGCCTCCATGATCATGTTGCCCTCGAGGTGGCACAGGCCCCCCGTGTTGATCTGGATGGCAGGCATGCCGGCTTCCTTCATGGTGATGGCGTCGACGTCCGAGGCGATGTCGCCCTCGATGACGGCGCAGCGCAGGCCCGCCTTGTCACGCAGGCGCTCGTTGGTGCCCAGGATCGTGGTGGTCTTGCCCGAGCCAGGGCTCGACAGCACATTGATCACATAGGTGTTTGTCTCATTAAATCGCTGACGCAGCTGATCTGCCAGGCGCTCGTTGCGCGACAGGATCGGCGACGCGATATCAATCGTTTTCTCGGCCATACTCGGCGCTCCTTACTTCTACCATTTATACCCCGTCCCCAGGTTGCTGGCGGGCTAATCGTCGGGGGTCTCGATCTCGATACTTGCGATGTCGAGTTCGCGGCCGTGCAGCAGACGCACGTTGGAGCCGCCACACTGGGGACAGCGACAATGGAAACGGTCGTGATCAAAGACCTCGCCGCAGTCCAGGCACTCGCTTTGTGGATGGACCTCCTCCACGGCAAGCTCGCAGCCGCGCGTGAGCGGGTCCTCGTCGCGAAACGTCTCCCAGGCAAAGTCGAGCGCCTCGCGCACGACCTCGGTCATATCCCCGATACGCAGCGTTACCAAAACGGCGCGCGAGGCCCCCGCCCCACGCGCCGCGCGAATCACTGTATCGAGTATGCCGTTGACAATGCCAACCTCGTGCATACCGATTTACTCCTCGTCGTCCTCATCGTCCGAGAACAGGTCCAGACGACTCACAAACAGGCCCTCCTTGCCCTCGCGCGCGGTAATGACCACACGGGCGATGGCGAGCGAAATCTCGTAGAGCGAGAGCAGGGCGCCATACATGAGACCCAGCGTAACGGGCGAGCCGTCGGGCGTGATCACAGCCGAACCCACGAGCAGGCCAACGTATACATAACGCCAGGCACCGCGGAAAGCAGCGTAGGACACGATGTGGAAGACGGACAGATAGAAGATGATGAGCGGCAGCTCAAACGCCACGCCAAAGCCGATCATAAAGAGCAGCTCCATGTTGACGTAGTTCTCCAGATCGGGCAGTGCCGTAGCGACGGCCGAGGTCTCGCCGATGAGCCACTCAAAGCCCGCAGGAATGATGATGAAGTAGCAGAAGATGGCACCCAGGAAGAACAGCACCGTCGAGGCGAGCACCGTGGGCACGACCCACTTGCGCTCGTTGGGGCGAAGCGCCGGCAGGAAAAACGCCAGAATCTGCCAGATGATCATGGGCGTGCACATGACCACGGCCATCTTGATGGCCAGCGAGAAGCGCAAGCCAAAGCCGCCGAGCGTGGTAGTGATGTAGAACTTACCGTCCGGCACAAAGGAGCGGATGGGATCTTCCAGGATGTCGAGCACCACAGGCGTGGCGAAATACAGCACGATAGCGGCGGCGAACACCGACACGACCACGATGGTCAGGCGGCGACGGAGCTCTCCCAGGTGATCGAAGAGCGGCATACGCGCAGGTCCGATAGGCATTACTCATCGCCTCCCTTCGGGGCGTCGGCGGCAGCGGCGTCGTCCTCGGCCTCGAGCTCGCGAGCGAGCTGGTCGACGACAGCCTTGCGCTTACGGGGACGACGGGCGTAGAGGTCAGCTGTCGTGGGCTCTGCCGGCTCGGGCTCGGGCTCCGGCTCTGCAGCAGGCTCGGGCTCGGCTGCGGCAGCAGCAGCGGCGGCAGGCTCTGCACCCTTGGCCTCCTCGGCAATACCTTCGTCCTCGGTGGCACCCTCGCTCGCAGCCTTCTCGGCGGCAAGGCGGGCACGGCGCTCGGCAAAGGTCTCCTTCTTTGCGGGCGCGGCCGTCTCGACGGCATCATCGTCCGCATCGGAATCGTCATCGACGGCAGCCTTCTTGGGCTTGACCGGAGCCGAAGCAGCCTCGCTTACCGGATCGATGATCTCGGACTGAACAACGGCCGTCATCTTTTCCTGCGTCTCGCGGAACTGACGGATGGCACGGCCGATCGTGCGGCCCATCTGCGGGAGCTTATCCGGGCCAAACAGCAAAAAGCCGAAGACCACGATGATTGCCAGCTCACCCTCTCCAATACCAAACACACATACCTCCAAGGCTCGATGTGAGTCGAGCCCGCACCGCGCCATTCGGCCGGAACTCGTCTATTCATTCGGTCAAGTATAGCGCCCGGACGCCAAAACGTCCGAGCGCATCACAAACATATGCCAAACGGCACGCCCTTTTGGGGGCAAAGATTATGCCGCCGTGATCGAAATCTCCTGGTCGACGCCCAGCAGCTGAACCACGCGCATCACCTGGGGCTGCACATTAGTGCAGCTAAAGCGCTTACCGTGGTCGACCGCGTGGTGCGCGGCGCCCACGAGCACGCCAATGCCCGTCGAATCGATGTAGCTCACCTGGGCAAAATCGAGCTCAACGGCCTCAGTGGGCTGCTCGAGCGCCAGGTCGACAGCATTGCGCAGGCTATCGGCGTTAGAGATATCGATCTCGCCGGTTACCTTAATGGTGTAGATCTCCGGCGTGGGGTTGGTGGAAATACCCAAATCCATGTATACGCTCCTTTACGTATCGAAAGTGCGGATAGTACTGGGCGCGGACTTGCGGGGCCCTAGGCGTTAGGCGCGCTCGGCACGAGCAAGCTCGGCAGCGACAAGCTTAACGGCCAGCACCAGCACGTCGAGCGCGGCCTCCAGGTCCTCGACCGTGGGATAGCTCGGCGCAATACGGATGTTGGTATCGCGCGGATCCTTGCCATAGGGCCAGGTGGCACCGGCCGGCGTGAGCTTGACGCCCAGGTCGGCGCAAAGCGCGGCGACCTTCTGGGCCGAGCCCTCGGGACCATCGAAGCTTACAAAGTAGCCGCCGCGGGGGTGCGTCCAGGTGGCACAGCCCGTATCGCCCAGGCCCTCGGTGAGCTTGCGCTCAACGGCCTCAAAGCGCGGACGCAGGAACTCGGCATGCTTTTTCATGTGCTCCTTGACCGCCTCGATGGTGGGAAGGAAGCGCACGTGGCGCAGCTGGTTGAGCTTGTCGGCGCTGATGAGGCCGGCCTTCAGGCGCTTGGAGAACTCAGCGATGACCGCGGGGCTCGCACCGATGAAGCCGATGCCGGCGCCCGGGAAGGTAATCTTGGACGTCGAGGCAAAAGCCACCACGCGGTCCTCGGTGCCCGCCGCGCGAGCGAGGTCGAAGATATTGGCGAGCTCGTCGGTCTCGTCGTACAGGTCGTGCACGCAGTAGGCGTTGTCCCAGAAGATGCGGAAATCGGGCGCGGCCGTGGGCATCTCGACCAGGCGACGCACGGTGTCCTCGCTAAAGGTGATGCCCGTGGGGTTGGAATACTTGGGCACGCACCAGATACCCTTGATGGAATCGTCGGCGGCAACGAGGCGCTCGATCTCGTCCATGTCGGGGCCATTATCGGTCATCGCGACGGGGACATTCTCGATACCCAGGTCGGCGGTGATGCCAAAGTGACGGTCGTAGCCGGGAACAGGGCACAGGAACTTGACTTTCTTGCCGTCGTGCGCGGCCTCGTAAGCCTCCCAAGGCTCGCTGCCGCACGAACCGCAGCGCCAAAACATGCCGGCGATATCGTGCTCGATCAGAAGGCTCGACGAACCCAGTACGAGCGTCTGCTCGGCAGGGCAACCCAGGAACTCCCCCGCCAGCTTGCGCGCCGAGGGAATGCCCTCAAAGCAACCGTAGTTTGAGCAGTCGACGTTGCCGTCGTGCAGATCGGCATCGGCATTGAGGATATCGAGCATGGGTCGAGAGATGTCCACCTGGGAGGGCGACGGCTTGCCGCGGGCCATGTCGAGCGCCAGGCCCTTGGCCTTGACCTCGGCGACCTCGGCTTTGAGCGCCTCGATGGCGGCATCGAGTTCGGTGGTTTCCATCTTCTGGTAGATCGTCTGCATGGGTGCGACCTTTCGCGAAGCGGGACGTTGCAGTTCGTCTAAGTATAGACCGCCACAGCCGCAACGGCATGAAGCCGTGATAGATTAAGTTCATCGCAATGATTTACGAATCGCCGCGCATGCCGGCGTGGGGCGCCCAAGGAGGCACTATGGAGTACGGATCGTTTCAGGCCGAGGAATTCGGCGACCTGCAGCGCCTGGTCGACGGGCTGTTTTACGACCGCCACGCCATCGACCGCCTGGATCTCATCGTGCAGGCCGAAATCTTGGACCTGGCGCCCGATCTCATGGAAATCGTCAACCTGCTACCGCCCGGCTATTACGACCGCCAGTCACTTTGCGACCAGCTCAACTCCGCCTTGGCCGCCCACGGCTGGGGCGCCGTCTACGGAACGGTGGAATAAGCCTAGTCATTTAAGAACGTCCCCATTGACTAAAACGCCGCTTGTGATGGTGTCCACAGGCGGCGTTTTCAAACTTGTATATGCTTTTACTTGTCTTTGGGCGCGGGGTGTTTGCAGACCACGCTCATGTAGATCATACCGAGCACGGCGGCGGTGACCGAACCGGCAAGGATGGCGGCCTTGGCAGCCAGAACCTCAAACTGGGCCGTCGGGAAGGCAAGACCGCTGATGAGAATCGACATGGTAAAGCCGATGCCGCCCAGAATGCCCACACCGGCAATCATGTGCCAGTTGACATTGTGCGGCAGCTCGCAGACCTTGAGCTTGACCAAGGCGAACGTCATGCCAAAGATGCCGATCGGCTTGCCCAGCAGCATGCCAAAGTACACGCCGAGCGTCACCGGGTCGGTGAGCAGCGTGCTCATGTCCACGCCCACTAGGCGAACCTGTGCGTTCACGAACGCAAAGATCGGAAGAATCACATAGTTGACCGGCGTGGAGATCAGACGCTCCATGCGGATGAGCGGCGGGGTGACGCGGTGCATGACGCGCTCGACCTTAGTGGTCGAAACGGTAAAGTCATGCTGGCCCAGGATGTGTGCCTCGTCATCGTAGCGGTCATCGAGCAACGGCAGGCACTCGCCCAACCAATCGGTAAGGCTATCGAGCTTGACGCCGCACTTGGCCGGGATGGTAAAAGCCAAGATGACGCCGGCAAGCGTGGCGTGTACGCCGCTCTTGAACATGCAGAACCACAACAGCAAACCCAGTACCGAATACGGGGCAAGGCGGTAATGCTGCGTCTTGTTGAGCCACACGAGCGCGCAGGTCACAAGCGCGGCGGCGCCCAACCAAAACGGATTGGGGCTCTGACCGTAGAAGATGGCGATGGCGGCGATAGAGATGAGGTCGTCGGCGATGGCGAGCGTCGAGAAGAACACGCGCACGCCGTTGGGCACGCGATTGCCCAAAAGCGACAGCACGCCCAGTGCGAAGGCAATATCGGTTGCCATGGGGATGGCCCAACCGTTGTGAGCGCCGGCATGGTTAAAGATCAGGTAGATGCAGGCGGGAACGACGACGCCACCCACGGCCGCCAGCATGGGAAGCATGGCCTGACGCGGATTCTTGAGCTCGCCGACCGTCATCTCGTACTTAAGCTCAATACCCACCAACAAAAAGAAAATCGCCATGAGAAAGTCGTTGACGAAAAGCTCAACGGTGAGACCGGCCGTAAGGTTGCCCAGACCCACATACAGCGGGGTCTCCAAAAAGTGATGGATGGCCTCGTAGGCATCGGTATTGGCGCAAATGACGGCGGCGATGGCGGCGAAGACCATGACGGCGGCGGAAATCGTGCCGTTCTCGGCGATGCGCTCCCAGATGTCGTGACGCTCAAAACGCTTGCGCTCACGGACGTTGAACAGCTGCTCGGGTGCTGCCATGGGCGGCTCCTTTCACGGGAAGGCTCCCGTCTTAAAAAAGCACGGCCCGCCCAAGTGGCGGCGCCGCGCTCTAACGTATTACGCTTGCATCTAGCCTACCCTGCACGACAAGCACTCAGGCGTGGCCGAAAAGCGGAACCACAGGTTGAACATTATTTGCCCAACGGCACGGGCACGCCTGTCCAAGAGACGACGCGGCGCCATGCACAAAAAACGACCGGAGCGCGGGGCGTCCGCGATCCGGTCGTGGCGTTTAGTGAACTAAACCTAGCAGGCGGCCATGATGGGGGCAGCGACCTGCTTCTTACGGGAGAGGACGCCCGGCATCCAGACGCCGTCGTGCTCGTCGGCAATGCCCAGGCCCTTCTGAGCGGCCTCGGTCTCGCCCTCGAGCAGGACCTGCGAGCCCTCCTCCATGATGTCGGTGATGCACAGGACAATGCCGTCAGCGCCCTTCTCGGCAGCGTAGGCGCGCATGGCCTCGCGAATCTCGTCGATCATGCCGAGTGCGCGGGTCTTGTCGACAGTCTCGTACTGGCCGATGAGCAGCTTCTTGCCGGCGGGCTCGAACATCTTGATGTCGTTGCCGACCATCTCGGCAGCGGTAAAGGAGCCGGACGGACGGGTGAGGAAGACCTCCATGCCAAACTTGACCGGGTCGACGCCCACCTGCTCGCCGAGCTTGGCGGCGACGGCGCGGTCGACATCGGTGGTGGTGGGGCTCTTGAGCATGAGCGTGTCGGTCATCATGGCCGAGAGCAGCAGCTTAGCCTGGACGTCGGAAAGCTCAACGCCGAGCACGCCGGCGAGCTTGGTGACGATGGTGCAGCTGGAGCCCCAGGGCAGGCAGATGTAGTGCAGCGGGCCGGCGGTCTCGAAGTCGCCGATGCGGTGATGATCGACAACGCCAAAGACCGTGGCGTCCTTAAGGCCGGCGACGGACTGGGCAGACTCGTTGTGGTCGGTGAGGACGACGAGCTGACCGGCCTCGACGGACTCGATCACGCGGGGCTCGGCGATGCCGGCGTCGGCGAGCAGCTTGGCGGACTCGGCCGGAAGCTGACCAAGGGCGCAGGCCTCGTAGGTGTTGCCGGCATACTCAACCTGGTTGAGCAGCTGGGACAGGACGACGGCGCTCATGATGGCGTCGTTATCGGGGTTCTGGTGACCAAAGACAAGAACGTTTGCCATGGATATCCTCCACTTGATATGTGTACTTGGACGTAGCTATGGTAGCACGCCGATGCCGAGCCTTCGCAGACGGAAGGGTCACGGCATATTTTGGGGCAGGCATGGGGGCCAAGACTGTCCCTTTTGCACCGTGTTGGTGCAAAGTAACCTGACCCCCTTGCACCAGCTATTTACCGGCGGCGCGCAGGGCTACGTAGGCGGCACCGATGATGCCGGCGTCGTTTCCGAGCGAAGCGACCTTAATGGGCGTCTCGCGCGAGGCAGAGAGCGCGTACTGCTTAAAGTGCTCGCGAACCTTGTCGAGATAAACATCGGCCGAAGCGGACGCGCCGCCACCGATCAGGAACATCTCGGGGTCGACCACGTTGGCGATAAGCGCCAGGGCGCGGCCAAGGTAGTCGGCCATGGTGTCGGCTGCGGCCAGCGCGAGCTTGTCGCCCTCGCGGCAGGCCTGGAACACGTCCTTGGAATCGGAGGGGCCGGTGAGCTCAATGGGCTCGACGCCCGCCTTCTTGCACTCGGCAAGGTAGTTGCTCACCACGCCGGTGGCGCTGGAATACTGCTCCAGATGGCCATGGCCGCCACAGCCGCAGGTGCGCTCCTCGGCCGGGTTCAGGCACATGTGGCCAATCTCGCCGCCGGCGCCCACAACGCCCGATACCACGTCGCCGTTAACGATAACGCCGCCGCCCACGCCGGTACCGATGGTGACCATCACCACGTTCTGCACGCCCTTGGCAGAACCGAGCCAGGCCTCGCCCATGGCAGCGGCGTTGGCATCGTTCTCATACTTAACGACCGCATCGGGGCAGTGCTTCTGAATGGCGACCCTCAGCTCGGGCAGGTTAATGGCAATGTTGGCCTTGACCTTGGCATCGCCCGACGCCGGGATGGGACACGGAACGGCCAGGCCAATGCCCGCCACAAAGGCACGCGGAATCTGTGCCTTGGCGACCACCTGGTCGATAGCCTCGGTCACCGCGGCAAAGCCCGCGGCGTCAACGATAGGAGGCGTGGGCACGCTGGCCTTGGCAAGCAGGTTGCCGTCCTCGTCGAACAGGCCCTCCTTAACCGAAGTGCCGCCGACGTCGATGCCGATGTAGTACTGCTTAGGTTCCATGGGAGCCCACCTTTCTCGTTTAAACATTGCCTGTATGGTACCGCTCTCAAGGCAAAAACCTACCAAAAAGGGACAGGTTTGTTTTGGCAGGTTTTATCTGGGGTAACGCAATTGGCTGCCCAACAGGCCGCGCAAGACCATCCCCAAAAATAAAGGCGCCGGGAGGCGGAGGCTCCCGGCGCCCGTCAAAGGGACTATGTTGTCTGTTGGACCGCACGGTCCGTCGCGGCGATAACGCCGACTAGGCCTGAAGTGCCTGCAGCTGCTTGTGAACCTCGATGAGCTCCGTCGCCATGACGCGCATGGTCTCGGTGCCGGCCATCTGGTCCTCGGCATGCAGCAAAATCAACGGGGCCTCGCCGTTACGTTCGCCGTTGGCCTCCTTCTTCAGAAGCCCCATGTGAACATCGTGGCCACCGTTATAGGCCTCGTCGCCCTGCTTGATAAGCTCCTCGGCGGCGTCAAAATCGCCCTCCTTGGCCTTTTGCACGGCATTGATGTACATGCTCTTAGCGGTACCGACGTAGCTGATGATCTCAAAGCAGGTCATCTGCAGTTCGTTCATATCCTCCATGCAGAGCACCTAACCCATCACGCTGACGCAGTGGTCGATGATGCCGGCAGCGTTCATGCGGCCGTAGTCGACCATGTTGATGACCTCGACCGGAAAACGACCGGCGGCCTCCTTCTCAAAATCGCCCTTGGTGTAGCCGATCTGCGGACCAAGCAGCAACATGTCGCACTCGTCCAGGTGATCGTGGGCCTCGTTCATGGGACGAGCCTCGACCTCAATATCCAGACCACGGTTTGCAACCTCGGCCTGCATCTTCTGGACCAGCAGGCTCGTGGACATACCGGCATTGCAGCAGAGCATGATCTTCTTCATGGTTTCCTCCTTATAACTGCGCGGCGCGCAGACGACAACTGGTTTTATTCCTTGCGGCTATTGTGCCCACCCCCCTGCATCTTTACACAAGGGAGAGAGCTGCGGGCACCGGCGCCGCGTACCGGCGCCCGCAAAGGTGAAAGGGACGAACGTTAGGCGTTCTACTCGGCGAGAGCCTCCTGCTTGGCGATTGCCTTCTCGGAAATCTTCATAAAGGGCAGGTAGACGGCCATGCCAATGACAATCTCGATAGCCTGCCACACGCCAGCGCGCCAGTCAAAGCCCGTAGCGAGCAGGGCATTGATGACGGGAGGCATGGTCCAGGGCACCTGGGCGATGCAGGGGCTGATGATGCCTGCGCAGGTAAGGCCATAGGTGATGCCGATGAACAGGTCGGGAAGGAGGACAAACGGGATCATGAGCGGCAGGTTGTACACGATGGGGTAACCGTAGATAACCGGCTCGTTGATGTTGAACAGACCAGGCAGGATAGCCATCTTGGAAACGGTCTCGGAAGCCTTGTTTTTGGAGAACAGGAGCGTGTCGAGCAGGAGCATGAGGGTGCAGCCCGAGCCGCCGATGAGGGCGAAGCTGTTAACGATCTGCATGTTCATGTAGTGATCGGGCTGGATGGTGCCACCGGCGGCAAAGGTAGCCATGTTGTCGACGATGAGCATGGTCAGGATCGGCTCGACGGTAGCGCCAGAGATGGTGGACTGGTGAATACCGACGCAGAACAGCAGGTTAGCAAGGGTGTAGATGAGGATAACAGCCCACGGACCAGCGTTCATGATGCTCTTGAGCGGGTTGGAGATGCACGTGGAGATGATGGTGCACAGATCGGTGCCGGCGCACACGGCGAGCAGGGCTGCGGCAAGAGCGAAGACCGCGAGGTTAAGCAGCATCGGAATCATGACGTTGAAGGAGTTGGAGACCGCGGGAGGCACGCCCTCGCCCAGCTTAACCTTGAGCTTCTCGACGCCAGAAATCTTGATGAAGAGCGAGACGGAAAGCAGGGCGATGATAATAGCCGAGAACAGACCGTTGGTGCCGGTGTTGGCAGTCGAAAGGGCGCCCGTGACCTCGGCGGAGGTGATCTTGTCGGTGAGCAGTGGGCTCGTGGCGGCAAGCGTGGCGGTGATCTGCTGCGGCATCATGATGACGAAGGCAGAGATAGCGACGACCATGCAAGCAAGCGGATTATCGAAGCGCTTGTTCTTAGCGAGGCTGTAGCCAATCAATCCGGCCAAGATAATGGCAGAGACGTTGAGGGTGCCCAGCGTAATCGCCGAACCCCACGTCTGAAGGTTGGCAAGGCCCGCCGCATCGAGCGGGAACAGAGGGAACACGACGTTGTTAATAAGAACCGCGATACCCGCAAGGATATAGAGCGGCGTGATGGTCGCGAAGGCGTCACGCAGGGAACGCAGGTGAACCTGGTTTCCCACCTTCGCAGAGACCTCGGCAAACTTGTCGAGGAAGCTCTTTCCGTTGTCACTGGCCATGATTGCTCCTAACTTTCAAATCCGGCCTTTCCTATGCGCACGGTGGTCTGTCGCCCTCTGCCACCAGATGTGCCATGTGTTGCGCGCGGCGGCGCGCGGTCTGGACGTTCGTCCGGTCGCTAATCAACCACGTGGGTCGTGGCGACCTGTTTGAGCCAGGCCGCCGACTTCTTAAGACGGCGCTTATAGCCATCCATCAGATCGACCTCGACAAAGCCATAGCGATTCTTAAAGGCATTGGCCCAAGACCAGTTATCGATGACGGCCCAATAATGGTATCCGCGGCACTTGGCGCCCTCGTCGATGGCCTTGGCCACCCACTCCAGGTGCTGACGTACAAAGTCGACGCGGTAGTCATCCTGGATGGTTCCTTCGGCGTCACGGTTCTTGTATTCGTCCATGATGCCGATGCCGTTCTCGGAAACGAACCACTCAAGATCGGGGTAGTTCTTAGCGCAGTCCATGCCAAAGTCGTAGAGGCCCTGCGGGTAGATCTCCCAGCCGCGGCTCTCGTTCATAACGGCGTCGGGCCACACGTACTCGTCGGCAAAATGCGGCAGACCGTACTGGTCGATCTTGCTCGCCGGCGCCTGAACGCGCGTGGGGTGGTAGTAGTTGCAACCGAGCCAGTCGACAACACCCTGCTTAAGAATCTCTTGGTCGCCGGCACGGAACGGAAGCTTAACGCCGCCCTCGGCCAGGCTGTCGAGCACGTCGGCGGGAAGCTCGCCCTTGGTAATGAGGTCGAGCCACCAGCGGTTGTTGATGCCGCTGGTCATACGCATGGCCTCGAGGTCCGCCTCGCTGGGGTTCTCCTTGGTGTAGACCGGGGTAAAGCAGTTGATCATGCCGATCTTGGCATCACTGCGAACGGCGCCCTCGTCATAGGCGCGACGGTAGTTGGCCACGGCCAGCGCATGTGCCAGCGAGATGTGATACTGCACGGTGCGAGCGCGGCTAAAGTCGTGGAGCTGCGGGAACCACACGCCCTCCTGATAGCGCTGCTCGGGCTCGACGATGGGCTCGTTAAAGGTGAACCAGTACTTGATCTCCTGGCCAAACTCGTGGAAGGCGACGTCGGCGTAATGTGCGTAAGCCTCGACAACCTCACGGCTCTCCCAGCCGCCACGGTTAAAAAGGTAGGTGGGCATGTCAAAGTGGTACAAGTTGACAAACGGCTCCAGGCCGGCTTCGCGAGAGGCGCGGAACAACTCGTGATACCACGCGGCGCCTTCCTCGTTGAGGTTGCCGTCGGCATCGAGCAGACGGCTCCACTGGATGGAAGTGCGATAGGTATCCAGGCCCAAGTCCTTCAAAATGCGAAGGTCTTCCTGGTACTTGGCCATAAAGTCATTGCCGGCGTAAGAGCCAACGCAGTTGTAGAACGAGCCCAGATCCTGGATGGACCAGGTGTCCCACAGGTTCTCGAGCTTGCCGCCCTGGTTCCACTGACCCTCAGTCTGCGGGCCGGACATAGCAGCGCCAAAGAAGAAGTCGTTGGGCAGCTGATACTGTGCCATCAAAGTCCTCGCTTTCGTGTTCTAGAGCTTCCGGTTGGAGACGGGTTTGCTTTGGCAGGTTATCCGGCGCGGGCGCGCACCGGTCATACCGATATCCAACCCGCCAAAACAAAACCGTCCCCAAACGGTCGATCCTGTTCTGCGGAAAGATTCCGTTCGTTGCTTAAACTATAGCGCTCTAATTCTAAAAGTAAAGCGTCTTTTTCTTTTTTCTTTCTCGAGCTTCTTAGATAAAGGTTATATGGGTGCCTTGTTAAGGGTTATACTTACTTGCGTATTGATATATGTCGGAAAGGAGGTTCATTGATTCCCAAATACGAGGCGATAGCTGCAGATATTCGTCGAAGCATCGAGGATGGCACTCTTAAACCGGGCGACAAGCTTCCCACCGTCGTTGAGTTCTGCGAGCTCTATAGCGTTTCCAAAATCACCGTCAAACGAGCTATCGAGCAAATCACCGAGGAAGGTCTTATTACCAGCCGACGCGGATCGGGTACCTACGTTAAGGACACGGCGGGACTTCCCGGTCAGGCGTTTTTCCAGGGCAAAAACGACCGTGCCCAGGGCTTTTCGTATGAGCACCGCGGGGAGAAGGTGACCTCGGTGGTCTACGATTTCTCGATTGTTAATCCACCAGCGGACATCGCAGCCCAGCTGGGAATTGCCGAGGATGACTTTGCCTATCACATCGTGCGCGTGCGTCAGGCCGATGAGAAGCCCATCGTTATCGAGTACACCTACATGCCCCTCGAGCTGATTCCAGGCCTTAAAAAGAAGGACCTGTACGGATCGGTCTACCACTTCATCCGCGAGCAATGTGGGCTGAAGATTTCGAGCTTCCACCGTACCATTCGCGCCGTGGCAGCAACCGAGGAAGAAGCCGAGCGCTTGGACACCAAGCCTGGCTCTCCCCTGCTCGAGCTCACCCAGATTGGCTTTTTGGACAGCGGCGCCGCCTTTGAGTATTCGGTCTCGCGCAACGTTGGCGACCGCTTTGAGTTGCACAACGTAACGTTGGCATAGGTTTTTGTAGTCATCCGGGCGCTCGCTTTGAGCTGTTTTGTGCAGCGCCCGCGCAACACAATGGGGGTATGAACATGTCCGATTTGATTAAGCTGACGCCGATCTTCCACGAGAAGATCTGGGGCGGTCGCCAGCTCGAAACCGTATTTGGCTACGACATTCCCGATGGCCCCATCGGTGAGTGCTGGGCCATCTCGGCCCACCCCAACGGCGACTGCCAGATTGCGGAGGGCCCGTATGCCGGCCACACGCTGTCGTGGCTGTGGGCCGAGCATCGCGAGCTCTTTGGCAACTGCGAGGGCAAGGAGTTCCCGCTGCTCATTAAGATTCTGGACGCCAAGGACGACCTTTCGATCCAGATTCATCCCAACGACGAGTACGCTGCCGAGCACGAGAACGGTAGCCTGGGCAAAACCGAGTGTTGGTATGTGCTGGACTGCGAGCCCGACGCCACGATCATCGTCGGCCAGCGTGCCAAGGACCGCGCCGAGGCCGCACAAATGATCGAGGAAGGACGTTGGGACGACATGCTCAACGTGTTGCCGATTCACAAGGGCGACTTTTTCCAGATTGATTCCGGTACCGTGCACGCCATCAAGACCGGCACGCTCATTTTGGAGACGCAGCAGTCGAGCGACGTGACGTATCGTCTGTACGACTACGACCGTCCCGGCACTGACGGCAACCTGCGCCCGCTGCACATTGAGCAGAGCCTCGACTGCATCGACTTTGATGCTCAGGCTCCGACCGACGGCACGGTGACCGCGCCCGAGGTGGACGGCGTGACCGAGCTCGAGTCCAACCCCTGCTACACCGTCGATCGCGTGCGCGTCAACGGCAGCAAGACCCTCGACCAGCGCTGGCCCTTCATGTGCCTGTCGGTCATCGACGGCGAAGGCACCGTCTGCGGCGACCCCGTCCACAAGGGAAGCCACCTGCTGGCCCCGAGCACCGTCAGCTCCATCGACCTCGAAGGCAAGATGGAACTGATCATCAGCCACCTGTAGGTCGCACCAACAACCCAAACGCAACAAGGGGCTCTCCCGTCCATGTGCGGGAGAGCCCCTTGCCATATCTATTTATCAGCCCACCCGGCTCTCCAGATCAAAAAGCGAACGAGCAGAGCGACGTTCGCAAGCACCGTTACCCAAGGACCTGGGCGGGCGTATAGGGCAACATCGATCGCGAGTTCCGCACGCAAAGGAGAGCACTTAATGTGCTCTCCGTCTTGCGCAGGACTGCCCGAGCAGGCGATGTTGCCCTATACGCCCGCCCAGGTCCGCCAGGATCACGACAGCTTGACGATCGGCGCGAAGCCCTTCATCAGCTTTTTGGTCTGACCGGTCTTTTCGAATTGAACCTCGATCATGTCTCCGGCGACCGAGATCACGGTACCCGTGCCAAAGGTCTTGTGGCTCACGGTATCGCCTGCGGCAAAGTCCTGCGATGCGCTGGCGCGATCAACCTTGCGCTCCACCGTCGGGGACACCTTGGACGAGGGCTTTTTGGCTCGCGGTGCGCCCGAGCCAAAGGTCGAGGCAACACGGCCAGCGTCGGGCGAGACCCCACGATGGCGCTCGGTCCCGTAGCTGCTGCCACCAAAGAAATCGTCAAAGCTCGATCCGCCGCGCGAACCGGAACCGCCAGTCGAGCGCGTATGCGAACCAAATACCTTGCCGCCGTACATATCCGAACCCATGCCCGAGCCAAAGGTGCCGTGACGGTCGCCGCGCTTCTCCCAACCCGTGCCTTCAAAACCGGCAGAACCGATACCGCTAAACTCGATATCCTCAAACGGAATCTCGTTGAGGAAGCGCGAGCGCGGGTTGGCAGAGGTCGAGCCGTAGGTGCGACGCGTGGCCGCATAGGTCAGGAACAGGCGCTTACGGGCACGCGTGATGGCGACGTAGGCCAGGCGACGCTCCTCCTCGAGCTTACCCGGGTCATCGCTGCCGCCAAAGTCGTGCACGTGCGGGAAGATGCCCTCCTCCATGCCGGCCACGAACACCGCCGGGAACTCCAGGCCCTTGGCGGAGTGGATGGTCATCATGGTAATGGCATGCGTCTCGCCGGCCAGGGAATCCAAGTCGGAGCGCAGGGCCAGCCACTCCATGAGTGCCGGTAGCGCCTTACAGGTGAGCGGACCATAGGTGCGCTCAATCTCGTCGGCATGCACGGCACCCGCCGGCATCCCCGTCGGCGCGGCATACGCGTTGCCCGCGATGGCGGCGGCCAGGGCATCCTGCGGCGAGAGCGCCGGGGCGGCTAGGCTATCGAGCGGATTGGAACCTGCGGCATCGCGCGCGCCGACGAGTGCCTCAAACGAGGATGCCGGGGCAAATGGCCCCGGTTCGGGCGCGGGCGCGCTCACCACGACGGGCTCGGCGCCGGCAGGCACGTCGGCAACACCAGCTGCGCGCAGCTCTTCCAAGCTCTCGAGCGTACCCTCGATGTCCTCGTGCGTCTCCTCAAATTCGGCAGCGACGCCCAGGAATTCCTGGATGTTCTCGGCACGGCTCTCAGACTCCATGGTGCCCTCGGCGCGAAACGCCTGCAGCAGACCCGTCTTATCGACAATCATCTCGACGACGTCCTTGAGCTCGCCGTCCATGCGGCGGCCCTCGCGCACCAGCGACACAAAGCTTGACAGGCCATTGCGGACCTTGGCGCTAAACATGCCGGTTTCGGCACACGCAATCTCGCAAGCCTGGAAGAACGAGCAACGGTTGTCGCGCGCCAGCTGCTCGATTTTTTGGATCGAGGTGGAGCCGATGCCACGGCGCGGTGTGTTGATGACGCGCTTGACGCTCATCTCGTCGGCCGGGTTCACGATCATCTTAAGGTAGGCCATGACATCACGGATCTCGGCACGGTCGAAGAATCGCGTGCCGCCCACGATCTTGTAGGGCACGCCCGCGCGCAGGAACATATCTTCGAGGATACGCGACTGGGCGTTGGTGCGATAGAACACGGCAATGTCGTCGTAGCTCGTGCCTTTGGCATGCAGCTTCTCGATCTCGCCGGCAATCCAGCGGCCCTCGTCGCGCTCGTCGCTCGCCTGGAAGGCCTGGATCTTCTCGCCATCGCCCTCGGCCGTAAACAGGCGCTTGTCCTTGCGCTGCGAGTTGTGGCGTACCACGGCGTTGGCGGCGTTCAGGATATGACCCGTGGAACGATAGTTCTGCTCCAGCTTGACGGTCTTGCAGTTTTTAAAATCCTTCTCAAAGTCCAGGATATTGGTGATGTCGGCGCCACGCCAGCTGTAAATGGACTGGTCATCGTCGCCCACGACCATGAGGTTTTGGTACTTGGCGGCCAGCAGGTTGGCGATTTCGTACTGGACGTGGTTGGTGTCCTGATACTCGTCGACGCTAATGTAGCGGAAGCGCTCTTGGTACTTATCGAGCACCTCGGGGCGGGTGCGCAGCAGCTCAAGCGCGCGCACGAGCAGGTCGTCGAAGTCCATCGCATTGGCGGCGCGCAAGCGACGCTCCAGCTCCAAGTAGACCTGTGCGGCCTTTTTATCGTTGGGGCTATCGGCGCTCTTGAGCATGTCCTCGGGGCCGATCATGGCGTTTTTGGCCGAGCTGATCTTGCTGCGGATCATGTTGATGGGGAACTGCTTTTGCTCGATGCCGAGCGCCTGCATAATGTCGCGCACCATGCGCTTTGAGTCATCGTCATCGTAGATGGTGAACTGGCCGGTGTAGCCCAGCAGGTCGGCGTCCTCGCGCAGCATGCGCACGCACATGGCATGGAAGGTGCACACCCACATGCCGCGGGTACCGCTGGGAATGAGCGCCGCCAGACGCTCGCGCATCTCGGCCGCGGCCTTGTTGGTAAACGTGATGGCAAGAACCTGCCAAGGCTTAACACCCAGGTCGCCGAGCATATGTGCGATGCGGAAGGTCAAGACGCGGGTCTTGCCCGAGCCGGCGCCGGCGAGCACCAGCAACGGACCCTCGGTGGACAGGACCGCCTCGCGCTGGGCGGGATTAAGGCTGTCAATGTCGACGAGCGGCTTGGCGGGCTTGGGCGCCGGCGCGGGAGCGTCGTAGATGTCGAGCGGGACGAGCTCGGGCTCCGGCGCTGCAGGGGCGGTGTATGCATCGAGCGGCACGGGTTCCGGCGCGGGCGGCACGGGTACCGCGGCGTTCTTTTCCCAGGGCAGGGGCTGGGTCATGGGCGACTCCTCATCTGACGGACGGCGCGCCTGCGGGCAGCGCCATAGTTTGAGCCGTACCAGTATACCGAGCCGCGCGGACACCGACGCAAATCACACCACGACTCCGTGCGCCACCGTCAGACCCGCCCCAGCGGATTTGGCGCAATGGGGTCAGGTTGCTTTGCACCAATCTATTGACAATCACGGAACCGCCGATGTCATGGCCACGGTAGCGAGCGGCGGCCAGGGCGAACAAATTGGCATGAAAAGAGGGCGGCATAGACCTTTTGGTCATGCCACCCCCTTTGAATGACAAGTTGTCGCCCTGGCCGTCGCGCAGCGTCAACTAAGTTAGAGGCCGAGCATCGGCTCCAGGACAAAGAAGTACGCGAGAACCACGATGCCCAGGATGATGCGGTAGACGCCGAAGCACTTAAAGTCGTGACGCCGCACGAAGCCCATAAGCCACTTGATGGCAATGAGCGACACCACAAAGGCGACGACGCAGCCCACGCCCAGGATGGCGATTTCGTTGGTGCCGAACGTGCCGCCCTTAATAAAGTACTTGACCAGCTTGAGCGCACTCGCACCAAACATGACGGGAATGGCCAGGAAGAACGTGAACTTAGACGCCACCGAGCGCGTGCAGCCCAGCAGCAGGCCGCCGATGATCGTGGAGCCGGAGCGCGATGTGCCCGGAATCAGCGAAAGCACTTGGAAGCAACCGATACCCAGCGCGGTCTTCCAGCTCAGATCCTCGAGCGTAGTGATGGAGCCAAAGTCCAGGTTATCGTCATCGTCTGAAGCGGCAGCCGCAGCGGGAGTGGCAAAATGCGCACCAGCGGGGCGTCCGCCCGCCACCACGGCACGCGAACCAAACGAACCGGCAAGAGCAGCCTGGTCGCGCTTGTTCGCGCGCCAGTTCTCGATCACAATAAACAGCACGCCGTACACAATGAGCGCCAGCGCCACGACGGGAGCATTATAGAAATGCTCCTCCATCCAGTCGTTAAGCGGCAGACCGATCGCCGCAGCGGGAATACAGCCGAGCACAATCTTGCCCCACAGTACCCAGGTGTCGCGACGACCCTCCTTGCCCTTGCTGGGAGAAAACGGGTTGAGGTCGTAGAAGAACAGGACGCAGACAGCCAAAATGGCGCCAAGCTGAATCACGACCAGGAACATATTCCAGAACGTCTCGCTCACGTTCATCTTGACGAACTCGTCCACCAAGATCATGTGACCAGTCGACGAAACAGGCAGCCATTCGGTGATGCCCTCGACCAGGCCCATGAAGGCAGATTTTAGAAGCTCGATGATATCCAAAGGGACCCCCCCTCGTTAGACACCCGCCGATATTGTTCTGCGGACGGTGCGGGCGATGTCCCATTATCAACCGTTGACGGCGCGCCTGCGCCTACCCTTACCAAAAAACTCGCCCGTTCACAGAATTGCGAGCGGTCAAACCCAAATCCTTGGGTATAACTGCAACAAGATAAAGTGTCCGGCGGCCACGCATCCGCGCCCGCCCGATGCACGAGCCCCGCGCCCGTGCGATAGACCAAGGAGGAAACCATGAACGAGGGCTACACCAAGGTATTTGTTTCACTCGACGGTACTGAGCAGCAGGATTTTGTGCTCGCACGCGCCATCAAGGTCGCCGCGAACAACGGCGCCAAGCTGATAATCGGCCACGTTATCGATTCCACGGCGCTCGAGAGCGCCGGTTCCTATCCGGTCGATCTGGTCAACGGCCTAGAGGAGGCATTTAAGAACTCCATCGCTAAGCAGCTCGAAGAGGCCAAGGCCAATCCCGACATTCCCGAGGTCGAGGTCATGATTCGCGCCGGCCGCATTCGCGAGACGCTCAAAGACGAGATGCTCGACGTGGTCAAGCCCGACCTGGTGCTCTGCGGCGCTCGTGGCCTGTCCTCGATCAAGTATGCACTCCTGGGTTCAATTTCGACGTTCCTGCTGCGCAACACCGACTGCGATATCTTGGTCGTGAAGTAGGTTCCTTCCCGCCGGCGCAAGGCCTGCGGGGTTATCACTCCGACGTCCTCGCCGCTTCGCGGCTGCGGGATGTCGGCTTAGATAACCCCTCCCGGCCTTGCGCCTTCGTCACCGTACTTCAGCGAGTTAGCTGATAAAAGATTGCTTGCCGCCCCGATTGGGACGGCACGTTTTTTATGGGGCGATTCATTTAAATCCTTGCAGCTATATTCACGTTCGGGAACATAGCCGTCCGCACCGCAAGACGGCCCGACTATTCAAAGTATTGGAACTTGTTGGTCGAGAAGGCGAATGTTACGACGAAGCCTTCGCCGGAGTCGGATGCTGCGGTAACATCGATGCCCATCTTGGAGCACAGACGCGCCACCAGGTAGAGGCCGATGCCCGTTGCGCGCTTGGTGGTGCGGCCGTTATCGCCGGTAAAACCCTTCTCGAACACGCGCGGCAGGTCTGCCGCGCTCACGCCGCAGCCGTTGTCCGCAACGGCAAGCTCGATGCGCTCGCTCGCCAGGCCCTCGTCCAGCAACGCGCCCGAAAACACGATCTTCGCGCCGTCCTCGCGCGCATATTTAATACTGTTCTGAATAAGCTGGCCCAGAATAAACTCGAGCCACTTCTCGTCGGTAAAGACCTCGAAGTCGAGGTTCTCGCACACCGGGGCCACGTGCGCCGCGATGAGCTCGCGCGCGTTGGCCTTAATCGCGCCCGTCACCAAAGTCTTGAGATCCCAGCGGCGAATCAGGTAGTCGCGCTCCACGACTTCCGAGCGCGCGTAGTACAGTGCCTGATCGATATAGCGCTCCACGCGAGCCAGCTCGCGACCCAGGTCATCCACACGCGACAGGTCGTCTTCGCTGCCATCCAGGTTTTCCAAAATTAGATGGGCCGCCGCCAGGGGCAGCTTGGCCTCGTGAACCCAGCTCTCGATATAGTCGCGATAGTCATCGGTCTGACGCCTGCCTTCGGCAACCTCGTCGCAGGCAGCTTTGCCCACCCGGCGCAAGACCTCGTATTCGAGCACGCCCTCGGCATAGGTCGGGCATTGCACCATCTCCTGCACCCATGCGGGACTCTCGAGCTCCTCTGCCGCGCGCTCCAACTGACGCAGGAAACGGCGACGGCGGGCGTACTCGATCACGATGCCGAGCATACCGAAGATAAAGGACACGCCGACCGCCACGACCACGACAGAAACGGGCGCGCCGGCGACCGTCAGCACAAAGCAGCTCAACAGCACACCACACGTCCACACGGCGACAGGAAGCAGCGCATCTTTAAAAAACTTGCCAAACGACATAGCCGGCCCCTAGACCGAATAGCCTTGGCCGCGATGCGTGGTCAGATACCCCTTGATGCCGATTTTTTCGAGCGCGGTGCGCAGGCGGTTGATGTTGACGGTAAGTGTGTTGTCGTCCACGAAGGCGTCGGAGTCCCACAGGTCCTGCATGATAGCCGAGCGCGAAACAATCTTGCCCGCGCGGCTCAGAAGCAGCGAGAGGATACGCAGCTCGTTTTTGGTGAGCTCGGTGCTAGCACCGGTTTGCGTGTTGGCGACCATGGAGCGGGCGAGGTCGAGCTCCAGTCCCTTGTGGACGAGTGCGCTGCGCTCGCCTGCCGCCGTGGTGCGGCGCAGCAGGGCATTGATGCGGGCCACGAGCACGCGCGCGCTGTAGGGCTTGGGAACAAAGTCGTCCGCGCCGAGCGTCATGGCCATAACCTCGTCGATCTCGGTCGTGCGCGAGGTGAGGACGATGATGGGAACCTCGGAATCGCAGCGAACCTCGTGGCAGACGTGCTGGCCGTCTTTGACAGGAAGCGTGAGGTCGAGCAGCACCAGGTCGGGCGCAGCGGCGAGAATATCGCGCGAGACATGTTCGAACGATTCGCAGGCCTCGACTTCAAACCCGGCGCGGGCAAGGATGTCGACAAGCTCACGACGAATGGGCTCGTCGTCCTCAACGACATAGATCAGCGCCATGTGTCCTCCCATTTCGCGTAACTTGCACTTTCCACACCATTATGCCCACGGCGTCTCAGGTACACGCCTCGCGCGGCACCAAGGTGACAGAACTGTTCGCAAGCGGGGGCGTTTTGTCCGCCTCACGCTCGCGACGGGAACGGAGACCAAAATGAGTTTTTAATCCCCGTCCCAGAAACATCATTTAGCGGCGGGCACGGAGCTTTTCGTAGCCGTCGGCAAAGAAGGCGACCGTGGCGGCGTCGGCCTCGGCGGCGTCCGTCTCGGTTGCGGGGACCACGCCGTGCTCGTCGCTCACTAGGAACAGCGCGCCCTTGAGCTGCGCGGGAATATCTACGCGCGTGACCGGGATGCCCTTGGTCTGGGCCAGCTGCTCGATGAGCGTCGCCGTGCCGCACAGGCACTCGTCCGCCGGCGCCACAAAGGCAAGCTCGCCGTTGTTGACGGCGGCGAGCAGCTCGGGCGCCACGCCGGTTTCGTCGGCCTCGGAGCGGGCCTCGGCGGAGCGGGCACGCAGCGCCTTGGCCGACGTATCGGCGAGCGGCTCGTACTCCCCCACCGTCATGGCGGCGTTGCCGTTGATGTCGATCACCAGCATGAGCACGCCGTCGCGCGCGGTGTAATCGCCCTCGGCAAGCGACCACTCAACGTGCTGCTTTGCCCAGCTGAGCATGTTATGGGTAAGCGGCTCGCCCTGCACCAGGCGCTCAGACAGCGCGCGGATGTGACGGTTGAGCATGGGCACCTTTTTGTTGGACATGCGCCAACGGCATACAAGCGCGGGCTTATCGAGCGTAAACTTCTCGACCGCCTCCTGATTGGCGCAAAAGTCCTCGTACGCACGCTGATCCTCGGCATTGCCAAACAGCTCGGCATCATCAATCTGGGGCATGGTCATACCTTTCGTGTTAGTCATTCCGTCCTCTTATACCAAAAAGACGGCCCTCCAAACGGAGCAGCCGTCTTTTGCGGAGATTATTTTGTCCCAGGGCGAAACTTAGTGCCTAAAATGCCTGGCGCCTGTAAACACCATAGCAATATTGTGCTCGTTGCAGGCCTGGATGCTCTCGTCGTCGCGCTTGGAGCCGCCGGGCTGGATGATGCAGGTCACGCCGTGCGCAGCAAGCACGTCGACGTTGTCGCGGAACGGGAAGAACGCGTCGCTTGCACAGGCAAAGCCACCCTTCTCCACGCCCTCACGCTCGCAGAAGTCCTCGGCGCGCTCGCAGGCAAGCAGCGCAGAGTCAACGCGGTTGGGCTGACCGGGGCCCATGCCAATGCCGGCCTTGCCCTTGGAGACCAGGATGGCGTTGGACTTGACGCCCTTGCAGACCTTCCAGGCAAACTCGAGCTCGGCCATCTCGGCATCGGTGGGCTTGCGATCGGTGGGGAACGTAAAGGTTGCGGGGTCCTCGGTCACGTGGTCGACCTCCTGCACCAGCATGCCGCCGTCGACGGAGCGCAGCTCCACCTGGGCGCCGTGGTCCACGCCGCCGGTAGCCAGCACGCGCAGGTTGGGGCGCTTGGCCATGCGCTCGAGCGCCTCGGCAGTGTAGCTCGGGGCGATGATAACCTCGACGAACTGCTTGTTCTGATCGGCAAAGTGCTCAACCAGCTCATAGGGAACCTCGCGGTTGCAGGCGATGATGCCGCCAAAGGCGCTCTTGGGATCGCAGGCGAAGGCGCGGTCGTAGGCGGCCGTGATGCCCTCGGCCACGGCGGAGCCGCAGGGGTTCTGATGCTTGAGGATCACGCAGGCCGGCCCGTCGAACTCGCGGACCAGGTTCCAAGCGGCGTCGGCATCCAGATAGTTGTTGTAGCTGAGCGGCTTGCCCTGGATCTGCTCGGAGCCCACGAGCGGGAACTGCGAGCTCGCGGTATTCTCGCAACCCTCGGCAAAGCGATAGACCGTGGCCTTTTGCTGCGGGTTCTCGCCATAGCGCAGGTCGTCGACCTTCTCCAGCGAGATCTCGAGCTTGGCAGAGGTGTCCGCCACGTCGCTTGCCTGGGCGGCAAGCCAACGGGAGATAGCCGTGTCGTAGGCGGCGGTGGTCTGGTAGACCTTCACCTGCAGGCGACGACGGGTGGAAAGCGTGGTGCAGCCACCGGTCTCGCGCATCTCGGCCAGGACGGCATCATAGTCGGCCGGGTCGGAGATGACGGTAACGCTCGCGGCGTTCTTGGCGGCAGAGCGCAGCATGGAGGGACCGCCGATGTCGATGTGCTCGATGGCATCCGCGAAGGTGACCTCGGGGTTGGCGACGGTCTTCTCGAACTCGTACAGGTTGACGACGACCAGGTCGATCAGCTTAATGCCGTGCTGTGCCGCCTCCTGCATGTGCTGATCGGAATCGCGACGGGCCAGCAGCGCGCCGTGAACCTTGGGGTGCAGGGTCTTAACGCGGCCGTCCATCATCTCGGGATAGCCCGTGAACTCCTCGATGGGGGTTACGGGAACGCCCGCGTCCTCGATGGCACGAGCCGTGCCGCCCGTAGAGATGATCTCGACGCCAAAGTCATCGACCAGCGTCCGTGCGAAATCGACGACGCCCGTCTTATCGGTAACCGAGATCAACGCGCGTGCGATCTTCACATCAGATCCCATGCAGTCCTCCTGTCTGGTACGCCGCCGTGCTCTGTGAGTCGGTGATACGTCGATCTGCAGCGCTCGCGCAGCGGCATTGAAAATACTGATTTAATGTAGCGCATCGAGCGCATCGATGCACCCCGCAACGGACGCATGTGCAGAAAAAGTTTGCGAGCGGAGGGGATGGGCACGGCACCGGGCACGGTGAGTTCATGGAACACAGGGGCACCATAATTAGATGCCAATAGCGTGGTAGAACTGTGCTCGATATGCATCCGCAAAAGAAAGAGGCACCATGGTCTCGCGGGTTCTCTACCGACCGTTTGATACCGAAGACTTCGACGCCATCGCGCTGATTCTGCAGCAGCTTTGGCATAACAATTCGGATAACGATGAGTACAACCGCCTTGAGGCCGCGTGCGACCTCGCCTATTGCCTTTCGTCGTCGACGTTTTCGCAGGTTGCCGTAATCGACGGTCAGGAGCGCGGCATTGCGCTCGCACGTGCGGGACAGAGCTCCGGCGCCACCGTCAAGGAACATTGGATGGATACCGAACGTGCGCTGCTATCGCAGATGCGTGAGTTGGAGTCCGATGCCTGCGCCGAGTATCTCTCGTTTGTGCGAGCAACCATCCGAACCAACAACCGCCTGCTCGAGAGCAGCCCGCTACCACACGACAACGAGGTCACGCTGCTCGCCGTCGACTCTGACGTCCACGGCCTGGGCGTGGGATCGGTGCTGCTCGACGCCGCGGTCTCGTACCTGTCCTCGCGCGGGGCGACGAGGGCGCACCTGTACACCGATTCCAACTGCTCGTGGAAGTTCTACGAGTTGCACGGCTTTAAGCGCGCGGCCACGCATCGCGCCAACCGCGAAGAGCGCCGTCACGACATGCCGCGCGAAAGCTTCCTCTACGAGCTGGACCTAACAGCCTAGGCCCAGCAGCCATACCCAGTCATTTAGGAACGTCCCCAGTGACTAGTCGTTGGGGACAGCCTTCGTAGGTAGCGCATAAAAATGGGACGGGCTTCCCCCGACGGCTGTCGAGAAAAGCCCATCCCATAATTTAGGACCGCTAGAACGTTCCGCCGCCGCCTCCGCCGACGCCGCCGCCTCCGCCGCCAGAGAAGCCGCCGCCACCGCCACCGCTCGAGCTATCGGAACTCGAAGCCAGCTCACGGATGCTCTCGTGATACACATCGTTAAACGCATCGAGCGGCGACTCGATGCCGTAATGATGGTAGTACCACCAGTAGCAGGGGTAATTGTCGTAGAAACCGTCGGCCTCGCGCACCTCGGGAGGAACAGCCTCGGCAAGCTGACGCAGGACTTCCTTGGAAACACCCAGCGCCGCACCCATCACCAGAAGTTTATTCCACAGTACCAGATCGCCCGGAACGGCTTCCTTTAGGCGCGTGAAATCCTCAAGCCAATGCTTGAGCGCCTTGCAGCGAGCCGCCACCTCGGCGCCCTCCGGCGTAAAGCGGCGGAACGTAAGGCCCACGCCAATACCCACCAGCACAATCGGCACCGAGATAACCGCGGCGATAATGTTCGCCTGTGCGCCGTCGGTAAAGAAGATGGATCCCGCGGGAATACAGGCGATCAGAATACCGAGAACCAGGCAAAACACCATTGCGACAATGCCGTCCGAGGCAACGTACTCGCTATCGGCCAGCTTGCCCTTAACGGTGTTCTGATAGTCCTCGAGCTTGTCGCCCACGGGTGTAGCGTGCTGCTTGACGTAGTGCTGCAGCTCGTCGAACGTGCGCGAACGGTCACCGTTCTCGTCGGGCTTAGCACCGGCAAAGAAGACCTTGAGCACCATGCGGTCAATGCCCTTGGCCGACTTCCAGCCCGCATCACTCACCGTCACGCGGTAGGTCTGCTCCTCTTTCTCGCGCCCCAGCAGGCCCTTCTTAGCCTTGGTCACGGTCGCCTGCTCCAGCTTGATCACACGGTCGTCGGTGAGCTTCATGAGCGTGGCGATATATGCCTGATCGGGCACCTCGTTCCAGCTCATGAGGGCCGAAAGCACGGCGGGATGGTCGTCCGAAGGCACATCGCGGAAATATTCGTCCTGGAAATGCGGTTTGGGCTTGCGGCGGCGCAGCTTGAGCACAACGATTGTGCCGGCAAAGGCCACCGCCGCGACAACACTTAGTACGGCAAGTACATTGGCAATCATGCGAGCGTGAGCGCGGCGGGCGTTAGCTTCGTCGGCCCATTCCTTCTCTTCGCTCAGGATCGTTGACATGCGCTCTTCGCCCGAGGCGGCAAGCTGCGGCACCCAGTCGCTGGGGAAGGCGATGCGTGCCTCGGCGAATTCGCCCTGATGCACGCAGGGAATGGTATAGGTGACCATGGGTTCATCCGCATCGAGCGATACGTCGCCCGTCAGCGGGCCGTGCCCCCATGCGCGGAAGTTATCGCCCTTGACGGCCGCCGTCCCGGCAGCGGCATTTGCGAAGTACACTTCCATCTCGACGTCATCGGAATCCGCGGACCAGCCGTCGCCCACGAATTTCCAATAGAGCTCGGCGGTATCGGCCCAGTTCATAACCGCACCGGTCATGGTGTAGCTCACGTAATAGATCGCGCTATCGCCGCTCTCGTGAGGGCTGAACACCTTGATCTTTACGCCGTCACCAGTCTGCTCGACCGTGTAGACGCCAGAGTCACCCTTGTTCGCGCTGTCGACCTTGTTAAACGCGGTGTCGTCTTCCTCGACGCTCAGCACATTGACGCCCGCCGCGCCGCCCTGCTGGTTAGAGCCCGTATTGATCTCCCAAAACACGCCGTTGATATCGTCATCGAAATCAAACTGGCGTCCCTCGACAACGGTCAGCGAGCCGTCGGCCTCGACCGTGGCGCCGATATAGGTTTGGGTCATGGAGTAGCCGTCGGCGTGCGCGGCGACAGGCAGCAGCAACAACGCAAGCGCGACGAGCACGCAGACGGAAGCGAATCGCGCAAACAGGCAGCGCTGCCGGCTGACTTTGGCGGCGAGGGTGTTCATAGGCACATCCTTTGTCTGTAAAACCAACAGCGCCATTGTCCCACGTTTGCGGGTACGCATGACGAACATCTAGGCGACCGGAGTGCCAAACGGGATGAAAGTCACGCCCGCACCCCGACACTTGGAAAATGATCTATTGGGGACGGAGGAAAACGGATCATTGGGCTGAACCGACAGGCAGCAACAAAATTGTCGTTTGGGACGCTCTTTGGCCGAGTCCCGCGTCAGCAATAGATACCACTTCACAGCTCCGTCACAGGTGTAGCGGCTTTGTGTTGCTGCGGCGCGCGCTGATTGAGCCCGCGAGTAAAGGGCATAAAGCAGTTGAGCGAAAACGGTTGCCCCTTTCCCGTTCGCTCGTGGATCATGTCCCCCTTTTCCGCGGAAACCCCGGCAGTTGCGAAGAGCTGCCGGGGTTTCTGCCGTGTATAAGGCCGAGTCGGCGTACGGCGATCGAGACGTTGGACCGCAGACCCACCGTGCACAATGCGCAGCGCCGCCAACTTGCGAGCCACGGAAACGCCTTCCCTGCCAAGCACCGCGCTATACTCGTCCGCATGGATATCAAAACACGCAACATAGCAACGCCCGCCGCGGACGTGCCAACGACGCAGCCTGCCTCCGTTCCCGCACCTGTCGTGGGCCGTTTTGCCCCGTCGCCCTCGGGCCGCATGCACCTGGGCAACGTGTTCAGCTGCCTGTGCGCGTGGCTTTCGGCCCGCAGCCAGGGCGGCAACATCGTGCTGCGCATCGAGGACCTGGACGATCGCTGCAAGCGCCCGGAACTTGCCACTCAACTGATTGACGATCTGACCTGGCTGGGGCTTGAGTGGGACGAAGGCCCCTACTACCAGCACAATCGTCTTGACCTGTACGAGAGCGCCTTGCGCCAGCTGCAAGACGCCGGCCTCACCTACCCCTGCTTTTGCACGCGCGCCGAGCTCCACGCCGCAAGCGCGCCGCACGCCAGCGACGGCACGCCCATCTACCGCGGCGCCTGCCGAGGCCTTTCTGCCGAGGAGGTTGCCCGCCGCAGTGCCCTGCGCGCCCCAGCCACGCGCCTGCGCGTGCCCACCGTCGACGACCTCGCAGACGATGTGGTCGAATTCGTGGACCGCACGTATGGTGCCCAATGCGAAGCACTCGCCACCGAGTGCGGCGACTTTTTGGTGCGCCGCAGCGACGGCGTTTTTGCCTACCAGCTAGCCGTGGTGGTCGACGACGCCGCCATGGGCGTCACCGAAGTCGTACGCGGATGCGACCTGCTGGGCTCCACGCCGCGCCAGATCTATCTGCAGCACCTGCTGGGACTTCCCATGCCGCACTACGCGCACATTCCGCTGCTCATGTCGCCGGATGGCCGCCGCCTTTCCAAGCGCGACCGCGATCTGGACCTGGGCGAGCTCCGTGCCCGCTTTGGCACACCCGAGGCACTGCTGGGCTGGCTCGCCGGGCAAACGGGCATCGCGCCGGACACCACACCGCGCTCTGCCGAGCAGCTGGTCGAGCACTTTAGCTGGGACGCCATCCGCGCACACCGGGAAAATATCACTGTAACGGCCGAGTAGCCAGCCACCCCACCCCTACGCAACATCCCAGGGCTGGAGTTCGTCGCCCAGGCGAACGATGCAGTCATAGAGCACGGTATGGCGCTCGGCCGGGTTGGCATCCCGATGAAAATGCCCGTAGTACCAGTGCTTGTAGTCCAAGCGGTCTTCCAGCTCATCGAAAAACGCCGTAAGTCGGTCGACGGCGGGGCAATTCCAGCCGGGCGCAGGATAGAGCGTGGGCGAAAGCATGCGCGTAGAGCAGGTGTGGGTGACCACGTAGTCAACCTTCCAGCCCACACTGTCGAGCTTTGTCCGCGCCTCCTCAAAGCTGCGCTCATCCGGCAGCTCCTGCGGCCACCAGCTGGAATAGGGAATGCGGTATTCCTTGTCCACGCTCGTGGCGCCGCCCATGGTAAGAATCGTTGAGCCATCGAGCTCAAAAACCTCGCCACGCGTCAGGCGCCGTATGGGAGAGGTATCCGACAGACGCTGCGTCAGCCCACCGTGCCACAGCTCCATGGGACGCTCTGCCCAGTGATCGAAACGCTCGTGGTTGCCGTCGACAAACAGCACGGTATAGGGGCGCGATTCCAGCCAGGCGATATCGGCGCATTCCTCGGCAGAAAAATCCCACGGAAAGCCAAAGTCGCCCGCGACAATCAAATAGTCATCGCTCGTCAGACTATCCCCAAGATCCCAGTCGCGCAGCTTTTGCATGTCGACCCCACCGTGAATATCGCCCGTCACATAGACCGTCATCGGATCACCACTTCCCTCTTATGGGTTTCGAGATCGTGCTCGATCTGCTCGTCACCCGTGGCGTTGACCCACCACGGCCATTTAACGCACCGCACCGGCTCGTCTACCTGCGCAAACCACGACCTGAGCTCATCCAGACTTACCGGGGCGTAGCTGTTAGCGTCCACGCCCACGTCATAGCGCAGCAGCCCCTGCCTGAGGTTGAACTTGTTGTACGCGCCGCCGCAGCTGTGGATATGTCCGTGCAGATGCCAACTGCCGTGCGACATGCCCTGCCAGTCGACCATGGGATAGTGACTCAACACGATTTTTTGGCGGTTGATCTTGAGCACGCAAATGGGCGGCTCGACGATAAAAGCATCCGCTACCGCAGACTGCGTCCAGTCTTTGTCGTGGTTGCCGGGCAGTAGGTGGACGCGCTTACATGCAATGCTTTTGCGCAGCTCGTAGGCATCTTGGACCGTCATCTTAAAGCTAAAGTCACCCAAGATGTAGAGCTCGTCATCCGCAGCAACCTTGCTGTTAATGTTAGCGACCATGGCGTCGTTCATCTGCGCAACAGTCGACCAAGGCCTATCGCTAAGCCGTAGCATGTTCTCGTGTCCAAAATGAGTATCGCTGGTAAACCAGATCACGGGGTGCTCCTGTTGCTGCGGGGTATCCATCCCTTAGGGCTTACCCTTCATTCTTCCATCCAAACGGGTCAAACACCCAAAAAATCAGATCGAGCACGCCGCCGGTCATCATGGCACCGGCAAGGGCCATGCAAACGTGCAGAGAGCTGGCACTTCGGAGTACGTCGAACGGCCCCAGAACAGCCAGCAGTGCAACCGCTGCGCCGGCCGCGCACAGCGCGAGGCACGGTCCCGCGTCCTTGACGCACTTCTTTGCGAGATGCTTGGTGTTATCACTCATCGATATCGAACTCCTTAGAGGGTCGTTGTTCAGATGCATGCCGCCGTGGCAGAGCAGGGCGGTAGGGTAAGTGTCACATGTCGTGCGGACACAAATACCGATCGCCGTCACTTACCCACCGTTCACAAAAAAGCAGTCCGATTTATTTCCGCGAAGATCTTGATCTCTTCCTCGGTCAGTGAGGTCCTTCGATCAAGCTTCCTGGATAGGGGCTGGAGGATGAGACGGATGTCTCTAGGTACAACACCATAACGCCCGATCACCGTTATGGCTTTCGTCTAGAGCTGGGAGACCAGCTTTTTTATTAGCGACGCTCCCTTTCAATCTCCGGCACTCCAAGAGCGCAGGCCTGTTGTTTTGACTACTTTAGACGAAAGGGTTTCGCTATGAGCACCGACATTATTGTTCGATTTACCGACAGCTACGTGCAAAAGCTTGGGGATATAAAAAAGGTCGTCGGCTTGATGTCCCCCAAATCTCTTATCAAAATAATTGATACGCTCGACCTCGATGCCAACCCTCGCAACTCTCGCTTGGGATCCGTTACCGATGCCATTCAGGCTTCCATCCGTGCGGACGAACTATCCCCTGAACAAAAGCTATTTCCTTTTAAGTCAAAGGGAATTTTGCTCGCGTCTTCGAACTATGAACCCCTTGAGCGCGGTCGCTATCGTTTGAGCTTTACCCCCAATGATGAGGTTGAGGGAATTCTCGATGGTGGCCATAATACCCTCGCTATCGGCAGTTACATTCTCAGTGAAGCAGAGCTTGCACTTGGCAATCGTCCCCCAAGAAAGAACGAAGTCTCAATCTGGGATTCATTCAAGCAAACATGGATGAACCGTCGAGCCGATATTGAAGGCTATCTGTCACTTCTCCGTGAAGAAAAAGCGGCCCTCAAAGAGAAAGGCATAAGTACTCTAGACTTCTCGATTCCTGTCGAATTGCTCGTTCCAACCGACCCAAACGACGCGCTCTGCGTTGAGAACTTCCGCACCTCACTTTTGGAAATCTGCGACGCTCGCAACAATAACGCCCAGCTCACGCAAGGCACCAAGGGTAATCAGGAGGGCCTTTTCGATTCCTTTAAGACTCTTTATGCCGAAAAGTACCCTGGATTTGCAGGCAAAATTAGCTGGAAAACCAACGATGGCAAGCCCATTGAATCCAGAAAGCTTGTCGCGCTATCTTGGATCCCGTTATCACTCATTTCGAGCGACGTCACCGCTGGCGATATCGAGGCACCGCAACCTCCCTTGGTATACAGCGGTAAGGAGAAATGTCAGGAGAAGTTTTTGCAACTAATGAGAGATGACCGAGTTAGCAAAGCCGCTGGTTCAGCGCGCCGCGAACTCAAGAATCCGCAAGTTCTTAGCGCACTCAAAGTGGCTACGGACCTCCCCGGTCTATACGATGAAATCTATTCGCGCTTCCCCAAGTACTACAACAAAACCGGAAGCTACGGAAAAATCGGCGCCGTCAAGAGCCTTAAAAACAGTCGCGATGAATACCGAACCCCCTTCTTTAAAAACGAGGCGGGTAACCCTGTACCCGAGGGCTTTATCTACCCCCTAGTCTGCGGCCTCCGCGCCTTGATGGAAACGGATGATCAGGGGAAAGTACGTTGGAAAACAGATCCGCACGAGTTCCTCGATAGCCCAGCATTTGAAAACGTCGTTGCCCAGTACAGCGGCGTCATCCAGCAATCTGACTACGATCCGCAAAAGGTCGGCAAAGGCGCTATGAGCTACACCGCCGTTGAAAACTCGATGAAGCTTGCAGTTCTTATGGGCTAGCACCTTTCACCGAAGAGTCTGTTGACCGCCATTAATCCAAGATGGATTCCGACCTATCGAAACGGCATCGCGATGGGTCAGAATCCATCTCATAAACGATCTAGATAGAAGCAGCTTGTCATAATGAATTTATCCAGCCGGAGATGCGGTAATACGTCACATTGCAAGCTAGTCCGCTATATCCTCCGCAGTTAAAATATGCTTTCGCAACGTGATTTTTGATTCATGTGATCTGTTTGCCTTATTTATCCCATCCTCTGACGCCACTTTGCTACCGGTACCCCATCCCCCGCTATCGAGGTCTAATACTTTTCCGCGAAGTGAACGTCTGTTTTAGGACCCCTGAAGCATCCACATTTTTCGTCGGCAAGATCGCAGGATTCCAGTATCGAAACCGCAGGAAACGATGCCCTTAAGGTGTCGATGCTTCGGGGGTCCGATTTAGCTCGTTCACTTCTCGGAAAAGTATTAGACCTCGCTGCTAGCTACCCAGAAGGACACCTCTCCCTTCCCCACTGCCACCCAAAAACTCATCCAACATTAATCTTGGCTCAAGAATCGCTTAATCTATAACCTGCACTATAGAGTTCGACCAAGGGCGGGGCGGCGCAACGCAGACCGCCGAACGCAACGCTCGCGCCCGGGCAAATCGCCCGGCGTCGCGCCCATCGAACGAAAGGACAGGTCATGGACGACCTCGAAAAAGTTGAAACCATCCGCACCAAGTGCAACGTGAGCTACACCGATGCCAAGGCCGCGCTCGACGCCGCCGACGGCAACGTTTTGGACGCCATCATTTGGCTCGAGTCGCAGGGCAAGACCCAGACCACGTCGGCGCACGCCGCCACCGAGTCCGCGCCAGTCGATGAGCCCTCGGCCGAGATGGTCGCCGCGCAGGCAGCCTACGAAAAGTCGAGCGAAAAGACCGACTTCTCCAAGAAGATGGACAGCGTGTGGGAGTATCTCAAAAAGCTCTTCCGCCTGAGCCTGGACACCAAGTTTATCGCCACGCGCCGCGATGCGATCATCCTCAACATCCCCATCCTGATCCCCATCGTCGCGTTGTTTGCCTGGGGCGCCACGATATGGCTGATGCTGATTGGCCTGTTCTTTGGCATGCGCTACCGCATCGACAGCGACGGCGACGTGCCCGGCAGCATCAACAACCTTATGAATCACGCCGCCGACGCCGCGGACGACATCAAGCAAAATCTGAACGACGACAAGTAATCGCAGACGGGGGCACGCATGGCACGGATCCTGATCGTAGAGGACGAGGAGAAAATCGCCCGCTTTGTAACGCTCGAGCTGGAGCACGAGGGCTACCAGGTGGAGCACGCCGCCGACGGCCGCACCGCCGTGGACCTGGCACTGGAGCGCGACTACGATCTGATTCTGCTCGATGTGCTGCTGCCGCAGCTCAACGGTATGGAGGTCCTGCGGCGTGTCCGCAAGCACAAGGATGTGCCGGTGATTATGGTCACCGCGCGCGATGCCGTGATGGACAAGGTTGCCGGGCTCGATGCCGGCGCTGACGATTACCTGACCAAGCCGTTTGCAATTGAGGAGCTGTTCGCACGGATCCGCGTGGCGCTGAAGCGCTCGGAGGCCGTGCGGGCGGCTTCGGGCGTTGGTGGCGCCGGTGCCGGGGCGGGTATGGCGGGCAGCGTGGACGGGAGCGCCGCCGCGATGCCCCCGGTCAGCGACTCAACCCAAGTTTCCGCCTCGCCCTCCCCCGCCGCGCTCACCGTGAGTTCGGTCGCGCTCGATCCCGACCGCCGCGAAGTCACGGTCGGCGGCTCGCCCATCGCGCTCACTGCCCGCGAGTTCGACGTCCTCGCCCTGCTTATGGCGCACGCCGGCACCGTGCTCACGCGCGAGCGCATCGCGCACGAGGCGCTGGGCTACGAATACGTGGGCGACACCAACAACGTCGACGTGCACATCGCGCACCTGCGCGCCAAGATCGAGGACGCCGGCGGCGCCCGCATCATCCAGACCGTGCGTGGGGTGGGCTATGTCTGCCGCGCGTAACGCCGAGGCCAAGCGCGTCACATCCATCGCCCGCGCCATCAACTGGAGCTATATGTGGCGCCGCTTGATGAGCTACGTCTGGCTCGATCTGCTGCTGATGGTGATTGCGGCGGCGATCCTCGTCTATGGATACAACCAGATGCTGCCCGACGGCGCGTTTACCGCAGGATGGATCCCCGGCGTCGCCGTTCACGGCATGTCGCTGGCGCCTGCGCGCGGCTGGGACCTGGCAACGCTCACCTATACCGTCGAGCTTGCGCGTACCACCAAGACTTTCCCCCTCGCGCAGGACCTCGTCGCGCTATGGCCTCTCTACCTTGTCGTTGTGGGTTGGCAGGTCATCAGCGTGCTCGACATGCTCGGCGGCGCCCGTCGCGTGCGCCGCACCATGGCACCGCTCAACGACCTGGCCTTGCGCGTGGACGAGCTCGGCCGTATGCAGCTCTCCGGCGGCAAGATGGAAACATTGGAGCAGGCCATCGAGCGCGCAAGCGTCGACTCGCCGAGCGTCACTACCGGCGACGCCGACCTGGCAAGCATCGAGGTTGCACTCAACCGCCTACTGCGCCAGATGCAAGAGGCCAAACTGCAGCAAATGCGCTTTGTCAACGATGCGAGCCACGAGCTGCGCACGCCCATCGCGGTGATTCAGGGCTACGTAAACATGCTCGATCGCTGGGGCAAAGACGACCCGGACGTGCTGGCAGAATCTATCGCGTCCCTCAAGGCCGAAAGCGAGCACATGCAAGAGCTCGTGGAGCAGCTGCTGTTTTTGGCGCGCGGCGATGCCGGGCGCACGGTCCTGCGGCGTGCGAATACCAACCTGGCCGCACTGGTCGACGAGGTATGCGAAGAATCGCAGATGATCGATACCGAGCACACGTATCGGCTGGCTTCTGACGCTGCGCTTGCCAGCGACCCGCGCTGCGACGCGCCCGTCGACGTGGCGCTCGTGAAGCAGGCTCTGCGCGTGATCGTGCAAAACGCCGCCAAGTACTCGGATGTGGGAACGACCGTCACATTTGGCATAACGCCAGATGCGGGCGCGGGCACGATCGACATAAGTGTTGAGGACGAGGGCATCGGCATGAATCAGGAATCCGCAGCTCACGCGTTCGAGCGGTTCTACCGTGCCGACAACGCGCGCGATGCCGGCGCACAGGGTTCGGGTCTGGGGCTTGCGATCGCCAAGTGGATCGTCGACAGCCACGGCGGCGTCATCGGTGTGACCTCGGTCGAAGGGGTCGGCAGCCGCTTTACGATTCGCCTGCCACGATAGGAAGCCCCTCGGCATAAATAAAGGGATAGGGCCACGCGACCCTATCCCTTTTTGCCAGCTATGGCAGCTTGTGCGCTACTCGCGGCACAGGTGCACGGCGAAACCGGCGAACTCGCGCTTAAAGTACACGAGCTTGGTGCCGCCGTCGGGCAGCAGCACGCGCGACTCCTCGTTGACCTCGAGCCCGCGCTCGGCAAACCACTTCTCGGCCGCATCGATGTCGTTAACGGCAAAGCCGATGTGGCCCTTGGTGCCACGACCGTTCTGCTTCATGATCTCGACCAGCGAATCGTTGAAGTACGAAACCGGGGTCTCGATGACGGGCAGGCCCATCATCGTCGAGAACAGCTCCGCGATCTCCAGGGCGTCTGCCGGGTCGGTGGCGTTAATGCCCACATGGGCAACGCGCATGCCAAAGAGCTCGACCGGATTGGCGTTCTGCTCATTCATACAGTCAGCGCCTACTGAGCCATGACGTCGAGAACGGCCTTCTCGGCAGCGACGCGGTTCATGCCAGTCATGAAGGGCACGCCGCTCACGTACGGGCAGGTGAGGCCCTCGGGGGCAACGGTGGTGGCGATCAGCAGGTCGGCGCCCTCGTCGCAGTAGTCCTTGGCCTCGGAGATGGCACACTGCACGATCTCATACTTGCCGGCATAACCGTTGGCGTCGAGCATGGTGGCGACCTTCTGGGCAACAAGCGTGGAAGTAGCAGCGCCAGCACCGCAAGCCAAAACAATCTTCTTCATAGGTAATGTCTCCCTTCATGGTTTACTTTAGGTAAGTGTACCGCAGCGAGCGATGGCACTCAGCCTCGATGAGCTTTTATGCTAGTTTGCTTGCGCGCTGCGTATAATACATCTAGTACGTGTTGTCATACCGCTCGCTTTATGAGCGACTAAGGATCCCAATATGCCCGATTCCCGCACACTCTGGACCGCCGTCGTCATCATCTGCATCGCCGTGTCGGTGTTCTTTAGCGTCAAAAAACGCACCACGTTCAAGCGTCTACAGCAGCTTATGGCTGCCAAGCAGTGGGACGAGTTCGATCGTTTGCTCGACGGCAAACTCACCAGCATGCTGTACCCGCGCTACAACCGCGACTACCTGCGCCTGAACTCCTATCTGCTGCGCGAGGACCACAAGCGCGCCGATGAGATGTTCGATTTGCTGCTGGGGCTCAATCTGCCCAAGATGCAGCGCGTCGACCTGGTGATCAAAGCCTTTAACTACTACGTTGGCCAGGAGGACCGCAAAAAGTCCAAGGAGCTTCTGCACGAGATCAAGGGCTTTGAGGGCGGTCAGGCCGAGGCGGTCGCACACGAATGCCAGCTGATGTACGACACGATGATCCTCAAGCGCCACAACGACATTCCCGAGCTGGAGCGTATGCTCGAGGATGTCGGCGACGACCCGGTCAAGCGCTGCCGACTGGAGTACCTGCTGGCCCTGCAGTACCAGAACAAGGGCGACGAAGCCAAGTTCCAGGAGTTCCTGGAGAAGTCGGGCCAACACTCGATGGCCGTCAACGCGTAACGAACGGCTTGTGCTAGACTTCTAGTCTCACGGGGGCGTGGCGGAATTGGCATACGCAGGAGACTTAAAATCTCTCGCCGCAAGGATTGTGGGTTCGAGTCCCACCGCCCCTACCATGTGATTGCTTGCGAGCCCGTGTTCCCCAGGGATGCGGGCTCGCTTCTTTTAGATGCCGGCGGGACTCGAACCCGCGAGGGGGCGAGCGTTAAGCGGACGCGCAGCGTCCGTAGCGAGCCGGCGAGGGCGCCGACAGGCGGCCGAAGCCGGTGCGTATTTGCGCAGCAAATACGCAGACGTCCCACCGCCCCTACCATATTGAGCTTTCGAGCCCGTGTCCCCAAGGGATGCGGGCTCGTTTCTTTTACACGCCGGCGGGGCTCTAAGTTGCGGTGGAATAGTTCCTGTTTTGGTAGTTTACCAGCCCATTTAGGAACTATTCCACCGCGACTTAGGTTGGTGTTCCCACATTTTCCGATGGAAAAACGTGGTTGTCTCGCACATTTTCCGATGGAAAAACGTGGTTGTCTCGCACATTTTCCGATGGAAACACCCAAATGGCCTTATACTAACCGAGAGGGTTGGGAGGCAATATGCAGCGACAGCTTATGAGTGAACTTATCGCTTGGAAATCAAGGGCGAATCGCAAACCTCTCTTGCTTAAGGGAGCCCGCCAGACAGGAAAGACTTGGCTTCTTAACGAATTCGCAAGCCAGCAGTATCGAAACGTCATTCGTTTTGACTTTATGCTCGAGCCGAGCACACGCTCGCTGTTCGATGGGAACCTCGACCCCAAGCGCATCATCTCCCAGATAGAACTCCTACGTGGCCAAACCGTAACGCCGGAAGACACGCTCATCATCTTCGACGAGATCCAAGAAGCGCCACGCGGGATCACCTCGCTCAAGTACTTCAACGAGCTTGCGCCCGAATACCACATCGTAGCAGCCGGTTCCTATATGGGCCTCGCGCTCCGACGCGAAAACGAGTCATTTCCCGTCGGCAAAATCGACCAGCTCACCATGCGTCCCATGGGGTTTGCTGAGTTCGTTCGTGCCGTCGACGGCAACCCGCTCGCCGACGCCATCCTTGCCGCAGACATGAACCTTCTAGCAAACGTTACCGAAAAGCTCGAGCACTTGCTCAAGGAATACCTTGTTGTCGGCGGTATGCCCGAAGTTGTCTCCACTTTCGCCGAGACACGCGACTTCATCGAAGCCCGAAGGCTTCAACAGCAAATCATCGAGGCTTACGAATCCGATTTTGGCAAACATGCACCCGCCCGCATCGTCGAGCGCATGAGGTTGGTTTGGAAATCCCTTCCCGGCCAGCTTGCAAAGGAGAACAAGAAGTTTGTCTATGGCGCCCTTCGTCCCGGAGCGCGCGCACGCGATTTCGAGGAAAGCCTCCAGTGGCTCACGGACTACGGAATCGTTCATAAGGTGCCACGTGCTTCCGCTCTAAAGGCGCCGCTCTCGAGCTACGAAGACCTCTCGGGCTTCAAACTGTTCTGCATCGACACCGGCATCCTCGGAGCGCTCTCCGGTCTCTCTCCGGCCATCGTTCTTAACGGATCCGCTGTTTTTACCGAGTTCAAAGGTTCGCTGACCGAACAATACGTCGCGCAGGAGCTTTTGCTCCAGGACAAAACTCCCGCGTATTGGTCCTCTACCTCCGGCAATGCCGAAACCGACTTTGCCATCGACCATGCGGGAACCGTGCTTCCGCTTGAGGTCAAGGCGGCAGAGAACCTTAAAGCGAAGAGTCTGAAAGTAGCCTGCGAAAAATTCAAACTCGAGCGTTGCGTGAGGAGCTCCCTGGCGGCATATAGAGACGAGGGCACGCTCATCAATATTCCGCTTTGGGAGATTGGGCAGATCGACAAGCTGGCATAGGCGCTGTGGGGACGCCCCACAAGGACTGTCCCCAGGTGCCGGCTGTTGAGTTGCGGTGGAATAGGGACTGTTTGGTGCCCGAAAGGGCGATTTTAGTCCGTATTTCACCGCAACTTATTATTTAGGAGCGCTGAGGCTGGGGGTCCAGCCGATGGTGGGGGTCGCGCCGTCGAGAGTCTCGTTGATGGTGGCGGCCATGCCGGCGAGTAGGCTGTTCTCGCTTACGGTGAGCGTCTTGTAGCCGCCGGCACGCATGAGTTCGCGGATCACCACGGCGCCAGCCAAGATCACGCCCGCGCGTTTGGGCTGTACACCCGGTAGCGCGGCGATGCCTTCCGCGTCCAACACAGACATGCGCTCGATAGCGGCCGAGACCTGCTCCAGCGACAGCTCGCGTAGGTGAACAAAGCTCGAATCGTACGGTTCCAGCTCGTGGACCAGAGCCACCAGCGTAGTCACCGTGCCACCCACCGCGACCAGACGCTCGGCGCGCTCAAAGTCGCTGGGCAGGCCTTCAAAATAGGCGGCGAACTGCTCGCCTGCCCACGAGGCAGCGGCAGCAAGCTCGCCGCGTGCGGGCGGCAGCGCCGAGAAAAACCGCTCCGTCACGCGACGGCAACCGATGTCCAGTGAGCGCGTTCCCTCCAGCGCAAAGACCCCGCGCTCAGGCGCATAGACGCCCGTCGCGAGCTCCGTGGAGCCGCCACCCGAATCGGCGACGATGATGCGCTCGCCTGCAAAGTCGTGCGCTACGCCAAAAAACGTCAGGCGCGCCTCAACCTCGCCCGGAATCACCTGCGGTTCGAGCCCCAGATCGCGCAGGCCGTCCAGCAGCAGGGCAGCATTGGACGCATCGCGTGCGGCGCTCGTGCACGTGGTGCAGATGCACGCGGCCCCAAAGGCACGGGCTTCGTCCACAAACATGCGGCACGCAGCGAGCACGCGCTCAACGGCCGCCTCGCAAAAGCGCCCCGTCGCGTCCACGCCCTCGCCCAAGTCGGTGATCTCGGTATGCTTGGACGATTCCACGATCGCCCCGCCCTCGACCTGCGCCAGCACCAGTCGCGACGACACCGTTCCCAGATCGATCGCCGCCACCTTATATCGTTTGCAATCTGCCATTGCGGGCTCCCCTCCGGGCGCTATTTGCCGTTGGACACGACCGTCTGGCCCTCGACACCGTTAAACCCAAACAGCATGTCGAGCGCCTGGATGTACCACGGGGCGTCCTTACCGACTTCTTCGATTTCCTTGGCAACTTCGCTGGCCTTCTTGGCGTTCGACGACTTCTTGCTCGAAGACGAATCCGAATCGTCGTCCAGGCCCTGCACTTCAACCCTCTTCTCGCCGGGCATCACCAGGCCCAGATCCTCGGACGCCGCATCCTTAATGCCCTCCTCCGAGAGCAGTTTGTCGACGCTTTTTTGCAGCTCATCATTGTATTGCTGACGAATCTCGACCTGCTTGGCCAAGATATCGCTCGAACGCTTTGCCACGTACAGATCGCGCACGGGGAAATACAGGCTCACGAGCACCAGGGCAACGACGATGCCGATGAATAGCCCTCGCTGAGGACCGTGGGTAAAGTCGTAGATCGCCTTGACCACCGCGTTGTCGTTGGCGTAGTGCATAAAGTCCGAGCCCGAAAAACGGTTCGAGGGCCTGCTCGACCTATCGTGCGTTTGAGCCGACGAGCGCTGAGCATGCGACGAACGTGCCGGGCGCACTGGTCCATCTGTCGAAGTATTCACTTGAGCATTGGGGCGCGAGGTACTTGTCGGGCGCTGCATGGAGCGGTCGGCGCCGGCGTAGGCGGACCCACCGAGCTGCACCGTGCGCGCACGGCGAGGCGACGGCTCACGCGAACCGGCGGAATAGTACCTGTTGTCGTAAATCTGATCCATGTGCGCCTTGTGCGGTTGAGGTTTGTTTGCGCTAAGTATTCTAGTTATAGCACGAGCGCCCGCACCGCCTTCGCCAGCCTTTGCTCGACATAAAAAAGGCGCTGAGTCATATGGCCCAGCGCCCAATGGTGCTCAACAGCGCCCGGCTGAAGCAAGGCAAATCCGAGTCTTCCCCGCCCCCGCGACCTCCGCGTGCCTAGCGAATGTTGTAGAACGCGGCCTTGCCGGCGTAGCGCGCACTGCCCTCAAGCTCGTCCTCGATGCGGATGAGCTGGTTGTACTTGGCGATACGGTCGCTGCGGCACGGTGCGCCCGACTTGATCTGGCCGGCGTTGACGCCCACGACCAGGTCGGCGATCGTGGAGTCCTCGGTCTCGCCGGAACGGTGGCTCACGATGCAAGCGTAGCCGGCCTCCTTGGCGGTCTCGATGGCCTCGAGCGACTCGGTGAGCGTGCCGATCTGGTTGACCTTGACCAGGATCGCGTTGGCGGCACCCAGCTCGATGCCCTTCTTGAGGCGCTCGGTGTTGGTGACGAACAGGTCGTCGCCCACCAGCTGCACCTTGTTGCCAATGCGGCGGGTGAGCTCAACCCAGCCGTCCCAGTCTTCCTCGGCCATGCCGTCCTCGATGGAGATGATGGGATAGGTGTCGACGAGTTTCTCCCAGTAATCGACCATCTGGGCGCTCGTGTACTCCACGCCCTCGCCCTTGAGCTCGTACATACCGGTCTCGGCGTTGTAGAACTCGGTGGACGCCGGGTCCATGGCGTACATGAAGTCGACGCCGGGCTTAAAGCCAGCCTTCTCGACGGCCTTAGTAATGTACTCGAACGGCTCGGCATTGGTCTTGAGGTTGGGCGCAAAGCCGCCCTCGTCGCCCACGCCGCCGCCCAGGCCAGCCTCATGCAGCACGCCCTTGAGGGTGTGGTAGACCTCGGCGCACCAACGCAGGCCCTCGGCAAAGCTCGGGGCGCCCACCGGCATGATCATGAACTCCTGGAAGTCGACGTTATTGTCGGCATGCACACCGCCGTTGAGGATGTTCATCATGGGCGTGGGCAGCAGGTGAGCGTTGACGCCGCCCAGGTACTGGTACAGCGACAGGCCCGCCGACTCCGCCGCAGCGCGGGCAACGGCCAGCGACACGCCCAGGATGGCGTTGGCACCGAGCTTGGTCTTGTTGGGAGTACCGTCCGCAGCAATCAGCGCGGCATCGACGGCGCGCTGGTCGAAGGCGTCGAGGCCCACGACGGCGTTAGCGCACTCGTTGTTGACATGCTCGACGGCCTGCGAAACGCCCTTGCCCAGATAGCGGCCCTTGTCGCCGTCGCGCAGCTCGCATGCCTCAAAGGCGCCGGTCGAAGCGCCCGAAGGCACCATCGCGCGGCCGAAGCTGCCGTCCTCGAGCACGACCTCGACCTCGACGGTGGGGTTGCCGCGGCTGTCGAACACCTCACGACCGTAGACATCCAAAATATCGCTCATGTTGTCTCCCTCTCACTTGGAAACGGATTGAATGCTTGGCGACACGGCTTGCACGCTGCAGCGGCGCGCAGGTTCATAAGTTAGCCTTGTCGCACTTTTTGCATTATGCCCTAAGTTAGCCAAGGGATACAATCTTTTTATAAAAATAATGGGAGCAATGGGACAAGTCCGTCCCGTCGCTCCCGCGGTTATTACTCCCCTGCCTTTGCGACATCCCAGAGGTCGTTGAGGCCATGGGTCGAAAGCTCGGCAAGATCCACGTGGGCATCGGCCGCCATCTGCTCCATTGCGGCCCAGCGGCGACGGAACTTGGCCGTGCTCGCGCGCAGGGCGCTCTCGGCGTCAATCCCCTCTTTGCGCGCAACGTTGACTAGGGCAAAGAGCAAGTCGCCAAACTCCATCTCGCGCTCGGGCGAGCCGGGCTCCTCGGCCTCAAACTCGGCACGCTCCTCGGCAACCTCGTCCCAAACATCCTGGACCGTCTCCCACTCAAAGCCCACGGCAGCCGCCTTGCGTGACACCTTCTGAGCCTGCATCAGCGCCGGCAGATGCGTGGGCACGCCGTCGAGCAGGCCCTCGGGCGCAGCCTCACCCGCCGCTACGGCCTTGTCCTTGGCGGCCTTCTCGGCAAGCTTAACCTCGTCCCAAATCTTTAGCACCTCGTCGGAGTTGTCGGCATCCGCATCGCCAAACACGTGTGGGTGACGACGGATGAGCTTGGCGTCGATATCGCGCGCCACGTCGGCCAGCGTAAACTCTCCGGCGTCCGCCGCGATCTGCGCATGCAACACTACCTGCATGAGCACGTCGCCCAGCTCCTCGCGCAGATGCGCCGCGTCGTCGGCCTCGATGCAGTCGAGCGCCTCGTAGGCCTCCTCAATCATGTTCTTGCCGATGCTCTGATGTGTCTGCTCGCGATCCCACGGGCAGCCATCGGGCTGACGCAAGCGCCAGATGGTCTGTACCAGATGTTGAAGCTCGGCCGACGCATCGACCAGCGTGGACAGATCGCGCGAGCCCTCGGCATTTTGCTGAGCCATGTGCTGCGCCATGGTTATTCCTCCTCCAGGATCACGTGACGGAACACGCCGCCCTCGTAGATGCCGTAGCTGTGCGTTCCGTCCTTGGGAATGCTCACGCTGCCGGGGTTGAAGAGCCACAGGCCCGGGTGCGCGGCGCTTTCTTCGTTAACCTTGATGTGCGTGTGGCCGTAGACGAGCGCGGAGCCCTCGGGCAGCGCGGGCGCGTGGTCAACGCTGTTGTGCACGCCGGCGCCAAAGACGTGGCCGTGCGTCAGGAACAGCTCGCGGCCGGTCTCGTCGAACAGGGTGGCGTAGTCGGCCATGACGGGGAAATCGAGCACCATCTGGTCGACCTCGGCGTCGCAGTTGCCGCGCACCGCGATGATGCGGTCGGCCAGGGCGTTGAGCAGCGGAATCACGCGCTTGGGGGCGTAATCGCGCGGCAGGTCGTTACGCGGTCCGTGGTAGAGCAGGTCGCCCAGTAGCACGATGCGGTCGGGCTGCTCGGATTCGATAGCGGTGCAGAGGCGCTCGGCCCAATATGCCGAGCCGTGGATGTCAGAGGCGATGAGGTATTTCATGGTGGTCCTTTCGGTGAGGTTGATGGGGTGGGTGTGGCGCGTCGCCGACCGTGTCACTCAAATTGCAGAGCCGCGGCTTGCGCCGCCTGCATCACGCGCTGGAGCGGCACATTGTGCTCACGGGCAAGGCGAGCGCAGTCCTCGTACTCGGGCGCTGCACGCTCGCTGCCATCGGGCAGGGTTGCCACCTTTACGGCCACCTCGCCCCAAGGCGTTGTCACCTGCTCGAATCGGCGCGGCAGGCAAACGCGTTCCATCACCTGGCGACGAACGGCGTTGGTCGTGGTCTCCAAAAAGATAATCGTCTGTAGGCGCTCGATATCCTCGTGCGAGCAGATCACCTGCAACTGCCATCCGGGGCGACCCTTTTTGCAGTAGAGGGGTAGCCAGTGCACCTCGCGGGCGCCGGCCTCGCGCAGGCGGTCGGCGGCATAGGCGAGTACCTCGGGCGACGCATCGTCGATGTCGCACTCCAGCTTGACGATGGTCTCGGGCGCATCGGTCTCGCGGGACAGCGGAGATGTACTTCCACGTTGCATACGGTCCGGTTCCTTTCCGCGCGGGCTCGTTTTGTTCACTCAAACGCTAGCACATCGCGGGCGGCGTGGGGGCGGCGTCATGGGATGGGCGGGACTTTTGCCCGTCGCGGACCTCGGCGTGCGCCGGGATCGTCCTCGCCCCTATCCAAACGTGTACGGCAGCCTCCAAACACGTCATTTTTTGCAGCTTTTGGAGGCTGACGTACACGTTTTGAGGCAGGGTCGATGTCGTGCGGCAGCCCTTGCGCGCCGCCTGCCCTTTCCAGTCGGTTTCGACTTGTGGCGTTCCCGGCGCGCCAGGGGTCGCGCCATTACAATGGAGCGGATTCGCTTGACGCAAAGGAGCCGCTATGCCCATGTGCCCGCTGGTCGATTGCCATACCCACACCTCGTTTTCGGACGGGCATGCCTCGTTTGAGGACAACGTCCGTGCCGCTGCTGCGGCCGGCTGCCGCGTCATGGTCTCGACCGACCATCTCACCCTGCCCGCCAGCATGGATGCTAACTGCGAGGTGCAGGTTACTGAGGGCGACCTCCCGGCGCATCGTCTGGCTTTTGAGGACGCTCGCAATCTTGCCGCTCAGATTGCGCCAGAACTCACCTTTATCTACGGTTTCGAATGCGATTGGTACGAGGGCTGCGAGCCTTTGGTTGAGCGCTGGTCCCAGGGCGCCGTCGTACTCCTGGGCAGCGTGCATTGGATTGGCAACCCAGGCGATATTGCGGCAGGTGCTGCGGGCACGGCGGGGACGGAGGACGTCGCTCGTCCTGATACACCCGATTCCCTTTGCGGTTGGATCGACGATGACACCAACCTGCATGTTTGGGAAAACTTAGACGTACGCGGCGTGTGGGAGCGCTATGTCGATGACTGGTGCCGCGCCTGCGAGAGCCCGCTCAACTTTGATGTAATGGCTCACCCCGACCTGGTCATGCGCTTTTCGAAAGAGGGCTTTGCGCCCGACTTTGACCCCGCGCCGTTCTGGGGGCAGATGGCAGAGTGTGCACACGACACAGGCCGCCGCGTTGAGGTCTCGACCGCCGCGCCGCGCAAGGGACTCGACGACTACTATCCCGCGACCGGGTTGTTGCGTTGCTTCGCCCACGCCGAGGTGCCGATCACTTTTGGCTCGGACGCACACCGCGCCTGCGACATCTGCTGGAACATCCGCGAGGCCCAGGCCCACGCCTACGACTGCGGTTATCGAACCTTCGACATCCCCCACCTCACCGGAGAATGGGAGTCCACGCCCCTCGCCTAACTGGTCGTTTAAGAACGTCCCCAATGACTAGTGGCGGCGGGCGTTGAGTTCGCCGGCTAGCTCGTCGAGGGTGATACCGTAGCGCTCGAGCGTCACGAGCAGGTGGTAGACCAGGTCGCCGGCCTCGTAGCGGATGTGGTCGTGATCGTTATCCTTGCAGGCCATGATCACCTCGCTCGACTCCTCGGCAAGCTTCTTGAGCAGCTCATCCTCGACGTCGGTCAGCAGACGCGCGGTATAGCTCTCCTGCTGCGATGCATCACGACGACCGTGAATCACCTCGGCCAGACCTGTCAACGTCTCTCCGATATTTCCATCCTGAACGTTTGCGGTGCGCACACCCATAGTTCAATCCTTTCTGGTTGGCCAAGCGCCTAGTCGAGCGCCCGTCCTACGCGAGTTTCTTAAAGAAGCAGGTACGGTTGCCGGTGTGGCAGGCCGGACCCGGCGAGTCGACCTTGACCAGCAGCGTATCGCTATCGCAGTCGGCCCAGAGCTCCTTGACCACTTGCATATTGCCGCTCGTCGCGCCCTTGTTCCAGAGCTCCTGGCGACTGCGGCTCCAAAACCACGTGGTACCGGTCTTGAGCGTCAGCCCCACCGATTCCTCGTTCATCCAAGCAACCATAAGCACCTCGCCGGTGTCATACTGCTGAACCACACAAGGAATCAGCCCCCTAGCGTCGTATGTAAGCTTTAAAGGATCGGTTATCTCTTCCATTTCTCTCCCCAAATTCAAACTTCGCAGGTCGGCGAGGGTTGTCCAGGTGCCCGAGATTCCGAACGACAAGCCCGACGACGCGTACTTAAGTACGCGAGGAGGGTTGGAGCCGGAAGGTCGGGTGCCTGGGCAAGCCACAGCGCTAGAAGTCCAACCTGACAGGGATGCCTTGAGAGGCCATATATTCCTTCACTTCGCGAATGCTGAAGGTTCCAAAGTGAAAGACGCTCGCCGCCAGCACGGCGTCGGCCTCGCCCTCGATCACGCCCTCGGCAAAATGCTCGAGCGTGCCCACTCCGCCGCTCGCGATGACGGGAATCGGCACCGCGCGCGCCACGGCGCGGGTGAGCGCCAAATCAAAGCCGGCCTTGGTGCCGTCGCGATCCATACTGGTCAGTAGGATTTCGCCGGCGCCGCGACGAGCCGCTTCCTCGGCCCACGCCACCGCATCGATGCCCGTGGCGTTGCGACCGCCCGCCGTGAAGACCTCCCACCTATCGGCACCCGGCTCGCCGGGCAGGCCCACACGCTTGGCATCAATCGCCACGACCACGGCCTGGCTGCCAAACGCCGCGGCAGCCTGGCTAATCAACGACGGGTCGCGCACGGCCGCCGAGTTGAGCGACACCTTGTCGGCACCGGCGGCAACCATGGTGCGCATGCCTGCCAGGTCGCGAAAGCCGCCGCCCACGGTATAGGGAATGGCCAGCTCCTCGGCTGCATGCGCCGCCATCTCGATGGTCGTCGCGCGGTTATCGCTCGTGGCGGTAATGTCCAGGAAGACGACCTCGTCCGCACCCTCGCGGTCGTAGGCGCGGGCCAGCTCCACCGGATCGCCGGCATCGCGCAAGCTCACAAAGTTGACGCCCTTGACCACACGGCCGTCCTTGACGTCCAGGCAGGGAATTACGCGCTTGGTAAGCATGGGCTACTCCTCCCCTCGAGCGGCGGCCAGCGCCTGGGCCAGCGTAAAGTTGCCCTCGTAGAGCGCACGACCGGTAATGGCGCCTTCAATCGCGCCCTCACCCACCGCGGCCAGCGCGCGGATGTCGTCGAGCGTCGAGATACCGCCCGACGCCACGACGGGAAAGCCCGCGACCTGCGCCACATGGCGATACGCCGCCACATCGATGCCCGTCTGCATGCCATCACGCGCGATGTCGGTATACACCAGATGCTTAAAGCCCAGCTCGGTAAGCTGCGCCACGGCATCGTCGAGTGCCACGCCCGCGCCGTCGCGCCAGCCGTTCACCTTAACCTGGCCGTCGCGCGCGGCAATGTCGGCGACCAACAGCTCGCCAAAGCCCTGGGCTGCCACCTCAGCAAAACCCGGCTCGGTCACGAGCACGGTGCCCAGCGCAATGCGGCGAGCACCATAGCCTGCCAGCTCATCGATGCGTGCGAGTGAGCGAACGCCGCCGCCCACGTCCACGGACAGACCGTCGACGCCGCAGATGGCCTTAATTGCCGCCGAGTTGGCAGCGCATGTGTCCTCGTCCTCGCCAAAGGCAGCGGACAGGTCGACGACGTGCACCCAGTTTGCGCCCTGCTCGGCAAACGAGTGGGCGACGGCCACGGGGTCGTCGGAATATACCTTGCAGCGGCTGCGGTCGCCGCGCTCCAGGCGCACGACCTTGCCGCCGATCAGATCGATTGCGGGAAACAGGATCATCGGCCAACCTCCTCGACGATGCTGACGAAGTTCTTAAGGATACGCTGACCCAGCGCGGAGGATTTCTCGGGATGGAACTGGCAGCCCCACACGTTGCCGTGGCGCACGATGCACGGGAAGCTCCGTGTATAGTGCGTGCGCGCCAACACATCGGCGGCATCGACGTCGTCGGCCACCGCGTAGCTGTGGGTGAAGTACATATTGGCGCCCTCGGCAAAACCGGCGAGCAGCGGATCGGCTGCGCCGGCAGGCGTCATGTGCACCTGATCCCAGCCCACGTGCGGGACCTTCAGACGGCTCGACTCCAGGTGCGTGCACGAGCCACGCATGATGCCCAGGCCATCGACCCAGGGACCGCCGGCCTGCTCGGAGGCATCGTCGTCCGCGTCCACGTCCGCGTCCACGCCCTCGTCCGCAGGCACGCCCTCGTTGCCACGCTCAAAAAATAGCTGAAGACCCAAGCAGATGCCGAGCAGCGGAGCTCCGGCGGCAACGGCATCGAGCACGGCCACCTCCTCGCCGCTCTGGCGCATAAAGGCGATCGCGTCATAGAACGCGCCCACGCCCGGGATGACCAGGCCGTCGGCGTTGCGGATCTGCTCCGGATCGTCCGATGTGCAGGCGGCGGCACCGGCGCGCGCAAGCCCGCGCACGACGCTCGACAAGTTGCCCTTGTGGTAGTCGACCACCACGATCTTCGGTTCGCCCACGCGACCCCTCCACTTCTCATCATCCAAAACCACCACAAAGGTGCCTGTCCCCTTCGTGGTGGTTTTACCCTTGTGACGGTTATAGCGAGCCCTTGGTGCTGGGGATGCCCTGCACGCGGGGATCGAGCTCGCAGGCGTGGCGCATCGTGCGGCCCACGGCCTTAAAGGCGGCCTCGATAATGTGATGCGAGTTGCCGCCCGCCAGCTCGCGCACGTGCAGCGTAAGTTTGGCATCGCGCGCAAAGGCATAGAAGAACTCGACAGCCAGCTCGGTATCGAAGCTGCCCACGCGCTCGGTCGGCACGGGCAGCTCGCAGTAGGCCTGGCCGCGACCCGAAATGTCCACGGCGGCCATCACGAGCGTCTCGTCCATGGCGATCGCCGCATCGGCAAAGCGCGTAATACCCGCTTTGTCGCCCAGCGCCCGGCAAAACGCCTCGCCCAGCACAATGCCCGTGTCCTCGACGGTATGGTGCGCATCGACTTCTACATCGCCTACCGCATGCACCGTCAAATCGAACAGGCCATGGCGGCCAAAGGCGTTGAGCATGTGGTCGAAAAACGGCACGCCGGTCGAGATATCGCACGTACCGGTTCCATCCAGGTCGAGTTTGACGACAATGTCGGTCTCCCCCGTCTTGCGGGTCACCTCGGCATAACGGCCCATCTAGATCTCCTCCTTCACCAGCACGGCAAACGCAGCCAGTACCTCATCGTTTTCCTGCGGCATGCCCACGGTAATGCGCAGACAGTCCGAAAGCCCCGGCGCATAGCTAAAGTCGCGCACCAAAATCGAATACTCGTCGCGTAGGCGCTCGCGCACGCGCGTGGCATGCGGCGTACGCACGAGCACAAAGTTCGCCGCGCTCGGCCATGCCTCCACGGGCAGGCCCTCGGTAGCCATCGCGCGCAGGGCGCACAGCTCGCGCTCGCGCTCGGATGCGACCTGTGCCACCACGGGCGTGTATGCATCGCGGGCACGCACGCAGGCAAGCGCCGCCGCCTGGCTCAGCACGTTGACCGAATAGATCTGGCGAATCGCCGCGAACACGTCGATGACCTCGGACGCCGCGATCACGTAGCCCAGACGCGTACCGGCAGCGCCAAACGCCTTGGACAACGTATGCAGAATCACCAGGTTGGGATGCTCGGCGATAAGCCCCTGCGCCGTGGTGGCCGCGCCAAACAAATCGTCGGCAAACTCAACGTAGGCCTCGTCGACCATTACCATGCCGGGGCACGCATCGCACAGGGCCGCGACAAAGTCGAGCAGCGTCACATCACCCGTGGGATTGTTGGGCGAGGTCACGATTGCCAGGTTGCACTCGGGCGCCGCCGCAAGCACGGCTGTCTGATCGAGCTCAAAGGTCGCAGGGTCGCGCCACACGTCGCGCACCTCGGTCTGGCAGAGCGACGCAAAGAACGCGTACTCGCTAAAGCACGGTGGGCAGTTGAGCAGGGTCCGTCCCGCGCCGCCAAACGCCAACAGGAAGTTATAGAGCAGCTCGTCACCGCCGTTACCCACGCAGACATTCTCGCGCGCCACACCATGCCAAGCGGCAAGCTCGTCGCGCAGATCGTTGGACATGGGATCGGGATAGCGGTTGAGCGGTGTAGCAGCCAGGGCGGCGTCGACCGCCTCGCGCACACCAGCCGGCACGGGATAGGTGCTCTCGTTGGCCGAAAGGTTGATGCGTGTGGGCGTAAAGTTGGGATCGTAGGGCTCAATGCCGGCCAAGTAGGGCTGGACGAGCTCCTTCATACGGGGCGTCAGCTCGGCCATATTAGGCCTCCTTGCCAGTTGTGCCAACGCCATCCGCGCCCGCAGCCGCCAGGTCAACGCCCTCGGCAACCGTCGCCACGGGGTCGCCCGGCCAGGCGACCTTGGTCAGGTCGGCCGCGGCGAGCGACTCGACGTTCACGGCATCCTCGCCCTGCTCTAGCACACGGCGACGCAGTGCGGCGGAAAGCGCGTGTGCCCACAGGCCCTCGGCCTCGGCTAGACGCTGCGTGGCGGGAGCGTCCGAGAGCAGGCCCTCGGGTGTATAGCAGATAACACTCGAGCGCTTGACGAACTCCTCCACCGAAAGCGGGTTGGAGAACATGGCCGTGCCGCCGGTCGGCAGCGTGTGATTGGGGCCGGCAACATAATCGCCGAGCGGCTCGGAGCTCCAAGCACCCACAAAGATGGCGCCGGCGTTGCGAATGCCGCCGAGCAGGCCCATCGCGTCCTTGCAGTGCAGCTCAAGGTGCTCGGGCGCCACGGTGTTCACGGCCTCGACGGCGGCAGCCATGTCGGCGGCCACCACGATGGTGCCCTCATTGTCGAGCGAGGCGCGCGTAATCTCGGCGCGTGGCGACTGCGCTACCAGAATATCGATACCCGCCTCGACCTCACGCGCAAACTGCTCGTCGCAGGTCACCAGATAGCAGGCTGCCAGTGGATCGTGCTCGGCCTGGGCCATCAGGTCGGCCGCGACCACCATGGGCTTGGCCGTGGCGTCGGCCAGCACGCAGACCTCGGAAGGACCGGCGACCATGTCGATACCCACGTCACCCGAGACAATCTGTTTGGCAGCGGCGACAAAGGCGTTGCCCGGGCCGGTGATTTTGTCGACGCGCGGAATGGTCTCGGTACCGTACGCCAGTGCGGCCACGGCCTGGGCGCCGCCCACCATATAGATCTCGTCCACGCCGCCGAGCTTTGCCGCGGCGAGCGTGTAGGGGCTTATCAGGCCGTCCTTTTGCGGCGGGGTCACCATGACCACGCGCTCAACGCCGGCGACCTTGGCGGGAATGGCGTTCATGAGCACCGTGGAGGGATACTGCGCGCGGCCGCCCGGCACATAGATGCCGGCCGCAGCAAGCGGGGTCACCTTAACGCCGAGCATCGTGCCGTCCGGGCGCGTGGTAAACCAGCTCTGCTCGACCTCACGCTGGTGGAACTCGCGAATCTGGCGTGCAGCCTTTTCGAGCGCCGCGACAAAGGCCGGATCGAGGCCTTCGAGCGCGGCATCGATCTGCTCCTGCGGCAGGCGAAAACTCTGCAGCTCAACACCGTCAAAACGCTGACAGTAATCGCGCACCGCGGCATCGCCGTTGGCGCGCACGTTTGCCACGATATCGCGGGCGGCGTCGACGATGTTTTGCGGCAGCACGCCCTTGCGATTGAGCTGATTGGTAACGAGGCGCTCGCCGGGAGCAAGCTTGATGGTCTTCATATCGGTATCCCCTATCGGTCGAGGTTATGTTCGAAAAACGAGAGGCCGGGCGGCGGCGCCAGTCGACCCGCAGCCCAGACGTTGGGGCGCCCGTGCGTGCTCGCGCTATTGTGCCGAGCCCGCAACGGGCTCAAAATGCCTGTCCTTCACGGCTACCGCCAAGCGATCGGCCAGATTGCGTACGCGCGGATCCAAGCGCGCGGCACCTGGGTTGACGAAGAAGCGGGCCGTACAGTCCATGATGCGACCGGTGATGACCAGGTCGTTGTCACGCAGCGTGGCGCCCGTGGCGGTAATGTCCACGATGCGGTCGGTCATGCCGACAATGGGACCCAGCTCGATGTTGCCGTGCAGCGAAACGATGTCGGCGTTCACGCCGCGCTCGGCATACCAGGCACTCGCGATGCGCGGGTACTTGGTTGCCACGCGAAGCGACCCACGGCGGGCATAGTTGCGCTCGGCCTGGCCGGCGCGCCACGCGGGCTCCGCCTCGATAAACGTGCACAGGCCGTAGCCCAGGTCGACCAGCTGCAGCAGGTTGAGGTCCGCCTCGATAAGCGAGTCCCAGCCGCAGATGCCGCAGTCGGCACCGCCGCAGCCCACAAAGGCGGGCGCGTCGCTGGGACGCACGATGACAAACTCGATATCGCCGACCGTGCCCTCACCGGCACGCGTGTCGCGGCCGCGCACGATGAGGTGACGGCCGGGGTCACGCAGCTCAGAGACGTCCAGGCCCGCGGCCTCGAGTACGTCGAGCGTGTCGGCCTTGAGCGAGCCCTTGGGCACGGCAATGCGAAGCGGACCCTCGGCGCCACGGCCCACGGCGTGGTCGCCATCGGAAGCGGCGTCCTCGACCGAAGTTCGCGCGGCTTCCAGACGCTCGAGCGAAAAGGCAAAGCCCGCCGCCGGCACCTCGATGCCGTCGCCGAACGCACCGGTAAAGATGGAGTCGTAGCGACCGCCCGAGCCCACCGGATCGGGCAGGCCACCGGCATAGGCCTTAAAAACCAGGCCCGTGTAGTAATCAAAAGAGTTCATGATGGAGAAGTCGAAGGACAGCACCTGGGCGTCCTTGGGAGCCAGGCCATCGACCAGGGCACGCATCTCGCGCGTAAGCGGCGCGACAATGCCCGCCGCCGCCAGCAGCGCGTCGACGCGATCGAGCACCTCGGCACCACCGTGCAGGCGCGGCAGCTCGCTAATGGCGGCCTTGACGGCCTCGGGCTCGGCGCTTGCCGCCACGCGGGCATCGAGGCCCACAAAGTCGTTGGCGTGCACGCAGCGCAGCGCCTCGGCAGCCAGCTCGCGATCTTCGCACGCCGCAAGCAGCTCTTTAAACGGACGCACGCTGCCCGCGATAATGCGCGCATCGGGCAGTGCCAGCTTGCGCACAGCCTCCGCCACCAGCGAGACGATCTCGACATCGCCCGTGGTATCGCCCGCACCGATAAGCTCAAAGCCCAGCTGCGTAAACTGACGCGAGCCACCGGCATTGCGCTGGCACTCGCGGACCACCGGCGCCTCATAGCGCAGGCGCAGCGGCAGATCGGCCGCGCGCATGCGAGTCGAAACCAGGCGAACGATCGGCAGCGTGTTGTCGGGACGGACCACCAGCAGGCGACCGTCGTCATCAAAGAGCTTAAACGGGGTGTCCGCAATGCGGCCGCCCTCCTCGAGCGAACCCTTGTCCTCGAGCAGCGGCGTCTCGACCGGCAGGTAATGATGCTCCCTAAAGCAGCCCTTCACCGTCAGCGCAATCTCCTCGCGCGCCTGAGCCTCCTCGGGCAATATGTCCCGGAATCCCCACGGTGTGGCCGTCATCTGGTGAGCCTCCTCATGCTGTGTTTCGTATAGAACAGAAGACCGGCATAGCTCCGCCGGTCTTCTGGGTACTTTAGCATACTAGAGTGTTTGCGGGGAAAATCCGTCGCAGCCGCTCACACCGTATTCATTTGGAAACATAGGGCAGATCGCCGCAACCCAACCCCGCCTAGGCACCAATCGCACGACGATACTCTGCCATTACCTGCGCATCGGCAGCTGCGGGGTCGGCAAAATAGCGCCAGTCATAGGTCTCGGCCGAAACAACTCCGCGATAGCCGCGCGCCACCAACCTATCCAGGTCGGCGCGCATATCGCGGTCGCCGTCACCCCAGGCAAGATGCGTCGTGCCATCTGCCGCAACATCGACAAAATGCACGTGGGCGACATCATCGCCAAGCAGGTCGAAATAATCGTCGATGGTATCCCCTGCCACCGCCATAGCGCCCAAATCCAGACACGCCTTAAGTGCCGGATGATCAACTGCCTCGATCATGCGCTTCGTATCGGCCGCCGAGTTCACGATCATCGACTCAACCGGCTGTAGGGCCTCGAGTACCAGTCGCACGCCGCGCTCTCCCGCATGCTCGGCAATCGCACGCAGCATCGAGGCGCTGCGGCCCCACGCGTCCTCGATCGGCTCGTTCAAAAATGCCCAGCCGCTCGAGACCATGACCTGCTCGGCTCCAAGTTCCGCCGCGATATCCACAACGTTCTTAAAGTACGCGAGCGTGCGGGCGCGCGCCTCATTCCCGCGCGCCGCGATATTCCACGGCTTGGGGTTGTTCTGTTCGGGACAAAGCCCCACAATCCGAACCCCATACCGCTGTGATAGCTCCCGCACCTGCTCGAGCGAATCGTATCCATGGCAATCGACATACAGATGCATCGCCCCGGTCCAAAGCTCGCAACACGTGTAGCCCGAGGCCGCTGCCGAAGAAAAGAACTCCTCAAGGTCAAAATAACGATGGCTGATATTCATGACGGCAAGCTGGGGATAGCTCATAATTACTCTCCAACCCAAGCGAGGCCCCGTTCCATATAGGAGCGGGGCCCAATTACACAAACGTTATTTGCTCTTAGTAGTCGAACTGGTGATAGTAGCGACGGTAGTTGAGGTTGTGCTTGGTGACCGTCTCGTAGTAAGCGGCAAGGCGATCGGTGATCAGCGAGGAAAGGATCCACGGAGACACGATGACGCGGAACTCGTCGTCAAGGCCGGGGATCGCGAACTCGGCGGTGTCGATGATGTTGATGTCGGTGTCGCCGGTCACGCCGCGGTTGAGGAACGCGCGGACGCGCTCGTCGAGCTTGCGGTTCTCGTCCTCGCCCATGAACAGGAACACGGGGACGCCGGGCTCCACGAGCTCGAGGGTGCCGTGGAAGAAGTCGGCCGAGGTGATGTAGCGGGTGCGCTTCCACTGCATCTCCTCCAAGATGCACATCGAGAACAGGATGGTCTCGCCCCACAGGGCGCCGGAGCCGATGAACATGGTGTAGGGGGCCAGGGCGTACTTCTTGGCGAGCTCCTCGGCGCGCGGCTCGAAGCGCTTGCGGATATCGAGCATGTCCTTCCAGATGTCCTTGGTCTGCTCGATAAACAGATCGAACTTGGGGAAGCAGCCGCGGCGGTTGAGCAGGCGCAGGCCGAAGCAGTCGGCGAGGTAGTAGCCCATCTCGCAGCCGCCGTTACCATGATCGGAAGCCATCTTGACGCAATTCTCGGCGCCGACAGCCTGGCCGATGGGGCCCTCGGGCTTGGTCATGGCGTAGACGCGCACGCCCATGCCCTTCATCTTCTTGACGGCCTCGAGGACCTCGGGGGTGGTTCCGGACTCGGAGGCGGTGAGCACGACGGACTTCTCGGTCATGCGCTTGTGGCCCATGACGTTCCACTCGGCGGCGTGGATCAGGTAGACCTCGAGGTCGCGGTCGCCGAACTTGTTCATGAGGTACTCGAGCTGCATGAGCTCGTCCCAGGTGCCGCCGACGCCCATCAGGAACACGGCGTCGTAGCCCTCGTCGGCGACCTTGTCGGCGAGCGCGGTCATCTTCTTGCCGGCCTCGTAGACGTTCTTGCCGTCCTCGACGTAGCCCTCCTGGCTAAAGTGCATGATCTCGATCTTCTCGGTTTCCTTCATGGCTTTTCCTTTCTGTCCTGCACGCAACTCTATACATCGCGTTTCTTTTCGATATCAATTATAGACATACACCTAATGTGTTTTTAATACCACTTATCAATCTGCTCCAATCCTCGGTGAACGGTCGAAACTCTCTGGTGAGTGGTATTAAATTAGAATTGAATGTATAGCTAACGCCTCTGGCGCCTCCCTTGTGTGACAAAGAACAGCGTTCCTACCAGCGCAATAATGGTCGATGCCCCAAACAGCACCGCCTGAACGCCCAAAGCCTCCGCCAAAAACGGAGCCGCCAGCAGCGGCAGCACGCCGGCGCTCATCAGGCCAAAACGCACAAAGCCGGTAATGCGCCCCAGGTATTTGATGTCGGCGCGCTCCTGAATCAAGATCATCTGCAGCGGTTCCAGGAATCCCCAGGCCAGACCGTTAATCGCCTGACCGATAATCGCGACCCCCAGCATATCGGTGCCCACGTACACCATGGACCCAATGCCCACGGCCATGAGCGCGCCGAGCAGCAATCGCAGGTTGACATGGCGGGCAGAAAGCTTGGTCAGGATGAACGCGCCCACCGAGGAAGTGAGGCCCACGACCGAGGACAGCCAGCCCAGCCAGACGATATCCACGTTGAGCACATCGCGATAGAACAACGACTCCAGCGAATCGAACGCGCCAAACGCAAAGAAACCCAAAAAGCCCGAGATAAAGATGAGGCGCAGGTCGTGGTCGCGAAACGTAAGTCGCGCACCCTCGGCCATGCCGCCCAAAATACCGCCCTTCGGCTTCTCCCCTTTTGCGGGAGCAACACACTCGTGACAGCCCAAGGAGAGCACGGCCGCCACACCCATCATGCCCGCCATGAGCAGATAGACCGATTGCGTGGCAAAACAGCTCACGATGGCACCGCCGAGCAGCGGGCCAGCGGTATAGGCGATATTGCTGTAGAACACCATGAGGCCGTTCACGCGGGTACGGCCCTCGGTGGTCGACTCCAGGTATCCCGGAAACGCATGCGTGCAGGTGTTGATAAAGCCGCCCGCAAGTCCCAAGACGCACGCGGCAAACACAAGCCCGGGGACAGACAACGGCGCCAACCCCACGCCAAGCGATAGCACTGCCGTAATCACGCACGTCACAAACGACGTCCGGCGCGGTCCAAAGCGATCGATGACCGAGCCCGACACCATATTGCCCACCGACGTCATAAGATTGCGCACGAGCGTAATGGCGGCAACCAAAAAGGCCGTGCCAGCCAGATCATACGTGGCCGCACCGATAAGCCCCAAAAAGTAGACCGCGTTGTTGGCGCACCACTGCAGGGACTCAATAAGAATCAGCCTGACCTCTGCCGGCGTCAGGCGCATTGCTTCGCGATCCTTCGCGAACATACGAACTCCTTCTATACAAAAAGGGGATGGAGGGCATAGGCCTGCTCCATCCCCTTTCCAGGTTGCAACGAAAATCTATGCAGCCGGGCCCTTACGCCAGCACGCCGAAGAACGCGCCGATGATGCCCACGACCATG
>UQIE01000008.1 GCA_900541065.1 uncultured Collinsella sp. | reverse complement strand
AGCGGGTGGTTTAAAGCTGGCCGCTGCGCGGCCAGCGGACTAAAGTCTTGAATAATAGTGCGTTGCCACATGGGGCAACGCACCGCCAAAGATTTGATCCGCGATACAGCCACAGGCATCCATGATCACATGGTCACCAGAGTTCTCGCTTCCCATAGCCGTATCCAAAAGGAGATAGCGTTCTTGCTTAACACCATCGGATTTTTCATCGTGCCTGCGCGATGTCGCAGAGGCTTTAAGTAGCTGAGTCCATTGGTTAAAGCGCGCCATTAGTTTCTCCGAAATAAACGTTTGAGTAGAGCACCGTGACCGCCTTCGACGCCCGTCGAAGCAGAAGGCTGAAACGGTTCACAATAATCATCAGATAGGTTAAAAACGGCAGACACGCTGCATGCGCCACTTTCAACCGAACGAACAACAGGATGAGCGTTGCGAGAAGGCGAAAGACAGACTAGTTGGCTTAGCTCGGCGACACAAAGCGGATTCTTGCCGTCTTCCGCAAAAGAGTATATATGAATGCGAAGATAGGCCTCTTCATCATCATTTAAAAACAGCGGAACATGCCCCGCAAAAAGACCGTCCCTAGATTCAAGACTAATCCAGCGAATATCAGACTGATCAAGGGCACACCAAACTGCCGCGCGAACATCCACAGGCATCAAAGACGACTCAAAACGCACAGTCAAATCAACAGAAGAAGCTTGAATGAGCGTTTGAGACATGGCAGACGATCGCAATCGAGCATCAGCGAGATGATCGCTGAGCAAGAAGACCTTACTTAGTTCTTCGGTTTTTAGCACATTCCCGAAGGCGGACTTCCCGCTAACCAAGGATGGCTCTTCATTCAGATAACGTGTAAAGGCCTCGAAGAACATTTCATTTTCACGCTCAATCGACGTCCAGCTAAATCGATTAGGCGAATCGCATTTTGAGCCTGAAAGAGCCTCAAGAATAGAAGAAGCAATGCCGCAAGCAGAGGGCTCAGCGAGGTGGATGGTGCCCTCCGGAAAGTCGAGTAGATTATTCTCACGGTTTATTTCAATTACCGAGAGCTTCGATGCAAGCATTTCGAAAGGCAGGCGAGAGGGATTAGTCACGCTCAACGATACGCCGGCAACACACTTGGCATAAAGCGAGGCGCATTCATCAGCGGTCAAGATGCCGAGGCTGCGTACACGTGGATCACGAATGGGAGGCATTGCGTCTTCGCCGTATAAATATACGACAACTGCATCGTCTAGCTTGAGAAGCAATTTAATTGCATCAAGCAACATGCCAGACAAACGCCGATCCTTATTGGATTGATAAATAGCACAGACGGCATACTCTCTGCTTAGATTTTGTTCCTGCGCAGTATATATATCGCTAACGCCAAAATCACAATATGGGACTTCATGCGAATAATAGGGTTCAACTTTTTTAGAAAGCCATCTGCCTATTGTTATGGGGTTTAGTTCATAACGATAACTTGCTTCGGCATTTAGATACATCTCCCCCATCGGATAGAACCAAGGTTCAAAATCCTGAATGAAGTAGAACTTATGGGTGCACTTCTGCATAGATGCAAAGTGCGCCGTATTCCAAGCGGTGGCGATTACTGCAAAAAAATCCTCGGGCACACTCGGAGCCACACGAACTTCTTTAGGCGAATAACCAAACCAATCCTTTATTTCGGTCTGAACTCTATGAGCACTTTTGTATGCTTCACAGCCCGGCATAATGTAAAAGTAGTTCTCATATCCGCGAGAATCTAGAAAGGAAGCCTTGCTGCAGATGGTTCGAAAGCCGCCAGAACCCTTTGCCGGCGGAGATATTATCCAGGCAATTTGTTTCATTTAAAGCACTCAAATCGCTTCGTAGTCAAAAGGATCGAACTTATATAACGCTGCGCGCTTGGGATCTCGAGAAAAGTTAACGGAGAACCATGGATCTCCCTCAGAGAAACGCTCGGACCAGTTATGCAATAATCGTGCCTTATCCTCAAAATGCTTATGAGAGCGAGATTTACTATCAAGGGATTTGTCAACACATGCCATATGGTAGAGACATGCCTCTGGTGTATAGATCACTTTTAACCCAGCTTGAGAAGACTTGAAGCAAATATCAACATCCGAATAGTCAAGAAGATACGACTCATCAAAACCACCCAGACGATTAAAATGTTCGCGTGAAATAGCTAAACAGACACCACTCACCGCCGATACATCCCTTACGGTCAATGGCATATAGATATAGCCAGGAGAAGAGCGATGAATGCCTTGCGACAGGTTGACGATTGATTCTCCAACATAAGACAGGCCTGCCTGCTGCACAATGCCGTCAAGATCGCACGTCATTGTTCCAACGACGCCAACATCCTCTCGTTGAGAAAAACCGACGAGAGTCTTTAGCCACGAGGAGTCTAGTGCCTGAATATCGTCATGAATAAAGACGAGTTGCTCGCCACGCGCGGCGAGAGCACCGGCATTTCTCCACACAGATATATTAAAGGGGTCATCAAGCGCGTGAACGATATAGCGGCAACGAAGTCCAGAGCTCGATTGCTTAACAGCAGCTTCCGCTTCCTGCGAGCACACGAAAACGACTTCAAGATCATCAAAATCGGTGTCATTGATTGAAGATACAAGAGTCGAAAGAACCGAAGAATTGCCGCGGGTGGTAACGATTAATGAACAGGACTCAGATGAAGGAACATCATAAATGGGGCTATAACGAAAAGCACGATTATGAGAATTGACCACAGTCGCCTTGATACCGCATCTATCAAGGTGCTCCTGAACAGCTTTTATTCCAGCGAGGGTTGCATAGGGTTTACTATCGGAATTACCCGCAGTCGAATTCTCGCTTATTCTCCAGTGATACAAGATTTTAGGAACGTGATGGATCGTCCCACCAAGTTCGGCAATCTTCAGCACCATGGCATGGTCCTGGGCGCCATCCAACTCGCTGTTAGAAAGGTCAATTCTGTCTAAACATGCCCTCTTAATAGTAAGAAGGTGGCAAATATAATTATTGTCTCGAGCCATATCAAGACTAAAATCCGGCTTAAAAGTAGGATGAGCCAAGGACCCATCAGGCAATAGCTTATCTTCATCACAGTAGAGAAGATTAATATCCGAATTTTGATTTAGAGCGTGTGCATACTCAAACAAGATATTCGGTTCGAGAACATCATCATGATCGAAAAAGCAAAGGTAGTCTCCCTTGGCCATCTTGATTCCGACATTGGTGTTCTCAGTGATGCCTAGATTGCCCTCAAGATCAGTCGCTGTAATTCTAGAGTCTGCAGTCACGTACTCGGAAACCAAGTCGCTAAGTCCATCGTAATCTGGCGTAGAGTTAACCAGGATGAGTTCCCAATTCGAATACGTCTGAGCAATCACAGAATCAGCCATATCCCTGAAGAAATTCAAGGGAGTCTTATATAGAGGAACGATGATTGAAAACAAGGGCTGGTATGCAAGTCTTATTTGTGCTTGTGCCCGCGAATCGGATCCAGTCAATCTGCGCCCAAAAAACCAGGACAAATAACGGGGTTGATCGAATGCACACGCATGATTCCGATCGGCCTCATCCAAAAGCTCTTTAAGCATATCTTTCTTTAGATTGATAAACGTATCTAGATGACCAGAAGCCCTGTGTATGCAAATGCACAGGCTATCCCCGACCTCAGGAATATGAAGAGAGAAATTTATTAGACCAGGATTCGCATCGGCTATTAAGTTATTAAATAACAAAGATTCCCCAACAACGCAGGCTTCTTCATTAAAAGCGACAATACGATCACCCTCAAGGTAATCAGTACCCGAAAGAACACCTCTAACGATTACGCCATCAACGCAGGGAATAAAGCTCTCAATTTGGATAGAAGCGAGCGCATGCACGCCAGAACGGTCAATATTGCGAAATTGTCCACAATGCTCCGCGCGCAGCAAGCCGTTAACTTTCGACTCAATCGAAAACTTGCCAGGATTGATGCGGCGCTGGTAAATTACATTATCTCCGCTAAAGAAAGACAGCGATTGGTCGACACCAAAATCGGCAAGAACAGCAACAAATTCAGTCTCTGAAATAGGAATGATTCTTGCGGGCAGAATTTGCCCATTAGGTGATTGCGACTCAACAGCATCAGGAAAAACGGATGCGGCTTCATACAGTAGATATAGCTTGCCGTCGCCACGGCAATTTAGCTTATTGTTAAATTCGGTATTAAAAACTATGCCCATATCAGCAACACTTTCCAACAACTAAAACAAACTCGCAAATCGTAGCCAAAGTAAACGGGAATACGAGGCATATCAATATGAATCGTTTGCTGTCCCCAAAGACCAAGCGACTTTGGTTAAGGATAAACGATAGGCACGGAACCAGAAGTGGCAAAAGGTAACGACTCTGGCAACCATTAACTGTCCCCAATCCAACGGGAGTAAAAGACACATAAAGTGCAGTTGCCACCAAAATCACCGTAAACAAAAACACAAATGAGGCCCAAAGAAATTGTGCGAGACCAATATGATTAACGCTAATCGAATCGGCCGAAAAAAGCCCAAACAACAATAGGCAAACAGCTGGAAGCACCTGAACCAACCCACGGATTGCATTTACAGAAATCTGAGCAGCAAGCGATCCAAGGTATGCAAAGTTCAATGCATATCCAGAAGAGGTTATCGGATTTAAATAATAAGTTGAAAAATAATTGGCGAGTATTTCCGCGTAGCGCAATGGATCGGCGAGAATGAAAGCGATTTGCTGACCAGAGTTAACATCGGAGCCGCCTCGCATATCGCCAACGTTAGATCCGCTGGCCGTTGAAAACAAGAACGGAAGCGCAAATGAGGCAAAAGCAATCAAGCCCAAAACAAACACGGCGGCATAGTAATGAACTCGTTGCTTCGAGCCCGCAAAACGATTACGCGGAACCATAAAGAAAAGACCGATTATCGGAAAATACACAGCTTTGACTGCGAGTCCTAAAAAGGTAAATAAAAATGCGAGTGCTATATTGCGAACTGTAAATTCATTTAAATCACCCCATGCATACCTCAAAAAATAAGCAAAACCGAGAATGATAAACGAAATGAGCCATGCATCATATGAGAAACATGACGCAAGAAAGATCGAAGTTGGCAGCATTCCCACAAAAGCAAATAGTCCCTTTTTTGAGGGCGTGACCTTGATTGCAATGGCAATTGCAAGACAGTAACTAAATAAATTGCAAATCCGAGCGAATTGAATCATAGAAGAAAAATCGAAATGCAGAAGGCGAGCGAGCCAAAGGCCAATTGCCGATGGAATATACCCAATGCTGCTAAGCGTATAAACGAATTCTTCATGCTTGTTAACTTGCACATGACCAGAAGCGATATCAGATCTATAGGAGCCATTCAACTGCCTAGCATGCTCAATAATTTCCGCTCGATCAAAATGGGAAAGAGAGGGCTCTTCATAGCCCTGTGCACGACGGACCGCTTCGTCAGTAAATTTAATATCCGTATCAGTTTTTTGAGTTTCAAATAAATAAGATGTCGAAAGGGCATTGGAATAGTGAATTTGATCATCCCATGAAATACCCGTCGTTATCGGAGTGCTCACCACAAGGAAAACACCAATTGAGAATGCAGCGATAAAGAAAGCAACAGGAAGGGCAGAGTTTCTCTTTCGAATGCCCGAGCAAGCCGTGAAAACCGAAGTTATGATTACCAGCAGGAAATAAACAACAGCATTAATGAACCCATTCACGAATGCAATCGTAGAGCAGCCAAAAACAATAAAGAATGCGATAATCAGCAGGGAAACGTAGTCGGTAGCCTTGACCCTCGCCGAAGCAGAATGGAACAACGCTTTCAGAGAAAAGCCACTTTGGAATAAATAGAGTATTGCGCAATAGGAAATCAGAAAAAAGAATATGAGCCGCTTTTTATTCCAGTCAGCAATATTCGAGAAATGAGAAGCCGGCGAGCCAAGAACGGTACAGCCCTCCCAGATGACCGCCACAGCAAATGCCGCAAGCAACAGGACTAATAATTGAGCGCAGCGACCAGAACAGTTGTCACGCTTTTTTTCATCATCTGAGGAAAGGAAGACACAATATGATTGCCAAATGGCAACATCTACAACGACGCAATAGAGCGCTAAAACAAACAGCTGTGAGACAGAGTGGTTCACATAAAAGTGCTTCATGCACAGAAGCTCGACAATAAAGAGAAGAGCAACGAAGACGGCTTTCATTATTTGCTTTTGGTTTACGCATCGAGACAACACGGAGCTAATTCACCTTTATCCAAATCAAGCTGCAAGGGCCCTAGAAGAATCGTTCCCAGTCGTCTGGATGACAAGTATGGGCACCAAGCACTGTTCACAACTGTTGAAAGTAATATAAGTAGGAACATTCACATCGAGATGATTTATACGCTAAAGCGAAACGCATAGCCTACTTTTCCTTCTCCCTACTTAACGCAACAGCCTGAACAAGTGAGTTTAAACGCTCTTCCTGTCGAGAGAGGCGAAGAGAATTACAGAAATCACGGACCACAAGAACGGCAATAACGTAAAGGAACACGAAGTTAGAAGCCGACATGAAACCAAATAGACTTGAAAGCCACATTGCAACTTGTGGAAAAACGCCCAAAATTACAAAACTGACGCTGAATAGCAGCCAAAACAGAGAATCCAAAACTTGCATTTGGGATTTTTTTAATTTGCGCAATACGAACACGAATACCAAAACAGCGCAAACAAGAAGCAAAATACGAAGAGAGACCGGCAAATGGATCACCTAAACCACTGAACGACAAGGAGCGTAACGAAAACACGAACCATATACTGCATAGACCTAACAGGGTTAAGATAGCTCTCGCCACCTTGACGCTCGCGCATCTTAACCTGTACCTCTGAAATGGAATACCCTTGCTTCAAAAAGAGAGCGAGAGATTCTGGTTCCGGATTTAAGGTATTGTCGTAATAGTATTTCTTAAGAATATCCCGCCCAAATAGCCTAAATCCAGACGTGGGGTCACTGATCCTCTTGCCTGTCAGAATCTTTATTAGCACCGTAATCATACGCGAGCCGATCATGCGAAGCGTCTTGTCTTTGCGCACGCTTACAAACCTAGAGCCAATGACAATATCTGATCCATCAGATTGAGCCCTATCAACAAGGACCTTTATATATTCCGGACAATGCTGGCCGTCAGCATCAAACTGAACCATATAGTCATATCCATGATCAACCGCATAACGCGCAGCCGTCTGAAACCCAACGGTCAAACCACAGTTAATGGGCATATCAATGATGTCACAACCAAGATCCTTGCAGATAGCTAGCGTTCGATCTCGAGACCCATCATTGATAACAACAAAATCAAACTCAGGTGCAATTTGCCTGAGCTCGCATATCGTCTTTTCTATGCATTCCTCCTCATTATAAGCAGGAATAGCGATAAGAGTTTTGGGTGTCATATACACATAAACCGATCTCTAGTTTTTCTCATTATTATAGCGAGAGATATACAAATGGTTAAATAGACACAACGAATGGTGCACCCTTGATTATCAACTTAATCCGAACACTTCCCACATTCATCCGCACATGTACGGATGAATGTGGGAACCCGTTACCCTGAGAGCCGAACCGGTTGGCCCCAGGAACTCGAAGGACGGCATGTCCGGAAAGAAAAAAAGGGTTCCGAGAAGGCGGCCCCGAGTGTCTACGGCAGGCTCACCAGTCACGAAAGGGACACGGTCCAGAAGATGCTGGAGCTGGACGCCCGCGCGCCTCCAGGGCGATGCTCGGCGGCGATGCGGAGGCGCTGCTAGACGCCTACGGCCTGGAGGACGTGCCCATCGGAAGACTCGACCTGACGCCGAGCCTCATCGAGAGGGCGCGCGCAGAGAGGCGCGACGCCCCGCTGGCCTAGCCTGAAGGCAAAACGGAATAGGCGGACCGACCGTCCGGCTGAGTCTGGAAAGAGGTGCCAAACTGAGGGCGGAGAATGGCCACCGGACCTATCGAACACATATCCACCGTTCCTTCAACTGGGGAAACGGCACCCCCGGGGTCCATGGGGGCCGCGGGGGCGTTCGGTTAGCCGCAGGTACGGACTATCTGCGCAGTGTGTTCGACTGAGATCGGAAATCAACCACGAATGGTGCACACGGCATCGAGAACCCCACAACAAACCTCGCCCTAGATTTCAAAGCTAGCAATCTTCCGAGTGTCGAACGGCATGGTTACGCCATGTCTCTCTAAGCGTAGGTGCACAACTACGAGGTTTTCTCAAAAGTTTTAATTGCAACCACACGCGCCATATTAATGACATTCATTAAATACGACTTAGAGCAAAATGGGATTTGAAGCAATTGGGAAATACCTTTTGCTCGATTACCAGAATGAATATTTCTCAACCCATTATTAAATAATGCATTTGCCTTTAGATAGTTCTCAGCTCGTCGCTGATCGAACCGCTCGGCGACGATTGTATCAATCTTATCGACATCCAGTGATCGACCCTCTTTGAAAGCTGAACGTAAACACTGAGAAACAACGAACTGTTTATACAAATTGCTACGCGAAATGCTATTAACAGTCATTCTGTATCGAATGAGCGCCTCTGGAACATTTCCAATAGTGAACCCTTCCAGCTCGGCACGCAACAGTAAGTCATAATCTTCTGCTAGCGGAACAGACCGATACCCCATTTCAAATACAGACCTTCTTCCAAACCAACTCGGATGAGGTACGCAATTTCTAATCATAAGAGAACGCCTAACGCCTTCACTCGAACTTGGAATTGAATCAACGAGATATAATTGACTACCGTCTTCGTCAATGGCGTTCAAATAAGAACCCACTAGGTCAAGCTCATGTTCTTCAAGATACGACAACTGCCGTTCAATGCGCTGCGCCTCAGAAATGTCATCTGAGTCCATTCGGCAGATATACTGACCGCGTGAGACCTTGAACGCCCTTTCCAAAGATGCAGCAAGACCAAGATTGCGTTCATTTCTCACGAGGCAAATCCTGCTGTCATGAGAGCTATAGTTTTGAGCAATATCGTAAAGTGTGTTGTCATCTGGATTATCAAAAACAACAACCACCTCGATTCGATGATAGGTCTGCTTTAAAATAGACGCTAGTGCCTCAGTAAAATCTTTGGCGCTCTCCCTATAACAAGGCATGAGCACTGAAACCAACTGTGAATCTGTCAACTAAAACCTCCAACACCGCTGCGGGAGCAAACGCTAATGAAAACTACCGATAGTTTAATAGTCCTTCATGTGGCATATATTACAAGTGATTTCGCTTCTGGCGTGTCTACAGTGGTGCCTCAATACCTAAATGAGCAGTCAGAAATAAAGGAAATGAATATAGCTCTATTAAATCTTACAAACTACAGACCTAAAGATGCGAAATATCCCGTCTTCTTTCAGTCATGCATAGAAAAACTTCCTGAACCGTTTTGCAATCCGTCACTCGTAATATTTCATGAGATATATAGGCCGGATCACATTAAACTAAGCCATTGGCTCAGAAGACGTGCGATCCCATACATCATCACACCACATGGGTCTCTAACATATGTGGCGCAAGAACAGCATCATTTAGCTAAACAATTGCTTAACGTTTTCTTCTATAACGCCTTTATTCGCAATGCTGATTGTATCCATTTTCTATCGGAAAAAGAGGCGATGAGTTCAAACGGCTTTAAACATAGGAAAGCAAGCATTATTCCAAATGGTGTTAGCATCCCAAAAGCCAAAGCCTCAAACTTAGACAGCCGCATCGCGCTTTTTATTGGCCGCCTAGATATAGAGGTCAAAGGTCTTGATCTACTGATCAAAAGTCTGCCGCTAATTGCTGATGAGCTAAGAGGGCTCGGAGCTAAAATCTACATCTACGGTCCAGACGAAGATGGGTCTATGGCCAAACTGGAACTACTTATTGCCGACAATCAAGTATCCGATATTGTTTTATTAAATGGTCCAGTTAATGGTCAATCTAAAGCGGACGCTTTTCTCAAATCGCAGTTTTATATCCAACTTTCACGCACTGAAGGTTTCCCGACGTCTGTTTTGGAAGCGCTAGCATATGGCCTCCCAATTATTGTTACCGAGGGAACCACATGGAAAGAAACAGCGAACAATAAAGGAATTGGAATCGGTGTAGAATCTGATCTCGAAGCCATTTCTAACGCAATTCTCACCCTGTTCAATGACGATGAACTTCGTTGTAAACTTGCAAATGCAGCTAGAAAGTATGCAATTGAACACTTTCAATGGAAGGCCATTGCCAAGCGTCAATTTATTTTATACAGGGACATTGTAAACGGGCTTTCTAACTAACCATCTTGTTCTTCCAATACGGAAAGGAACTAAATGCTGTTTTCAATTATTATCCCTGCATATAATGCGGCATCCAGTTTGCCGGAAACGCTATCATCCATCTACCAACAAACATATGACGGCTATGAAATTATTCTCATCAATGATGGATCAGCAGACGCTACTGAAAGTGTCTGCAAAGTGTTTTGTGAATCTCACAACAATACTCATTACGTTAGACAAAATAATATGGGCGTATATGAGGCCAGGCGAAAAGGCGCTGAGATAAGCGCCGGAGATTACCTGGTCTTTGTTGATGCAGATGATTCTTTGCGCTTCGATACCCTATCTATTCTTGCTCGCGAAATCGATAAGTGCAATCCAGACATAATCTGTTTCAGCTATACAAGAAACCCAGACTATTCAAACGATCCGTTTATCAATCCCGCCCTTCCGTCTGGCATCTATGAAGGTGACGATCTCGCCGAAGTCAGAAAATGTTTGGCACGAGGGAAACTCAATTCAATTTGGGGAAAGGCAATCAAAAGAAACTGTCTGATTGACGATTTAATCAATACCGATACAAAGAGAATCGATTTTGCAGAAGATTTTCTGCAAATGATACCCATAGTCGATTCAGCCAGATCGGTTTTACAAATAAGTGATGCGCTGTATTATTACAATTGTCAAAACGGACAAAGTGCAACACACAGCTATAAGGAAAAACAGCTTTCAGATTTAACCTTCGTCACCTCAAGCCTAGTGAAAATCGCTGCTCGTTGGGGAGAAGAAACAGAAAGGCTGGCATGGAAAACAAGAACGGAACAGTATCTTTATCTCCTATCGATCAACGAGCTCAGTGACAATAATGAGACCAAAAAACGTAACTTTGTTTCAATTTCAGAGGCCTTATTTAATCCCTCAATTAAAGCTGATGTCCCTTGCAGCACCTACAGACCTGACAGCTATTTACTGTTCCTTGCGGCAAAGAATAAGCACTTTTTGTTATCTCGAATAGTAATACGCTGTTGTGAACAGCTAAAACTATTGATACTGAAAGTCTTGAGCTAATCGCCCTGTTGTCATCGCTCATTTTTCCTGGCACCGAGTAGTAAAACCAACCGACTTAGCCTTCGATAATCAAATGTCAGGCAAGCCGGTTGGTCATAAAAGTAATGAAAGTACATTAGGCTATTCTGCTTAATAAGCGTCGCAGATTATCGCTTGATAAATGCAGATATGTTCGTCTTTTCGGATTCGTTTAGCCCAAACATCAAAACCAAGAAGAAATAGATAAAGAAATAAATTATTGCTGACACCAAAACCACCACAAGGCCAGATAAAAGGCTTTTAATTAGGTTATAGAGCAGCAGCAAAGCCCCCGTACCGACAATAACCAAGACGGAAAGTTTGGCAATTTCAAGCCAAAATTTCTTTATGTTCAACCCAAGCTTTTCAGAATAATACCAATTCATACAGAAACCGTTACCTATAACCATAGCGATGGCTGTTGAAACTGCTGCGCCCACTATGCCCATAAGCTTGAGCAGTATAATCGTCACGACCACGTTGACAAGCGCAATCGCAAGATACATATACCCCCTATACAGGTAAACATTCGCAACCTGCATTATGGTAAGTCCCAGGTTCTGAATTAAGTCAATGGTAAATGGAACCATTACGATCAAGGCGATATAGAAAGCGTCTATATAGTCCTTACCAGCCCAAATAATGATGAAATCTTTTCCCAGAACAATAAATAAACTAAGAACAAATCCGCAGACGATAAAGGAAATGCGACCGACTTTAATGAAGAGATCCGAAATTTCAGACATATCCTTATTCTGGCAATACAGTTCTGAAACTCGAGGAAGAAAAACTGAAGAGGCTGCCGTACCGATTGTCATATAAATCGTGTAGATTTGAGATCCAACAGAATATACCGCAACGGCGGCAGCACCAAAATAATAGCCGACAATTAATTGATCGGTTTTCCAGAAAATCTGGTCAGCAATCGTCACCAATACAATCGCGCCGCTAAAAAATAGCAATCCTTTAGCCAGTTTCATGTCCCAGCCATGATATCTGAAACTAATATGCAGATTATATTTAGCAAACAAACGCTGACTCACCGCGCACAACACATTTGTAACAAGCACAACTAAACATACGGCTAATGCATTCTTAAAAATTGTCGTAAGTCCATACACAATGAAAGGCTGAGCTATTAGGGCGGCCAATTGCGAGCCCTTCAAAAAAACGAACCTTTCATTAGCAGTTATCGCCGCAACGCTAATAGTGTTGTTCATGATAACAATTGTGTTGATCCCTAATACAACAAGCATTGCGGAACACTCATCAAGCTGTGAGTTTGTAAAACTGGCTGAATATACAAACCGAACAACCACGGCGAGAACGCAACTTATTAGCATCACGAACACAGATAGGACCCAGTACAGACGCCTAGCTATTGCGAGAGTATTCTCCATTAAGTCATTTTTGCCCTCTGCCATATACTTGCAATAAAAACGCCCAACACCGGCAGACAAAATCCCATTAATGGAAACTATATAAGACATGATAGAACCTATCAATTGATAGAGTCCATATTCGTCTTGTCCAATGTTTTGCAACAACATCGGAACATATACAAAGCCGACTAAAGCCTGAGCCAGTATATAACCATATGTAATTATTATGCCAGTAAGTCTTCTGCTTGCGCTACTTATCAGAATCACCGTTTCACAATTAGTTGCTTCAAATACCATTCAGAAATTAAAGCACTATTTAATCAGAACAACCGATTGCCGAACCTCTCCTTTGTTCGCATTGTTAAAGCAGGGTCCGATTAAATTCCCAGGCAGAATTTGATGCCACATTTTATTGTCATGCGGATTATCTCCCCAGAAGAACCCAATATGACAGTCGATTGATCCGTCAGTCTTAAAGAAGATAATATCTCCCTTTTGAGCATAACCACTATTTAGCATATCTTGGACAGTACGGAACTCATACGTTTAGCAATCTCAGATGATTTGGACTGCTGCTTATCCTCGCACATGGCCAAAAGATATTTGATATCGTTGAGTCCAAGTCCAGAAATCGCGGGCTCGTGAACAACATCGTGAAAACGAGCCTCTGCCAGCGCAATGCCTTCGATAACATCGCGCTCGCTCACGTTGGCACTTTTGACACGATGCAAGTTGGCGCGCTGCCAAATGGAGTAACCGACCAGTTGCACCAAATAGGCATAGCCCTTCGTGGCCTTAGCGGCTCTCGACAGCAGATCGTCCTCTATGGTCAAACCAGTCGCTATAAAGCTATCGCCCATAGAGAGCGCTACCTCCACCTGGTTGATAGGCGCCAGATCTTCGGGGAGGGCACGACGCAAGAATGTAAGTGCCTTGCCGTTAATAAGATCCATAACACCAGCGGGCAATCCGGCAAATGCGAGAGCAATATCGACTTTCTCCCCTATTAGAAGCTGCACAGCAGAAGCAATAGCGCGCATATCGTCAATCGGGGCATCCTGCACCTCATCTATTGCAATAAACAGGCCCTTGGAAGACTTTGCGGCCGAGCCAAGCAACTTTCTAAGACTCGACTCTTTTGGCACAACGTCGAATTTAGCGGAAACAAAGCCGGCATTTACGCCGACTGAAGCATTGGTCGCAAGGGAGGATTCTGCAATCTGATCCTTCAGGTCCAGCAATAGGTTGGGACCAGCAGAAACAATAGCCGTCTTCCAGCCAAGCTCTCGTGCACGATCTCTAAGATCACAGAGCAAAACAGTTTTCCGGAACCCCTTGGCCCGGCAACGCGCATGAGCCTCGCAGGTGCACCAATTCCCGAATTCAAACTCTCGGTAAACTCAAGGGCAATATCATCACGACCAATTATGCGCGGAGGCTCAGCGCCGGCAGTGGGACGAAACGGGTTATGGAATATTGTGGCGCTCACTTGTTTGCCTCTCAAGGAAATCGATTATCGGTCAATCTTAGCTTTATTAGTTTATCGCAACTATATCGGATTATATCGAGTTGTATAAGCCTGTACAAACTTATCGTAGAAGTATCGAGCTATCGTAATGTAAACTAACAAATAGCCTAAACGCTGCCTTCTTCCCAACTCATGGCGAAGTCAAGCTGAGGGCCTTCTAACAACCATTGTCTAAAGCGAGAAGTACTCACTCTCGGAAGACAAGTTAGGCCCCAACCATGGATCACCCGTCAAGAAAAACTCCGGCCAGCGCTGCGTGAACAGTGCCTGTTCGCGTTTCCAACGGCGCAGCTTCTCCTCGTTGGCCTCTTCCCTGCCGCGCGAGGTGAACTCGTAGTGATACAGCTCGGCATAGGGCGTATAGATGGTGCGGTAGCCCGCCTCCCATACGCGCAGGCAAAAGTCTGCGTCGTTAAAGCCAACGGCGAATTCCTCGTTGTAGCCGCCGACGCGCTCAAATACGTCGCGGCGGACCATCTGACAGGCGCCCGTCACGGCGCTGAAGTTGCCCGGGCGCACGGCACGGGCAAGATAACCCTCGCGCTTTGCGGAGAAGTCCTGGTTGGCATGAGCAAGTGCGCCACGCACGCCAACCAAAATGCCGGCATGTTGTACCAGATGATCGGCAAAATAGAGTTTGGCGCCCACCACGCCCGCATCGGGACGCTGCAGATAGCCCATCATCTCTTCGATAAAATCGGGGCTTATGACCTCGGTATCGTTGTTGAGCAGCAGCAGATAGTCGCCCTTGGCATGCTCCACGCCAAAGTTAATGATCTGGGAGTAATTGAACTCACCAGGCCAGTACGCAACGCGCGCGATGCCCTTGCCTTCGGATGCTGCAGCCACGCGCTCTGACAGGGTTTCGTAATACGCAAACGTCTCCGGGGCTTCGCTGTTGTTCTCCACCAAGACGATCTCGTAATTGGTATACGTGGCCTTCTGGGCGATCGACATCACACAGGCGTCAAGCGTCTCAATGTGATCCTTGGTGGGAATCACAATGCTCACCAGCGGCGCAGGCTCCGGCAGCGCAAAGCGCATGCGGTAGACAAACGGCGTCTCGGTCTCCTCGACCGTTCCGCAAATGCCCAGCGCGTTAAAGTGGCGCTGCAGCGCAAGACGACCGGCTTCAATAGCATACGGCTTGCTATCGGCAGAGCCATCGGCGGTCGACCCCGGATGAACGCGCCAGTGATACAGCACGTGCGCAACATGTTCAAACCGCGCGCCCGCCGCAAGGCAGCGGAGCGTCAGGTCGTAGTCCTGGGCACCCGCAACGTCTTCTGGGGACGTGCCGATACGATCGATAAGCGCCTTCTCCACCATCAGGAAATGCGTCACGCAGTTATGGCTATAGAGCAAGTCTACATTGAGCTTGGTCTTAAAGACCGGCTGGCCCCACTCCCCCGTTTTCTGAAACATGTCCTCGTCGCAGAACAGGACCTGGGGACGCTCGCCCTCGGCAGCATTGTTCAGCGCGGCAACATAGTGGAACAACGCGTCCGGCTCCAGAATGTCATCGTGGTCCAAGAACGCGATGTAGTCGCCCATCGCTTGCTCAATACCCGCGTTGGTGTTGACCACAATGCCGCCGTTGCCGGGCAGCCCAAAGCGACGAACGCGCTCGTCGTGGGCGCCTGCCGCAAGGTCGGCAACCGCATCCCATTCAGGTGAGGCATCCATAAGGAGCAATTCCCAGTTGTCATAGCTCTGGGCTAGCACCGAGTCCAGCAGCTCGCGCAGGTAGACTCGATCGGTCTTGTAGCACGGCACCACAATGCTCACGAGCGGCCTATAGGCAAAGGCCGCCGAAGCGACACGCTGGCACGCCAAATCGCCCGGCTTTGCGCGATGCTGCTCAAACCAACGTCGATAAGCTGCGTCGTCTGCACGCGCGTCCTTCATACGGTTCCAGCTGTCGTCGACCATGCCGTTGTACAGGCGACCATCCATGGCGCAAAACCCGCTCTGGATCTGCTCTGTGGGATCGCTCACAATCGCGACAAAATCTCGTATATCCTGAGGCATCTCAACGCTCAGAAACGTTTTATTGACGCGGCATCCGTCCTGCTGCGGCACATCGACCTGCGACTCAAACACATGCACGGTGACATCGATGGCATTCATATGCGTATCGGAGATCTGGAACTCGGGTGCGCACTGGGGGTCTCCCGCCCAGGTAACCTCATAGCGCCACACCGCGCCGGAGTCTGCCGGCAAATAGCGAATGGCATCGATCTCGTAGCGACCGCAGCATTCGCCACGCTGCGCATCGCGGATAAGCGCGCACAGCGCAGGCTTTGCTTTGTAGTTAATCTTGGATTCCAGCTTGGCCACGCGGCTATCGAGGCGAATAGAGCCCAACCTTTGACCACCGGATGCAAAAACGACATCCATCGACGAGCCATCCAAAAACGGAAGTACCATGACGGCGAGCTCGCGCTCGTAACCGGAAACGGAAGGGCAAAGCGCCAGCACACGGCCATGATCGACCGGGAGCACCAGCGACGGCACACGAGAACCGCTCGTCGTCGCATGGACAAACGCTTGAGAACCCTCCCGCTCAATAAGCGCGGCGACATCCTGACCGGCAAAACGAAGCAGCACAAACAGACGGCCCTGGCTGCGGCAAAGTGCCAAACGTTTGATACTCATCTACACTTCTCGCTTTCCCAGGGCGTTCGCTGCCATGCGTTTGCAGGCACCCAGGCGCCCAAACCTCAAGACGTCGTAATCGAACATGAGCTTTTTGCACAAACGAGCAGCAGGGGCCTTGCCGATAAGTGCCGCGCGCACCATGGCGGCAACCGAAGGAGCACATTGTGCGAGCGCAGCATCGTTGTCCACGGCAGAACCGTTAAGCGCCGCGGCAACGGCAGCAAACACTTTGCCGCAGTCCGAACCCAGCAACCTCAGCGCATCGTACAGCACCAGATCACACAGGAAGTACGCCAGGTCATCAGCATGCTGTGCGTCGAGACCGTCGCGCTGCCAGTCAGCCAGCATAGCGGAGTAAATCTTCACGTGCTCCAGCAGACGTGTCTCGTCGTCGTAGCGCATGGTGTCCATGAGCGAACCCTTGCGAGCCACGCGATAGTCGTACAACTTGTTCGAGATAAGCGCGGTCTTGTGCGAACGACCGTACACGGCAAAGTCGAAGACCTGGTCCTCGCCATACTTAACGGTTTCGTCGAACACGATCCCGTTGCCCAGCAAGAAGTCGCGCTTGCAGGCGGTGCGCCATGCAAAGGGACGAGACGCTTCCTTAAACAGCAGGTCGGAGCTATAGCCCTCAAACGACACATCGCGCGGGCTAAGCACATAGTTAAGCCACGGATACCCCGCCTCCAGCGGATACGGGTTCGCGCCAAAGGTCAACACGTCGCAGTCCTCGCGCTCAAAGGCATCGACGATCACGCGGCATGCATCGGGCGTAAAGCGGTCGTCGGAATCCAAGAACGCGACAATAGGCGCCGTGGACGCGGCGATGCCTGCATTGCGCGCGCTCGACAGGCCCCCGTTCTCTTTATCGACCAACGTAAAGCGCGCGTCCTTTTCGCAATAGGCAGCCGCAATATCGCGCGAACCGTCCGGCGAGCCATCGTTGACCAGCACGCCTTCCCAATCGGGCATGTCCTGCGCAAGCAGGGAGTCCAGGCACCAGGCCAGGCACTCCTCCACCTTATAGATGGGAACGACAACGGAAATCTTGGGGGTAGTCATAGCCAAGTGCTCCTACTGTGCGGCCGGCACGTCATCGGGATGCGGATTATCGCCGTAGGTGCGCTGATACGTCAGCACGCGCCAGACCAGCGGCAGGCCGCCAATCTTAAAGTAGTGCTTAAACGTATTGAGCTTGCCGGGCTTCTTAAAGTCAAAGCGCGAATCGATATAAGCACGGGGCGACTTGACCATCAGGCGCAAGTCGGTCTCGCCGCGCGGATCGAACAGCGACAGATCAAAGCGACCGGCATCCCAATCGGCCTTGAGCTCGGGCGAAGCCTTCTCCCAAAACTGCTCGCGCAGCTCATCGACCAGACGCTCGTCATTCCAGCGATACGTATCGACCTTCATGCGCATTAAAATGCCCTGGAGCTGAACCTTGAGCTCGGGACGTTCATCCAAAAAACGTTGCATCTCGGCATATTCGTCGCACACGCAAAACACCTTGTTGGGCGAATTAACAGAGCTCTTCTCATTGTCCTGGCGATAGCACAGGATGGGGTCCGCAATAAACGCGGCACGCTCGGCGCACGCCCAGACCTTAAAGTTAAAGCCTGCGTCCTGATACGAGGCGCCCGGCGTGGGAAGGAACCGAATCTGATTGTCGTTGAGGAACTCGCGCCGATAGATGGCAGACCAAATGGAAGGTTTGCGGTAGAAGATGCCAGGGCGATCGACGGGGCGATACGCGGCGCCCGTCATATGCTCATCGATAATCCCAAACAGCTCACGGCGCTCACTGGGCGCGGACCAATACAGGTAAAAGTCGCCCTTTACCACATCGGCATGCTCAGCATCGGCCTTGGCAACCAGCTTTTGGAGCGAATCCTCAAACATAAAGTCGTCGGACTCAAGGATGCCCACGTACTCGCCGCGCGCCATCTCCAGGCCGCGGTTCATCGAGTCACCGTAGCCGCTGTTGGCCTTGTCGATCATCTTCACACGGGGGTCGCGCTCCATGTACTCGCGGATGATATCAGGCGAACTATCGGTAGAACCGTCGTTAATGCAAATGATCTCAATGTCTTTGAGCGTCTGCGCAACGGCAGAATCGAGGCACTCGCGCAGGTAGCGTTCGACATTGCAAATAGGAACAAGCAGCGAAACTTTAGGGTTATCAGAGTTCTGCAAGAGAACCTCCTGTTGAATAGCGTGTAACAGGGTTATTTTAGCAGCCGAGTTGCGGCGGGCGGCAGCGCTTGGAATTAGATAAAGCGCTCCAGGCAGGCTTTGAGACCGCGAGTCGAAAGATAGAACAGCGTGGCGTCTGCCATCGTAACGCCCGAGGTCGCCGCAACGAGCTTGTGGGCAACACGGCGAACGGCGCCCTTAGCAGGCACATCCGCCCACTCCGTTCCCAAAAACGTCGTGAGGTCCATGTTGACGCGAGCCGCCACGCGATGGAAGTCATCGGAATCCAAGCGCGCCAAATCAAACACGATAAGGTCCAGGAACCAGGTGATCAGCTCGCCGGGACACAGGTCCATAAGACCGTAGCCCGCCCAGTCCTCCAAGACCTCCTCGAGCATTCTCATATGGGCATCGAGCTTTTTGGCGCGAGCCTCGGCACTGTTGAACTCGTGCGTCGCCGATTCACTCTCCATCACGTAGTGGTAGAACTTGTCCGGCATGACGACGGTCTTGCGGGCAAGCGCATAAGCCGCAAATTGGAAGACGACGTCCTCGCCCAAAGCCAAACCGGGGGCGAAGCGAATGCCTTCGCGATTGAGCAGCTCGCGTGAAAAAGCCGCGCGGCATGCATAGGGCTGTGCGTTTGCGTGGAACAGTAACTGGGGATCTCGTGCGCCAAAAATGCCCGCCTTGGGACTCATGAGTTGCTGGACGCGTTTAGGTGCGGCGTCGGACGGCTCGCAAACGCCGCCAAAAACGGCGACCTCGGCATCTGAAGACTCCATGGCATGCAGCACGCGCTCGACCGTCTGGGCGTCGATGTAATCGTCGGCGTCTACAAAGAAAACCACCTCGCCCTTGGCGGCATCGATTCCGGCATTTCGGGCGAACGAGACGCCCGCGTTTTCCTGGTCAATCACCAGTACGTGATCGTCGGCCTGCGCGATCTGGCGCAACACGTTCAACGAATCATCAGTCGAACCGTCGTTGACGCAGACAACCTGAATCGAGCGCTCGGACTGGGCCAACAGCGAATCGAGACATCGCTGAATGGAGCGCGCAGAGTTGTAAACGGGGACGACAATGGTAGCTTTAGGACACGAGGCCTCTCCCATGCCGACCTACCCCCTCAGCGATTCGATGAGGAAGGCAGCAACCACGCCTGGGCCTCCAACCGAGGCGTAATACTTAGCACGCCCCAAGGCACCATCCGTCGCAAAACTCGGGTGCTCGTCAACCCAGCCCTCAGGATCTTTGAGGATGGCAGCGAGATTTGCGCGCTTCCACGGCTTGAGGTCGTCAAGCGAAAAGTCCCCGGCGTCCAAGGCCGCTTGGAATTCCTTGGCCATCTGCACCAGGAACTCCTTATAGAACTTAGGCGCCAGGCGCACGTAGTTCCACATGTACGAATCGTACTTAATGAGCTGATTGAACTTGAGCATGCGCGCGACATCGACGCTTGCGTGGTCGCGGGCATAATCCTCTCGAATCCAACGCTCAATCTCGGCATACTCGGTATTGACGCAAAAGACCTTAGCCGAAGAATTGACCGAGGAATTCTCGTTGTCCTGTCGATACGACAAAACAGCATCATGCAGGTAAACAGCCTTATCGGCGCACGCGATCACCTTAAAGGCGAATGACGTGTCCTGAAAGGATGCCCCCGGAGTCGGCAGGAACTTAATGCCGTTGCGCTCAAGAAAATCGCGACGGTACACTGCCGACCAAATCGACGGCTTTTGCTTAAAGAACTGCGTCGTGTCGCTCGGGTGCACCGGCTTACCGCAGTCCTTGGCCTTAAACATCTCGTGCAGTGAACGGCGCTCCTCGGGCTTAGACCAGTAGAAAACAAAGTTCGCCTTCGCAAAGTCGGCATTATTGCTATCGGCGGCCGAGACAAGCTTTTCGAGTGCGTCGGGCGCCATAAAGTCATCGGACTCCAAGATGCCAACGTACTTGCCACGCGCCATCTCCAGACCGTGGTTCATCGAGTCGCCGTAGCCGCTGTTGGCTTTGTCGATCATCTTTACACGGGGGTCGCGCTCCATGTACTCGCGGATAATCGCGGGCGAGTTGTCGGTCGACCCGTCGTTAATGCAGATGATCTCAATATCCTTGAGCGTCTGCGCCAGAGCGGAATCGAGGCACTCGCGCAGATAGCGCTGAACATTGTAAATGGGAATAAGCAGCGACAGAACAGGGCTGCCAGAGGCGTTAGTAGACAAATGTGCTCCTTAGGAAATACCTGTCGTTTCATGGTATCAAAGGGTCAGCGCGCCAGCGGGCGTTTATATAATCTATGGAGCCTCTTGCGGGCAAAGCAGCCCCACGTCATGCGGCGGGCCCATGGCAGGTTCCTGCGTTTTATTCAAAGCTTGCCGCTAAGGTGCGCCGAGCCTTTACAATAGGACAGTCCCAAGGACGTATTCGATAGCTTCCGTGCAGCGCATGCGCGCCGCGCGTGAAAGGATATATTGCCCCATGCCTTCAACCCTTCCCGCTCCCATCGATAAGCTCGCCATCGTCGTCGTTACGTACAAGCGCCAGGAACTCCTGGCCAACTTGTTCGACTCCATGACCGAGCTCACGGCCGCGCCCTGGCGCATCGTGATTGTCGATAACGAGAATTCGCGCGAGACCGAGGCCATGTGCGCCGCATTCAACGAGCGCCTGGCCAACCTGTGGGGCATCGACACCGAGCAGCTCGACGTGCAGGGCGGCACCGACCGTGTCATCTACGCCCCGCAGCTCGAAAACGGCGGCGGTGCGGGCGGCTTCTCCGCCGGCACCAAATGCGCCTACGACCTGGGCGCCCAGTGGTTCTGGGTGATGGACGACGACGTGCTCGTCATCCCCGAAGGCATCGAGCGTCTTGCCAAGTGGACCGACCGCTACGATGTCATCCAGGGTTCGCGCCTGGACTTTGACGGCGGCGCTTTCTTTTGGCAGTACCAGCTCATCCTCTCGCTCGGCATCCCTAACCCTATCGCCAAGTGGGATCTGGGTCCCGAGGGCTACCGCGCCATGAACCAGCTGTGCTTTGAGGGCGGCATGTTCTCGCGCCGCGTGGTCGACAAGATTGGCCTGCCCGACGCGCGCTTCTTTATCTACGGCGACGATGCCTGCTACGGCTACGTAGCCAGCCAGCACTTCCCCGCCGCCGTGGTCGCCGACGTGGTGCTCAAGCGTGCCCGCGCCGTCTCCAACTGGGATATCGCCGGCAAGCGCCAGCTCAACTCTACGAGCGACACCAACCGCTACTACATCATGCGCAACCGCGGTTATCTGGCCCGCTACATGCAGATTTACGGCGACTATCACCCCGTGCTGTTCCGTCTGGGCAACGCCGCGACCTTCTGCAAGGAGTTCATTCGCCTGGCCGCCGTTGACAAGTGCTTTAAGACCGGCATTCCGGCGCTGCGCCGTGGCATGAAGGACGCCCGCAAGATCGTTAAGGATCCCAACTGGAAGCCCATGCCGCCCATGAAGGACACCGAGTAACGGAAGCCGGAAACACCTCGGCGCTTAAAGCAGCTGGCACACCGTAGCCACATGCTGCCCATCAAAACCGAACCCCCAGCGCATGCGACCCACGCCGGGGCGCGGCACACGGATTTCGTCGATGCCGTCGCGCTCTATGTCGAGTAGCGACTGCACGGCCAGCAATTCCAACCCTAGCGCATCCACATCGGGGTCATACATCAAGTTAATCGTTATCAGTGGGCGCTCGTCCAGCATGCCAATCGTGTCTGCTACGTCGAACACAGCACCCGTAGGGAAAACCTGGATGTCCCAGCGACCCGCGCCACACTTTCGCCTCGAGGCAGGATTGGCATAGCCCGGCAAGCCAAAGCAGAGTCCCTGCAAGAGCAGATGATATGGTAGCGGCTTATCTGGGTCGGTCTCACCGATTCCCGCATCCCCCAGGATGCGGCTTAGCGCCCGCCTCACCGTATCCTCGTTCCCACGGCACAGCCCGTCGCGAAACGCATCGACGTCTCGAATGTCTTCGGCAGCGCACTCAAACCACTCAACAATCACTAGACGCAAGGCCTGGCGAAGCTCGTTATTGGGCAATCGCAAAGCACGGAGCCGATCGCCATGCTCTGGCTCCTCAGTCATATCCGTCGTGAGAAAACCGGACAGATACAGCGCTGTCCACATGCCATCGTCAGGCGAGACATCTGGCTCTGCAGTGCCCAAACAAAGCGGGACCTCAGCACACCCATAGGCCTCGAGCAAATCAAACAAGACCGAAAGGCGGTCGAGATTCCACCCGGCAACTACCCTACTCAGGCAATCCGCATACCCATACAGATCGGCGCGCACAGGCGCCGTGCAGCCTCGGTCCAGAAAACCGATCACACGCGCTGGACTCGAGCAACAGGCCCTACCAAACCGATATCCCTCGAGCCATTCACGCGCATCATCAAGGTATTCCTCGCGCCCAGCATGATTCAACAGAGCCCGGACCTCGGTATCCGAAAAGCCGAACCAACGGTCACACCACGTCGAAAGCGGCGTCGTCAGACAATACGAGCAGCCATGCAAAGGAAGCGCCGCTTCGGCAGGGCCGGGACGCTCCCCCATCAGACACGTCAGCCGCAACGAATCGCGCGCAGTGGCAATGGCGTCGAACAGCACGCGATCGAATAGCCCTGCCGGATCGGCGTCGGAAGCGTCCCTCGCGCTCGCACGGCGAGACCACGCCGCATCGTACCCATCAACGAGCAATACAACCTGCTCATCGCAGGCCATCTCCAGCAGCTCAATGAGCACACCGAGCACCGAGTCAACCTCGTCCGCGCTCGCCACGCCACGCGCGACGCGTTCGATGTGACGCACCTTATCTCGAGCTAAATCAGGAGCCTCCAAGAGCGCCAACAAGCGAGCGCACTCGCCCGAAAGGGCATCGCGCACGACGTCGGCAATAGCGGCACCACGCCTCGCAGCGCCAGAAAAGTCCAGCGATATCACCGGATAGCAAGCATACTCATCCCGATAGCGCCCACCGTCTGCATCCCAAATCTGAGCATTGGCAAACAAACGCTGACTAGAGCGACCGACCGCCGGACGCTCCAGAAAAGCCCTGAGCATCGACAAATTCATGCTCTTGCCAAAACCCTCGGGTCGACAGCACACCACAACGGACGCGTCGCAGTCCAACACATCGGCAATAAACATGGTCTTATCAACCAGCATGCAGCAACCAAGGGCCTCCGCATAGTCGTGCATGCCAATGGGCAAAACCGCATCGTCGGCACAGCCGATCAAGCGCACGCCAAAGCCAGCAGCACAATCAACATTTGCCTGTTCAGACACCAAAACGTTCCCCCTAAATCGCTGCACGATGCCAATTGTAATGACCGCCTCGCGCGTACCGACGACGCCGCGCGAACATATCGGGCAACGGTAGCAACAAGAGGTGTGAGGGGGCATAACTAATCGTTGCACAACAAAACGGGACCCGATGCATTCGCACCGGACCCCGTCCCAACTCTTTAGTTATCTGGCAACCGAGAGGCTACTCCTCCGAGCCATCCTCCCCAGAAGCCTTCTTCTGCTGATCGAGTTTATGCTTACCGCTCACAATAGACGTGGCGCCCAGCGTGGCCAAGCTTGCACTGGCAAGGCTCGCCATCACAATCAAATCGCCCGTCTTGGGCATGTTACCGCCAGATGACTTGGTCGTTGTAGTCGTCGTGGTGGTCACCTTTTTGGAGTCATTTTGCTCCTGGTTCCGGTTGTCAGTGTCGCCTTTACCGTTGTCCTCGCCCTGCTGCTTTCCGTCCTTGGTCTTGCCCTTGCTCTCGTCCTTCTCCTCAGATTCAGACTTCTTATCCTCGTCCTTCTTCTGAGTGGACTTGTCGTCCTTCTCCTCCGAGCTAGAACCTTTATCGGATACGGTCTTCTCGGAAGCCTCATCCTTGGAGTCACCCTTTGCGGCCTCGGTCTTTTCCGTGGAAACCTGATCAGAGTTGTCCTTGTTCTGAGTCGAACCATTATTGACGCCAGCCATCAGCGAAGAGCCCAGCGTAGAACCAAGCTGCTCGGAGAAAGAAGGCTTCTTGTCCGGCGAAGCAACGGGAGCGTCCGGCGCCTTATTCGAGTCGTCCTTGGAAGCATCGGAATCAGGGGTTGCGTCAGAGCCGGAGCCGTTGTTAGAGCCGGTGTCAACGGACGAATCGCTCGAGCCGGTGGATGAGTTAGAGGTGCCAGCGTCGGTCGAACCAGAAGCGTCGCTGTCCGTATTGCCGGCAGAGCTTGAAGACGAATCGCCCGCAGCAGAGCCGTTCGAATCGGAGCCGTTCGAGGTAGAGCCGTCGTTGGTAGTGCCACCAGCAGAGCCATTACCGTCAGCATCGGTCGAGGGCGCATCCATCCTGTCATCGTTGGCATCGTCACTCGAGTCGTCATTCGAATCAGGTGTCGGCGAGGGCGCCGGCGTAGGCTCGGGCTGCACGGGCGTCGCAGCGGCTGCCTCGTCCTCAGCGATATAAACCAAGCAGTCCTTTAGCTCGTTGCGGTAGCGGTTCTTCCAGCCCTCATGATACTGGGGCTGGCTCGAATACTTGGTCGCCACGTTATTGACCACGCTGTTGGAGAGCGCCGTCACAAACTCGCGGTCGGACATATCGTTGGAAAGATTCGCCCAGCGGAAGAAGTCTCTGCAGCCACCGGTACCGCACATGTTGGTGATGCTCCACACCATGCCCTTGACGCAATCGGCGCGGCCCGAAATATCAATGGCCAGGCCGCTCTTGAGCCACGCCTCGGTCACCGCATAGTACGAGTTGTACGCATAGGCATCTTGAAGTGCTGAGAACTCAACAGGATCGGTGTTGTACGCACCTTGAAAGGCATCCTGAGCGATATGGCCCAACTCGGTGAGCTGACCGTTCTCGTACATGGCATTGCTCGTGTTGGAAATCTCGCTGCCGCGATCAATCGCATCCTTGAGCATGCAGTATTTTTCGGGGTTGTAGTTGTAGGCCTGCTTCATAAACGGGATGAGCGACCAACGACGGTCGAACTGGTAATAGCCCAGCGCGTTATAACCGTCGCCATACGAAAAGCCCTGGTTGTAATTACCATGGCTCTCGTACTTGGTAAAGTACTTCATCTCGGGAGTCACGTTGACAAACGAAACGCCCTGGACCGACCTCAGCACGCCCGAGAAAGACTGCTGGGTGTAGAGACCTTTGTCGATATCGGTGGCATCCGAGGCAACGCCCGGCGTGGGCTCCTCGGCAGCGGCGGGTGCCGGCGCGGAAACGGCGCCAAACGAAAGCGCCAGCGTCAGGCCCGCGACAATAGCAGAATGCTTGGGCTGCATAAGATCCTCCCTGCATTGGTATAGTTAAAGTGCAGTTTGCAAAGATAGAAATAAGTATTGCAGCTCGCCCGTTGTTGCACAACAACCCCTCGGTAAACGGCAACAACCCTCCGCGAAATCTTAAGGAATTAGACAAACTGGTCGTCGGGCGCCAACAGAAGCTCGCCGTAACGTTTCGTCAGCCCGTCTCTCAACTGACAGAAAGCGGGAATATAGACGTTCAAGATGCGCTGAATCAAATCTTGAGCGAGCTTGTTGTCGTAGATATGGACGTTCGTATTGCGGTCTCTGAGCATATCCAGCCAGGCTGCCTCATCAATAAAGTCGTAGAATCGGTAGGACTCCTTCAAGATGGCACGAGGAGACCCCGACGCGGCAAGCGTGGCGCCCTCATACTCGAGCAGACGCTTAAGGAGCTTCCAGCTCAGTTCAAATTGAAGATTGAACTTATTAATCAATCCACTCTGAACAAAATCATTGTTGAGATCCTGATTGGGCGCATCCTCAAGATTCGCCAAGGCGCTAACAAAGTTCTCATATTTTTTCATACAGAATCACACCATCCTTGGCAATCTCATCGAGCAATTGCTGCGATAGGGACTCGTCGAGATTGACGACATCTACATCTAAAAGAGTATCAAGATGTTCCTCGATCAAATATGAGAAACGGCCGAAATCCCGGCAACCTGCTACGGCGATGTCAATATCGCTCTTGGGCAAGTTGTCGCCTCGAGCACGGGAACCAAACAACACGACCTTCTCGGCGTCACATTCCCGAGCAAAAACTTCGATTTGCTTGTACACCTTGTCGAGAGATGCCATTTGCACCCCTACAGCTTAATGTCAAAGTTGATTTCGGGGACGGCGGCCAGGTCGGCCAACGTCACGCCGTCGACGTACTTTTCGATCACGTCGTCCAGGCCGCGCCAGAACTTGACGGTCGAGCACAAATCGCTGCGGGTGCAGCTGTTGTCGATGCCGTCGCACGCCACGGGCGCCGTGCTGCCCTCGACGGCGCGCAGGATGTCGCCGGCACGCACCTCGGCTGGATCCTTGGCCATCATGTAGCCGCCGCCCTTGCCGCGCACGCTCTTAAGCAGGCCCGCCTTCATAAGCGGACGAACCAGCTGCTCCAAATACTTTTGTGAGATATGCTCACGGTCGGCAACCTCGCGCAAGGCAATCTTGCCCTCGGCGTCGCCCAGCGCCGCGATATAGATCATCAGCCGGAGGGCATAGCGGCCCTTGGAAGAAATGAGCATACCTACCCTCCCATCGCATCTGGGACAACATAACCAGGTCTGTTTGTCCCAAATCTTAAGTAAGTGGGACAAACAAACCTTGTTATTTTGTCCCACATCTAGAAAAGTCGAGTGGATTAGTCGGGTTTTCCCTTGACTAACGCCGAACCCATAGTAACTTTATTCCGAGAAGATTCCTAGGGTTTAGTACACCTATGAGTACACCATATACAGAGAGGGACAGCATGAGCGCAAATCCGCTGCTTTCCATCGATGGTCTCACCGCCTCCGTGGACGAGAAGACCATCCTCCACAATGTCAACCTCAACGTCGCCGCCGGTGAGACCCACGTGCTGATGGGCCCCAACGGCGCCGGCAAGTCCACCCTCGGCCACCTGGTCATGGGCGACTCCGTCTATACCGTCAACGACGGCCGCATCGTCTTTGACGGCCAGGACATCACCGAGCTCACCACCGACAAGCGTTCGCGCGCCGGCCTGTTTCTGAGCTTCCAGGCCCCGGTCGAGATCCCGGGCGTGCCGCTGTCGAGCTTTTTGCGTGCCAGCATCGCTGGCCGCCCCGGCCTGGAGATGAAGGGCAAGGAGTTCCGCCGTCGCGTCAAGGAGCTCGCGGCCGAGCTCAACATGGACACCGCCTACCTCAACCGTGAGCTGGGCGTGGGCTTCTCGGGCGGCGAGAAGAAGAAGGTCGAGATGCTCCAGCTTCTGCTGCTGCAGCCCAAGCTCGCCATCCTGGACGAAACCGACTCCGGCCTGGACGTCGACGCCCTTTCCACCGTCAGCCACGGCATGGACGCCTACCGCAAGAGCTGCGACGGCTCCATGCTCATCATCACGCACAACACGCGTATCCTGGAGCACCTGGATGTCGACCGCGTCCACGTTATGGTCAAGGGCCACATCGTACGCGAGGACGACGCCTCGCTGATCCCCTGGATCGACAAGAACGGCTTTGAGACCTTCGAGCGCGAGGCCGCCGAGCAGCGCGCCCAGGCCGAGTCCGCCGTTGCCGAGCAGCAGGCGTAAAGGGGCGACGCAATGACCAAGAACCGCACCGAGGTCGCGGACATCGACCGCAGCCTCTACGACTTCACCTATGGCGAGGAGGGATTCGAGCGCCTCGACGCCGGCATCACGCCCGACATCGTGCGCGAGATCAGCGCCAAGAAGGACGAGCCGCAGTGGATGCTCGACCTGCGCCTCAAGTCCCTCGAGATCTTCAATCGTTTTCCCGACCCGACGTGGGGCCCCTCCATCGAGGGCCTGGACATGGACAACATCGTCACCTACGTCAAGCCCAACACCGACCAAAAGCACGACTGGGAGTCGGTGCCCGACGACATCAAGAACACCTTTGAGCGCTTGGGCATCCCCGAGGCCGAGCGCAGCTACCTGGCGGGCGTCGGCGCGCAGTACGACTCCGAGCTGGTCTACCACAACATGCAGGACACGGCGTCCAAGATGGGCATCGTCTACTCCGGTATTGAGGAAGCCCTGCACGATCCGCAGTGGGAGCCGCTCATCCACGAGAAATTCATGACGCTCATCCCGCCCACCGACCACAAGTTTGCGGCCCTGCACGGCGCCGTGTGGTCGGGCGGCTCGTTTGTCTACGTTCCCAAGGGCACCAAGTTGGACTTCCCGCTGCAGAGCTACTTCCGCCTTAACGCCAAGGGCGCCGGCCAGTTTGAGCACACGCTCATCATCGTCGAGGACGATGCCGACCTGCACTTTATCGAGGGTTGCTCCGCGCCCAAGTACAACGTGGCCAACCTCCACGCCGGCGCTGTGGAGCTCTTTGTGGGCAAACGCGCACACCTGCGCTACTCGACCATCGAGAACTGGTCCAAGAACATGTACAACCTCAACACCAAGCGCGCGCGCGTGGACGAGGACGGCGACATCGAGTGGATCAGCGGCTCCTTCGGCAGCCACGTGGGCTACCTCTACCCCATGAGCGTGCTCAACGGCCGCCGCGCCCGCTCGAGCTTTACCGGCATCACCTTTGCCGGCGCCGGTCAGAACCTCGACACCGGCTGCAAGGTCGTGCTCAACGCGCCCGATACCTCGGCAACCGTCGAGACCAAGGGCATCTCCAAGAGCGGCGGCATCCAGACGTTCCGCAGCTCCATCGTGGCCACGCCTAAGGCCGAGGGCTCCAAGGCAACCGTGAGCTGCCAGTCACTGATGCTCGACGACCAGAGCCGCTCCGACACCATCCCCGCCATGGACATCCGCGCCAAGAACGTCGACATCGGCCACGAGGCCACCATCGGCCGCATCGGCGACGACAAGGTGTTCTACCTGATGAGCCGCGGCATCTCGGAGGAAGAGGCCCGCACCATGATCGTCAACGGCTTTGCCAACCCGGTCTCCAAGGAGCTGCCGCTTGAGTACGCCGTCGAGATGAACAACCTGATCAAGCTGGAGATGGAAGGAGCGATCGGATAATGAAACAGGAAACCAACACCGCTGCTACCACGCTCGAGCAGGTTAATGCGATGCCGGCAGCAACTTGGGGCTGGCTCAAAATGAACCAGACCAAGCTCGAGCTTTCGGACGAGCTTTCCTCCGCTCCCGCCGAGGCCGTTGAGGTTGAGGGCTTGGAAGAGCAGTTTGCTGGCACGGCCGACGCCTTCGATACCGCCATGGACGCCATGGCCGAGCGCTTCCCCGAGCGCCGTGCCTCCGCCCCCGGCGACGCCGCCGACCGCGCCCGCATCACGCCCGAGACCGAGCTCGACGTGCCCGCCACCTCCGTCTACCAGGCCGGCGCTATCAAGCTCGAGGAGGAGCTCTCCCCTGCCGAAGCCTTCGAGACCGGCATGGGCGAGGCTGCCTGCACCTATCTGATCGACCACGCCACCAAGTGCATCGTCATCGATGTGCCCGCATACCAGCACGCCACGGTTACCGTGCGCGTGAGTGGCGCCGACGCGGCGGCGGCCATCGCCGCTATCGATGTCGTCGCCCGTCCGCAGGCAACGCTCGACCTCGCTCTAGCCCTGGACTCCCCCGTCAGCGGCCAAGGCGTCGTGGGCTCCGTGCTGCGCGTGTGCGCTCACGAGTACGCCACCGTCAACGTGACCTGCACACAGACGCTCGATGACAGCTGGATCGCACTCGATGACACCGGTCTATTCCTAGACGAGGGCGCGCGCGTCAACGTGCAGCACACCGTCCTGGGTGCCGGTGCCAGCGCCACCGGCCTCGCCGGCGATCTGCTGGGCGACACCGCCAAGGTGACCATCGATACCGATTACCTAGGTGCCCGCGAACAGGTGCGCGACTTTAACTACGAGCTGCGCCACCGCGGTCGTAAGACCGAGTGCGAGATCGACGCCAACGGCGTGCTGACTGGCACGTCCAAGAAGGTCTACCGCGGCACCATCGACCTCGTGCACGGCTGCAAGGGCGCAACCGGCACCGAGCGCGAGACCGTGCTGCTCGCCAACAAGGGCGTCGACAACAAAACCGTCCCCGTCATCCTCTGCGACGAGGACGACGTCGCTGGCAACCACGGCGCCACCATCGGCCACGTCCGCGACGAGCAGCTGTTCTACCTCGCCTGCCGCGGCCTTGACCAAAACGCCGCCGAGGACCTGTTCATCCGCGCCAAGCTGGAGGACGCTGCGCTTTCCGCCACCGATGAGCGCACCCGCGCCGCCGTCGTCCGCCTGGGCAACAACTTGATCGATATCTTTGAGGAGGAGCTCGCATGATCGACACCGAGCACGTTAAATGCGATACCTGTACTGCCCCCGAGCCCATGGAACTCGACGCCAGCGACGAGGCCTCGCGCGGCTGGCCTACCGTCGACATCGAGACCAATCCCTACAAGGCGCAGTTCCCGCTGTTCCAGCAGCACCCCGAGATCGCCTTCCTCGATAGCGCGGCCACCGCGCAGCGCCCCGCCTGCGTGCTCGACGCCGAGCGTGACTTCTACCAGCGCATGAACGCCAACCCCCTGCGCGGCCTGTACTCGCTGTCCGTCGAGGCCACCGAGGCCATCGCAAAGGTGCGTCAGCAGATCGCCGACGTCATCGGCGCCCCCCAGGCCAACGAGGTCGTCTTCACCCGCAACACGAGCGAGTCGCTCAACCTGGTCGCCAAGAGCTTTGCGCCCACGGTCCTCGAACCGGGCGACGAGGTCGTCATCACCATCATGGAGCACCACTCCAACCTGATTCCGTGGCAGCAGGTCTGCCGTGAGACCGGCGCCAAGCTCGTCTACCTCTACCCCACCAAGACCGGCCAGCTCACCACCGAGGAAGTTCTTGCCAAGGTGGGCCCCAAGACCAAGATCTTGGCCGTGGGTCAGGTCTCTAACGTCCTGGGCGTTGAGAACCCGGTCAAGAACCTCGGCAAGCTCGTGCACAAGTACGGCGGCTATCTGGTCGTCGACGGCGCGCAGTCGCTGCCGCACATGCCGGTCGATGTGGCCGACCTTGGAGCCGATTTCTTTGCCTTTAGCGCGCACAAGGCCATGGGCCCCATGGGCATCGGCGTGCTGTGGGGCAAGATGGACCTGCTCAACGCCATGCCGCCCATGCTTACCGGCGGCGAGATGATCGACTCGGTCACCGAGCAGGACGCCGTCTGGGCGCCCGTCCCCGAGAAGTTCGAGGCCGGCACGCAGGACGCCGCCGGCATCTTCGCCACGGGCGCGGCGCTTGACTACCTGGTTAACACCGTGGGCTACGAAAACATCCAGGCACGCGAGCAGGCACTCGTCCACTACCTGATGGGCGAACTCATGCAGCTCGACTTTGTCCAGATTATCGGCTCCATCTATTGGGACAATCACCATGGCGTCGTGAGCTTTAACGTCAAGGGTATCCACCCGCACGATGTCGCGAGCATCATGGACATGGACGGCGTCTGCATCCGCGCCGGTCACCACTGCGCACAGCCGCTGCTCACCTGGCTGGGCGTCGAGAACCTTGCCTGCTGCCGCGCCAGCGTGGCCTTCTACAACGACAAGGCCGACATTGACAAGTTCATCGCCGGTCTGCATCACGTTTGGAGCACGTTCAATGGGTAATCTGTACACCTCCACCACATTTATGGAGCACAACTCGCACCCCGACTATAAGTACGAGATGGACGCTCCCACGCACGAGCACGACGGCATCCACCCCAGCTGCGGTGACGAACTCACCTTGCAGCTGCGCGTCGAGAACGGCGTGATCGAGGAGGCCTCCTTTACCGGTCATGGCTGCGCCATCAGCCAGGCCAGCGCCGACATCATGGCCGACCTCATCACCGGCGAGACGGTCGAGGAGGCGCGCCGCCTGGCGGGGCTCTTCCTCGCCATGATCCGCGGCGAACAGCTCTCCGAGGAAGACCTGGAAGACCTGGACGAGGCTGCCCAGCTCCAGGACATCTCGCACATGCCCGCCCGCGTCAAATGCGCCGAGCTCGCCTGGCGCACCCTCGACGGCATGCTCGAGGGGTAAACTAACCAGTAGCGTATGCCCCGAATCCAAGGTTTTTGATTGCCGAGCCGCCCGATACGGGCGGCTCTGTTTTTCCTAATGAGCGCCGGACGCACGAAGTCCGCGCGTCCGGCGCTCCGTCTGTCATTTACCACACAGCAGACGCGAACACGGGCGTTTTCCACAGCACCAAAGGCCTGCGGCAGGGCCCCGGACCCGCCAAGCAATGCGCCAAGCCCCGTTCTGCTGAGCTCCGACTCGCTTCGCGCCTGCCGCAGAAGGGTCCCATAGGATGCTGCGTGCATTTTTGCGAGTATTCAGCACGCCAAGCTGTGTGCATACGCATCGGAAGCGTTAATCAACGTCTCCAGGCGCATAAATATTGTGTTTTAGACCAGACATCGCGGTCTGACGGGACGCAGGCACATACTCCGGGGGTGCAACGGCAGGGATCAATAGCTTAGGGGCCCGTGTGTTGCAAGATTGTGGCAGTGCCGACAGCACCACGATGCTGAAAACTCCGTTTTTTGCACGGCGCAGACGGGGGTAGGCACGGGCAAACCCGGACTGAGCTGTTATTTTATGCAAGATGACGATTGTTCTATGCATATTAAGAAGTGCAGTTACCGTACCAAGCTTTTGAACGCTGGTTGCGGCGTATGGACGACCCCAGCTGCGGTGAACAGGCGACCCTACATCACGTTTCCGCCAGCCCGCATCGCCGTTCGCGCGCGGGCGCGCACGATACGAGAGACGGTACTTTTGCCAATCCCGGTATACCGCTCAATCTGACGCACTGTAAAGCCGGCATTGTTCAATCCAACAATAACGGTATCGCGCTGCGCCGGCGGTACAGTTTTAACCCCGTTGAGCGGAACCCCTAGCTCCTTCGCCAACTTGTTGGCAAAGGCGTGGCGTTCCCACTCCGTCTCTTTCATATCGCGCAGCGCCGGTTCGCCGCTGTCGGGCGTCGAAAGCGAATAGGCAGCAAAGGCCTCGGCAGAACCAAAAAGCTCAAGCACGCAAGAAGGATCGGAAAATCCCCTCGTGGCATCTGCCGCATCACTGTCGTAAGCGCGCAGATGCTCCGCAAAGCTGCTCCAGGGGTAACGCTCGATTAGGCTCATGCCCGCCTCCTGCGGATCGGCGTGAACGGAGCGAATAGCCTCCATCACCTGCCAGTCGGTATCGAGCGAGCGCCGGTCAAAACGGTTCTGGAACAGATGCCCTGTGCGCCCCGTGCGTTTATTGAACCGCCGCGCGTACGTCAAAAGCAGCCGGTGCATCGCCGCGCTCATCGCGTCCTCGTAATCTGCAAGCACCAGACGCACGTGATTGCCCATAAGGCACCAGGCGATAACCGTCACGCCCGCCTTGCGGCAGCACTCACGCATCAGCTCCAAGAACTCCCACCGGTCTTCATCGCCCTCAAAGATGAGCTGCTTGCCCGTACCGCGGGCACAGACATGGTAAAAGCCGGTAACCGTTCTCCAAACGCGCTGCATGGCGCTCCCTTCGCCGGGATCTGCTTGCCATCCAATACAGCACGATTGAAGCGTGCCATCAAAACATTCACGCAAAACAATTCGCTCGCGCGGCCAAAGGCAGTAAACAGGCGGCGAACGGCACCGTTGCAACAGGTCAACCCCCGCAACGCTTACAAGAGCTGCCCAAAAGCTTGCCAAAGACGGACCCCCTCTACGGAAGTTCGCGACCACAGAACATAGAGTTAAACCGTTTCAATTAAAACTTCCGGACTTCTCGCTACGAAAACTGAGCCGTTCGCCGAATATTCCGTGCATTTCGCGGTATTATAGGGGCTGCATGTCATGTCCCTTTCGAAGGGTCGCCCGGCAATCGCCAGCCACGGCCCCCAGACGGGACGCCAACACGATAGAGAGGAGAGGCATGCAGTACTCACAGGAAGTGGAGAACATGTGCCCCGTTGCCAAGGGTGCATACCACGGCCCCGCACCCATCCCCGAGGAGGGCAAGTGGGTCCAGGCTAAGGAGATTTCCGACATCTCCGGTCTTACGCACGGTGTGGGTTGGTGCGCACCTCAGCAGGGCGCCTGCAAGCTCACGCTGAACGTCAAGGACGGCATCATCGAGGAGGCCCTCGTTGAGACCATCGGCTGCTCGGGCATGACCCACTCTGCCGCCATGGCTTCCGAGATCCTTCCCGGTAAGACCATCCTCGAGGCCCTCAACACCGACCTCGTCTGCGACGCCATCAACGTTGCTATGCGCGAGATCTTCCTGCAGATCGTTTACGGCCGCAGCCAGACCGCGTTCTCCGAGGGCGGCCTGCCCGTGGGCGCCTCCCTCGACGACCTCGGCAAGGGCCTTCGCTCTCAGGTCGGCACCATGTTCGGCACCAAGGCCAAGGGCGCTCGTTACCTCGAGCTCGCTCAGGGCTACGTCACCCGCATGGCTCTCAACGACAAGAACGAGATCATCGCATTCGAGTTCCTGAACCTCGGCAAGTTCACCGACGCCGTCAAGGCCGGCAAGACCCCCGAGGAGGCCATCGCTGGCGCTATGGGCCACTATGGTCAGTGGGAGAACGCTGCCAAGTACATCGACCCGCGCACCGACGAGGAGACTCACTCCGTCGCCAGCGTGTTCCCGGTTCACGAGTAGAAAGGGAGGGAAATAACTATGACTGTTACGTTCGAAGGTTACGAGCGCCGCGCTGACAAGATCAACAAGTGCCTCGCCGACAACGGCATCGCCTCCCTCGAGGAAGCTCTGCAGATCTGCACCGACAAGGGCTTCAACCCGCGTGAGATCGTCAACAACACCCAGTCCATCGCCTTCCAGAACGCCGAGTGGGCCTACACCCTCGGTTGCGCTCTCGCTGTCAAGCGTGGCGCCAAGTCCGCTTCTGAGGCTGCCGCCATCATCGGCGAGGGCATCCAGGCCTTCACCGTTCCCGGCTCCGTCGCCGAGGACCGTAAGGTCGGTCTGGGCCACGGCAACCTGGGCGCTATGCTGCTCTCCGACGACACCGAGTGCTTCGCCTTCCTGGCCGGCCACGAGTCCTTCGCTGCCGCCGAGGGCGCTATCGGTCTTGCTCTGAACGCCAACAAGGCTCGCAAGAAGCCGCTGCGCGTTATCCTCAACGGTCTGGGCAAGGACGCCGCCCAGATCATCGCCCGCATCAACGGCTTCACCTATGTGAAGACCCAGTTCGACTACTACACGGGCGAGCTCAAGGTCGTCGAGACCATCCCCTACTCCGATGGTCCCCGCGCTGCCGTTAACTGCTACGGCTCCGACGACGTCCGCGAGGGCGTTGCCATCATGTGGCACGAGAACGTCGACATCTCGATCACCGGTAACTCCACCAACCCCACGCGCTTCCAGCACCCCGTCGCTGGCACCTACAAGAAGGAGCGCATCGAGGCTGGCAAGAAGTACTTCTCCGTCGCTTCTGGTGGCGGCACTGGCCGTACCCTGCACCCGGACAACATGGGCGCCGGCCCTGCCTCTTACGGCATGACCGACACCATGGGCCGCATGCACTCCGACGCCCAGTTCGCCGGTTCTTCCTCCGTGCCTGCGCACGTTGACATGATGGGTCTCATCGGCATGGGCAACAACCCCATGGTCGGTGCCACCGTCGCCTGCGCTGTCGCCGTCGAGGAGGCCCTCAAGGCCTAATCGCGCCCGCGCGATGCTCATATAGTTGAGCTTGGAGCCGCTACCTTTCGAGGTGGCGGCTCTTTTTGTTTACACTGACGCAGAGTAGCTAATGCCGATATGTCAGTTGCGGCGAAATACGAGATGTGATGAGATGGAACGTCAGAGCGTCCATGACGCCCACCTGCCATATTTGCCCTTTACCGATTTGCCGAGTCTTTGCGGCCCCTTTGCCGATCACCCGTGCGACAATGCGCCGGACGAGAAAGGAATCCGATGGAATCGACTGATGTACTGGTAATTGGATCTGGCATTGCGGGCCTTTGCGCCGCCATCGAAGCGGCACGCACGGGTGCAACCGTCACTGTGGCAAGCGCCGGCAAGACTATGAGTGGATCGAGCTTCTTCCCCGGAACCTGGGGCCTAGGGCTTATCGGACCCGTTAACGAAGACGACGAGCAGGACCTCATCGACACCATCCTGACCGTCGGCGGCGGCGTTGCCGACCCCGAACTCGTCCAAACGTTCGTCCACGGCATTCGCCAAGCGATTGACTGGCTCGAGCAAGACCTGGGCGTTGAGCTCCAGCGTCCGCAAAGCGCCAAGAGTGCTCAACAAAAGCAGTTTATCCCCTGCTTTGACCACAAGACGCGCATGTGGCGCGGCCTCACCCGCAAGCCCCTTGAGGACGCTCTGACGACCTGGATCGAGTCGCTCGGCATTCGCCTGCTCCCCCGCCATGAGCTTATCGACCTTGTTGAGGACACGAACGGCAGAATAACCGGAACCGTACTCTACGACCTTACCGAAAATCGAATCGTGCCCTTTGCTGCCAAGGCCACGATCATCGCAGCCGGTGGCACAGGCGGCCTGTTCGAGCGCAGCCTTACGTCGGCTGATGTGCTCAGCTCCTCGCAGGCCATCGCACTGGCGCACGGCGCAACACTTACTAATATAGAGTTCATGCAGATGATGCCTGGCTTCATCGAGCCCAGGCGTAACTTGGTCTTCAACGAGAAAACCTGGCGCTACGTGCATGTAGACCAGCCGGTAGATATTGCCGACGACAAGCTGGACGACCTGCTCGAGCAGCGCTCTGGATATGGTCCCTTCACGTCACGCTTGGCCTCCCGCGCTATCGATCTCGTCATCGATCAGGCAGGTGCCGAAGGCCTGGCACTCCACTACGACTTCCCCCGCGAGGATGTCCCAGAGTTTGTGCAGACCTTTGCCACCTGGCTGCAAGACGAGTACGGCATCGCCCCGACTGACGAGATGCGCGTTGCGATGTATGCCCACGCCGCTAACGGCGGCATCAAGATCGATAAGACCGCGCACACGGGCGTTGAGGGCCTCTACGCTTGCGGCGAGGCGACAGGCGGCATGCACGGCGCCGACCGCATTGGTGGCTTGTCAAGCGCCAACGGCATCGTATTCGGACGTATCGCGGGCGCATCGGCAGCCCTCACAGCGCAGAAAGAGCCTGAGACAGCCCTGAAGGCGGATATCGCCCTCCCCCACTACGGCATTGCCACAACAGATGCCGAACGCCTGACACACGGCCTTAGGCACACGATGAGCACCTATTGCATGATCAACAGGACCGAAACAGGCCTATCCGAGGCACTACACGAGCTTGAGGGCTTGAAGACAGAGGCAACGACCTTGAGCACACAGAAAGCCCAGGACAGCGAAGTCGCAGCCCTCGCCCGCCTGCAATCGCAGATTCAACTAGCACAGGAAATGGTCAAAGCCATGCGTAAGCGGACCGAAAGCCTCGGATCGCACTATCGAACGGACTAAACTGGACACCCATCTAAAGCAGAACACACCTAATCGATATCTATGGGCCCCGTGAGCTCGAGGTGGCACGGGGCCTATTCGTGTCCGCACGGCAGCGTATCCTAATTCTGAATACAGAGCGGGCAAAGCCCGCACAGACAATAGATCAGCGAGGAGGAGATATGGACAGTAGAGATATCGAGAAGTGGCGTGTCGAACTTGATAGCTACGCCAATGTGGAAGACGGCGTTGAGTATTGGCTCGCACGCGATTTAATGGAACCCATGGGATACACTCGATGGGAGAACTTCGCCGAAGTTGTTAAGAGGGCAAAAGTCTCGTGCGAAACAAATAAAACTCCAGTTGATTCCCATTTTCGTGACACCACGAAAATGATAACTGCCGGTGTCGCCGCTCGCGCGGTTAAAGACTACAAGCTTACGCGCTATGCATGCTATTTAATCGCCCAAAACGGAGATTCAAACAAGCCAGAGATCGCGCTCGCCCAGGCATACTTTGCCGTGCAGACGCGCCGCCAAGAGCTCATAGAGCAGCGCTTTGCAGAGATTCAGCGCTTGCAGGCGCGCCACTCGCTATCTGATTCAGAGAAACAGCTCTCGGGTATTGCGTTCAAACGCGGCGTGGACTCCAAAGGATTCGCAATCATCAAGTCGAAGGGCGATGAAGCGTTATTCGGCGGCAGAAGCACGGCGGAAATGAAGCAGCAGCTCGGCGTACCCAAGAGCGCGGCATTAGCGGACAGGTTAGCCGATGTCCTCATCAAAGCAAAGGACCTTACGAACTCGATGACGGCCTTCAACGCCGAGGAACACGACCTGTACGGCCTGGACCAGATCAAGCAAGAGCACGTCGAGAACAACACAAGCGTGCGTGGCAGCCTCATCGACCGCGGAATTGTCCCCGAGAACCTACCGCCTGCCGAGGATACAAAAAAGCTCGAGCGTCGCGTGAAGGCAGACGAGAAGAAACTCAAGGAGGGTACTGACGGTTTTACCGATCCCCAGGGTAGGCTCGATCTGTGAAAGCGGCTGTGCCCTTTCGGGTTCGACCCCATGCGAGGTCAACAAAAAAGCGACCAGCCGAAGCCAGTCTCTTTAACATGCTTTGGTGGGCCGTCAGGGGGTCAGCCTGCTGCGCAGGCGGCCGCTGCGGCGCCAAGGCGCCTTGCGCGCTACGCTGGTAAATGCTTACGTATTTCCTCAGCTCCGCGCCCTTACGGGTTCGACCCCATACGAGGTCAACAAAAAAGCGACCAGCCTGAGCCAGTCGCTTTAACAATCTTTGGGTGGGCCGTCAGGGGGTCGAACCCTGGACCTTGGGATTAAGAGTCTTGAACGTGATGTTATGGAGTGCCTTGTAGCAGTAAAATCGCAGGTAGTTATGTTTCCACACGCTCTCACCGCACTGAAACTGCATTGCAGAACGGATATTGACGGATATTTGGCAATGCATAAAGCCCCTCCCCGGCAGTTCATGCCGGGGAGGGGCTGCATCTATCAATTTCTAAAGTCTTTTTGGCTGCCGACGCGCACGATTGCCCATCCGAGAAGACCGGTCAGCAGTCCTGCAGCAGCGCCGACAATAAAACAGATATCAAATGGATTCATATGCACACCTATCGATAGAGTTGCTTGACGAGCGCTTGGCCGATGGCGACGTTGGTGTCGCGGCCCTGGTATCCGTCCGCACCCGATGATCCGCACGAGATACCTTGAGCGATGAGCCACTGCTGGTGTTTGAAGACCGTTCCCGAACCCATCTGTCGCGCCTGAACACCGCCGACCACGGGATAGACTTTGCATCCGACCTTGTCCTGCAGGGCGCGGACGGCATTCGAGCCAACCCCGCCCTTGACGTACTCGATTACGCCGCGGTCGCATGCCCAAAGGTATCGCTCATTCGCCGGCCATTGACCGGAGATCACGCCATCGGCAGTCGTGCCGAGCTGGCATTGCAGCTCCTTGGCCATCTTCGGGCCGAAATATCGCGTGTCTCCGAGGCTCGGGACCGTATTGTCCGCGACTTCCGTATTTGACCCATTCAGTGTCTTGCCGTCGCCAAGCCAGTAGAGCGTGCCGTCCCATGGGTAGCTGTAGTACGCCTTGATGTTGGACTCGCGCCCGGTCTGGTCGCCCTTGGTGCCGGTGACGGTCCCCTTTTCAGAAATGGAGAATTGGGCCAAGAGGTCGCCGCGAGCGGATCCATAGGGAGAGACGCACACGGCGGTGTGGCACTTCTCGTTGAGGTAGATGTCTCCACGCTGGGCGGACTTGACGCCCATCTTACGCCAGCCGAAAAGGCCCGTCTTGAGCAGCTGCTCCCGCATGTTTCCGGTATACGAGGCTCCGAAGGTATTGACGCCGACCGCGCGGAGGGCGGTCACTACGGCCGAGGAACAGTCGCGATCGCCACCGGCAATAGTGACGGTGGTGCCGTCGGACAGACAAATCGTCTCGGTCGTTCCGTCCCCCATGCGGTTGGCCTGCGAGTATCCGTGACCGCCGCCCCCATCATGGGAGACGAGGTGTTCCATGACCTGCGCGAAGGCCTCGCGCTGTGTGATGGCCATGGCCTACTCAACCGCCTTGGCGTCATATGCGGCATGGGGCTCGCTGTACGACATGGCACGCTTCGAGTCCGACGCGCCCTTGGTGGTCGGATCGACGATCACGCCGAAGCCGGCGAGAACGGTCAGGATGATTCCGACGAGCTGGATGAGCGACCCCTGGGAGATAGGCGCCACGACTCCGAGGATTCCGAGCACCTGATAGGCTGCGCTGATTACGGCGGCGGCCAATGCCGCGAGCGTCTGCTTATTCTTGAAGCGAAGGGCCCAGTTGATTTTCATTTTTCAGCTCCTAATCTGACCCGCCGATACCGTGATGCAGGTCGTAATTCTTCTCGACGCGGTCGAGCCGGTTGAACAAGGTGATGACCTGTTGCTCGACCTTCGTGAGGCGCTCGCCGTGGTCGTCGAGCTTGCGGTTGATCTCCTTGACGCCATCCTTGATCTCGCTCGTGTCGCCGCAAAGGCTGTCGAGCTTGTCTTCGGTCCGCTGCTCCTTGGCAGACGATGTTTTGGATACGGAGACGCGCCCGATGAAGAACGTGACAATCACAACGGCGGCCGAGAGGACCGACGTTGCCTCCCCGATGCTCAGCGCCGGCACCCTAAACCTCCTCCGCGTACTCTTCTCCGACGATCTCCTCATATTCGTCGCATGTGATCCACTTGCAGGCCACGGCTCGATGCACCATGGCCTTGGTCCAGAGGCCGCGCTCGTAGTAGCGCCTCACCTTGTCATAGTTCTTCGAGTGCGCCGCCGTGGTTGCAGCCTTGACGCGTCCCGCCATTACTGTTCACCCCCGACCGTCATCATCAGGTAGTCGATGTTTGCCGTGTTGGTCTCGGTTTGGCTGGGCTCGGCGACCTTCTCGCGCATCTGCTCAAGCAGCTTGTCCACGTCCGGGGCCTCACCCTTTCCGTAGGCGGCGACGGCCGCGGTGTAGGCGAGCTTTCGCGCCTTCCGCTCAACGTACTCGTCATCGTCGATAACGCCCGCGTCGTGCGCCGCGTCGGGGTCGCCGATCTGCGACAGCAGATCGCGCAGGGCGTTGACCTCGGCCATGGTGCCGTCTTGAAGCTCGTCGGGGCGCGGCGTGTCTTCCTCAGTGTCCATGCGGACTCCTCTCTTGTCGGGGAATGTGTCGCCATCGTATTGGCGCCGTGAGATTGCCGGGCCGCTTCGATGGGCGCAAAGGAAGAAGGCGCGCCGCGGCACGCCTTCGATGCTTCTGTTATTTCGCGGCCGCTTCGCTTAGGCCGCTGCTTTGAGTTGCCGGTTCTCCGCTATTGCGAGGGCTTGCCTCCGCTTGAATCGTCCCTCGGGTTGGCCTGCATTGAGCACCCCCCTCCCGCGCGAGATTTTCGAACAGGCTGTGGTACAGCGCGTCCATGGCCAAAACGCTGCGGTGCGCGTCCAGCCGCTTCATGCCGCCGCGCCAGCTCTGGTAGCTCCGCTCAACCTGCTCGGGGGTCATGACGCCATCGGCGACCATGCGGGCCATCTTCTTCAGCTTGCGGCGCTCGCGCGTGATGGAGTCGCGGCACGGCTTCACGACTATGCGGCCCGTCTCCGTGTAGAAGATGCGCTTCTTCAGCCACGTGAAGCCGCGCGACAGCTTCACCACGCGGGTCTTGCGCGGGTTCAGCTCTATGCCCAGCTCGGCGCACTTGCGCCCTATCAGCAGCAGGCACACCTGCAGGTACTCCTTGCTCTCGTGGATCAGGTAGAAGTCGTCCATATAGCGCCCGTAGGCCTCAGGGCGCAGCATCTCGGTCACGTAGTGGTCGATGCGGTTGGGGTGGGCCACCGCGCATATCTGGTTCGGCTCGCTGCCCAGACCCAGGCCCACCTCGCCCTGTGCGTCTATCAGGCGGTGCTCGAGGGCGACCTCGCGCGGATCGAGCAGTGCGTCGGCCACCTGCCGCTTGACGGGTTCGTGGGCTATGCGGGCGAAGTAATCTGAGAAGTCGCCCAAAAGGATGTATCCCTCGCGCCTGTGCCGCCGCCAGTGGTCGGCCAGGTGGCGCTTGAGCAGCTTCAGGGCGTAGTCGGTGCCGCGCCCCTTGATGTTGGCGGAGTTGGCCGTTATGAGTGTCGGGACTATCGCGGGTACGAGGGCGTTCTGGGACAGCGACTTCTGAATCACTCGCTCTGGGAAGTGCACGGCGCTGATGTGGCGCAGCTTGCCGCGCTCCCACAGGTCGAAGCGGATGAAGCCCCGGCATATGTCGCGGCCCTCCAGAAGGTCGTTCCTCGATTTGACCGCGTTTCGCAGATAGTCCTTCATATAACGCTGCGTGGAGGACTTCCACATCACGCCGCCCGCCGCCTGCTTGGAGGCCTTGCAAAGGCTGTTGAGGTCGGCCACGGCCTCAAGGGTGCACGGCTTCACGCGCTCGGCCTTGGCCTTGGCGCGCCTCTCCTCGCGGCGCTTGCGGCGCGCGGCCCTTCTTTCCTCGGAGTTCATCGAAGGCACCCCGCACGGCTCTCAGTGTGGCTCTGGCAGCCGCTTGAGGTATGGCCATGAAACGCGGCGAAGCCACGGAGCGCCGCGCCATGCAAGCAGCGTCCGGCCACCCTCGCGGGGTGCGTATTTACGGGCGCATGCCCGACGGTCGCGCCTTCCTTCCTCTTCGCGCTCTGCTTTCGGCTCTGGGGCCTACTCGGTCTGGCAATAAGGGAATCCGGGGCGGGGGCGAACCCAGACGTTCGTCGCGGAGTTGTAGTTGGCATTGCCGTTGTTGTTGACGTAGCACACGTTGGACGACGAGCCACCCATGACGGAACGCAGCCACCAGTTGTACCGATATACAAGGCGGGACCGCCGCCCATTATAGCGAACGCAGGCGCTCTAGCTCGGCCTCGGCCTCGGCTATGCGCTCCTCGGTGGACTTCTTGCCGGTGACGCGCACGTTCTTGCGCGCGCCCTTCAGCAGCCTGATCTCCTCCTCGACCATGGCCGCCAGCCCCTCGAAGCGGTTGGCGTTCACGGGCAGGCCGATGTCCATGAGGCACTGCATGTCGAGCATCAGCTGCTCGCAGTCGGCTATCGCCAGCGTCAGGTAACGCTTGCGCTCAAGTGCGTTGAACGAACTGTTGGGGTAGAAGCAGTCGGCGCGGTTGACGTTGTATACGATGCTGCGCGCGGCCTCCACCGTGGGGACTGCGTTCAGCAGCCTGTAGGCTTTCGGCACGACCGACGAGGAGGCCATGAGCTTGTTGACCTCCACGCGGATGGCGATGGCCTGCGTGAAGAACTTGTACTCGGACACCTCGCGGTTTCGCTGGTAGACGCCGCTCATGGCACCTCCCGGAAATAGTGGCAAAAAAAAACGGCCCGCTGCGCGGGCAGGGATGCGACCGCGCAAGGCGGTCGCATCGAAAGAGAAGTATAGAGCACTCGGCTGGCTAGCCGACGAGGAAGCCGGGGCGGGGGCGAACCCAGACGCCCGTCGCGGAGGCGTAGTCGGCACCGCCGTTGCTGTTGACGTAGCACACGTCGGACGACGAGCCACCCAGAACGGAACGCAGCCACCAGTCGTGCCGAGTTCCGTTCAAGCGGTGCGCGGTATCGCGGAACAGGTCGAACTGGCAGTCGAAGCCCACGCTGTAGCCCTTGGTGCCCCACACTGGGCAGCCGTACACCTCCATCTCGGAGGGCGACCACACCTTGCCGATGTCCTGCCAGCTCCAGCTGTTGGAGTCGCTGAGCGCGCCGCTCGCGCTGTAACGCTCCTCAAGCAGCACGCGCTGGGTGAGCAGGTACTTGGTCAGCCCCTCGGGCAGGCACGCCTCGAACAGCTTCTCCCACGCCTTGAGGTTGCTGTTCAGGTACGGGTTCTTCACGTCTGCGGTGCCCTGGTTGGTGTTCGCAGTGTTCCACATCAGGTAGCTGTCGTTGGCCACGCCTGTCACGGATTTTGCCACGGCCACGGGGGCGGACGCCACGAACGCGATATGGTGGCCCTTGTTGTTGTCGCCGCAGTAGAGGTACGGGTCGATGTGGGCAAGCAGGAACCGCGCAGATTGCTGGGTGGTGACGGCGGACGCGCTCACGAGAGGCACGTCGATGTAGTCCCCGACGCGAAGGCCCGCGAAGTTGCCGGCCGCCGCTCGCTTGTGCAGCGCGTCGTACACGCTGCCGCTGCCGATCTCTCCCGCCAGGATGGTGGCGATGTTCTGCCCGCCGTACTTGCCGATTTGGCCCTGGCGGTTGTACTCGGCGTTGTTGAGCGCCGTCTGCGCGTTGCTGCGCGCGGTATCGTCGATGACGTTGAGCGACTGGCCGCCGACGACCAGTGTCTTTGCATTTGCCATTTATCCTCCTTAGGCAAGGGTTACCGTGCTGCCCGAGACCGAGCACGTGCCGCCGAACGACACCGTGTCGCCGGACACCGACGCCTTGGATGCCGGGCAGTAGACGGTCCCGTCCATGTAGATGAACTTCCCCGTCGCGTCGGCGAGCATCGTCGCGAGCTGGCCGTTCTGACGGCGCAGCTCCGCGATATCGGATTCGCCGGCGGCGGCCTGCGCCACCGAGTTCGCGATCTGCAGCGCCTGGTTCGCGGCGGCCTCGGCATGAGACGCCGCGCCGTTGGCCGCGGCGGCCGCATTGCTCGCCAGCGCAGTCGAGGCGCTTGCGGTATCGTTCGCGGCATTCGCCTTCTGAACGGCGGCGTTGGCGTTCTCGGTGGCAGTCGAGCACTTCGCGGCGGCCGTTCTGGCAGCTCCGGCGGCGGCGTTGGCGTCATATGCCTGGGTCTTTGCGGTGCCTGCGGCGCTGCTCGCCAGCGACGCGGCGCTCTCGGCCCTCTTTCGCGCCGCCTCGACTTCGTCGTAGTTTGCCGGGCGGAACAGGTAGGTGGTGATGCTACCGTCGCTCTCCGTCACGTCGAGGCCGTCGATATAGTCGTCCTCCCCGATCTTCACCTCGTAGACGGCGGACCCGTCGCTGTTGTTGGCCATGCGGATTCCCTTCCGCGGGCCTGCGCCCGCACGATAATCAAGCGATGATCCCGATCGCCGTCCAGAGCGGAGGCGACCCGATGAGGATGGCGCGCTGACCGGGCGCCGCGCCCCGGCAGGACGTCGTCATGCAGATGTCGGCGACAACCGAGCCCCCGATGCGCACGTCGACGGTCTTGGAGTCCGCCGCGACGACGGTGCCGTAGGCGATCGAGACGCCGGGCGCCGATGGGCCGGCGACGATATCGGCGAGGTCCGCGGCCAGGGACGGCATGACGCTCGCGAGGCATCACCCCTCATGTACATGCGGAGCTCGATCCTCATGGGGCATCCCATCGAGAGCTCGAGGTCCATCTTCCGGATGCAGGCGCGGGCGAGCTCGATCCCGACGGACGGCAGCCTGATGGCGCACGCCGAGTAGACGTCCGCCGACGGGTTGAAGATCGCCGTGATGGTCGGGCGGCGGATGACCGAGCACTCGGTGGCGAGCAGGCTCGCCGCTTTCTCGTTCGCAGCCTCGACCGCGAACTGCGTTGCCACAACGCCCTCCTCGACCTTGACCTGCGCTACGTCGATGTACGATCCGGTCGGCGCGCTAGCGGCAAGGTAGATGTAGCCCGCGCTGTATTCCTCGGACTTGGCCGGGGTGGCCGTGAGCGACAGCCTCGTCCAGCCCGGCCCGATGGCGACCGTCGCGGTCTCTCCCCCGTCGTCCTCGCGCCAGATTGGCTGGACCCTCACCTGCACCCTCTGCGACGCGTAGAGGTAGACGGACTCGGTGTACGGCTGGCCCTTCTTGAGGGATATCTTGTCCTGGGCGATGCCGATCTCACCGGAGCCCGACCCCTTCGTGATGCGGATCGCCTGGCTGATGCCGCCGATCGGGCACCCGGAGACGCCGACGGTCTCGATGGTCCCCCCGCCGCCGCTGGACCTGAAGGTCGCGCTGTCGTGGGTGCCGTCTCCGGCGAGCGGGTAGGAGCCGCCGGCGATGACGCTCTCCCCTGACGGGAGGTCGCTGTACTGGTACCGCTTCACGATGCGCCGGCCCGTGGAGACGGTCGACCACTCGCTCTGCGGGCTGTCGTCCGAGGCCGTTCCCCTGACGCTCTCGCCCTGGGTAGCGAAGTCGACGTGCACCACGTTCACCGCGTCGAAGTCGTCCTGCTCGTCGGTGAGGTCGGGAAGCACCCGGCAGTCCTCGCCCTCTGAGAAGGTGCGGTCGATCGGCCTCGCCGCCGGCTCCAGGTAACGCCTGAACAGCACGCGCCCGTAGGCGTCGGTCGACGCGCTCCTGAATCCTGCGGCCGAGAGCAGCCTGTTGACCGCGCCCAGCTTGTTGTCCGGCGTGTCCGCCGTGGCGGCGATCCCGAAGACCCATGCCGTCGACAGCGTGTAGTCGCTCGGCTCCGCGACCACCTCGAGCCCGCACCCCTCCGCGATCGCCTTGGCCGCGGAGACCGCGTTTGCGCCCGCCGGCACGGTGTACGGCTCGTCGAAGTCGTCCTTCGCGAGGTCGTGGAGTCTGCCGTAGAGCGTCGCGGTGCCGGTCGCCACCTCGCCGCTCACCGTGCGGGACGGCGTCGAGCACTCGAAGGTCCCCAGGCACACGGTGCGCGACGCGCCCGAGATCGGGTCCTCCGCGTCGAGGTAAATACGCACGAAGTCGTTGCCCATGTCGAGCCTGCCGACGTAGTCCAGTGATGCGGACTCATAGGTGTCCGTGTCCTGGTTGCGGCTGATGCTCCCGCCGGTGAAGCACTCGATGGCGCCGGTCTCCAGGCCGGTCGGCCGCGAAACGCGGGCGTACCGGTAGGAGGTCCTGAACGACGCGAGCCAGATATCATCCGACACCGTTGGGCTCCCTCCATCGCTCCCTCTTCGTCGATACGGACACCCTGTAGTCCTCGGGCGCGCACCTGGTGAGCGTCCCCGTGACGGCGGCGAAGCCGCGGTCGCCCAGATGGGGTCGCACCCAGGCGCTTCCGTAGCGGCCGAACAGGCCGCGGACGCGCAGGTAGTCGTCCTCCTCGATCGTGAACTCCATCGACTCCTTCATCGAGAGGTTGCCGCTCTCGAACCCCATGGGCAGGCCGCCGCCGACGAAGTGGAACTGGTCGCGCTCGCGCTCGGGGCTCGCCGAGTACTGCGGCGGGCCACCCATGTTCCTGTCGCCCACGACGACCTCGGAGGCGTCCGGCCCGAAGTTGAGGGCGAACCCGTCGCACGGGCACACGGTCCCCACCTCGGTCGTCGAGGTGGTTCCGGAGGCCGCGTAGCCGCGCGCGACGTAGGAGAACCCGACGTTGAGCGGCGGCAGGCGGTCGATGACGCTCTGCCCGGACTTGAAGCCGCTGGCGAGCAGGAGCCTCGAGCCGTCCGCGAGCACGCGCTCGATATCGAACGAGGCGCACGGCGGCAGGCTGTGGACGGTGGCGCGCGTCCCCTTTATCGACATGCCGCCCCTGATGCGGATGTTGCCCTCGGGCGTCATGGCCATGGGGCCGCGCAGCTTGTGGTCCCTGACGGCGAACTCGGAGATGCCGTCTCGCACCGTGACGACGGCCGCGAGCGCCTCGTCGTAGGAGACGTTGACGATGGGCGTGGCGGGCACGAGCCAGTCGGTCGAGAACGAGCGGGTGACGGTCGTGGACAGGCTCGAGCCGCCGCGGACGGTGAGCTCGAGGACGTACGCGGACCTGTTCTCCAGGCCGGAGGCTATCTCGTGCGACCGCTCGCCCGCGGCGACCGACGTGTCGATGACCGCTGAGCCGCCGCGCAGCAGCCTCAGGCGCTGATAGGTGATGCCCGTCTCGTCGACAGCGGTCCAGGCGGCGCGCAGCGGGAGCTCGGCGACGGCCTCGCCGTCCTCCGTGGGGGTCGTGAAGAACGCCTGCGGCGGGTCGGCGACCCTGAACACTGCGTACTCCGACCACGCGCCCCATGACGGGTCGGCGCCCTTGGTGCGCACGCGCAGGCGATAGGTGCCCTTCACCGACAGGCTCAGGGTTGTCGCCGAGGCGGGGCCGGTGATGTGGTGCGGGACGGTCTTGCCATCGGGCCCGACCAGCTCAATCTGCGCCGCCGTCTGGGCTGTCCCGTCGGGGTGGTTCCGCGTCCAGCCGATGGTCGCCGTCGACCCAGTCGGGTAGGCGGGGTCGACCCCGGAGACGGCGGGCGCGTACGGCGGGCAGATCGTCGCCACTGCGTTGGATGCCGTCCACGCGGAGAAGACGGTGTCCCCCGCGCCCGCCACGGGCTCCTCGCGGTAGGTGCGGACCTCGTAGACGACCTTCTCTCCCGCCACGGCAGACGGGTCGGTCATGGTCCAGACGCCCGGCTCCTGCCTGTCGGCGGTAAGGGCACGGGGCTTGTAGGTCCTGCCGCCGTCGGAGGTCACGCGGACATCGAAGCCGCTAATCCAGGACGGGATATCGGGACCCCTGACGACCAGCGAGACCTCGCCGTCGCCGGAGCGCGATAGCGAGACCGATGCCGGTGGGGAGGGCGTCTTGTAGACGCGAACGGAGTTCGTTCTCTCCGATGTGCCGCCTCGCCAGCGCGCCCTCACGTCGTAGTCGTAGTAGTTGTTCGCCGACGTCGACGCGTCGCGCCAGTTGGAGATCGTGACGCTGCTGTAGGGGTTCTCGGTGTCGCCGCCGTTCGTATGGCGGTAGACGTTGATGCCGTCGTAGTACTTCCTGGCGTCGTCGTCCGGGTGGTTGACCCACTCGAGCTCGGTTGTCCCGTCGGTCGAGCGCGTGACCCTGAGGTCGGTCGGGGCCGCGGGCTCGTATGCCGGGACCTTGCCGATCCTGGCGCCCTCGCCGCAGGAGGTCGTCGCGCCGACCCCGCCGTAGCCGTTGACTGCCACGGACTCGGTGTACGCCTCGACCCAGACGTCGTAGTCGTTGTCCTTGCGCTCCGCGTCGGTGTACCCACTGACGGTGACGGCGCGCTTCCAGGAGGAGGTCGTGTAGCCGTCGCCCGACGCGCGCCAGACGCCGCCGACCTTGACGTGCAGGCGCACGCCGTAGTAGTACCAGTCTCCGAAGTCGACGGTGGCGGTCCAGTAGATGCGGGCCGTGGTGTCGTTCACGTTCGACACGGACGTGGAGAGGTTGACGGTGTAGTACGTCACGCCTCCCCTGGTCGTCTGCGCTGATGCCACCTGCTACCCCCTTCCGGTCCTGACGGTCCTCTTGAGTTCGGAGACCAGCGCCCTGAGCGCCTCCGCGACGCGCTCGTCGACCTCGAGGGCCGACCCGTCGAGGTAGATGTTGTAGACGTCGCCGCGCTGGCCCCCGAGCTTTGCCATCTGCTCGGCGATGGTCGCCGCGAACGGCTCCGAGTACTTTCGGTTGGTGAGCGGCACGATTGCCTCGGCGCCGTCCTCGCCCACCCAGTCGAGCGGGTAGCCGGTCACCGGCGCGTCGACGATGGCTCCGTGCGCGTGCATGCGGATGCCGACATCGGCGTGCCGTATGCCGACTGCGGCCTTCTCGTTGCGCGTCCTGTTGACGGTCACGTAGGTCGTGGTGATCGTCGCCGACCTTGAGTGGAACGGCTCGTTCATCACCGCCTGCATCGCAGACTGGCACTTCGGCAGCGTCCCGTAGCTCGCCTTGGCGGTCATCTCCTTGCTCTTGAGCTTGGTGCCGTTGAGCTTGTCCACCGAGGTCTGCGCCCTGTCGACTTCCTTCTTGTCGACTTTTGCCTTGCCGTTCTTGGACCGGAGAGCCGTGCCGTTCCAGGTCACGAGGTTGCCCTGGGCGTCGCGCAGGTCGCCGACGCTCACGTCGACGGTGCCGTTCTTGTCCATCAGCTTCGCGCCGTTCCAGGTGTACACGTTTCCCTGGGCGTCCATCAGCTGGGTCTGGTCGACGGTCACGTTGCCGTTCTTGTCGACGATCGGCTGCGCGTTGTAGTTCTGGACGGCCCACACCATCTGGTCGATGTTGCCGTTGAAGTTGTGCGCGAGCGCGGCGAGGTTGGCCGAGCCGATGCTGTTGAGCGTCTCGGTAGAGACCCCGGCGGCGGCGCACGCGTCCGAGAACGCGCCGAAGTCGATGTTCTCCTTCGAGAACGCCTTCTTGAGCTTGCCGCCCATGTCCTCGAGCGCGGCCTGGATCTCGCTAGCCGCCCGGACGGTCGAGGCGGCGCCCTCGTCCATCGAGACGCCCCACCCGTCGAGGTCGTCGACAATGGAGCGGGCGGTGCCGTCGTAGTCCTGCGCCAGCTTGGCGAGCTGATCGTCGCTGAGGCTCGCCAGCTGCTCGGTGTCGACACCGAGCTGCGTGAGCGAGCCGGAGACGGCGGACAGGGTCTCGCCGTTGGCCGAGAGCTGCGCTTGGAAGAGCGTGAGCTGCGCCTGGGCGAAGTGCTCGAAGGTGCTGCCGGCCTCCTGCGTGGTCAGGCTTGCGTCGCCGAGCTTGCCGTTGAGGACGTCGATGCTCTCCGAGGCGGAGTCGAACTGCTTCTTCGCCTCGTTGTACTCCCTGCCGACCTTCTCGGTGCAGGCGAGCGCCTCGAGCTCTCCCTTTGAGAGCTCCGGGTAGGTCTTAGCGAGCTCCTTCAGGCGATCCTGGTAGGGCTTCGTCTTGGAGGCGAGCGTGTCGGCCGCCTCGGACTGGGCCTGGTACGCCTCGGTGAGGTTCGCCGTGAGGGCACTCACCTCGGCGTCCTTCTTCTTGGAGGCGACGAGCTCGTCGATGGACTGCTTGAGGTTCTTGACGCTGCCGTCCGCGTCGACGTACTTCCCGTTCGCCACGTCCTGCGCCGAGATGTTGAGCCCGAGCTGGTCGTTGAGCAGCTGCAGCGCCCATGTGAGCCTGCCCTGTGCGTCGGTGGACAGGTCGGTCTTGCCGGCGCAGTTGTCGATGATCTGCTGCGCGGTGTTGAGCTGCGCGATCTGCGACTCGGCCGCCCTCGTGTTCTCGTTCATGGCGTCGACGTGCTTGCCGATCGATTCTGCGAGCTCGTCGACGGACATCGCCGAGAATGAGGACTTCTTGCCTACATTCTCGACCCTGCCGGCGTAGGACTCGAGCGCCACGGTGTTTGAGGCCGCGTCGACCAGGCCGGTCGTGGCCTTGTTCAGGGCGTCCGTGCGGGCCTGCCACTCGACCTGCTTCTCGATGAGTATGCCGATGCCGGCGGCCGCGACGGTGCAGCCGATCGCGACCGGGGTGAAGCCGATGCCCACCGCCTCGAGCGACTCGGCGAAGGTTCCGGCGCCCCCGCGGGCGAGCTTGAAGGCCTCGGTGGCCTTGCCCACGCCGCTCGCGACGCCGGAGAGGACCGGTACCGCCTTCTGCCACGCCGCGATGCCTGCCGCCCCAGAGATAATCTCGGGCGCCAGGCCCTTGAACCCGCCGTAGAGCTGCTTGACCATCGGCATCGACGCCGAGACGCCTCCGTTGACGACCTTGAAGAAGCCGTTCACGGCGCCCTTCGCGTCGTCGAGCACCCCGGCGATGTTGTTCCTGCCGATCGCCTCGAGCGTCCCGGTGACGCCCTTGGTCACGGAGTTCGACATGTTCTGGATGCTCGTCTGGACGCCGCCGGCCGCGGTCTCGGCCTGGTCCTTGAAGGACGCGAAGCTCGCGCCGCCCTGCGTGTCGAGCTCGACCATCTTGTCCATGAGCTGGTCGAGCGTGATTGTCGGGTCCTTGCCACCGCCGCCGAGCGCGGCATACAGGTCGTTGGCGTTTGCCGTGGGGCCGAGCATGGATTTCGCCAGCTGGTCCATCTGGCCAGGCGCGGCCGTCGTCAGCGAGCGCCAGTCCTCCATCTCGGGCTTGCCCTTGGAGAGGATCTGGCGGAACTGCTCCATCGCCGCCGAGCATAGCTGGGTCGAGCTGCCCGAGGCGATGAGCATGTCGTTGAGTGCGAGGCCGACGTCGGTGGCCTTGTCGAGGTCCCCGACCGTGGCGGTGATGCCCTGGACGACCGAGACCATGTCGTCGAGCCTGGTGGGAAGGGTCGACAGGCGGTCGGACATCTTGCCGATCGACGCGTTGGCGGAATCCGCTGAGTACCCGAGGGACTGCATGACCTTCGGGTAGTTGTTGAGCGTGTCGAAGCGGCTGATCGCCGACCCGACATGGGACGAGACCGAGTCCATGGCCTTCGCCGTGAGCGCCGAGAAGGCGCCTATCATCGCGCCGGAGCCGGCCAGCCCCTTCCCGAACCCGGAGCCCGTGCTCTTGCCGAGGCTGGAGCCGGACTTGCTCGCCTGCCCCTCGCACTTGCCGAGCGCGGACTCGACCGACTTGGTAAGGTTGTCAAACCTGGGGACGATCAGCAGGTCCGCGCGTCCGATCTCAGCCATCCGTCACCTCCACCCACTCGGTGTTCTCGATGCGGGCGCGAACCGACGCCGCGCGCTCTGCCGCGGCGCCGGCGGCGGCCACGTCCCGCGGGCGGGGCACCCTCGGGGCTTCCGATGCCTTGCCGCCGCACAGCGCGGTCGCCGCCGCGTAGACGCTGTCCACGATGTCCGCCGCCAGGTGCTGCTCTCGGGTCCAGCTGCGCTCCGGGTGGAGGGCAGCCACGGTGAGCGAGCCGTCGGGAAGCGTCCTCACGAGGTCGTACGCCTCGGCGGCACCGACCTCGTCGTAGCAGCAGCCGTAGTAGGCCCTGAAGTCGTGCCTGAGCAGGGGCAGGTGACGCTCCTCGAGGTCGGCGAGCTCTAGAAGTTTTTTAGTTCGGCCGAGTAGAGCAGCTTGTTGTATGCGTAGCCCAAGGCGTCGTCGTCCTGCGTGCCGTCGTCCTCGGTCACGGCCTCCATGAGGCTCGCGTACTGCTCGTCGCCGAGGAGGAAGCGGAACGCCCCGTCGAGCTCCTCGGTCGTGCGGTCCTCCTTGTTCATGGCATCGATGAAGCGGCGGTCGTGCGCGCGCTTGACGGGAATGCTCATGGCGATGCCGAGAACGGTCAGCTCGGCGCAGCGTCCTCGCTTCTGCTCGATGAGCTTCGCCTTGTCCGCAGCCGTCTGCGCGGCGGCGGTCGTGAAGCCGAGGACCTTGGCGTAAGCCTCGAGCTCGCCATCGTCCATCATTGCCAGGTAGTCCTTGTTCATCTTTCCTCCCAGATAAAGGGCCGCCCCGGCAGCGCCGGGACGGCGTTCTCGTTATGGCCCTGCCTACGCGGCGGGCTTTGCGCGGTAGATGTCGAACAGCGGCTTGTCCGCGGTCTTGAGGACCGTGAAGGTGAAGCCGTACTGCACCAGCCCGCCGGGCTTGTGCTCGACGTCGTCATAGGAGTCGATGGAGACGCGCGGGATGACGGTGCGGCGGAGGTTGCCCGTGTCCTCGAGCTCGTCGATGACGAGCGGGACGCGCACGTCGGAGTTGGCGACTGCCTTGATGTGGCTGAACGTTCCGTCCTCGTTCGTCTCGACGTTGTCGGCGCCGTAGCGCAGCTTGGCGACGGAGGAGCGGACGGACTCGATGAAGACCATCTTGTACTGGTGCTTCTCCTCGGAGACCTTGGTGAGCACGATGGACTGGTGCCAGCCCTTGAACTCGTTGACTGTCACGCCCTTGGAGGCCGTGAAGCCGTCGGGCGACAGGTCGCCCAGCGACACGAGGTCGGTGAGCGTGGAGATCTTGGTCGTGGCGTCGATCGGGAGCGTCGGCTTGGCCTTGAAGCTCGTGTACACGCAGCCGCCCTCGACGGGTGAGCCGGTGGTTACGAGCGAGGGGTCGATATCGGCCGCGGGGACCGCGTCCTCTGCCGCGAGGGCGATCTTGGCCTCTTCGTTGTTGGGTGCCATTTATCCTTCTTTCGGTTGGTATGTCTTCAGTCGGTACAGCGCGTACCAGCGCGGGGACCGGGCGAGGTAGTCGTAGTCGGTCCGCATCTCGAGCTCCTCGCAGGCGCAGAAGCCCCGCGAGAACGGCAGGCGCGACATGGCGTCGCCCACGCGCTCGGCGAGATCCTCGGCCTCGGCCTCGGTGGGCGCCCACATGAGCACCTCCACCTGCGGCGAGTCCACGAGTGCATCCTGCCGCGCGCCCCCGCACCGGCGGACAACGGCGACGGTCCCCGGCCGCTCCCCGGGCACGTCGACCCGCACGGGCACACCGCCCAGGGCGGACTCGAGGATCGCCCTGAGCTCGCCCATCACGTTGAGTCTCGGCACGTTTCCTCCTTAGAGCAGGTGGTCGAGCGTGTGGTTGCGGTTCTGGTCGAATGCGCCGGCCGGGGTCGCGGCGCGAACGACGCCGAGGGTGTCGCAGGAGCCCGACTTGACGACGCCCACGTAGGGGGCGCCGTCGAAGGCCCCGGGATGGAGCTTCTCGAGCGACTTGCGGTAACCCGACGGCACGTGGTGCGACGCGGCCGCGGCGTTGGCCTTCGCCGTGAGGCGGGCGGTCTCGATCGTCACCAAGGCGCGGACGCCCGCGCCTTGGTGACGGCGATGACGCCCGCGTCGCTGTGGACGAAGCGCCCGAACTTGATCTTGTCAGCCATGGACCCTCCCCGCCGTCGCTGTCATGTTCCACGCCGTGGGGCAGGGGTTCGTGATGTCGGGGGAGCCGACGACCAGCAGCGCGGTGTCGGGGTCGGCGGGCATACCGCGCCCCGTCAGGGCGATGCGGCAGCGCGCCAGCGGCGGCCCCGCGTACGTCTTGGGGAACGCGATGGAGTAGCTCGCCTCGATGCCGTCCGGCCGGACGGCATCCCCGGCGTCCGATCCCGCCAGGGGCCGCACGAGGCACCCCGTGACGACGGTGGCCTCCCACTCGACGACAGGCTCGCCCATGGCGTCCTTGCCCGTCTCCGTGCTCGACAGCACCGTCACTTCCTCGCCCATCACGACCTGCGCCCGTAGCCCGGGCACACGGTGCCGATGCGCTGACCGCGCCCGAGGAGCCTCTTGAGCGCGTTGAGGGTCGAGCGGTCGAAGTAGGCCGTCCCGCTCGGGTTCTGGTAGGTGAAGCTCCCCTGGAACCCGTTGGCCGTGAAGCTCGACTGCGAGACGCCGGTGAGGTCCTCCACGCCCATGGGCGCGCAGGCCGGCTGCACGAGCTTCTTGCGGGCCGCGTCGGTCACGAGGTCCCGCGCCAGCGCCGCCGCGTCCCCCGTCAGGGTGCGCGTCCGGCTCATGCCGAGCGTCGCGCGGAGCTTCGCGCTCTGCCGCGACAGCTCGGCGGCCACGCGCTCGTCGGGGGTCGCCGCGTCGCCGGTGTCGATGCGGTACTCGTCGACCGTCGCGAACGAGTATTCGTCCACGGTGGCCTCCTTACTTGGTCGTGATGGTTCCCTTCACGATGTAGTCCTTCACCTCTGGGAAGAACGTCGCGCCGGCGAGCACGTTGGTCTCCACGGACACGTGGTCGTATGCCGGGGTGTGCACCACGCCGATCAGGCCGGAGTCGGAGACCGTGTACGTGAGGCCGGAGGTCGCGAGCTCGCCGAAGTCCACGCCGAAGATGCGGATGTTGTCGGCGGGCGTGGCGATCATGGTTCCCTTGGCGACCTGGTTGGTCAGGAAGACGCCCGAGAGGCCCAGGAAGTTCTCGAGGTAGGTGAGGCCGAACAGGTTCTGGTCGGTGATGGTCGCGTTGCCGAGGTAGTCGGCGGCGTCGTCTCGGTTGATGAAGTGGACGACGCGCTCGGCGGCGTCGCCGTTGGTCTCGAGGGTGTTGCCGAGCTTGGCGTCGACGGCCGCGGCGCAGGCCTGCAGCCCCTTGCCGGTCGCCACGCCCGTTCCCTTGAGCAGGAAGGAGAAGAACTGCGAGACGATGCTGCGGCGGACGAGCGATGCCATGTGCTTGTCGGTCTTGAGCACGGCGTTGACGTAGCCGGAACGCTGGATCGCCTTGTGCGTGGTCATGCGGCGGTACGGGAAGGCCTCGGCCTCGCCCACTGGCTCGTAGGTGGCGGTGAACTTGGACAGCGCGACCTCGTCGCCCTCGACGTAGGCCGTGCCGGAGCTGGAGCCCAGCTGGACGGCGGCATCGCCGGTGGCGGACTCCTTGGAGCCGTCGGTCTTTGAGTCGTTGAGCTCGCCGGTCACCTTGAGCATCTTGAGCGTGGTGCCGGCGGCGATGGTCTCGGCGCCGAAGATGCCGAGGACCTCGAGCAGTCGGTCGAGGTCGCCCTCGAAGTTGCGGATGAACTCCTGGTCCATCGAGGCGTTGATGGCCGTGGAGTCGGAGATGTTTGCGGGTACGGGCATGTTTGCCCCTTTCTTACTTGTAGAGGTCCATGTGCGCGGCGCGGGCCATGATGCGCTTGGCGGGGTCCTTGATGGACTCGATGGACTCCTTGTTCACTTTCTTGCCTCCGCCGGAGCCGCCCTTGTCGAGCGGGTATCCGGGCTGGCGCGACTCGGCGAAGTCGGCGACGGCCTTTGCCGAGGCCGTCATCGACTCCTCGTCGTCGCCGTGGATGAGCGCGGCCGGCACGCCGGTGGCCTGGGACACGCGCGCCAGCGTGCGCTCGCGCTCGCGCTCGGCCTCGGATGCGGCGAGGCGGCCCTTCAGGTCGTTGAGCTCGTCGTTGAGGGACTCGACGGTGGGCGTCTGCGCGCCCTGTGCGTCCCACAGGTCGGCCTTGCCTTTGTTCTCCTTGGCCCGGGCCTCCCACTTGCGGGACTCCTTCTTGAATCGCTCGGCCTCGGCCTTCCAGTCGATCGCTGCCGGCTCCTGTGGGGCCCCGGACCCCTGGTCGCCGCCGGGCTCCGCCGGCGCCGCCGGCTGCGGGGGCTCGACGGGATCGGTCACGTTGTTGGCTTGCTGTTGGGTAGGCATCTTGCACTCCTTCCGGCCCCGTGCGGGGCTCGCTTCGCGCCTCCGTGCGGCGGCGCTGGCGGTGTTTTGGCATGGAAAAGGCCACCTCCCGTGCGGGCTGCGGCCTCGTGTTCCTGCCGGCGCGTTGCGTGTCTTCGCCGGCGACGCTTGATGGCGCGTCGCGCCCGCCCTCCCACGGGGCGTCCTCACTTGGCCGAGAGCCTCTTGCTCACGCCCGCCGCGGTCTGCGCGAGCGACTTGGCGTAGGGGCTCCCCGGTTGGAAGCCCATTGCCAGCCCCGCCCTGTTCGCGGTGGCCATGCGGGCCTTGAGGTCGTCGGGGGACGATGCCCCCTCCATGTACCTCTGGATGTCGCCGATGCTTCCGAACCTCTTCCCGTCCACGAATGCGGCGACCACCTTGCCGCCGCTGCGGCGGGCGCGCGATCCCGTGCGATGGGAGCCCCATTCGGGGTGCTTCGCGCGGTACTCGTCGTAGAGCGCCGCCGGATCGTAGCCGTCGAGCGCGGGGCTGTCGGAGAAGTCGGCGACCGGTATGCACCTGCAGCTCGGATGGCGCTCGGCGCCGGCGGTCGCCGAGCTCTTGAAGACGAAACCGCGCGAGCCGATCATCCGGCACCAGTCGCATGCGCCGGCGTGCGGCACCAGCGCCCAGCGCGGGTGTGCCGGGTCGGCCATGGCGTTGCCTTGGATCGTGGCGTCCGCGTAGCCCATGGCGCGCTGCACGGCCCTCGCCGCGAGCGCCGCGGCGGGCGCGGAGTTCCTCAACGCCTCATCGACGTCGCTCGCGAGGAGCCCGCCGTGGCCGGGGTCGAACTGCCGCGGCTCGTATCCCTGCGCCGGGCCGGCGCCCGAGCGCATGGCGGCGTAGAACTCGACGGCCGCCGCCGCGGCGAACGAGCCGAACTTGGCCACGAGCGCCGCGTAGGTGCGCGCCAGCGCCCGGTAGAGCTCCTCGCCGTAGAGGCCCGCGCACTCGTCTATCGCCTGCGCGACAGCCGCCTGCAGCAGGTCGGCGTTGATGCCGAGCGCGCGGGCATAGCGGTCGAAGTCCTCGCGCGGTATCACTCCGCCTCACCGCCGGCGGGCGGCAGGGCCGCGGCCTTCGCGGCCTGCGCGGCCATCGTCTCCGCCATGGCGTTTAGCGACGCGATGGCCCCGCTCTGCTGCTTCTCGCGCTCCAGGCGGTCGATGGTCGGCTGGGACAGGCCCACGCCCTCGTAGTAGACGCGGGTGCCCAGCATGCTCTCGTCCGCGGCGGCGAGTTTCGTCCACGCGTCGGCGCGCGCCGCGATGGTCGGCATCGAGGGGTCCTTGAAGTACGCCTGGACGGCGCGCTGCTCGTCGGTGAGCCCGGATATCGGGACGCCGTCCTTGACCGCCATCATCATCTGCGCGACCGTCTCGAGCGCCTCGGCGTTGTGCTCGTTGATCTGCTCCACCTCGAGGATGAGCGGGTCGTTCGCCGCGCCCAGGGCGTCCGAGGACGTGTAGGTGTTCGACAGCACGCCCAGCTGCGCCAGCGGCACGTTGGTCGCGCCGGAGAACCGCTGCGCGTCGTTCTCGAAGACGCGCGTGAAGTTGTCCGCGGTCGGTGCGGCGAACTGCCCCACGGTCGGGACATCGCCGTCCTCGTCCTTGGTGATGGCGAGGAACGACCCGACGTACGCGTTGAACTTGGCGATGGGCGACGGCGGGGCGGCGGTGCCGTCCTCGTCCTCGTCGTCGTCATCGCCCTCCCCGCCGTCCCCGTCCTTCACGGAGAAGAGGTTGTCCTTGGCGCCGAGGATGTATCGCTGGGGGAACGTGAAGAACTCCGCGCCGACCTCCATGCGCAGAACGTCGCGCATGGCCTTGTCGACGATGCCCAGGATCTCGGGCGTGAGCATGGAGTGGCCGAGCGGGCGGTCCGGGTCGGGGTCGTAGGTGAACACCTCCATGAGCGGGCGCCCCATGGGGTTCGCCTCCGCCTCGCAGCCCCACTCGTATGGGCCGCCACCCGAGCCGATGCGCACCAGCGTGAGCACCGCGTCCGGGAAGTGGCACACGTAGCGGGAGGCGTTGCCCGACCTGTCGACATCGGCGAGGACGACGCCGCAGCGGATGCGGCGGGCGTCCTTGTCCCACAGGCAGCAGAACTGGTTCGCGCTGAACACGCGGACCATCGCCTCGGGCTGTCCGGGGCCGCCCCTCATGACGGTCATGGCCGACACGCCGTAGGTGAGGGCGCTCGCGCACGCCTGCCGGTAGAGCGACCTCAGGCGGTTCTCGCGCACGAGGCGCTTGAGGTCCTGGTCCTCCGCGCCGTCGAAGACGAAGCCGTCGAAGACGGAGCGCACGGAGTGCGCCTTGACGGCCTTGGCGCACCACTCGGTGACGCAGTTGACCATCTCGAGCATGGGCGGGATGGAGATACCGAGGCTCTTCATCTCGTTCTTTATGTCGTAGTAGCGCTTGAGGACGGTGTTTCGCGCCGACATGTCGCCCCAGGTGTCGAACATGTCCTCCACGGCGGCTCGGTACGGCTCGGGGACGGCGTCGAGGTTCGGCGTCTCGACGGAGGCCCTCTGCCCAATTCTCTGGATCACAGTGTCCTCTGCTTCCTGCGCGGGTTGCGCTTGGTGTTCCTCGCGCCCCACAGCGCGAGCGAGCAAGATTCGAGCGGCTCGGGCGACACGGTCGCGTCCTCGGGGGAGCCGAAGCCCCACCCGCCGCGGGACCCGATCTTCCTGCGCACGCACTTCCTCGCAGAATCCTCGAGCGTCGGGTCGTAGGTGTGCGCGAGCGTGCCGTCGTTGAGCGCGTCCACGAAGCCGACGGCGGCGGCGACCACGTCGCGCGTCTGCGGCCTCACGACGTAGCCGCGCGGCGGCTTCATCTCGGCGAGGCGGTCGATGAGCGCGTCGGCGCCCGACATGCCGTCGATGACGACGACCGACGCGGTCGTGCGGCGGTCGTAGAGCCACTCGGCGAGCTCGCGGGCGCCGCCCGCCGTCGTTCCGACCCTGATGAGCTCGACGGCGGCCTTGCCCTTGAGCGCGCGCTGGCCGAGCTTGCAGCCCGACAGCGCGTAGGTCGACCCGTCCCTCGAGAACTTCACCCCGAAGGCCTTCTTGCCGCGGTACCGGTCGCCGATGGCGTCGATGAGGGCGGCGCCCCACGGTTCCCGCGGGATGGCCCTCGTGAGCATGGCGGCCGGGCTGAACCAGCCCAGGCGCTCGTGGGCGAAGCCGGTGATCGAGCCGCCGGCGAACTCCGTGCGGGTGAAGTCGAGCGACAGGATGATGCCCATGCTCGGGTTCGATTCGTAGATGAGGTCCACCACGTCGTCGAACGTGGCGTCCTGGCGCGGGCACTCGTCGGTCGCCCACGAGCACCACTCGGTGCTCGGGATGTCGCCGGCTAGGATGGCCGCGCGCGTGCGCGCGAACACGGTGCCGGGGCAGTCCTCGTTGGGCGGCGTGCCCGTGTATATGATCTGGCGCTCGCCGGTCGCGGACGCGGCGAGCGTGTACATGATGGCGTCGTACTGGGAGTCGGTGAGCTCCTGCGCCTCATCGAACACGACGAGCTGGATGTCATCGAAGCCTCGCGCGCTTCCGTTGGTGCGCGCCGAGAACTCGATGGAGCCGCCGTTGGTGAGGTAGATGGCCTCCTCGCCGTTCGTGCGGCGGATCCTCTCGACGAGGCACGAGAGCTCGGGGTGCTCCTTGTCCGTGAAGTAGCGGACGAGTCGGTTGAACGCCTTCTTGGCGGTCTTCACGCGGTGCGCGGTGTGGAGGATGTGCCAGCCGCAGACCGCCAGGCGGAACACCTCGTATATCTCGATGACGGCGTTCTTGCCGTTCTGCCGGGGCACGTCCAGGCCGCACGTGACGTAGGCGGGGCGGCCCTCGGCGTCGCACGCGCACCAGTCGGACAGAACCAGGGACTGCCACTCGATGGGCACCATGCCCAGGTCCCCGCCGAGCTCGGCGGCGTCCTCGCCCTCCGAGTAGGCGACCTCGCCCACGGCGACCCTATACCGCGGCTCTTGCCTTCCGCGCCTCGTGGCGCTCGGCGATCGAGAAGAGCTTGGTCTGGACGTTCCGGACATCTGGCGCCCCCTCGTGGCCGTCGGTTATGCCGAGCTGCTTGTTGAGCTGCCTGATCTCCGCCGAGGCGGTCTTCAGGGTCGCTATCTGGGGGAAGGACTTCAGGTCCCCCATGTCGTTCTGGTAGGCGGTCTGCTCGCCGAAGCTGTCGAGCTCGTCCTGGGCGAGCTCGACGATCTTGTACCACTGGCAAAGCAGCGCGAGTGTCGGCGCGTCGGCCTGGGTGAACGAGCGGCCAGCGGTGAGCTCGTCCCACTTGGCGCTCTTCACGGGGTCGCCGGCGACCGCGGCGGGTTTCGCGAGGGGCATCCGCCACCTCCAATCGGCATAAAAAAGCCGCCCCGAAGGACGGCTTTAAAAAATCTTGAATACCGGCAGCCTATCTGAACTGCGAGAGCATCTCGGCGTACGGGCTCAGTTCGCGCGGCTCATAGATAATGTCGCCGCCGTCTTCGGTGCGGTAGTTTCCCGGTGGGAGGTACCTGCCGTTGGGGAGCAGGCAGAGGTTCCCGCGCCACTTGACGCCCTTGGGCATCATCGCCGTGCCGAACTCGTCCTCGTCGAACTCGAAATCGTAGTCAACGTCGTATGCCATCTGGCATCAACCCCTATCACGCATAGGTGCCGGTCTTCTGGGTCACGAGAAGCCCGCTTTTCTTCGGTTGCTTCTCATAGCTGATCTCAATGCCTATTTTAGCAAACTCCGAGGTGTAGGCCTTGTTCATAGCTCTCCACATCGCGATTTCGCTCTGGTATTTCCTGCTCATGACCGAAGCGTCGGCTCGCTTTACGGCAGACTCGACGGCCTTGCCGCTCACGCTTTTCGTCACGATCGCGGAATAGGTTCCCTCATTCGACGTCGCGACAATCCTTTTGACGCGTCCTCCGCTCCTGTTGTAGGCCGAGGCGATGTATTCCAGGTCGCCACCGGAAAGCGGGCCTCCCCATTTGCGGCCGTCCGCGCCGCCATGAGGATGGTTATGGATAATCGTCGAGACGCCCTTTTCATGGGCGACGGCGGACAGCGGTGCGACTCTGGTCGACCCTTCGTTACCAGTCGACCCCAGCGCATGGACATATCCCGCGTCATCGATATAGGCCGAGTGCTCGTACCTATTGTCCATCAGCTGCTCGCGAAAGCGGGCTATGGCAGACTCCACCGTCGTTCCCCCAGCAGTGCCCTTGTTCAGGGATGCGACCGCGTAGGCTGACAGTGTCGATCCGTCCTTGGCTGAACGCTTGCCGGAGTAAGAGTATGAGCCCCTACCTCCCACGGAAACCGCCTCCCTTGTACTCGACGACCTCGCAGCCGCCGAAATCGAATCCAATGTCGCCGCCGTAGAGCAGCACGCGCGCGGGCTCCAGGCGGCTCATTGCCTCCGCCATGCCCTCGCGCCAGACGGCCAGGGCGTTCTCGTCCCCCTTCACGCCGACGGTCGACACGGCGACGGTCGAGCGGCGCGGGACGCCGTCGAACGCGAAGCGGAAGCTCCGGCGCTGCGCCCACGACAGGGTCGGGACTACACGGAGGCCCTGCTCCTGCCACCAGTGGCCGAGCGCCTGGGAGCGGTAGCGGTTCCACTGCTGCATGGCATCGGGCATGTCGAGGTAGAGCGAGAAGTCGGGCGTGAGGACGCAGTCGAAGCCGCGCAGGCACTCGAGGTAGGCGGCGGGGCGTGCCCACACGCGCTCGAACTGGTAGTCGTCGATGAAGAAGTGGCAGCAGCGGCCGGCCTTGTCGGCCTCGGGGGTGCTCTTGGCGTAGTTGAACCCGATCATGTCCGCCGGCTTGGCCATGCACCGCTTCATGCGGGGCATGCCGTCGCGGCCGCAGTCGGATCGGCTGACGAGGCGCAGGTTGTACGCGTCGTCCGTCCTCAGGCGCTCGTGGCCGTAGTCGAGCCGCTTGCTCTTGAAGTCCAGCCCGAACCGCGACATGTCGAAGTCCTTGAGGCTGCGGACCTCCTCGCGCAGCATCGACTTGTTCCAGGTCGCCACCTCGCCGGTCTTGTTGTCGGCGATGCGGAAGGCCTTGATCTGCTCGTCCGTCAGGTCGTCGCAGTACTCGATTTTGGAGTCGGGAATCTCGTCCCACCCCAGGCTCCTGCACGCCTCGACGCGCGTGTGCCCCCATACAATAACCGGGCGCTCGCGGCTCTCCAGGCCGATGGTCCCGCGCAGCCCGAACTCCTTGATGGAGTCGGCGACCACGGGGACGGCGGAAGCGTTGTGCCGGGCGTTGCGCTCATATGGGACGATGTTGTGTATCTTCACGTACACACCCGCCTAGTTTTTCTCGGTTTAGCTGCTGTTTTGGCTTGACTTCTGTAAAAAAGCGTATTCGGGGGTATTGCGGCCCTGGCGCGGGATGGTGGCCTGCCACCATCCGTCAAAAGACCCCCGTGGGGTCGAGCGCCGGGGCGCATCCCCTACCATGAGGTCGTTTGCCGCGGCTGTTTCTCGGGCGCGGACGGGGGACTAATAAAGGGAATACGTTCGGACTTGAGCGCCTTGCACAGCTCGACGAAGGACTCAGGAGAGTTCCACGCGGCGAGATGCTCGCGGAGGGCGCGGCGTACGGCCGAGACCTCGGCGACGCTGCGGGCGCGGCGCCAGTTGTTGCAGCAGCGGTGCGCGGCGGCGACGTTGTCGCGGTCGAAGGGCGATCCGCCGCGGCTGACCGGGACGAGCTCATCGCACTCGAAGGCCCCGGGGTTGCCCGGCGGCACCCCGTAGTCTATGGGTAGCCCACATATCCAGCAGGGCCTGCCCTGCGAGCGGAGCCACCGCACGACATGGCGGCGGCGGGGCGCCGTTGGCCTTGCGCGGGTTGCCCATCCCCTACCACTCCACCGGGGAGCGCCCTCGGTTGGACATGCACGCCTCGATGCCCCCGTAGCGCAACGCCTCCAGGCGCACGCCCCCGGCACCCCCCGGTCGGCGGCGGGGCGCCGCCGTGACCCCCAGGGCGCGGCGGAACGCCCACGCCATGACCGTGTCGTGGCGGCGGGCGGATCGCGCAATGTACTCTCGGCTGACCACGGGCATCATCCCCTATTGAATTAAACGCAATAGTAAGGCCGGAGTCCCTGAACTGCTGAAGGGAACCCCGGCCACTCATCTGTGCTTCCACGCACATCCGACCCGCACACCCGCGCGGGCGGCGCTGCGAATCGACACCCTAGTTATATCCCAATCGCAACGTGCAACGGTGTGCAATTGTGTGCAATCGCGTGCAACTGTAGGCAATTGTGTGCAACCGCGTGCAACCGCGTGCAATCGCGCGCAGTCCGTAGGCAAAGAGAAACCCGCCGGCGCGGGGCCGACGGGCAACGATAGAGATATATGCGGCTCAGACTGCAGCGCGGCCAAGACCCGATCGGGCGGCCGCCAGACCGACCATATCCGTCCAGTCCAGGGCGGCACACAGGTCGGAGTTCACCGACCTCACCGATACGCCCAGCGTCCCCGCGATCTCCTGCAGCGTGCGGTCCTCGCAGTAGCGCAGCTCCAGCACGTCTCCCCAGCGCTTGCCGGGGTTGGCCGAGCGCACGCCCGCGCAGAGCTCGCGCCCGCGCTCCACCTCGCGCCGCAGCTCCGACAGCTCCGCGCCGCTGCGGCGCTCATAGTCGATCCTGTCATCCGTCGAGCGCATGAAGTCCGTCCCGTGCGCGCCCTTGCCCACGGTGTCGTAGCGCTGGGCGCGGACCTGCTCGCGCGCCTGCATCGACTCGATGACCGCCAGGCGGCGGTCGATGCCGCGCTGGGCGGCCCGTACAGTCTCCAGATATTCCCTTGCGTCCATGTGACCTCCCGCGTGGTACCATGCTCTACGCCATATAGAGGATGCCGGGAGGCGTCTTTGCCAAAGGCCGCCGGCGCTCCAACGCCAGCGGCCTTAATTATATATCTACCTGCGGAAACTCAATACCTCATCGCGACCTCGCGGCGCATGGCCATGATCTCATCGTGCGCCGGGCCCGTGGGCGCCAGGTAACGGTCGACCTTGTCGCTCTTCGGCCTGGCGCCCCTGCGCCTAGCCTCCTTCGCGCGGTCCTGCTCGTGCTTTCGCCGGCAGTCCTCCGAGCAGTACTTGGCCTTCGGCGCCTGCGGGATGAAGATCCTCCCGCAGACCGCGCAGTTCCTCTCCTGCACGTCCCACATCACGGTCATCTCATCGACCTCCTGCACCTGCAGGCGCGACGCGCCTCGATGCTCTTGCGCACGCGGCGGTTCTCGACGAGAATCCGCCGCAGCTTCTCAAACAACCTCATTGCCTAGCCCTCCTCGACCTCTTGAGCGCGCGGGCCCGGTCGCGCTCTAGCGCCCGCGCCCTCCGCTCCGTCTCCCCGATCTGCGACGCCGTCACCCGCGGCGCGTCTGCCCGACCGTGCGCGAGCGCCCGGCGCGCGGGACCCGTCACCAGATCGGGCACCGCGCGCCAGGCGGTCGCGCGGAACAGCTCGACCGCCGAGCTGATCACCGGCTGTTCCAGCTGTCCGCGAGCATGGCCACCGCCTGGCGGAACGGCGGCAGGTCCATGCTTCCCCACGCGATGCTGTTCGACATCCCGCAGGCGGGGCATTTCACGCTCATCACGTTGGGCTTGGTCAGGGAACGCTCGCGCACGTCCCCCATCTTGGGCTCGACCCCGCACCGGGGGCACGCCTTGAACTCGACATCGTTAAAGGTCATAACTCTCTCCTGTCTCGTTGAACACATCCCACGTCGTTCGCCACCTCGAGTACGAGTCCATCAGCATCGCCCAGAGCAGGCAGAGTGTCGAATCTTCCCTCAGGCTCTTCGCGGCTTGCATCCGAATGTCGTACGTAAGCCGCAGGGCGCCGCCGTTGTCGGGGCAGTAGACCTGCACGCCAAACGGCAGGAGACGCTCATCGTACAGCTCGTGTGCGAGGTCCCGGGGACACACGAGCCAGTTCTCGTCGCCGAGGAACGTGAGGCCGTGTCCACTCTTGAAGTCCGCCATGCACGACTTGACCTCGACGAATACGAATTTCCCGTGCTCGAGCGCCGCATTCCGCCCTCCACTGCCCGGAGAGAACGCCACGAAGTCGACCCTATGGTCGGGATCGACCCAGACCTCCTGCGCGACGATGGCGAACTGCCTGCGGAGCTTCTTGGCCACCTTCTCGGACAGATCGGCGGTCACGTCCTTGCGGTTCATTTGTCCTCACACCCATTACTTTCCAGAAACCAGGGCACGAGCCTGCCGACCGCGGCGACGGTCTCCAGCGTAGTCATCGTGGTTGCGATGCTGTGGCAGAAGCAGAGGACTTCCTCGTCATCGATCTCGTCCACATCCTTGTCCCCGATCGCATTCAGCATGTCTTGATCGTCCTCGGCGATCTCGTTGAGCAGATATGCCTTCAAATCCTTATAGCTCTCGTTCACTTAAAGCTCCTCTCCGCAGAACGGGCAGTACTTGATGTCCTCGATGTAGGCGTCCGCCGTCACGTCGGCGCTGACACAGTCGCCGCACGAGCCGTTGACCGAGACGTCTAGCATCACGCTGGTATCCAGCTCGACCCTGACGATCGGCTCGCCGTCGTATCGGCGCATCAGCGTCATGGAGCCCACGGACCAGTTGCAGCCACCACGGTCGGGGGCAGAGTGGATGGAGGCGATGTGGGACCCGCCGCAGAAATAGCAGCTCATTCTCCATCACCCGCGAGCAGGGAGTGAATGCGGTTGCAGATGTTGTGGAGCGCCATCGGCTGGCACAACGTGCCGCCGCACCTGTCGGCGCAGGCATCGCACATCCCGGAGACAACGTTGTAGGCGCGCGTCGGTTCTTCGCTGGAAGGGCAGGCCAAAGCAGCTTCGATATCGTTCATCAGGGCGCCGAACGTATCCGGGCGGATCAGGTGCATATCGTCCACCCTCGCGACCCCCTCATCGCAGCAGGCACGCCAAACGCCCGCGCCGAGCAGGTACTCATATCTCCGGACCGTGAGCTCCATGCCGCTGTCCGCAAAGAGCGTCGCGGTCGACAGGGAGACCTTGCGTCCCTCCTTGTCGACAGGGCCTAGCGGAATCACTTCCCAGTCTGGCGTCGTGGAGTTATCGACTATGAAATGTTCCCTCATCACTCGTCACCACCCTTCTCGGCCTTGACCCCCGCCAGCCCAAGCTGCTCGCACACGACGCTCTCCTCGTCCCACATCCACGAATACATCTCGAAGACCTCTTCCGAATCATCGATTACGACCCTCCACGGGTCGACCTCCTGCAGCCGCCCGTCTCTGCGCATGACGACCGCCACCGGCCTGCGGGTCGGCCCCGCGTCCTCATCGCTCGCAGAGATGCGGTGGTCGAGGCACGTGAACGTCCTGTCGAACAGCCCGACCAGCAGGGCCTTCTCGTAGCCCGTCCTCGAGCCCAAGCCGAAGTCCTGCACGAAGCACGGCGTCAGGTCCCTAGTCAGCATCGCCCTCACCCCTCAGCCTGCTTAAAAGACGCTCCATGCTCTCATCGCATATTGCGAGCGTGGCCACCTCACCAGCCCAGACCTTTCTGCCTGCGGCGTTGACGAATGCGATCTTGTCCATGTTGACGATGTACCTGTAGCCATCGTCGTCGTATAGCTCAATGAAATCTCGGCTCATTGAAGCTCGCCCCCATTCCAGCCGTCGGGCATGTCCTCGATGCGGCGTTTCGTCCTATACGTGCGCACGGTGGTAATCTCGAGCTCGAACGTGCGCTTGCACTCAGGGCACACAACCTCTTCATCGTCCTCGTCGTAATACCACGGGTCATCGATGGAACTCTCGCAGTAGGGGCAGATCAGGCGTTCCTCAGCGCACTGTTCGTTCTCCCATTCCCTCTCGATACGCGCCCCCCTTAGGCACTCGTCACATACCGAGTATCCAGACTCGCCCAGAATGCCAGCCATCGGATGCAAGTACTCCCTATAGTTCGGAGTAGGCTTCCCGCACCAAGAGCAGGTGTACATCTTTGCCTCCTCACTCATTTCTCGCTCCCCTCCTCCTCGGTCTCCGCCTGCAGGATGTCCCGCAGGGTGCCGATGCGCTCGATGGCGTCGTCTGGCGTGTGGCCGTCCCACTCGGGCGCGCGGTCGAGCACCTCGCACGGGAACATGTCCCAGTACGGCTCGACGTCGTAGTGGTAGGTGGCGGGGCCGGCGGGCGTGTCGATGCCCACGATGAACATGCCGTCGTACATCGTCCCGTCATGGTGGTGGAGCGACTTCCACGAGCGCCCACGGAACATGGCCACGATCACCGAGAACAGCACCGCCCGGTGGTGGTAGAGCTCGTCGAACGTGTGGTACCCGTCCGATGTGGAGCCCGTGACGGGTTCGGGCTCTATGTGCCGGATGAGTCCATACACCTCATCGATGTCGACGTTCACGATGCCGCAGACATCACGGGACGGATGAAGCCCGAGCGCATGCAGGACATCCTCCCCGTCGGTGACGCTCTTGACGGTCGGACATGCGAAAGGGTCTTCCACGGTCTCGACTTCGAGGCCCCGTATGAGCCTCTTAACGTCCTTGAACCACTCGTTCCTATCACTCACTTCGTGCTCCATTCCTTCTCAATTACTTTCTCCTCCGCGACCATGATCAGCGCGCGGTTGAGGCATCGCCTCGCCTGGCGCAGCTCGTCGCAGATGTCGCTGCTCGTCGCGACATGTCGCACTCCTGTCGCAGCTTGTCGCAGCCGGTCGCGCTCCCTGAGCGACCTCTTCGCGTCCTCGAGGCGGCCGACGGCGAGGTCGATCCAGTCGGCGGGTCCGCACACGTAGCTCATCGCGACTCACCCCTCACGCCGAAGACCTCCGCGAGGATGTCGCCGGGCGCGGCCACGAACGGATCCGCGCTGATCGGGTCGTACATGACCTCCAGGTACTCGGGATAGCCGTCGGTTATGCCCACGGTCCGGACCTTCATCTCGGTCTCCTCGCCGCCGTCGACGGAATCGTCGGGCTCGTCCGCGGGCAGGCACTGGTAGCCCCAGATCACGCTCACCTCGTGAGCGTCCAGGATGGTCTTGGTGCGCTCGATTCGCATCCGGTACCCGCCCACCCTCTCGGTGTCGTACGTGTCGTCGGCCCAGGGAATCTGGTGCCTGTCGAGGGCGTCGCGGTAGGCCCTCATCACCGCTGAGATCTCGGTCAAAACGTCTCTCGCTTTCTCTCCTCGGACAATATGGCATTAATTGCGGCCTCGGCCTCCTCGGCCGTGCCGCCGGTACCGTCTAGCGGCGGAAACCCAAGTGCCTGCTGCCCCAACTCCTTCGCGCCCGCTGTCACACTTTTGGCACGCCTGCGCTCTAGGTCCTCGCCCTCCGGCTCCTCGCCCTCCGGCTTTTTGCCGCCCGCGATGGCGGCGACCCTCCCGTACAGGTCGGCGCGCTGCGCCTCGCGCGCCTCACGGTCGTGGAGCTCCTGCCTCTTGTTCAGCACTGCGGCCTCCCCGTGCGACATGACGTTGGCCATGTAGATCCGCGTCAGGTCGAGCGGGCGGCCGCCGGCGGGGTCGGCCTTCTCGTTCCTGAGCATCTCCAGGAGGGTGATCATGACGCCTCACCCAGCTCGCGCCTGAGTTCGACTATGCGCTCCGCATCCGTCTTCACGGGCTTCCACACGGAGGCCCGCTCGACCTCCTGGGAGGTCTGCCCGCCCCGCGCCTTGCGGTCCGCGTCGAAGCCGACCTGCTTGCGGCTCCAGTTGCGGGCGAGCGCCCACACGTCGGTCACGGGCAGGCCGCTCGGCAGCGTCCAGCCCTGTGCGGCGTAGTGGTCGAAGAACTGGCGGGGGTCGCCGCGCAGGCAGTTGGCGGCGAAGTAGGCCTCGACGTCCTCCATCGAGGGCGGGTCGAAGTCGTCGGGGGCTTGGCGGGACGCGCTATAACCCGCAAGGGTTATCTCCTTCTCCTTCTCCTTCTGTTGGCTACCCTGTTGGCTACCCTGTTGGCTACCCCCTTGGCTACCCCCTTGGCTACCCCCTTGGCAAGGCACCCGACCGGAAGACTTGGCGGCCCTTGCGCGGCCCCCCATGCTTCCGCTGACCATGGCGTCGATGCGCCCCCTTGCGAAGCTGAAGGCCGCCATGGTCGCCGGCTTCAGCTTGGGCTCGACGCCCTCGTAGCCGTAGCGCAGCATCGCCCAGGCGAGCGCCATGCCCTCCCTGTCGCCCAGGGCGCGGCAGCCCTCGTAGAAGTCGCGGTTGAAGTTGAACTTATCCATCCATGTCACCTCCGTAGATCGAATCGGTGAAGGCCGCGGCGGCCTCCCTGTCGCGGCCCGGCAGCACCGAACCGTATATCTCGAGCGTCGTCTTGACGTTCGCGTGCCCCAGGCGCTCCTGCACCAGGCGCATGTCCCACCCGTGCGTGAGCAGCCACGTGGCGTGCGTGTGCCGGAGCGTGTGGAAGACCGTCTCCCCGGGCAGCTCGAGCTCGCGCGCGATCGCCTTGAACCGGGCCGTCACGGTCGACGGCCTCGCGAGCCCTCCCGCGGGCTCGAAGGTGATCAGGGGCGCGGCCGGCCCCTTGCGGACGAGCCACGAGTCCTGCCACGCCAAGTGGCGCTCCAGCTGCGCCTCGACCGCAGGCGAAATCGAGACGTTCCGCGCTCGTTTGCCCTTGGTGTAGGCCTGCCTGTGCAGGCTGGGCTTCTCGACGGCCTGCCCCGCCACGTGGATGTCGTGCAGGGAGCGGCGCCAGTCGCGGCGCTGCAGGCCGCAGACCTCCCCGCACCGCAGCCCCGTGTGGAGCGCGAGGAAGACCGCCATTGCCTCGGTGCGCCTGGCGATGTTGGCGCCCGTGGCGTCGCGCGAGGACATGGCGGACACCATCGCGCGGGACAGCCCGTCCGCATCGAGCTCGGACAGGGCGAACGGCTCCGCGGGCTTCGCCCTGGGCGCCGGGACCTCGAGCATGACGTCGCGGCCGATGGCATGGCTCCACGTCCTGTACGCGCCCTTGAGCAGTGCGTGCATGACGAGCACGGTCTTGGGCGACAGGCCCTTGCCGCTCCTGGGCGCAAGCAGCATGCGGTAGGCGGCGGACACGTCCCAGGGCTGCAGCTGGTCGTAGGGGATTCGCCCGATAGTCGGCTCCACCATCGTCCTGATCACGCTGCGGTAGGCGGCGACGGAGTTGTCGGCCAGGCCGTTCACCGGGTCTGAGACGTAGGTCTCGAGCATCGATGAAAGGCGCTTGGAGCTGTCCTGCGCCGAGGAGGGAATATAGGTCGCGACCCATTTGTCGCACTCCGCCTGGGCCTGCTCGCGCGTCAGATCCGCGTCCCACGACCTGTACGGTCTGATCCGCCTGCCGGTCACGCGGTCGGTGCCCATGTAGGGGCGGGCGAACCAGCGCCCGTCCGCCCCGCGCTGCACGACCGCCCGGCGCTCGCTAGATGTCGGCATCGACACCGAGCTCCGCCGCCATGTCGCGGATCTCCCTGCGCGCGTCCAGGTCGAGGGTCTGGACGCTGTCGGCGTGCCCGTGGGGGTCGGCGCCGAGCACGGCGACGAGCATGAGCTTGCGCGCGAGACCGTATGGAATGCCCACCTGGCGGAGGGCCTCAATGACCGTGTCGATACCCGCGGCGGCGAGCGTGGCGATATCGCGGGGGCTTGACGCGCCCACGAAACACGCGTCCACGCTGCTGACCCCGCTGACGGTCGTGACCGTCGCGCAGCGGCACTCGAAAGCGCGGACCTCGCCGCACGCCTCCACCGTCACCCTGACATTCTTCTCGCTACTCATCCTTCTCCTCCTTGGCGGTCTCCCCGTCCATGTCGATGTCGAGGTCGTAGTAGATCGCGCTCCGCTCTTCCTCCTCCGGGAACCCGCAGCGCACCGCGGCGCAAACGAGCTCGATGCGCATGGCGTCCATGGGGATGCCGGCGCGGACCCCGGCAGAGAGCAGCTCCGAGAGGCTGCTCTCTGCGAGAACCCGAATCGACTTCGAGTCGAAGGTGCCGACGTGAAGCAATGTGCCGGGCTCGCCGTCCGCCCCCACCGTTGCCACCGTTGCCTCGCGGCAGAGGATGGAGCACTCATGCCCCCTGGCCTTCACCGTCACCGTGACGTAGTTCTCATCCTCGCTACTCATCCTCGTCCTCCTTGAAACTGGCCTGCACCCTCTCCATGAGCCACACGTCCTCCTCGCCGGGCTCGAAGCCCGCGGAGCAGAAGATGTCATAGTGGTCGAGCCACGCCTCCGCGTCGTCGCCGCCCCAGCGGTTGTTGAGCTGGGCCATGTCCTTGGCCGCCGCCATGAGCCAGCAGCCGGCCTCGTACTCGCTGGGCCTGCACGCCTTGAGGTTGCGGGCGAACTCGTCGCGCACGGCACCGAAGCGTCCCTCGTTCTCGACGTTGCTGTCGCCGCCCATCGCCACGAGCAGCGCGGGCGGGTCGGCACGGCCCACGCGCACGCACATCATGAGGTCCTTGGACATGGCGAAGGCACCGGACGCCACGAAGCCGATCAGGCTCCTATACAGGGTCTCGAGCGCCGACGCCTCGCGCTCGGCCTCCTGCTCGGCCCGGATCTCCTCCTCGGTCTTCTCGGGCTCGGCGTCATCGCCGCGCTTCGGAGCGAAGAGGTCCCAGTAGCTGCCCTTCCACACGGCAACGGTGCCGGCGGCGAACTCCTTCCCCTCGAGTTTCTGGGCGGCGAGGCCGACGTTGACCCAGTCCGTGTAGTTGAAACCCTCTGGCTGCTCCTTCACGACCGGGATGCCTGCATCGCCGAACGCGTCGTAGTCCTCGGCCTTGGCCTCCTCGCGCTCGACGCGGCGGCGGATCTGGTCGGCCTTGCCCGCCCAGCCATCGCCGGCCGCCAGCACGGCCTCGATGTCCTTCTCATCGTCGAAGGCGCTCGCGGCCTCGAGCTGCTCCAGCGTCACCTGCCGGCCCTCGATGCTCCCGCGCAGGCGGCGCGCAGCGCGGATCTGCCCGGCGGTGGCGCGGCTCGCGCGCTCGATGCGCTGCTCGTCGACGCCCAGCACGAGCATCTGCTGCACGCCGTGTGCGCGCTCCGCCTCGGTCAGCTGGCGCTTGTCGTCGGTGGCGAGCATGGCCACGAGCTCGTTGGCCTCGTCCATGGTGTCGGCCACCAGCGCGGAGACCTCTCGGTCCTCCCCGTAGATGGACGACAGCGCGCGGTATCGGCGCTCGCCGTCCACGATGCGGTAGACGTTGCCGTCCGCCACCACGACGACTGGGTTCAGCGGCTCGCCGCCGGTCGCCTCGATGCTGCGGGCCAGGGCGCCGATGTCGCCGAAGTCCTCGCGCGGGTTCTGCCCGCTGGGGCGGATATCGCCCAGGCGCACAGACTTCTTCTCGAATTGCATGTATCCTCCTGTCTCGAGGCCTTGGGCCTCGCATGAACTGCCATAGCGATCGGGGCGGGGGTCCGGATGGTTGAATTGACGAGTGAGGAGCAGTCCTATCTCAGGAGGCTCCAAGAGGTTTCCGAACGAGGCGAGTCGGTGGACGGTTTCATCTGGAACAGGCTCGACAACGAGCTCTCAACGCTCCAGGGCATAGACTCGCTAGGCTGCGAGATCCGTACCTACTCCCGCGAGTACGAGCTCGAGCGCCACGTATACGAGACGCTCGCGAAAAAGGGTCTCCTCGACGGCCGCTCGGGCGGCGAGCAAAACCCGAAGTACTTCGGCGAGCTGACCTCGGAGGGGCGCTGCTGGTTCCTAGACCGAGACGAGGCGGCGCGCATCGAGCGCGAGAACGTCCGGGGCGGCCGCAGGCACGACTACCTCGTGGCGCTGTTCAGCGTCGTCTCCGGAGCCATAGCCGGATTCATCGGCGGCGCCGCCGCGCCCACGCTCATCGCGCTCATCCGGACAGCGCTCCGGATGTAGCGAGTCCCAGGACGAAGAACATGGTGAACGCGAGCGCGAAGAGGACGAAAGACCATACGGGCGGCATTCCTTGTCCCATAGGGCGGCTCCCTTCCCCGGGCCGCCGCCCCGATCGCTATGCAGCTGTCAAGGTAAATGGGGGCTAGTAATACATCCCGCTCGGGGCGGTCCCCTCGATCGCGCCGCCGACGGCGATCAGGCCGACGAGCGCCACGGCGCACACGACGCTGCGCACGCGCTCGGGAAGCGAGTCCCACCACGCGCCGAGGCGGCAGCCCGCCTCCCAGACCAGGTCGCCCATCACGCCACCCGCCTCGGTCGGCGCGCCGGCACGCAGTCGGGCGAGGGCAGCGCAGGGACCGCGCCGCGCGCCATGATGGCGGCGTCGATGTCCTCGCTGCGCACCACCTCGCGCGAGCTGTTGGGGTTGAGCGACGGGTAGCGCGGGATTACCCCCTGCATGACCATCGCGCGGAACGTGACGTTGTCGCAGCAGGCGTAACGCGCGCCCTTGGCTATAGACATCCACATGGCCTTCTCCTTTCATTCGTTGAGCCATTCCCTTGCCGGAGGGCCGCACCGATAGATGCAGCCGGAGGGCGCTCCCCCGCCAAAGGGAGCGGTGCCGCCACCCCGCCAAGTCGGCGGCGGACACCTTATGGGCCGGAAGTAGGGAGTCCGGCCCCGTCGCGCCGCGGGCCCCGCGGAATGGGGGCGGTACGGAACCCGTGGCGCGACGGGGGCGGGCCCGCCGTCAGTCGCAAAATGACGCGACCACCCACGCCGCGATGAACGGCAGCGCGGCCGAGAAGCACACCCGCGCCAGGCCGTATGCCCCCTGCGCGGTGCAGAGCCACCCCGCAGCGTCCATCACGACGGCCGAGCCCAGCAACGCCCGAGTCATTCCTCTTCCTCCAGATCCTCCATGGGCACGCCCAGCGCCCTCGCGAGCCGCTTGGCCGCCCCGTACTTCGCGTCGGCTATCCCCCGGCGCTCCCAGTTCCGCACCGTCGTCTCGGTCACGCCCGCCTTCACCGCGAGCTTGAACTGCGAGAGTCCCGCCTTCTTGCGGAGCCGTCTGATCTCATTCATTTCCATGTCCCCACGAACCCGTAAACTCCTTTGCGTTCATCCCTTTACGCGAAAGGAGGTGATTACATGTCAAAATCGAAGGTCGAAGTAAACGAGAGAAAACTGGGCCGCATCTTCACCAGCGGAATCGAGCACGTCATTGCAACCGAGGGCTACGAGGCCCGCTGCCAGGTCTGCGGCCGGAGCTTCACTCTCCGACCGGAATCGATGCGCTGTCCCCACTGCGGGACGGGCTACCGCACGCGATGACCTCGTAGTTGAGCTCGACCTCACCGAGCTCATCGAGGATCTCGATAGCGGCCTGCAGGTGCTCCGACGCCGCCCTCGCCTTCTCCGCGAGCTCCAGCGCCTCGGGGCACCTGCCCCTGAGCTTCAGATCGCCGACTTTGCCCATCTCTTCCCCCTTCCGGCCTAGGCGGCCTCGTCCGTGTTCCAGCCCATCAGGTCGTTGGGCGTGCATCCGAGGGCCTGGGCGATGGCATACGCCTTGTCGACACCTGGAACCATCGAGCCGTTCTCGTAGCCGATGATTGAAGATGCCGAGAGCCCCGCCTTGTTGGCCAGCTGCTCCTGAGACATATCGGCGCGAGCGCGGGCGGCGCGCAAGTTCGCTCCGAACTCGTCCTTCGAAAACTTCATCTTTTCCTCCTTCAAAATGTGCGGGTTTCTTCCTGTTGATTGAAACTATAGGCGGATGTCTTCCTATTGGCAAGAGAAAACTTTGCAGATTCTTGCTCATTCTCAAGAAAAGCTATAGGATTCTCGGCAACAACCGTCCTATTTAGGAGGAGCTTATGAATCTAAGAATTAGGGAAGTGAGAAAGAACCTTCACATGTCCCAAACTGAGCTAGCCGACGCAACGGGGACAAGCCTGAGAACGGTAGGCTCATGGGAGAGAAGCGAGAGTCTCCCCAACGTCGAGCAGCTGTGGAAGTGCGCCATAGCTCTTAACACCGACCCTAACGACCTGCTCGGATGGTACGAGGAGCATCCCGAGGACAAGCCGACGGCGCCGGCGGGCGCGGAGGGCGAGCTGATCGCCTGCTACCGGCAGAGCACCGAGAAGAGGCGCTCGAAGATCCTGGAGACGGCACGCGACCAGTCCGAGCTGTCCCAAAATCAGGCTGCAGCGCCTGAAGGCGAAGGGCTGGAAGCGGATCAAGTAAGGTCCGCGTAGACACGGGAAGCAAAACGCCAGCTACTCCACCATTTTCGTAACCCCACGAAAATGGGCTGATCGGCTTGACCGTGCCGAGGACAACCGGTAATTTGGACAGCGGTATTGACGCGGGGACCCCACGGGGCCCGCGTCCAAGGAAAGGCGGCTGTCCCAATGGGCGGCCGCCTTTTTCATTTAGGAGCACATTTCATGGACAACGCAATTGATGAGCTCATAGCGGAATGCGGGGAAATCCTAGCAAACCCTGATTCCTACAACCTCGTGAGCGAGGCCAAGAGAATCGAGTCGGCGCTAGAAACAGTGGTGCCCAAGGTCCGCGTGGGCCTGAAGATGTTCCGTATGACGATTGGCGGGCAGTCGTCATACGGGAGGAAAGATGCCGCCGAGGACATACGGCGGCTACAGGCGAAAGCGAAGCTGTACGCCGATGACAGGCGCATGAGTTATGAGATTGAAAAGATGAAGTCCTCCACGGCGAGGACAAACGTGAGCGTCGAGCAGCACGCAGACAGCAATGCGACCTCAAGCTCGAGCTCGACGTCCTCATCTTCGCTGAGGGCATCCGTCGACAACTTGATGGAGACGATCGCTGCGGACCAGGGACTCACTACGGAAGACAAAGACATGCTCGCAGCATGCCTCGCCCAGATGGAATTGGCAGCAAAGCGTGGCGACCAGGCATCGCTGGCCGACCGCATGATCAAGGGATTGGAGATAGCGAAGAAGGGCGGTGAACTGGTAGCAGGCATCCTCTCCATCGGAGGGAAGATTGCGGGCTTCCTCTAGACGCCCATGTACCCGATGAGGACCCATTGCCCGGTCTGCGGGCACCTCACGGCGCGCACGTCGTACTCGGACGCCAGGGAGTACGCGCACGGCCTGAGCGTCGCAAACGGGACGGGGCCCGCGGTGCCGTCCTTCACGCCCAGGGCGACGACTTTCACGGTGTCCCCGCGCTCCTGCGACACGAGTTCGTACCCCAAGCTCAACGGGATGCCCGTGAGCCCGTCGTAGATCATCGTGTCGGGGGAATCGTCCTCGTACGCGTATGCGCCGACGCTATAGCGAGCCATGGGTACCTCCAGGAGCGTGAATGGTGTTCATCACGATTATGACCCGCGGCGCGGCTAGGTTTTTTCGATTTTTTCTAAAAAACCCAAGCTGGCACCTCAGCTGTCAAAGATTCTTTGACAGCTCCAGACATAAAGAAACCACGTGCGGCAATCTTGGCGGATCCGTGTGGTCAATTTTAAAACTGTAAATACTTGATAATTTACTTGATTGCTAACTATCAACTGTTTATAATTAAATTGTCGAAAGGAGGAGAGATGCCCAAGGAGCAGGAGCCCGCGCAGGTGCTCAAGCGGTTCAAGAAGGAGGGTTGGACGCTCTACACCGGCAAGGGCAGCCACGTGGTCGCGCGAAAGGAAGGAATCCAGATCAGCGTGCCCACCTCCAAGAAGGAGATACCGATAGGGACGTACCGGAAGATAGCTAAGACGGCGGGGTGGCTCTAGCCCCGCCCCCTTGGGGGTCGAAAGATATGAAGACATACGTTTACCAGGCGGTGCTCACACCCGACGAGGACGGCGGCTACGACGTGGAGTTTCCTTCACTACCGGGATGCTTCACCTGCGGCGACACGATTGCCGAGGCCGCCGAGCAGTCCGTGGACGCGGCGAGCGCCTACGTGGCCGCGCTCGTGAAGGACGGTCTTGCCGTGCCTGAGCCCGAGTTCATCGAGCCCGCAGACGGCGGGCTCTCCATGATGGTCGCCTTCTCCACGGACGAGGGGTACATCGTGGAGGGCGAGACGGTCTCGGCGGCCGAAGCCGCGCGCAGGCTCTCCGTCTCCCCCGGCAGGATCACCCACATGCTCGACTCGGGGATCCTTACGGGCTACCGCAAGGGCCGCCGTACCTACGTGACCGTGGAGAGCATAGCGGCGCGTCTGACCGACACGCCCCGCTCGGGCAGGCCCAAGCGCCGCGCAGTCGCGTAGCCGGCCTCAACGCAAACAAAAAAGCCCCGTGCGGCAATCTTGGCGGATCCGCACGGGGCATATGCCCTCCGGCAAAAGGGAAAGGCAGGACCATTATATGTCAGCAAACGACACTTCAAGGTCAAAACTCGGCTCCAAGCGCGAGGTCGCGCCCGGCAAGTGGGTGATCCGCGTCCAGGCGGGCTTCCGCGCGGACGGCCACGTGCGCCGCGTGTCGCGCACCGTATACGGCACCGAGACCGAGGCCGATATCGCCATCGCCCAGCTCGCGCAGGAGCTTGGCGTGTCCCAGGCGGCGCACGCGGGCGTGACGCTCGACATGTACTACTGGGGAGTTTTCCGCGACTCCCCCAGCAACCGCGGCAAGCCGCGCTCCCGCGCGAGCCTGCGCGAGTACGACGGCCAGATGTGCAACTACATCTCCCCCGTCCTGGGGAGCATCGACATCTCCGAGATAACCCACGACATGATGCGAAGCTGTATCGAGCGCTCGGGCGCGCCGGCAAAGACCAAGACCACGCTGCGCGCCGTCATGCGCCGAGCCTTCGACGACGGCTGGGTGACGGTGGAGCCGTTCCGCCGGCGCGTCATCGCGCCCAAGGCCAAGCAGGCGCCCGTGGAGCCGTGGAGCATCCCCGAGGCCGCAGAGGCGCTGCGCAGGCTCGCCGCCAGCGACGACCGCGCCGATCTGGTCATGAACGCCTACCTCATCCTCGGCCTGAGCGGCCTGCGCAAGGAGGAGGCGCTGGCGGTGCGCCCGTGCGACCTCAAGGTCACCACGACCTACGACTTCGCCACGGGCCAGCCGACCGTTTCGGAGTACATCGAGGTGTGCCGCGCGTACACGGACGAGGACGGCGTGAAGGAGACCAAGAACGCCCATTCCGTGCGCACCGTGCCGGTTTTATTGGCGGGCCGCGAGCGCCTGCACCAGATTATGGACGAGCTGCGCCCATCCATAACCGTCGAGGGCGGCACTTCGGTTACGGAGCAGGTGCGCGAATGGAGCGGGCAGCGCATCGTGAACATGCGCGGCGACAACCTCGTGCGCGCCTGGCGGCGCATGTGCGTACGCCATGACCTGCGGTATATCCCGCCAAAGGCCCTGCGCCACACGTCCGAGACCATCATGGCGGCGACCGAGGTCGACCCTCTGAGCATCATGGATTTGCACGGGCATACGGACCTGGGGACAGATTACCGCCATTACATCAAACCGGGTCTGGCGGAGCGCGAGAAGGCCGCCAGGCAGGTCGGCCGCGCCCTGCAGATCGTCGAGGGCGGCGGCGCGGACGGCGGTTTTAATGGCACCGGTCGCAGCGCCGAGACGTTCTAAATTGCATTTTCAAGGTCCACTACCTGCAAAATGCATAAAACGCCCCCTGCCGCGCATAAACGGCAGGGGGCGTAAAACGTCAACGGTAACGGACGGTTATGATTTGAGGTCTCGGCAAATAAAAAAGGTCAGCACCGAAGCGCTGACCTGCGTGTTCTTTGGTGGGCCGTCAGGGGGTCGAACCCTGGACCTTGGGATTAAGAGTCCCCTGCTCTACCAACTGAGCTAACGACCCGATATCAACACGAAGCAAGAACTGGGGTGGGTAAAGGGACTCGAACCCTCGACCTACGGGACCACAACCCGTCGCTCTAGCCAACTGAGCTACACCCACCGTGTCCTGTGCGCTTCGCGCTCGACTATTATTGCAAGGAACGCCACGCGATGCAAGCCCCAATTTTCAAGAATTTTGAAAAGAGTTTTTCGAGACCATTTCGAGCAAATCCCACCGGTTTCATAGGAGTAAACTTGCCCCACTGCAAATGCTCGAAAGGACCGGCATGAAAGAACTCTCCAACCGCACGGCAACGTTTACCGATTCCGTCATCCGCCGCATGACGCGCATCTCCAACAAGTATGGCGCCGTCAACCTGTCGCAGGGCTTCCCCGACTTCGATCCCCCGGCGCAGCTGCTCGATAGCCTGAGCACCATCGCCAGCGACCCCAAGCCGCTCTATCACCAGTACTCCATCACCTGGGGCTCCCAGGCCATGCGCGAGGCGCTCGCCGCCAAACAGGAGCACTTTATGGGCATGCCGGTGAACCCCAACGAGAATATCGTAGTCACCTGCGGCTCCACCGAGGCCATGATGGCCGCCATGATGACGGTCACGAACCCCGGCGACAAGGTCGTCATCTTCTCGCCGTTCTATGAGAACTACGGCGCCGACACGATCCTTTCGGGTGCCGAGCCCATCTACGTGCCGCTCAACCCGCCTGCGTTCGACTTTGACCGTGAGGTGCTCGAGGCGGCCTTCCGCGACAACGATCCCAAGGCGATCGTCCTGTGCAACCCGTCCAACCCCTGTGGCAAGGTCTTTACGCGCGAGGAGCTCACCTTTATCGCCGACCTCTGCAAACAGTACGACGCCTACTGCATCACCGACGAGGTATACGAGCACATCGTCTACGCGCCCCATGAGCACGTCTATATGGCCACGCTGCCCGGCATGTTCGAGCGAACCATCAGCTGCAGCTCGCTGTCTAAGACGTACTCCATCACCGGCTGGCGTCTGGGCTACACCATCGCCCCGGCCCAGATCACCGAGCGTATCAAGAAGGTCCACGACTTTCTCACCGTGGGTGCCGCCGCTCCCCTGCAGGAAGCCGTTGTCACCGCCCTCAACTTCGACGACAGCTATTACGATGAGGTCCTTAACCTCTATACCGCCAAACGCGACCTGTTCTGCCAGGGGCTCGATAGCATCGGTCTTGAGCATAACGTGCCACAGGGCGCCTACTACGTCATGATGGACATCTCTGAGTTTGGCTATGACAGCGACCTCGAATTCTGCGAGGACCTCGCATCCAAGGTGGGCGTGGGCGCCGTGCCCGGCTCGAGCTTCTTCCGCGAGCCCGTCAACCATCTGATTCGTTTCCACTTTGCCAAGCGGGACGAGACGCTTAACGCGGCACTGGAGAACCTCAAGTCGCTACGTGATAAAATCAAGCCGCGCGGGTAATGACGGCCCGGCAACTAAAGCAACCAAAGAAGCCCCGCACCGCCCGCCACGTTGCGAGGCTTCTTTTTATAGCGCTTTCTTAAATGGTTTAGAGCCCTATACTTTAGTCACGGAGCAACTCGTCCCAGAGAGAGGAATACTATGGCAGAACAGCAGCTTATCGGAGCGCTCGAGGCCGGCGGCACCAAGATGGTCTGCGCCACGGGCTATGCAGACGGTACGGTCCTGGAGCGTGAGCAGATCGCGACCACGACCCCGCAGGAGACCGTTGAGGCCGTCAATGCATGGTTTGCCGACAAGGGCATCGCCGCACTGGGCATCGGCGCCTTTGGCCCCACCGCAGTCAACCCCGCTTCGCCCCAATACGGCAAGATCCTGGAGACGCCCAAAACGGCATGGCGCTACTTTGACCTGCTGGGCACTATCCAAAACGAGCTCAATATCCCCTGCGGCTACGACACCGACGTCAACGTCGCCTGCCTGGGCGAGGTCACCTTTGGTTGCGCCCAGGGCCTCACTGACGTTGTGTATCTGACCATCGGCACCGGCGTGGGCGCCGGCGTGCTCTCGGGCGGTAAGCTCGTGCACGGCATGATGCATCCGGAGGCTGGCCACATCCTGGTCACGCGCGACCCGCGCGACACCATTGGCGAGCACAGCGCCTGCCCCTTCCACGACAACTGCCTCGAGGGCCTCATTGCCGGCCCCGGCGTTAAAAAGCGCTGGGATGGCAAGAGCGCCGGAGACATGGCCGATGACCTGGAGGCCATGGACCTGCTCGCCGGCTATCTGGCACAGGCACTCATGACCTACACGCTGTGCTACGCGCCGCAAAAGATCATCATCGGCGGCGGCGTGGCCGACCACACCCCCATCGTGCCGCTCGCACGCAAGAAGTGCGCAGAGATGCTCAACGGCTATATCGTCACGCCCGAGGTCAACGACATCGATAGCTACATCGTCAACAACAGCCTCGAGGGCAAGCAGGGCATCATGGGCTGCCTGGCCCTGGGCGCACAGGCGCTTCAGTAGCAGATGCACCCACAAGGCGTGGCGCGCCCGGCAAATCCGACCTACGGAACGACGCCACCACGCCTCATATAAGCCCTCAAATAAAAAAGGCCGCCTAGGACCAAACATTCGTCCTAGGCGGCCTTTTTGGCACATATGAGCGATCGTAGTAGATATCGGAGCACAACGCCCGTTGCCGCTCCACAGCAGTCGATCATCACATCGGTGATCATGCCGGCGCGTCCCGGCACAAAGAGCTGAATCGTCTCGTCGATCGAGGGAATCAGCAGCAGGAACACCGCCGTGGGAAGCAGCACGTCAAAGGTGCGCCGGCCCTCAAGATCAAAGGCGTGCGTTGCCAGGATGCCGAGCACCATATACTCGGTAAAATGCGCGCACTTGCGAACAACAAAGTTGGTCACCCATGCATATGGAAGTCCCACGCCGTGCAGGAAACCGCGGATAGCTTCCATGACCGTTAGGCTCAGCGAGCCCGACCCCGAGCCGGGAACCAGCGAATTGCCCCAGATCAAGAGCGCCATCAGACAGGTCACGACCGCCCATTTTCGATTGATCTTAACCATGCAGAAGTTATGCCTCCGCGCGGAGCGGCGCAAAGCTGGCAGTACCGCCCTCGATTACGCTCAGATAGGCACGACCCGTACGCTTGGCGGTAGAGGACTGCAGGCGCTCAATCTCTTCCTCGAGGATCTGATTGACGCGCTCGTGACGACGATTTTCCATAATGCCGGCGGCAATGGCCTCGGCCCGCTCGATGCTCTCACGCGAGATACGGGCGGTATCCTCGGGGAACACAGCGCTGTGACGGCCGACATAGGCGGGGGCAGCAGGCTGAGGGGCAGCGGCGGGAGCGGGGGCTGCAACAGGAGCGGGCTCGTCAATCTCATCCAGAATCGCGGTGGCGGCGGCCCACATGTCCTCGTGGCCCGAGTAATCGGCCATGGGGACATCAACCTCGAGCGAGGCGTCCGGAAGGTCGCCGGTGTCGATGCGATCTTGGGCTTCAATAGATGCGGTGATGTCTGCAGGCTCATCGAGGTCATCGAGATCGATGTCCGCGGCACCGGAGATGATAGGCATGCTGGCGAGGTTTGCGTTGTACGGCGCAGCCTCGGCCGCCTGCTGCTGGGCAGGAGCGCCCCACAGCGAGCTTTCGGCGGCACGGCGGGCGGCAACGGCCTCCTCGTCCGCAGTCATGGCTTCATCAACGTACGAATTGTCGGCAGAAGCGTTCGCATCCGCCGAGGTAGCACTGTAAGCGTTATTGGCTGCCGCGTTGGCAACGAGTGCCACGAAAGCCGCCGTGCTGCCCGCAGGGGCGGCCTGGGAGCCCGACACGGCGCGTGCCGCGGCGGCGATGTCGTCGCGATTGAAGGAGCCGGTCTGCCCGCCGTTGGTGAGCTCGTCGATGGCGACTTGATAGACGTCGCGCGAGTGTGCAGGGTCGCAGCTCACCGGCGAATCGTCGTCGAGCATACTGTCGATCATGGACCAAGCCTCGTCCTCGTCCATAGCATCTGCGGCTCGAGCGATGGTAGGGACACCATCATCGGCATGACGGCGCTGGAACGCACCGGTCAGGCCGGAAAGGAATGCCGAGGTAGACTGCTCCGCCTGAGCCTGAGAAGCAGAAGCCGCAGCGTAAGGAGTCGCATCCTGCTGCTGAGCTGGAATCGAGGCGGTCTTGAACTCGCTTTGATGCTGATTGAGATTGGCGGCACCGCCCATGGCATCGGGCTGGAACAGACGCTCTTCACGCTGCGCACGATACTCGGAGATACCCAGCGAGGCGGCATAGATACCCACGCCCGCCACCGCGCCCACGGCGAAGGGAACCGCACCCGCCACGACCGTCTCGTTCACCGACGAAAACGGCAGCGTCGCGGCATACATAACCACGGGAGCGGCAAGGCCGATCCCGCACGAAAGTCCGGCAAGGACTGCTCGTTGTGTTGCATCAGAAGAAGCCATGAGCTCTCCCCATCTTCCAGCACCCAAATCGCATCATTCAGTTGGCTGCGCGAGAGAAGATGAAGCGGGGCTATGCCCCAAAGCAACGGTATATGGTTCGTTTCATCTGCGTTTTCCGTCGCGAAGCTTAAAAGCTATTATGCGAAACCGCCCCGTCGATTGCAAGCGACGATGTCGGATTGAAACGGGAAACCTGCTGCTCGTCGGTCTTATGGTTAAAAATAAGCGCGGAGCGGCGATATGGAAAAGGGCCGAGGCTCAAAGCCCCGACCCTTTATCGCATTGATGGCTATCGCTGCGTGTGGATGACAACCTAGAACGTCTGCTCGTAGTCGCTGTGCTTTTTGGCCGAACGCACCAGGAACTCCTGGTTGGTGTTGGTGCCCTTAAGACCCTTGATAAACGATGCGGCTGCGCGCTCGGTGTTGTTCATGCCGGCAAGAATGCGACGCAGGCCAAAGACAAACGGGCGCATCTGCTCGTCGACCAGCAGATCCTCGTTGCGCGTACCGGAGGCAACGGGGTCAATGGCCGGGAAGATACGACGGTCGGCAAGATCGCGGTCGAGCTTAAGCTCCATGTTGCCGGTGCCCTTGAACTCCTCAAAGATGACTTCGTCCATCTTGGAACCGGTGTCGATGAGGGCAGAGGCCAGGATGGTGAGCGAGCCACCGTTCTCGATATTACGGGCTGCGCCCAGGAAGCGCTTGGGCGGATACAGGGCCGCCGAATCGACGCCGCCCGAAAGGATGCGGCCCGAGGCGGGCGCCGCCAAGTTGTAGGCGCGGGCAAGACGCGTGATGGAGTCGAGCACCACCACGACATCGCCGCCCAGCTCAACGATGCGCTTGGCGCGCTCGATGACGAGCTCTGCCACGCGGGTGTGGTTGTCGGCGGGCATATCGAAGGTCGAGGCCACGACCTCGCCCTTAATGGAGCGCTGCATATCGGTGACCTCTTCGGGGCGCTCGTCGACGAGCAGGCAGATGAGGTGCACCTCGGGGTTGTTAATCGAGATAGACTGGCAGATCTTCTTGAGGATCGTGGTCTTGCCGGCCTTGGGCGGGGACACGATCAGGCCACGCTGACCCTTGCCGATCGGCGACACGATGTCGATGGCGCGACCGGTAATGGAGTCCTTGCCGTGCTCCATGCGCAGCGGCTCGTTGGGATAGACCGGAGTGAGGTCACCAAACTTGGGGCGGTTGCGAATCTGCTCGGGGTCTAGACCGTTGACGGTCGTGATTTTGGCGAGGCCGGCGCGCTTGTCGCCGCCGCGCGAAGGACGCAGTGAGCCCTCGATGACGTCGCCCGTGCGCAGGCGCGCGGAGCGGATGAGGTAGGCGGGCACGAAGGCGTCGTCGTTGGACTTCATGTAGCCATGGGCGTGGATGATGCCGGAGCTGTCCGGGCGAATCTGCAGAATGCCCTTGATGTCGCGGAAGCCCTCTGCCTTCGCGGCGGTGACGTAGATCTCCTCGACGAGCTCGGCTTTCTTCTTGCCGGTCGTCTCGATCTCGAACTCCTTGGCCTTCTCGCGCAGTTCGGCGACCTTCATGGCAGCGAGCTCCTCACGCGAAAGCGTGGGCTCGGTGGGGGCGGCGTTACGCTCCTTGTTGCGCTGTTTGCGATCGCGCTGGCGATTGCGACGGTCGTTGTTGCGCTCGTTGCGTTCCTCGTTGCGCTTGTGCTGGCGACGGTTGGAACGAGTGCCGTCTTCGGCCTCGGCGGGCGCGGCAACATCGGTTGTGGCGGCGTCGGCATTGACCGCAGCGGCTTCATTGGCCTCGGCGCCAGAATCGACCTGCGCTTCGACATCAGCCTGATGCTCGGACGCCTTGGCCTTAGCGGACTTCTTACGACCGCGCTTGGGCTTCTCGGACGCAGGCTGTTCGACGTCTTGGGGCTCGGCGGCATCAGTCGATGCATCGGCGGTCGTCTCGTCGGAATCCTCGGACGCACCCTTCTTGGCAGCCTTAGCCTTGGACGTGCGCTTAACAGCAGTGCGACGGCTGCGACCGGGGCGGACGTCGGCGGGCTCGGCATCGGCGGGAGCGGCCTCGGAAGTCGCAGCATCCTGAACGGGTGCATCGGCAGCGGTTGCAGACTCGGCGGTCGCCGCAGCATCCCGAGCAGCTGCGGCTGCGGCTGCGGCCTTCTCTGCCTCGACGAAGGCCTTGGGCTTGCGACCGCGACGGTGCGGGCGCAAAGCCGGATCGACAACGGGAACTTCGCTGGCCTCGACAGGCGCAGCGGGCTCAGTTGGCGATGCGCCCTCCCCTGCCGCGGAACGGACCGAAGCCTCAGTGAGCTCGGGGGTTACCTGATCGGCAACCTGCTCGGCCTTAGCAGCCGTGCGACGGCGTGTGCGCGGTGCCGGCTTCTCGGTCGGTTGGTCGGCGGCAGGGGTCTCGGGCACAGACGGGGCTGCAAGCTCGGTCAGAGCCGCGGCCTCGCGCTCGGCAGCACGACGGCGGGCGCGCACCACCTGAGCCTCGCTAATCTGCGCCAACGCACGTGCCTGCGCGACCTCATCGGAAATCGGCGCCGAGGAGTCAGCTGCAACGGTGCGCTTGGCGCGCGTCGTGCGCGCGGTACGGCGCTTGGGCTTGGTGACCTCCTCGCCGTCAGCGGCAGGCTTGGCCGCGCGGCGCGTGCGCTTGGGCTTTGCCGGAGCAGCCTCCTCACCAGTTGCAGGCACGGCCTTCTCAGCCGTTGCAGCCTTAGGCGTCTCAGGAGCCGAGGTTTGCGCGGGCGCCGCGACCTGGTCCGACGCAACCGGTGCAGCGGGAGCGGCTTGCGTCGTCGTTATTTCGTTTTCTTGCTGTTGATCAGACACAGTGTTTGCTCAACTTTCTTTTCAAGCCCTGTGATCACATGCTCCCTGCATAAACCTTCAGGGCGGCTAAACAGTCTAGCTCCGTCAAATACCGACGGACATCATTGATCTGTATCGAGATATTTGCGTCATATACGCAGCGTTAGTGTAACACAACCGCCGCCACCTGCAACTTAGTCATTGGGGACGTTCTTAAACGACTATTCAAAAGGGACACTCTTTGGTTTACCGCCCACAAATCTGACTGCCTCCGCCAAAACTATGGCGGTTTACTACGATGAATCGCTCAACCGCGACCACTCCGAAACTTGTTGAACTAAAACCGACGCTCCTATAAGTTGTCAAGAGGCAGTTTGCGGGAGCGCTCTCTCCAA